>NZ_JBEPDA010000028.1:0-86685 GCF_040299985.1 Streptosporangium sp. NPDC000563 | reverse complement strand
CCCGCTAGGATTGCGACCACCCCGTTTCCAGGGCAACCCCTCTAACTTACTCCAACATCCGATCGTTGTCCAATCACTCGGACACATCCGGTTTGTCGAGATTTTCAGAGAGGGAGTGCAGGACGCTGCCCTGCATGAAGAACTCTAGCAGCCCCCTAGGGCTGCGATGACCAACTTTCCGGTAAGAACTAGGTCTTCCCTGGGACACCAACTCCCAAACACGAGAACCCGGGGTCAAGAGACCCCGGGCTCTCGTCAAGACAGCTGCCTGTCCTGGACACTCATCAGGTCGAGTTCCCGATCACCAGGTCGACCCGAGTCCCTGCCACGAACTCCCCTCAGCCGGTCAGCCGGCCGGAAGCGCCGCCAGCTGGGCGAGCAGTCGTTCGATGTCCTGATCCGCCTGCGCGGCACGGGAGCGCACCTTGGTCACCACGTCGTCGGGTGCCTTGGCCATGAACTGCTCGTTGCCGAGCTTGGCGGCGACCTGGGCCGCCTCCTTGCGCGCTGCCGCGAGGTCCTTCTCCAGCCGCTTACGCTCGGCGGCCACGTCGATCGTCCCCGCCGTGTCGATCTCCACGGCGATTCCGGCCACATCGAGACTGGCGGTCGCGGCGAACGACTCGGACGGCTGGTCGAGCCGGAGCAGAGACCTGATCGCCCCTTCGTGAGGCACGAGTGCCGTACCCGCGAGAGAGAGCCTCGCAGCGACCCTCTGGCCAGGCTTGAGCCCCTGGTCGGAACGGAATCTGCGCACCTCGGTGATCAATCCCTGCACGGCGAGGATCTCTTCCTCCGCCGAGGGGTCGCGCAACGAGTCCTGAACCGTCGGCCAGGGTGCGACGACGATCGACTCACGCCCGGTGACCGCACGCCACAGTTCCTCGGTGACGAACGGCACCAGAGGGTGGAGCAACCGGAGCAGCGCGTCGAAGACATGACCCAGCACGAGCCGGGTGTGCTCCTGGCCGGAAGCGATCTGGATCTTGGCGAGCTCCACGTACCAGTCACAGACCTCGTCCCAGGCGAAGTGGTACAGCAGGTCTGAGATCTTGGCGAACTCGAAGTTTTCGAACGCGGTGTCCACCGACGCGACGACCTCCTGGAGCCTGGAAAGGATCCAGCGGTCGGCGGCCGTCAGCTTCTCGATCGGGAGCTCACCCGTCACGGCGCCGTTCATCAACGCGAAGCGGGTGGCGTTCCAGATCTTGTTGCAGAAGTTGCGCGAACCCCCGGCCCATTCCTCGCTGATCGCCACGTCGGAGCCGGGGTTGGCACCGCGCAGCAGCGTGAAGCGGGTGGCATCGGCACCGAAGCGCTCGACCCAGTCGAGCGGGTCGACGACGTTGCCGAACGACTTCGACATCTTCTTTCCGTACTGGTCACGGACCATGCCATGCAGTGCCACGGTCCGGAACGGCGGCTCGCCGTCCATGGCGTAGATGCCGAACATCATCATCCGGGCCACCCAGAAGAACAGGATGTCGTAGCCGGTCACCAGGACGGAGGTCGGGTAGAACTTCGCCAGTTCCGGCGTCTTGTCCGGCCAGCCGAGAGTGGAGAACGGCCAGAGCCCCGAGGAGAACCAGGTGTCGAGGACATCGGGGTCCTGGACATAACCCTCGGGCGCCTGCTCGTCAGGGCCGACACAGACGACCTCGCCGTCCGGGCCGTACCAGACCGGGATACGGTGCCCCCACCACAACTGCCGGGAGATGCACCAGTCGTGCATGTCGTCGACCCAGTCGAAGTAGCGCTTGGCCAACTCCGGCGGGTGGATCTTCGTCCGGCCGTCACGGACCGCGTCGCCGGCCGCCTTGGCCAGGGGCGAGACGTTGACGAACCACTGGAGCGAGAGCCGGGGCTCGATCACGGTCTTGCAGCGCGAGCAGTGCCCGACCGAGTGGAGGTAGGGGCGCTTCTCCGCGACGATCCTTCCATCCGCGCGGAGCGCAGCCACCACCGCGGGCCTGGCCTCGAAGCGATCGAGCCCCTGGAACGGGCCGTGTGCGGTGACCACCCCGCGCTCGTCCATGACCGCCAAGGACGGCAGCGAGTGGCGTCGCCCGATCTCGAAGTCATTCGGGTCGTGCGCCGGGGTGACCTTGACCGCTCCCGTACCGAAGGCCGGGTCGACGTGCTCGTCGGCGACGATCGGGATGCGACGACCGGTGAGCGGCAGCTCCACCTCGCGGCCGATCAGGTGCGCGTAGCGCTCGTCGGAGGGGTGCACCGCCACAGCGGTGTCGCCGAGCATCGTCTCGGCCCGGGTGGTGGCGACCACGATGGAGTCGTCGCCGTCGCCGTAGCGGATCGAGACGAGCTCGCCCTCGTCCTCGCTGTGCTCGACCTCGATGTCCGACAGCGCGGTCAGGCAGCGCGGGCACCAGTTGATGATGCGCTCGGCACGGTAGATGAGCCCGTCGTCGAAAAGCTTCTTGAAGATCGTCTGCACTGCGCGGGAGAGACCTGGGTCCATGGTGAAGCGCTCGCGCGACCAGTCGACACCGTCGCCGAGCTTCTTCATCTGGCCGAGGATCCGGCCACCGGACTCCTCCTTCCACTGCCAGACGCGCTCGACGAACGCCTCACGGCCGAGGTCGTGCCGGGACAGACCGTTCTTTGCGATCTCGCGCTCGACGACGTTCTGGGTCGCGATGCCCGCGTGGTCCATGCCGGGCAGCCAGAGCGTCTCCTGGCCGCGCATGCGAGCGCGGCGGGTCAGCGCGTCCTGGATGGAGTGGTCGAGGGCGTGGCCGATGTGCAGGACACCGGTCACGTTCGGCGGAGGCAGGACGATGCTGTACGGCTCGCGCTCGCTGCTCGGGTCGGCGGTGAAGTGTCCCTCCGATACCCAGCGCTCGTAGCTCCGGGTCTCCACGTCGGCGGGTGCGTACTGGGTGGGCAGCTCTGGCGTCGTCACGATGCCCAAGTCTAGGGATGTCCGCGTGTCCCCCGTCCCACGGACCGTCCTATGGATCGCTTCTCCTGTGACTTCTTCCGGCGAACGAGATGCTCCCCTCCCTGTTGCAGGCCGACGAACACCGAGCGGACACCGGCGGATACGAAGCAGGCACCCGCGGGCCCCGGCGAACAGGTGACCAGGATCGGCGGATACCCGCGGATACGAAGCAGGGGCGGAGAGGGACATCGGCGGCCTCAACCGGATACGTCGCGGGAGTCGGTCAGCCGGAAACAGGCGGTGCCCCCGCGGGAGAATCCACGGGGGCACCACTCGTGCGAGCCTGGAGCGGCTCGCGCGGACTTCTACGCCGACTTCTCCCGCGGCGGCCGCTGCTGCTTGTTGAGCTGGTCGCGCGGGACGAGCGTGGGATTGACGTGCTCCAGAACCGACTCGCGGGTGATCACCACTCGCGCCACGTCCTGCCGCGAGGGCACCTCGTACATCACCGAGAGGAGAACCTCCTCCAGGATCGCCCGCAGGCCGCGGGCGCCGGTGCCTCGGAGGATCGCCTGATCGGCGATGGCCTCCAGCGCGTCGTCGGTGAATTCGAGCTCGACGTTGTCCAGCTCGAACAGCCGGCGGTACTGCTTGACGAGGGCGTTACGCGGCTCGGTGAGGATCTGGATGAGCGCCTCACGGTCGAGGTTGTGGACACTCGTGATCACCGGAAGCCGGCCGACGAACTCGGGGATCATGCCGAACTTCAGCAGGTCCTCGGGCATGACGTTCTCGAAGATGTCGGCGCTGTCGATGTCCTCCTTGGAGCGGATGATCGCGTTGAAACCGATCCCCTTGCGGCCGACCCGGGACTCGATGATCTTTTCGAGACCGGCGAAGGCCCCACCACAGATGAACAGCACGTTGGTGGTGTCGATCTGGATGAACTCCTGGTGCGGATGCTTACGTCCGCCCTGTGGCGGCACGCTCGCGGTCGTGCCCTCCAGGATCTTCAGCAGGGCCTGCTGCACGCCCTCGCCGGAGACGTCCCTGGTGATCGACGGATTTTCGCTCTTACGAGCGATCTTGTCGACCTCGTCGATGTAGATGATGCCGGTCTCGGCCTTCTTGACGTCGTAGTCGGCGGCCTGGATCAGCTTGAGCAGTATGTTCTCGACGTCCTCGCCCACGTAGCCCGCCTCCGTCAGGGCGGTGGCGTCGGCGATGGCGAACGGAACGTTCAGCATCTTCGCCAACGTCTGGGCGAGCAGTGTCTTGCCGGAACCGGTGGGGCCCAGGAGCAGGATGTTGGACTTGGACAGCTCAATGCCGTCGTCACGCCCGCGCTCGCCGGACTGCACCCGCTTGTAGTGGTTGTAGACCGCCACGGAGAGAGCCTTCTTCGCCTGGTCCTGACCGATGACGTAGGCGTCGAGGAATTCGTAGATCTCCCTCGGCTTGGGAAGGCTGTCCCACTTGAGCTCAGAGGACTCGCTGAGCTCCTCCTCGATGATCTCGTTGCAGAGGTCGATGCACTCGTCGCAGATGTATACGCCGGGTCCGGCGATGAGCTTCTTGACTTGCTTCTGACTCTTTCCACAGAAAGAGCACTTCAGCAGGTCTCCCCCGTCGCCGATGCGTGCCACCCCAGATACTCCTTTGCGTGGGACCGCCCTGGCTACCGCGGTCCGTTTCTTCCGACCGGCCCGATACCCGATCGAAAAGTCATCCCGCTTAGGTTTCGACGTTACCGTCTTCTGAGCCCTCAGTGAGCCCCCTAGCGGCGAGTCGCACCGGAACGTGCCTGATTCGGCACGGTTCCGGTGCGATATGCCTCGTTAGGAGGCTACGGCCTTCGCGAGTTTCTTGCGGGACGGGATGATGTCGTCGATCAGCCCGTACTCCTTCGCCTCGACGGCGTCGAGGATCTTGTCCCGCTCGATGTCCTTGCGGACCGCCTCCGGTGCCCTGCCCGAGTGCTGAGCGATGATCATCTCCATCTGCGAGCGCATCCTGAGGATCTCGCGCGCCTGGATCTCGATGTCGCTTCCCTGGCCGCCGCCCTCGGTGGACGGCTGGTGGATCAGCATGCGGGCGTTCGGCAGGGCGAAGCGCTTGCCCGGCGTGCCGCCGGCCAGCAGGACCGCCGCCGCCGAGGCCGCCTGGCCCAGGCAGACCGTCTGGATCTCCGGCCGGACGAACTGCATCGTGTCGTAGATCGCCGTCATGGCGGTGAACGAACCGCCCGGCGAGTTGATGTAGATGCTGATGTCGCGGTCGGGGTCGAGCGACTCCAGGGTCAGCAACTGCGCCATGACGTCGTTGGCTGACGCGTCGTCCACCTGCACGCCGAGGAAGATGATGCGGTCCTCGAAGAGCTTGGCGTACGGGTTCATCTCCCGCATGCCGTAGGACGTGCGCTCGGTGAAGGACGGAAGAACGTAGCGGCCGTTGATGTCTCCCGGCCGGATCAACTCACTCACCTTGTGCCCCTTCAGGAGACGGCGCCCGTGGAGGGCACCTGCCGAGCGCTGCGCACGACCTGGTCGATGAAGCCGTAGTCCTTGGCCTCCTCGGCCGTGAACCAGCGGTCGCGGTCGGAGTCGGCCTCGATCTGCTCGAGATTCTGGCCGGTGTGGAACGCGATGCGCTCGGCGAGGGTCTTCTTGACGTAGAGCATCTGCTCCGCCTGGATGGCGATGTCGGCGGCGGTGCCGCCGATGCCGCCGGAAGGCTGGTGCATCATGATGCGGGCGTGCGGCAGGGCGTATCGCTTGCCCCGCTCGCCGGCGCACAGAAGGAACTGGCCCATGGAGGCGGCCAGACCCATCGCGACCGTGCACACATCGTTAGGCACATATTCCATCATGTCGTAAATCGCCATACCAGCGGTCACGGAACCGCCTGGCGAGTTGATGTAGAGCCAGATATCGCGCTCTGAGTCGTCCGCGGCGAGCAGGAGCAGCTCGGCGCAGATCCGGTTGGCGATCTCGTCGTTGACCTGGGTGCCCAGCACGATGATGCGCTCACGCAGCAGCCGCTGGTAGAGCTGGTCTTCGAGCCTGAACGAGCCGGTCGGCTGGCTCATCGACTCGGGCCCGGAGCCGGTCGGCTGGTAGAAGGTCGGCGGGCTGGTCACAGCGTCACCTTCCGATGCGTCGTAATCGATTGGCTTTGCTTGTGACCTTAACGCGCGCCACCTACCGGACATGCCTCCTCAACGCACTGTTCGCTGACGGCGCATGCTGCCCGCCGCCTCCCCACCACGTCCGCGGCTCCCCTGTCGTGCATCCCTGCGAGGGCTGAGAGGCCGGAGCCTCCACGGCGTGTCGCCGCTCGCCGGAGAGGCTGAAGGTGGGCATGCGCAGGAAGGTGTGCGACAGGTTGGGGCCACGAGATCCCTCAACGGCTCTCAGAGGGCCCAGGAGCCCTCGAAGCTCTGGGGCAGAGCAGAAGGCCGGGGAGATTCCGGAGACCTCCAGGCGTCGCCCTGCGGCCCGCGCACCCTCACCCGGGGACGAAGACGCCCCCGCCACGCGGAGCGCGGCGGGGGCGTCGGGCGGCGGGGGGCAGCGGACGAATCCGGTCTCCCGCTCGGCCGAAAACTACTTGGCGGCGGTCTCGACCTCGGTGTCGTCGGCCTCCTCGGAGACCTCCTCACCGTTGATCTCGGTGTAGATGGCCTTGAGGTCGACCTCGTTGCCGGCCTCGTCGGTCACCTTGGCGGCGTCGCCGACGACGCTCTTGGCCTTGTCGCGGACGATCTCGACCATGGCCAGCGTGAGCTGGTCGTTGTCGGCCAGGTGCTGGGCCAGCGTGTTGGGCGCGACGTTCATCTGCATGGCGCGGCGCACCACGAAGTTGGTCAGCTCCTGCTCGCTGACACCGAGGTCCTCGCTCTTGACGATCTTGTCGAGGACGAAGCCCGTCTTGAGCGCCTTGGCGGCGCTCTCGTCGAACTCCGCGAAGCGCTCCTCCTCGGTGGTCTGGTAGAGGCGGAAATATGCCTCCCTGCTCAGGCCACTCTCGGCGATCTGGTGCTCAAGGTTGTGCTTGCGGTTGTCGACCTCGGCCTTGAGCGCGCTCTCGGGCAGCGGAATGTCGATCTTGTCGAGCAGGGCGGCGAGGGCGTTCTCGCGAGCCTGGACGACCTGGTCGATCAGCTTGTTGCGGCGGGCCGTCTCGCTGATGCTCGCCTTCAGCTCGTCGAGAGTGTCGAACTCGCTGGCGAGCTGGGCGAACTCGTCGTCGAGCTCGGGGAGGACCTTCTCCTTGACGCTCTTGACGGTGATGGTGACCACTGCCTCCTCGCCGGCGTTCTCGCCGCCGACCAGGTTGGTCGTGAACTCCTTGGTCTCACCCGCGGACAGGCCGACCAGTGCGTCGTCCAGCCCCTGCAGCACCGAGCCGGCGCCGACCTCGTAGGAGACGTCGTTGGCCTGCTGCTCCTCGATGTTGACGCCGTCGATCGCGGCGGCCAGGTCCATGACGACGAAGTCACCGGAGGCCGCGGGGCGCTCGACGCCGGTCAGCGTGGCGAAACGCTGACGCAGGCCGTTCAGCTGCTCCTCGATGTCCTTCTCGGAGACCTCGGAGACCGGGACGGTCACCTCGATGCCCTGGTAGTCGGGGACCTCGAAGCCGGGACGAACATCCACCTCGGCGGTGAACTCGACCTGCTGGCCGTCCTCGATCTTGGTGACCTCGATCTCCGGCTGGCTGACCGGGAAGATGTCGCTCTCGTCGACGGCCTGGCCGTACAGCTTGGGCACCGCGTCGTTGAGGGTCTCCTCCAGCACCACGGCGCGGCCGAACCGCTGCTCGATGATGCGAGCCGGAACCTTGCCGGGGCGGAACCCGGGGACGCGCACCTGCTGCGCGACCTTCTTGTACGCCGCCTGCAGGCTCTCGCCGAGCTCCTCGAACGGCACCTCGACGGTAAGCCTTACCCGGGTCGGGCTGAGCTCCTCCACAGCGGTCTTCACGGGGTCGTCTCCTTGATCAAGCTTCGAGTGATCGCGGGCGCGTCAGGACTTAACGGCTACCGCGGCAAGCTCGCGCGCCGCGCCCACATGAGCGGCACCTGGCACAGCCGTCGAGACACGCGAGATTAGGGCATGCTCCACAGCGGCGGGTGTTCAGCGCCGCTGGCCAGTCTAGGGCAGAGCGGCACCAGGGAGCGACCAATGGCCGCTCAGTCCTCCTTGATGATCCGCCGCAGGATGTCGTTCGTCTCGCCGGGCGTGGTGCTGACCGCGCACAACCGCTCCATGACCTCGCTGTAGCGGTCGACGTCCTCACGCTTGTCCAGGTAAAGGGCGCTGGCCAGCTGTTCGACGTAGACGACGTCGGGGAGTTCGCTGTCGTTGAAGCGGAGCACGCTGAAGGCGCCGCCCTCCGCGCTGTGACCTCCGAAGCTGAAGGGCATGACCTGGATCGTGATGTTCGGCTGCCGCATGAGGTCGAGCAGATGCTCCAGCTGGGCCCGCATGACGTCCGCGCCGCCGATCGGACGCCGCAGGGCGGCCTCGTCGATCACGGCCCAGAAGAAGGGGCCGTCGGGTCGGCCGAGCACCTGCTGGCGTTGCATGCGCAGATCGATGCGGCGGGCGATCTCCTCGGGCGCGATGCCGGCGCTCCCCGCGGTGATGACCGCCCTGGCGTACTCCTTCGTCTGCAGCAGGCCCGGCACGAACTGCACCTCGTAGGTACGGATCCGGGAGGCCGCCTCCTCAAGGCCGACGTACGTCTGGAACCATGAGGGCAGCAGGTCGTTGAACCGGTGCCACCAGCCGGGCTCGTTGGCTCTGAGCAGCAGATCCATCACCGCCGACCGGGCTTGCTCGTCCTCCACCCCGTAGAAGGTGAGCAGGTCCGCCACGTCGCGTTCCCTCAGGCCGACCCTGCCGAGTTCCATCCTGCTGATCTTGGACTCGGATCCGCGGATCAGATGGCCCGCCTCCTCGCGCGACAGCCCCTTGGCCTCACGCAGGCGACGCAGTTGGGAGCCTAAAAGGATGCGCAGAGCTGTGGGACCCGATCCCGGTTGAACCTGCGTCACTTCGCCTCCCTCTGTACTTGGGCCAGCGCACACAGTGTCACTACTTCCGGCCGCTATGACAAGGTCTCAACTCCCTGCCCAATTCGCCAAGTCGACGTCCTAACCGCCCATGCGGCTGCACATTGCAACTGCACGTGCATTTGGGTCTTGCAGCGGACGTGTCGGTGACCCATGATGGCCTAGTGCATATTGGGCTTATGGTGCACAAGCTCTGAAAACTCTCAAGTAGTACGGAGACTCACGATGACAGCGGGAGGTACCGGCAGGATGGTGGAGGAGCCAAAATCGGCTGCCGACTACCTGCAGGCGACCCGCCAGGTGGGCTTTGACGAGCTACTGGAGGCCAACCACTCCGGCGCCACCGCGTGTCCCCTGCCCAATCAGGCCGACTCGGTGAAGACCGCCAGGGACGTGACACGTTCCACATTCCACGACTGGGGGCTGGCGGAACTCAGCGATGACGCAGCGCTAGTGGTTTCGGAACTCGTCACCAACGCGGTCCGTTACGCGCTGTGCCCGCCCGGCCGGACCGAGATCAACCCGATCACGCTCGTCCTGGTGCACCTCTCTCCCCACGTGCTCCTCGCCGTGACGGACCCGAGCAACGAGGTGCCGACGCCCAAGGAGCCCGACTTCGTCTCGGAGAACGGCCGGGGCCTCTACATCGTGGAGACCTACAGCCAGGGCTGGGGCTGGGATCACCTCAACTGCGGCGGCAAGGCCGTCTGGGCCTTCTTCAGCCCTCACTCCTGACGTTCTCCCCACAGCGGGATCATTTCCGCGTTTCTCCGCGGGCACCCTTGCCCCTCCCGTCCCACGCGCGTGACCCGCCCGTCCCACGCGCGCCGCGAAGAGCCACTCGCCCTCCTGAACGAAGAACCGGGCACCGGTCGAAACCGATGCCCGGCACGTGTCGGGGTGACAGGATTTGAACCTGCGGCCCCCTGCTCCCAAAGCAGGTGCGCTACCAAACTGCGCCACACCCCGTAGGTCGAGTGCGCGCACGCTCCGGAACTCCGGTACGCTTACGCCCTGACGAACGGATGAAGTCTAGACCAGACTGACGCCGGCTCGCGCGGACGTAGCTCAATGGTAGAGCCCCAGTCTTCCAAACTGGCTACGCGGGTTCGATTCCCGTCGTCCGCTCAGATGATGAAAGGCCAGGTCAGCCCATACGCGGCGACCTGGCCTTTCACGTTTCGCCAAAACTTCAGGAACTTCCGTGCCCGCTGCGTGCCCGATGGTTTTCTGGACCCGTTTTCGCGGGTTTTCTTGAATTTCTTCCCCAGCGCCCGAGCGATGGCCTGGTCAGGTCCTTGCTCGCGTGCTGGTAGACGAGCGCCGCCCGAGTGGAGGAGTGTCCCATTCCGGTCATCAGCTCTTCGGGGCTCCCCCCGCTGTCCGATGCCAAGGTGTTACCGACGTGCCGGAGATCATGGAAGTGGAACGCCGGAAGACCCGCCTCGTCGATCTGTACCTTCCTCCAGATCCCGCGGGAGCGGGAGCGCCCCCTTGGAGCCGTGGAGCGCAGGCGCGATCCCGAGCGCACCAAGAGACGCATCGTCGAGGCGGCCAAGGCCGAGTTCTCCGCCAAGGGATTCGCCGGAACGAGGGTGAGTGAGATAGCCGCCAGAGCCGGAGTGAACAAACAGCTCATCTCTTACTATTTCGGCGGGAAGGAAGGGTTACTCAAGGCGCTCACGGCGGATTGGCAGGGCAAGGAGAGCACCTTCGCCGGGACGTCGCCGCCGGCGACGCTGCCCGAACTGGTACGCGGCTACGTCACCGCGACCGTGCGTGACCGCGACCTCGCCAGGATCCTCATCTGGGGTGGACTGCAGGACGACGGCGAGGAGGACTCCGCGCTGCTCAGGGACATGCGGGACAACGTCGAGGACCTGCGCAGGCGGCAGGCGGAGGGGGAGTTCCCCGCCGACCTGGACCCCGCGTACCTGCTCCTGATGCTCTTCGCCGCGGCCGACGCCGGAGCGATATTCCCGCAGCTGGTCCGCGCGATCTGCGGGGACGATCCGGCTTCGGAGGAGTTCGGGGAGCGCTACGGGGAGCAACTGGCACGCCTGCTCCGCCACCTCAACACCGACAAGTCCTAGTTCGTATGGAAATATCTATGAATCTCTGTTAAACACGAGGTTCGCATGTAGATCATTCTTTACAATCCTCCATAACCAGAAGTCAGACTGCCCCTGGAGGGAAAGTGTCGGAGTTCGACGGCGTCATCGTGGGCGGAGGTCACAACGGCCTCACGTGCGCCGCCTACCTCGCGAAGGCGGGGTTGTCGGTCGCGGTCGTCGAGCGCAACGACGTCGCGGGTGGCGGTTGCAGCACCCAAGAGCTCACCCTCCCGGGGTTCCGGCACAACACTCACAGCAGCTACCACTTCCTGGAGGAGGGCCCGGTCCCCGCGGACCTGGAGCTTCAGCGCTACGGCCTGCGCTACATCTACCCCGAGACCCAGCACGCCACGGTCTTCAGGGACGGCCGGGCGATCACGGTCTACACCGACCCCAAGCGCACCGCCGAGTCCTTCGCCCGCTTCTCCACGGCCGACGCCGCGCGCTGGCTGGAGTTGTACGAGCGCTACGCCGAGGCGGCCAGAGGGCTGATGAACGGCTTCCTGTACTCCAGGCCACTGCCGCCGCCGGTGCTCGCCGAGCGGATCAAGGGCGACCTGGGACGCGACATGATGAGCTACATGCCGCTCTCGCTGTACGAGGCCGTCGACAGGAACTTCGAGAGCGACCAGGTCAGGGTGCTGTTCAAGTCCTTCCTGCACGCGATCTCCATCGAGAACGTTCCCGGCACCGGCGGCTTCTTCCCCCGGCTGCTGTCGCGCATCGCCAGGCTCGGGGTGCCGGTGGGAGGCGCGGCCAACGTCGCGAGCGCGCTGCGCGCCGTCATCGAGGAGCACGGCGGCACCGTGGTGACCGGCGCCCACGTCGAGCGGATCCTGGTCGACGACGGGCGGGCCACCGGGGTGCGGCTCGCCACCGGCGACGTGCTCACCGCCCGCAGGTTCGTGGCCAGCGCGGTGGACGCCCCCCAGACCGTACGGCTCGCCGGTCCGGAGAACTTCGGCGCGGAGATCACCGCCAAGGTCGAGGACTACAGGTGGGCCGCGCACAGCCTCGTCACCCTGCACCTCGCGCTCGGCGAGGCGCCACGCTACCGGGCCGCCGAGTTCGAGCCCGACGTGGACCGGGCCTTCCTCGTGGTGCTCGGCGCCGACGACAGCGAGCAGCTCGGCCGCACCTTCGACCAGATCCACCGGGGGGAGCTGCCCGAGCGGCTGGCCGGCAACGGCGCGTGCCCCTCGCTGTTCGATCCCTCGTACGCCCCCGCCGGCAAGCACGTGGCGTTCTGGTGGCCGTGGGCCCCGTACGACCTCGGCGGTGACCCGGCCAACTGGGACCTGCGGCGCGAGGAGGTCGGGGAGCGGCTGCTCGCCGAGTGGGCCGAATACGCCCCCAACCTCACGGGGGGCGCCGTCCTGGGTAAACGGGTCTTCTCACCACTCGATATCGAGCGGCACTGCGTCAACATGGTGCGCGGCAGTCATCACGTGGGGGCCTACGAGCCGTCCCAGCTGGGCGGCAACCGCCCGGTCCCCGAGATGGGCCAGTATCGCACCCCCGTCGACGGCCTCTACCTCTGCGGCGCCAGCAGTCACCCGGGCGGCTCGGTCTCCGCGGCCCCCGGATACAACGGCGCCAACGCCATCGCAGAAGACCTCGAACTGGAAACCTGGTGGACGCCGGTTCCCGCACCCCGGTGGAGCGAGTGAAGTCCCGTTTTGTCACAAAAAATCCAGCCACGCCAGGGTTCAGGATGGGCAGTCCCGCGTCCATGCACGAGCAGCTGTCCCTGCTCAACGCCGCCAGCAAACGCATCGGCAGCACACTGGACGTGTTCGAGACCGGCAGGGAGTTGATGGACGTCGCCGTGCCGCGCTTCGCGGACGCGGCGGGCATCCTCGTACAGGACCGGCTGGTGACCGAGGGAGAGTTTCCCCAGGAGACCACCGACGGCTCGGCGCTGGTGCGGCGGATCGCGGTCGGCGTGGCCGATCCCTCTCCCGGCGAGTACGCCAGGGCGTTTCCCGTGGACGAGGTCGCCGTCTACGAGGCCTGGACCCCCTACGCCCGGTGCATGGCGACCGGCAACCCGATCCTCTATCCGCGCCTGGGGCGCAGGACCGCCGAGGAGATCGGGCGGTTCTGGAAGCGTGACTCGGTGTCGAAGGTGCTGGAGGACAGTTCGTTCCTGGTGGTGCCGCTGAAGGCGCGTGGCCGGGTGCTGGGCTTCGTCATCTTCACCCGCAGACCCACCAGCCAGCCCTTCGACGAGCAGGACGTCAACCTGGCCGAGGAACTTGCGGCCAGGACCGGGGTCTGCCTCGACAACGCGCGCCTCTACAACCGCGAGCGCCGCACCGCGCTGACCCTGCAGAGCAGCCTGCTGCCCGTCGACCTCTCCCAGCCTCTGGGCCTGACGATCGCCTCCCGTTACCTGCCGGCCAGCGACCTGGTCGGGGTGGGCGGCGACTGGTACGACGTGATCCCGCTGCCCGGCTGCCGGGTCGCCCTCGTCGTCGGCGACGTGATGGGGCACGGCATCAGGGCGGCCGCCACCATGGGCCAGCTCCGTACGGCCGCGCGCACGCTGGCCAGCCTGGACCTGAGCCCGGCCGACGTGCTGTTCCGGCTCAACCTGATGAGCCAGGACCTGGACGCCAGCCAGATCGCCACGTGTGTGTACGCCACCTACGATCCCGTCACGCGGCGGTGCGCGATCGCCTGTGCGGGACACGTGCCGCCGATCCTGGTACAGCCCGACGGCGAGACCGAACTGCTGGAGCTGCCGCCGGGGCTCCCCCTGGGCATCGGCAACGAGCCCGCCGAGATGCGGGAGTTCACGCTTCCCGGCGGGACCGTGCTCGCCTTCTACACCGACGGCCTGGTGGAGAGCCGCAACCGGGACATCGAGGAGGGCATCAACGCGTTGCGCGGTCTGCTCTCCGGCCCCGACCACGACCTGGAGGAGGTCTGCGACCTCACGATCAGGGCACAGCGGCCCGGACACGAGCGGGACGACATCGCCCTCCTGCTCGCCAGGGTGTCGGAGCTGACGGAGAAGGACTTCGCGGAGAGGTCACTGCCCTCCGACCCCCGCTCCGCCTCCCAGGCCCGCCGTTTCGTCCGGGCCACGCTCGACGAGTGGGGACTGTCCTCGCTCAGTGACAACACCGAGCTCATGGTGAGCGAGCTGGTCGCCAACGCGGTCGAGCACGGCCGGGGCGAGGTCGAGCTGCGTCTGCTGCGCGGGCCCACCCTGGTCTGCGAGGTGTCCGACGGATCGGTGTCCGAGCCGGTCATGCGGGAGGCGTCCACCACCAGCGACACCGGCCGCGGCCTGCACCTCATCAACTGGCTCGCCCACCGCTGGGGATCACGCCTCACCCCGAAGGGCAAGATCGTCTGGATCGAGCAGAGGCTGCCATAGCCGTCTTGACCACGGACGCCGGTGACGGCGACACGATCGAACGATCCTGCGACGGACGGGGCCTCGCGGTGCCGGAACGGGGCCCGGCGAGCCCTCAGCGGATCTCGTAGAGGGCGGTGGTGCCGCTGACCTCGTTGCCGACCACCAGAAGTGGGTGGCGGGTGGGACTGTCGGAGGCGGGGATGAACAGCACGCCCTCGGGACCGACGTCCCCGGCGGTGCCGTCCTCGACCGAGCCGGTGAAGTCACGGGTGTTGACGTAGCCGGCCAGACGCGGGGCGCGCGGGTCGCCCAGGTCGTAGGCGACGATCCCACCGACCCGCTCCAGCCCGGCGAAGGCGTAGGTCCGGCCACGCACCTCACCGACCGTGATCCCCTCGGGCTCGGGGCCCTTGTTGTCGCTGCGGCTGTCGAAGGAGTCGTTCTCCTCGTTGTCGGCGTTGAAGGCGCCGGGCAGTTCCCTGGCGACGAGCCGCTCCAACTGGTCGCCGGAGTCCCAGACGAGCGCTCCCGAGGTGGACCTGACCGAGATCGAGCGGGCGCCGAACGCGTGCAGTTCGGTGTAGGCGCCGTTCGCGTCCCTGGGCGAGTCGACGGCCACGTTCAGCCGGCCGAGCTCGGCGTCCTTCTTGAGGTTCTCCGCGTCGGGCAGCGCGAGGTTCAGCGACTTGACCCTGACCTCGTCGGCGTGGCAGCCCCACTCGCGCCCGTCGCCCTCGTTGGCGGTGACCAGGTAGCTCCGCCCGCGGTCGCGGAAGTGCGCGATCGCGTCGGGCTGGTACATGCCCTTCACCGGCCGGGGCCTGATGTCGATCTTCCCGTCCCTGTCCGACGCGTCGAACCCGCTCTTCGACCAGTCCTTCAGTCCCAGCGGGACGACGTCGCGAACCACGACCCGGTTCAGGTCGACGATCGCGAGCGCGTTGTTCTCCTGAAGGGTCACATAAGCGGTGTCGCCGTCGACGGTGACGTACTCCGGCTCCAGATCCTGGGCCGCGGTGGCGCCGGGGCCGGTGATCCGCACTCCCCTGGCCCGCAGCCGCTCGGCGTCGAACTTCGCGAACCCCGCGGTCCGCACCGTCCAGCGGCGCAGGTCGACGACACTCACCGAACCCTCGGGGTCGGCCGCCTCACCCTCGCAGTAGGAGGACGGCTCGCCCTCGTTGGCCACGACCACCCGGGTCCCGTCCGGAGTGAAGGTCAGCATGTCGGGCAGCGCGCCCACGGTCACCTGCCTGAGCTTCTTGCCGCTCGCGGCGTCGAAGAAGGCGACGGTGCCCGGGTCGGTCTTGACCGCGGCCTGCTGGGCCACGGCGACCAGGCCGCGGCGCACCGCGACGCTGTTGGCTCCGGGGGTGGCCAGGGTGGCGACCTTGCGCGGCTTGCGCGGGTCGCGGATGTCGAGCACGTCGACGGTACCGGCCTGCGCGTTCACCACGAAGACCCTGCGGGTGGAGGCGTCGTACGCGGTGATCTCCGAGGCCCCGGCGGTTCCGGCGGTGTGACGGCCGAGGAAGGTCAGCGTGATGCCCCGGTGGCCGGATTCGGCGGTGGCCGGAACCACGGAGAGGGGCAGGAGGAGCAGACCGGTGACCGCCGCGGCGGTCGCCCTGGTGAAAGTCATGGTGCGCATGAGATGAAGTTTCGCAAAATATCGTGACTTACTGCTGACGTCGATCTGACCGTGGAATGAAGTCCCCCGGTCAGGTGTGCACCCTACGGAATTCCTTGGGCACCTCGGGCATGCCGGTCATGTCCGTTGACGCGATGACTACTGGCTGTTCAGGGGTTACGGTCAAGATGAGAGCCGGGAGGAGACCCGGGAGGGCATCGGGAGGGGCATGATGACCATCGACGTACCCGAGGCTTACCACCGCGCACTGGACGACTTCGGCGCTCTTGTCCACCGGATCGGCCCCGAGCAGTGGGAGAACCCGACCCCGTGCGTCGACTGGGACGTGCGTGCTCTCGTCAACCACGTGGTCGGCGAGAACCTGTGGGCTCCCGTGCTGCTGGCCGGGGGGACCTCCGCGGACGTCGGCGACGCCTTCGACGGAGACCTGCTGGGCGACGATCCCATCAAGGCCTTCGACACATCGGCCGTACCCGCCATCCAGGCGGCGACAGGCGTTCACGCCCTCGGCCGCCTCGTCCACCTGCCGTTCGGCGACGTGTCCGGCCGGGAGTACATCACCGAACTGTTCGCCGACGCGCTCATCCACACGTGGGACCTGGCCCGCGCCATCGGTGCCGACGAGCGTCTCGATCCCGAGTTGGTCGAGGCCTGCGCCACCTGGTTCAGCGACGCCGAGCCCGGCTACCGGCAGGCCGCGGCCACCGGGGAGCACCCGCAGCCTCACTCGGGCACCGACCCGCAGACCCTGCTGCTCGCCTCCTGGGGCCGCCGCGCCTGACCATCGGAGCGCGTGCCGTCAGCCCGCCGCCGGCCGCCGGCCGTGGTTGGCCCTGCGCTTCTTGCGCGCCCTGGCCTTGCGTGCTCGTCTGCCCATGCCGACCACCCCTTCGCCGAGGTTCCTCCGGATCCGTACGGGACTCGATCTCACTCGCCCAGACCTTCACATTCCTCCTGGAACGTCCGTCGCACAAGGCCTGGACGGCGATCCGTCCGGCTCCGGCGGACCGTATTTCCCCGGCGTTTCCCCCGTCTTGACGTTCCCCACCCGTTGGATGGACGCGTGACCGGGCTCCTCACCCGTCAGGCCGGACTCCCGGCTCCGTCACCGGACTCTAGGCTCCGTCACATGAGCGAGAAGCTGATGGCCCGCTGGCGATCCCTCGCCGGCGCGGGGGCCGACCCCCTCGGCCGCGAACTGATCACCCGGTACGACGAGCCGCACCGCAGATATCACACGACCGCCCATCTGGAGGCGGTGCTCACCCATGTCGACGCCCTCGCCGACCACGCGAGGCGCCCGGACCTGGTACGGATGGCTGCCTGGTTCCACGACGCCGTCTACGACCCGCGGCGCGCGGACAACGAGGAGCGGAGCGCGAGGCTGGCCGAGCGCGCGCTGCCGGAGCTGGGGGTGCCCGCGGAGGATGTGGCGACGGTCGCCCGGCTGGTCAGGATGACCGTCACGCACGCACCCGCGTCCGGCGACGCGGACGGGGCCGTGCTGTCCGACGCGGACCTGGCGATCCTGGGCTCCTCCCCCGACGTCTACGCCGCCTACGCGGCGGCCGTGCGCGAGGAGTACGACTTCGTCCCCGACGACGTGTTCAGGGCGGGAAGGGCCACGGTGCTGCGCTCGCTGCTCGATCTTCCTGTGATCTTCCACATCGCCGATCTGGAGGGGACGGCGAGGGCGAACATCGCGGCGGAGCTTGATCGACTGTGAGCGGCCGGCCACCACAATCCAACAACCTCCCCCACCTGCTCGTGGTATTTTGGTGGAATCTGATGGATTAAGGGGAGTGAGGCGATGCTCGCCCAGCAGCGACAGCAGGCGATCCTGGAAAGGGTGCGCGGCAGCGGCGGGGTCAGGGTCGCCGATCTCGTCCGGGAGCTCGGCGTGTCCGACATGACGATCCGGCGCGACCTTGAGGTGCTCTCCGAACGCGGTCTGGTGGAGAAGGTCCACGGTGGCGCCACCGCCACCGGGCCCGGCTCGACCGAAGAGCCGGGTTTCGCCGCCAAGTCGGTGCGCCAGCAGGCGGAGAAGGAGACGATCGCCCGGCATGCCGCCCGGCTCGTCCGGCCGGCCACCGCCGTCGCGCTCTCCGCGGGCACCACGACCTGGACGCTCGCCCACCAGCTCGTCGACGTGCCCGAGCTGACCGTGATCACCAACTCGATCCGGGTCGCCGACGTCTTCCACCGCTCCCCCAGGGCCGACCACACGGTCGTGCTGACCGGCGGGGTCCGCACCCCCTCCGACGCGCTGGTCGGTCCGGTCGCGGTCTCGGCGATCCGCGGCCTGCACGTCGACACCCTCTTCCTCGGCGTGCACGGTATGAGCACCCGCGCCGGGTTCACCACCCCCAACCTGCTCGAAGCCGAGACCAACCGCGAACTGGTCGCCTCCGCGCACCGCCTGGTGGTGCTCGCCGACCACACCAAGTGGGGCACGGTCGGCATCAGCACGATCGCCGAGCTGGCCGAGGCCCACATCGTGGTCACCGACTCCGGCATGACCGAGAAGGCCCGCGAGGAGCTCGCCGCCTCGGTGGGCGAGATGATCATCACCGAACCCCAGCGCGAGAGCGAGATCGCCGGCCGATGAAGCGTACGATCACCCACCTGGCCGACGGCCGGGAGCTTTTCTACTTCGACCGGCGCGACGACGCCGACCGCACGGCATCCGACCGGCGCGACCTGCCGCCCCGTCCCGCCGCCTCCGAGCTGCGCTACGACCCGCTCACCGAGGAGTGGATCGCGGTGGCCGGGCACCGCCAGGGCCGCACCTTCCTGCCCCCCGCCAACGAGTGCCCGCTCTGTCCCTCGACTCCGGGCAATCTCACCGAGGTCCCCTCCTCCGACTACGAGGTGGTGGTCTTCGAGAACCGGTTCCCCTCGTTCTCCGCCCAGCCGGGCGACCACCGGCCGATCGGAGGGTTGAGCGAGGTCCGTCCGGGGGTCGGCAGGTGCGAGGTGGTCTGCTTCACCTCCGAGCACGACTCCGCGTTCTCGCGGCTCTCCCCCGAGCAGGTCGAACTGGTCATGGAGGCCTGGGTCGACCGTACGGCGGAGCTGTCGGCGACGCCCGGCGTGGAGCAGGTCTTCTGCTTCGAGAACCGGGGGGCGGAGATCGGCATCACCCTGGCCCACCCGCACGGCCAGATCTACGCGTACCCCTACGTGACCCCGCGCACCAGGCTCACCCTCGGGGCGGCCGAGCGCCACAGGGAGCGGACGGGCGGCAACCTGTTCGCCGACGTCCTGGCCGCGGAGCGTGCGGCCGAGATCCGGGTGGTGGGCTCGAACGAGCACTGGACGGCCTTCGTCCCCGCCGCGGCGCGCTGGCCCGTGGAGGTCCACCTCTACCCGCACCGCAGGGTCCCCGACCTGGTCGCGCTGGACGCCGGGGAACGCGCGGCGTTCGGCCCCCTCTACACCGACGTGCTCCGCCGCCTCGACGGGATCTTCGGCGTGCCCATGCCGTACGTCGCGGCCTGGCACCAGGCACCGGTCTCCACCGGCCGCGATCTGTCGTACGCGCACATGGAGCTGTTCAGCATCCGCCGCGCGCCGGACAAGCTGAAATACCTCGCCGGGTCGGAGTCGGCGATGGGCGCCTTCGTGAACGACGTGTCGCCCGAGGCGACAGCACAACTGCTGCGCTCTGTTGTCACGAACTGATTACCGCTTGGTCTCGTCTTGAGGTCGCATGACCTGCTGTTTACCACTACTATCCTTCCCACATCGGCTGTAAACGCTGATTTGCCTAATCCCGGGCACCTTGCCCGGGAGCCGGGGAACCACCGCACCTGGGGTGAAACCACTTCGGTGGAAGGGCTTCCTCCAGCCCGAACCCGTCAGCTAACCCGGTAGGCGTAAGGAGAGGAGAGTGCGTGGCGGCCCCGTCCCCCACGTTCCGTCGGCGTGCGTCTCTGGCCCTCTGCCTGAGCTCGATCGTCGTGTTCACCATCGGCGCCCCCACCGCCGGAAGCGCGGACCCCAAGCCCACCGAGGCCAAGCTCCGCGCCGAGCTGGCCAAGCTCGGCAAGCAGGTCGACAAGCTGATCGAGACCTACGCGGCCACCCGCGAGTCGCTCAAGATGGCGCAGAAGGCCGAGATCGTCGCCAAGCAGAACCTGGAAAAGGCCGAGAAGACCTACGTCGAGGCCAAGCGGGAGGTCGACTCCATCGTCCAGTTGCGCTACCAGAGCAGCGGCGGAGGGCTGCCCGCGCTGATGTTCTCCGGCGACATGGGCGCCGCCGCGGTGATGGAGCAGCTCACCGCCCAGCAGGCCGCCCACCTGGAGGGCTTCGTCAACAGCATCGAACGCAGGAAGCGGGCGGCCGAGACGGCCGCCACGCTCACCGACGAGATCGGCGACGAGGCCAAGGAGGTGCAGGCACAGCGCGAGAAGGCCGAGAAGCTGATCCGCGACATGAAGAACAAGCTCGACCGGCTCGCCCCCACCGGTTCCGGCCGTCGCGCCGACGGCAGCTGGGCGCCGCAGCTGCCCACCGGCGCCGACAACATCACCGACCGCACCCGGATCATGCGCGACGCCGTCATGAGGCGCTTCAACCTGCCGTACTCGGTCGGCTGCTACCGGGCCGTCAACGACGGCGGCGAGCATCCTCTGGGCCGTGCCTGCGACTTCATGATGAGCGCCGGTGGCGCGATGCCCACGGCCGCCAATCTCGCGCTCGGCGACGAGATCGCCGCCTGGGCCATCAAGAACAAGGCCAAACTCGGCGTGAAGTACGTGATCTGGCGCCAGCGCATCAACCACGGCTCCGGCTGGAGGTTCATGTCGAACCGAGGCGGCATCACGGCCAACCACTTCGACCATCCGCACATCTCGATGTACTGATCTCCGGGAGCGGCGCCCGGTCGCGTGAGCGGCGGCTCACCCCTGGGCGCCCCCGTGGGCGAAGGTGGGCGCCGCGCCCGTGGACGCGGGCCGGGCGGCGCCCCCGCCCGCCTGGAGGGGGGCGAGGTCGACGAATATGCGGTAGTCGGAGATCAGGCCGTCGTCGCGGGTGCGCCAGATCGATACGGCCACGACGCCGACGTCCGTGCCGTCGAGCCGCCGGTAGGTCACCTCGGTCTCGGCGATGATGTCGGCGTCCACCTGCCAGTTCCGCACGATCCTGTGCCGCAGGCCGCCGATGGTGGAGAAGAAGTCCCGCAACCCGGCGGCGATGGCCTCGCGTCCCGCCATCGGCTCGGCGTTGCCGAACACCAACGTGGCGTCCTCGGCCAGCAACCGCACGAACTCGTCGGGGTCGAACGAGTCGACCGTCCGGAAAACGCGTCGCACCGCGTCGTCGCTCATGCCGATCCTTCCTCACACCGTCGGGATCACTGGTGGGGACGATACGGGGCGAGGGACGAGGCACAACTATCGCCGGGGTAGGTGTCCCGTCGCCCGAAGGCACACCGAAGGTCTGCGGAACCGGGGTGCGACGGCCAGGTCTGCGCACCGCGCCGGATCGCGGCGCGTCCAGCCCTCCGCACCCCTCGTCAACGGCACCGGCCCCTGGTTCACCGATGCGCGGCCTTCAGGCCGACCTCTCCCAGACATTCCAGTACGGCGTCGACGGACATCAGGAACGGGTCGGACTGCAGAATTCGCGTGTGCATCGTGCTCATTTCCTGACCCGGCAGGATTCCCAGCTCCCGGTCGAGCAGCACGATGGTCTCCTGGAACACCTCCAGCGCCTCCCCTTGGCGACCGGTCCGGTAGAGGGCGAGCATCAGCAGGGTGCGGAACCGTTCGTGGAACGGGAAACGCATGATCAGGCCGCGCAGCTCGGGTATGGTCTCGAAGTGGTTCCCGAGGCCGATGTCCGCGCCGATACGCAGCTCCAGCAGTGAGGTTCGCAGTTCCTCCAGCCGGCTGACCTCGTGGTCCGCGACGGCGCTCTCCGCCAGGTCCGCGTACGGCCTGCCGCGCCACATGTCGAGCGCCTCCGCCGAACAGCGCGCCAGATCCTTTATGTCGGAGGAGAGCATGGCGTTCAGCGCCTGTTTGGCGAGCGCCTCGAACCTGTGGACATCGAGTTCGTCGGGATGCGTGACCAGCGCGTAGCCCTCACCCCGCTGCTGGATCCGGTCGTGGCCGAGAACATGCCGGAGGCGGAACACGTAGACCTGCATCGCCTTCCGCGGATTCTTGGGCTGTTCGGTCCACAAAATATCCGACAGGATCCCGACGGGCACCGACTGCCCCGCTCTGCTGAGCAGTATGCTCAACAACTTTCGCGGTTTCTGGGCCGGCATCGGCACTTCGACGCCGTTCACGGTAACCGCCAGATCCCCGAGAACGTGGAACTGTACCTCGCCCTCCGGGAGGGTGTTAGGCGACATGTGTTTTCCTTCGCGGGTGGGAAAGGGACGTCAGCCTCTTCATGGGAATGTCGTCTTCTCCGCCGTGCATGCCGTCACGGAACGACGGTCGCGCACGGATCGGGAACATGAGGTGCCGGTCGATGACAGGCGCGTACGACGTCTCGACGAAGCGCCACCTCGATCAGGGCGGAACTGTGCCGCCGCGCTCGGAACGGGTGGCCGGCGGCTCGGCCGGAAACGTGAATCGCGGATCTCACCGGTCTCGCACCCGATGGGAAGGCCCGGAAAGGGGACCAGAAAGAGGTCGTGAACCGCCTTCGCCCCATGGGCGACGGGACGGGACCCGCTGCGAGCCCTCCGACAGCGCGTACGGTCCCGGGGAGACCATCGCGGGCGCGCTCCGGCGCGGCTCAGGTCACACCACTCCGGCGAGCGCGGCCGCTTCAGCCGAAGGCCGGATCCCGCCCTGTGCTCCCGGTCAAGGTCCGTACGAGCGGGATGTGACCGCCCTTCGCGCGGCGATCCTCCCGATTGATCGCGCGCGGCCGCCCTGTGGCGTGCCCTTCCTGGACGCGCGGCGACATGAACGTGAACCGCTCGCACCGGCGGCGCCCCAAGCCGACCATGTGCCTGTCCACGGTGATTTCAACGTGCCTGAGAACATGAAAACGCACAGCCATCCGGTAGCCCCCATACCTCTTGTCTGCTTCCGGCCATTATACGTAAATGCTGGACACAGTTGTGGCTTTTACCTCAAGCTGAAAAGTTGTCATAAGCGGATATATCTCGCATGAGTTACGGACATGACGTTATGTCTTCATAACGTCATGTCCGTAACCGGCGTTTCCGGCGGACACCGAGCTGCCCCGAGCTGCCTTCGAGCTGCCCCCGCGCCCCGGCTCGGCGAACCGCGGTGAGGTCACGAGGTGAGATCACGCGGACGCCCGCGGTTAGCCGTTCTCCGCGTCGGCCTTCATCCAGCTCGGCTTCACCGCCATCATTTTCGCGGTCTTGGCGGGATCCCGGTCGACGAGGTCCCCGAGCACCTCGTCCACCCGCTTCAGGACGGCGTCGTCGATCGTCCTGCCGGACGCCGAGGCGTTCTCGGTCACCTGTTCGGGCCTGGTGGCACCGGCGACCACCGAGGAGACCCCCGGCTGCCGAAGCACCCAGGCGATCGCGAGCTGGGCCGCCGAGAGGCCACACTCCCCCGCGAGCGGGAGCAGGGCCTGCACACGTTCGAGGAGCGTCGTGCCCAGAACCCTCCTGATGAAGGTGGGAGCCCGCCCGCCGGCCGTTCCCCGCGACCCGTCCGGCGGCTCCTGGCCCGGCCGGTACTTGCCGGTCAGCACCCCCTGCGCGAGCGGCTGGAAGGCCAGCTGGCCGATGCCCTCGCGCAGGCACAGCGGGACGATCTCCGGTTCGACGACCCGCCACAACATGTTGTACTGCGGCTGGTTGGAGACGATGCGGCTGCGCAGCCCGAGCTCGCCGGCGATGGCCAGCGCCGACGCGATCTGCGGGGCCGTCCACTCGGAGACGCCGAGGTAGAGGACCTTGCCCTGGCGTACCAGGTCGTCGAAGGCGATCACCGTCTCCTCCAACGGGGTCGTCTCGTCGAAACGGTGCGCCTGGTACAGGTCGAGGTAGTCGGTACGCAGCCGGCGCAGGGACGCCTCGCAGGATTCCACGACGTGCTTGCGGCTCAGGCCACGATCGTTCGGTCCCTCGCCGGTGGGCAGGCAGACCTTCGAGGCGAGGACCAGCGACGATCGTCTCACCCCGTCGAGCGCGGCGCCCAGCACCTCCTCGGCCGCTCCCCGCGCGTAGACGTCGGCGGTGTCGAAGGTGGTGATGCCCGCGTCGAGTGCCGCCCGGATGCACGCGACCGCCTGGTCCCGATCCACCAGTTCGCCGTGGGTGAGCCAGTTTCCGAAGGTGACTTCACTGATCATCAGGCCGCTCTGCCCGAGGTGGCGATATTCCATTGGTCGTCAGGATGCGGCGCCCTCCTTCGAGGAGCCCGTCTTCCCGATCCTCCTTTCAGATGAAGGTCACGATACTGCTCCGCGCGCGGCACGGCGGATCGGTCGCGCGGGCGCCGATCCGCCGACGTGTCAGGACGCGCGACTCCGGTGTGCGTTCCCATCCCTGAACTCGCCCGCCTCGCCCGGACGCGCGTCGTCCCGAGGGATGGACGGGTCGCCTGGGCGACCTCCGGGAAAGACGGTGGCGAGAGGGTGAAAGGCCCTCCTGTAGTAGATCAGCGGAGCACCGTCACGCACGCTGTACGCCTGTACCGCGCCGATGACGACCTCGTGGTCACCCGCGGTGAGCACACTGTGCACGGTGCACTCCAGTGAGAAGAGCGCGTCGGGGACGACCGGCGGGCCGTCCGGGGTGAGTGCTCCCCACCCACCCTTGACCTTGTCCAGGGCCGTCGTCGCGAACAGGCGCGCCACGTCGTCGTGGTGCTGGCGGAGCATGCTCACCGCGAAGCGTCCCGACTCCCGTATGGCGGGCAGCGTGCGTGCGGACCGCGCCAGGCAGACCAGGACGAGCGGAGGTTCGGCGGAGACGGAGCAGAAGGCGCTCACGGTCAGACCGTGCGAGCCTTCCCGCTCCCCCCGGGCCGTGACGACCGTGACGCCGCTGGGAAACCGGGCGAGTGCGGCCCGGAAGCCGTCCACGCTGATCATCGTCGGGACGTCATGCCGTGAACGGACGCAGCACCAGTTCGACCGTGCGGTCCTGGAGGGTGAACGTCGCCTTCTGCCCGGGTACCGCGTCGTCGAGCCAACGGTGGAAGTCCTCCATCTCCTTGAGCGTGACGCCGTCGATGGCGTGGATCTCGTCGCCGGGCTGGATCCCGACGAACTCGGCGGCGGAGTTGATCGCCACGTCCTGCACGACCATCCCGGTCTCCGGGGTGACCCCCAGCGGGATGATGCCCGTCTTGGGCGGCGTCAGCGTCTTGTGGAACTGGAACGGGCGGTGCTCCAGGTAGGCCGCGAGCCGCTCCAGGTAGTGCCACCAGTGGTGGTCGTAGGCGTCGAACTCCACCCGGGAGCGGACCGAGTCACTGAAACCCGAGTGGCGTACCTTCACCTCGGTGCTGTCCTCGTCGACCTGGACGAACTCCACCTCCACGGAGGTCGGCTCGTCGTTCCCCGGCACGTCCCAGTCGTAGGAGCACGAGAAACCGGGGTCGACCTCGCGCAGCGTCGCCGTGAAGACGAGGTCGACCCTCCCTCCCCGGTTGAAGTGCCAGCGAAGCGGATCACCCGGCTCGACCGGGACGCTCGCGTCGTGCAGGTTCAGCCAGGCGCGGACCTCCTTGGGGTCGGTCCAGGCCTGCCAGACGCGCTCCCGGCTCACCTTGATCTCGCGTGCCGTCGATGTTTCGAGTGCCATGCCACCGTTCTCCATTCTTGGGATTCGCGCCGACGAGGGCACGGGCTCAGCCGTACACCGGTCGATCGCCTACTTGGCCCCCGCCTCGTGCAGGGCCCTCTCGACTGCGGCGTTGGAAAGCGTCAACAGTCCGATGAGCGACACGGCCGCCCCGAACAGGCCACCCACCCGGTAAACGGTCTCCAGGTCGGCGTGGGTCGCGATCTGACCGGCCAGGAATATGCCGACCGGCATCAGCCCGAAGGCCACGAGCCTGTTCACGCTGCTCACCCGTCCGGTCAGCTCCTTGGGGACGATCGCCTGCCGGATCGAAACGGTCGTGACGTTCCAGGTCATCGCGGTGTAGCCGGTGACGGCGAGGCCGAGGGCGACGAAGGCGACCTCACCGGTGAACCCCAGGATCGTGAAGCCCAGCGCGCCCAGCATCGCCCCGCCGAGCGCGGACCTCGCCGGTCCCAGCCGGCGGGTGAACATCCGGCACGTGAAACCCGCCGTCACGCTGCCGACCGCGACCGAGGCGAGCAGCAGACCGTACGCCACGTCGCTGATCAGCATGACCTGGCGGGCGTACAGCACCAGCATCGCCAACTGGCCGACCGTGCACATGTTGGTGAGACCCGCGACCAGGGTGAACACCCGGAGCACGCGATGGCGGGCCAGCCAGCGCACCCCCTCGCCGATCTCCTCGCGCATCGCGCGCCGGGGTTTCGCGCCGGACGTCGTCGCCGCCCGGACACCGTCGGTGCGGAAATCGCCGCGCATGAGGAACGAGAAGAGGGAGCTCAGGGCGAAGCTGACGGCGTCCACGCCCACAGGTACGGCCCGGCCCACGGTGTAGAGCACACCGCCGAGCGCCGGTCCCAGGAACTTCAGCGCGACCGTGTTCGCGGTCATCAGCCTGCTGTTGGCCCGCTCAAGCGCCTCCCGGTCCTGCGAGACGGCCATCGGCAGGATCGCCGAGCGCGAGCTGTCGTAGACGGTCTCGATCGACGTGATGCTGAAGGCGATCACCATGAGGAGCGGGATCGAGGCCCAGCCGCCGAGCACCGCGACGAACAGGACGATGAGGATCGCGCACCGGACGGCGTCCGACACCCACATCGCCCGGCGCCGGTCCCAGCGGTCGGCGAGCGCGCCTCCCATCAGGGCGAGCAGCAGCCAGGGAAGCTTGTCCGCCATCCCGACGAGGGAGAGCGTCGCCGGATCGCTGGTGAGGTCGGCGGCCAGCAGCGGCAGCGCGGTGACGGTCAGGCCGTTTCCCACGCTCGAGACCGACCAGCCTCCCCAGAGCAGCCAGAAGTTGCGGCCGAGGCCGCTGGAGATCTTCGAGCCCAGGCGCCGCCCTCCGTGCCCGCCCGGTGGCGCGCCGGAGACCTTCGGTTCCGCCGTGGTCCGCAGGTCTCCGGCGCCCGGGACCTCCCTCGTCGTCATGCGCTCACGCCCTCCGGGACGGAGTCCTCGGGGAGCAGCGCGGCGGGGTCGAGTTCGAAGAGCAGGCGAGTGGTGCGCGCGACTCCGTCCGCGTCTCCCAGCCGCCGCCGGCAGAGCACCGCCTTGTAGGCCGCGCCGGCTCCTCGAAGACCACCCGCCTGGGCACCGAGCTCGAACTCCACGGCCGCCCGCTTGAGGTCGCCTTCGCGCTGGAACCAGGCGCCGGCGAAGTAGCGTGCGGAGGGCTCGTTGCCGTCCAGCCGCAACAGCTGCTCGGCCGCCCGTTCCACGTGTTCCGCGGGGTGGAGCATGGTGCCCGCCTTCACGGTCACGTCCAGGAGCAGCCTGGTGTTCTCCCGGGCGCTGTGCCACTGCTGCGAGTCGGCGGCGAGGCTCTCGGCCTCGGCACCCGCCTCGTACGCCGCGTCCATCGCCTCCCGCGCCCCGTACTCGTCCTTCTCCGTGATCCGGTGAAAGGCCGCGGCCCGCCAGAACCTGCTCACCGTGAGCGCGCGCGACCAGGGCTCGACCTCGTTCAGGGTGGGCAACAGCTCCTGGCCGTACGCCATCCAGTAGTCGCTCCCGCGCTCGCCTCCCCTGTCCCGCAACAGGATCGAGATCAGCTGGGTGCACGAGAGCACGCGCGGTACCGGCAGTTCTCCCTCTGTGGCGAGCCTGGCGAAGGCGTCCGTCACCGCGGAGTCGCGCAGATGCTGGCGCAGCGCCCGCGCGGTCTCGTAGGCGAGGTGGTCGCCCGCGGGGTGGGTGCCCTCGGCGCCGTCGGCGGTCAGCTCCGCCGCGAGCCGGTAGAACCCGAGCTGCGTGAGGATCCTGACGAGCACCGCGCGCCGTGGTACGGACTGATGCGGCCACTCGGCGATCTGGCGGCTGAGGAACAGCCACGGTTCCAGGCCGGTGTTCGCCGCCACGTCCGCCGGCGAGTCCCCCAGGAACACGTCCTGCCTCGCCTGCCTCGCCAGCCAGGACCGCGAGTCTCCCTGCAGGATGAGGGAGCAGTGCGGAAGCAGTTCGTCCTGGTTCTCGTCGCGCAGCAGAGCGAGCAACAGGGGGGTGCTCTCGGCGCAGAGCGGCCCGTCCACCGTGGAGGTCAGCGTGAACCAGGCGCTCCAGTTGCGCCGCAGTCCGACGATGTCCAACTCGACCACGGGCGGGAACTCCAGATCCCCCCACGCGACGTCGTCCGCGCGCGTATACGTGTGCAAGCCCGCCAATGCCCCACTCTTTTCCGGATCAGCCGATCACATGGTCAAGTATGGTTAAAAGGCGGGAGAAGACTTATGAAATCCTCTCCCGCCAGATATCGGCGTTCAATTCACCGAATTAGTAGACCTCGCTGGGCGCGTACACCTCGCTCGGCGCGTAGACCTCGCTGGGGGCGTACACCTCGCTCGGGGCGTAGACCTCACTCCGCATCTGAAACACCTCCTTTCGGGGTTGTTCCTTGCTGGCGGAGTCAGCTTTTCCGAGTGCAGTTTCACGATGGTTTCGCGTCGGTTTCACGGCACCCTTGACAGTTCTTGAATATGGTTGTCCTGCCTGGTGGCCGGGGTTCGAATCTTTTCCCGTGACCCGTCGGCCCCGGTGGTTCGACCCGGTGCCGGGGGTCGTTCGGACCGGGAGGGCCCGAGGTGCCGGACATGAGTCCGCCCCCGGCCCGAACGGCCGGGGGCGGACTGTGCGGCGGCGTTCTCAAAGCGTCTTCGGCCGGTCCGTGTCCCGCCCGGGAGACGCCGGAGACGCCGGAGACGCCGGAGACGCCGGAGACACAGGGCGCTCGGAGGACTTCGAGCGCTCGGGAGCCTCGGGACGGCGGACGTGGACGGGAGTGCCGATCGGGGTCATGTCGTAGAGCGCCTTGGCGTTGTGCAGCGGCACCCGGATGCATCCGTGGGACGCGGGGTGCCGCGGGACCCGCTCCGAGCCGTGGAAGCCGATGCCCTGGTTGAAATAGATGGTGTAGAACTGGTCGCCCAGCGGCCCGCTCGTCCATCCGGGCGTCCGGTACCAGGCTCGGAAGTCACCGGTGGGCGTGACCGCGACCCCGCAGTGGCCCTTCTTGCAGTAGTGTTCGCCGTTTCCGGTTGAGATGTGGGAGACCAGCGCGGGCCTGCCGTCCTTCCACGCGGTGAGCAACTGGCGGCGCAGGTCGATCTCCACCCTCGTGGGCTCCCCGTACGGCACCAGCGGCTTGAGGCGCGCCGGGCGGGAGAGCGCTCGCCAGGTCCGCGGGTCGATCTGGTCGGTGGCAGGCAGTCCGTTCGCCTTCTGGAAGGCCCACACGGCCGCGCGCAGCGCGGGACGGTACTCGTCGCCGACGTCTCCCGGCCCGAACCCCAGCCGGTCGAGGCGCCGGTGGATCTGCTGGACCTGGGCTCCCCTGTCGCCGACGCGAAGGAGGGGGAACCGGGCCGGCGGGGTGTGCTCGGAACGAGGCGTGGGCGAAGGGCTTTCATGGGGAACGGGCGGTCCTGAATGCCGCGACGACATGACACCGGTGTTCACGACACCGAATGGCAGGCACGCGGTGAGCACGAGGGCCGAGTTCGCGGCCAGGAAGCACTTGACGGTTCTCCGCATTTTTGACGCCTATCCGCTCTCTGGCGAGGTCCACTAGAAGGAATACGAGTACTTGCGGTCCTCTATCGCCGCGCGCACCAGACCGACGGCCTCCTGGGCGCAGCCCCAGGAAAAACTGAATCCGGCCCCGCCGTGCGCGAAGTTGTAGACGACCTTTTCCTCGTCGTCCCACTCAAGGCAGACGTTCTCGGCCCGGAACGGCCGCAGTCCCGCCCGTACCGGCTCGTCGGGATCCAGCCTGGCGTGTCGCAGCGCGGGCATGAAGGCGAGGCATCGCTCGTACATCTCCCGTACCGGAGCGTGGTTCTCCAGATTGATTCCGGTGTCCCACTCGTCCTTTTCCGCCAGCCCGCCGAGAACGAGGAGTCTCGGATTGCGCGGCACGATGAAGACGATGTCCTGCTCGTCCTTGTTCTCCTCGTCGTGGGAGACGCAGTGGGCCTCGCGGACCCGGCGTCCGCGAAGCCCGTCGTTGCGTACCCGCACCAGCGCGCCGCGCAGCGGATACATGCCGATGCCGCGGAGTGCGGCGGTGCCCAGGCCCGCGCAGCAGACGATCACCTCGGCGTCGAAGCGGTCGAGGAGTTCCTCCCTCCGCTCGGCCAGCAGGCCCTCGACCCGGTACCGTTCGACCCGCACACCGTGGATCTTGACCTGCCGCATCAGCCACGCCATGTACTGATCGGTGTCGATCATGGGCGCCAGGTGCGAGTACGCGTCGACCACGCCGTAGTCGGGGCTGACGCCGTTGCGTTCGGCGAGGGTCCGGTCGCGGACGAAGCCGCGCACCTTCCCCGCGAGTTCCCGCATCTTGTGGAGGTCGTGCGGGTTCTCCTCGACGGGGTGCTTGAAATAGAAGTTGGACCTTCGCATCGCCACCCCGGGAACCTTCGCCCTGGCCAGCCTCTCGAACATCTCGTACGAGGTGACGCACCAGTCCTTGGAGCGGGCGAGCGAGATCTGGTCGTGGTGGTAGCCGCACACCGCGGGTGGCCACTCCCACAGCGCGCCCGCGACGACCGAGACGATGTCGGGGGCGAATCGCTCCGCGACGACGGTGACGCGGAACCCCTCCCTGGCCAGGCACAGCGCGCTGGTCAACCCGCTTACCCCGGCCCCGACGACAAGTATTCTCTCTGAATTCGCGCGCACCTGGGAACGCCTTCTTTCCTGATCCATCCAGCTCGATCACTTTTCGGCGCGACCGACGTGGGGGGCCGTCACGACGAACGCCGAAACCCCTCCACAGTAATTCGAGCACCGGCGAATCCCCGAATGGCGGCGAACCCGGCATCGGAGAACACCGGTCTCGGGCGATGGGAAAGCATGACCGCTTGAAGAAAGAATCTGGATCGAGCGGCGAAAAGCCACACTCGGCCCGAATGATCCGATGACAAACCTTTGGCCGCGTGCCGGATTTTCATCACCGATCCACCGGTCGACCCGGGCGAATATTGACACTTCTTGATCCGGTCCCGGCTGTCGCGAAGGGTCGATCGAAGCGATCGCAGGGCGAATTGCCGACTTTACTCGTGGACTCGCCTATATGCCCTCGGTGGGATTGTTAAGGGGCAGGTAGCGGGCCAAGTCTCACTTGTTGGAGAACATGATGACTAAACACATATACCGAGAGGCGCGCCCCCCGTCCGCTCACCTCCGACGCCGCCCGGCGGGAGCCTACGCGACCAGGAGGCCGCACAGGCCCCGCGAAGACACCGGACCCGAGAGGGTGCGGTTCAGCCCGGGGCGGAGGTCTCCGCGAGGGTCTCGGCGATCAGCCGGTCGAGGTTGGCCAGGTTCGCCGGACGGGCCACGGCGGCCTCGGCGAAACGGCCGAGCAGCCGGGCGAACGCCTCGCGGTCCGGCTCGTCCCAGTCGGCCATCAGGCCGTCCAGGTAGGTGCGCCGGTGACGGACCACCACCTCCAGCACGCGGCGGCCCCGCTCGCTCAGCACGAGCCTGGCCCGCCTGGCGTCCACGGCCGACTCCTCACGCTCCACGAACCCCGCGCCGACCGCGTCGTTGACCAACCTGCTGGCGGTCGACGGATCGACGCCCAGTTGCTCGGCGACGGCGCCCACGGTCACCTCGGGCACGTCCAGGCTCAGCTTGTGCACGGCGTGCACGACCATCACGTTCGACATGTGCACCGGCCGCTGCGGCTCCCCGGCGTTGCGCGGCCGCAACGGCCGCGACCAGATTCGACGCAGCCGGAACAGGGCCACGTCGATCACCGCTCCAGGCGTCCCCTCGTTCACGGCGCCACCCTAGCCGCTAAGGACGGATGTGCCGCGTGTTCCGGCCCTGCGGCGACGGCGCGCACGACGCCGCCTCGGGCCGGGACCGGGAAGATCGGCGCGCACGGGACGCCTGGGCGGGAGACGCTCAGCCGGACAGGCGGACCGGATTGACCAGGTCGGCGTACATCAGCAGGCCCGCCATGATGATCATCAGGAAGGCGATCGCGTAGGTGAGGGGAAGCGCCTTGGCGATGTCGACGTGGCCGGGCGCGGGGCGGCGCGTCACACGGGCGAAACCGCGCTTGAGCCCCTCCCACAGGCCGCCCGCGATGTGGCCGCCGTCCAGGGGAAGCAGCGGGATCAGGTTGAACAGGCCGATCGCCAGATTGAAGCCCGCCAGCAGGTTGATGAAGACGACGACCTTGTTCTCCAGCGGGATCGCGGCCGCGGCGATCTCACCGCCGATACGGCTCACGCCGATGACACCGATCGGGCCGTTCTTGTCGCGTTCGTCGCCGGAGAAGGCGGCGTGCCAGACGCCGACCATCTTCTCGGGGAACCTGAGCAGCGCGGCGGCGGTGGCCGAGGTGAGGTCCCCCATGTGCTCGGCGACGGCGCCGAAGCTCTGCTGCTCGATGACGATCTTCGGGCTCACCCCGAGATAGCCGACACCCTTTTCGATCTTGCCGGGCTCGTCCAGCGACTCACGGTCCTGCGCGATGAGGCCGGCGGTCACGGTCAGCTCCTGACCGGCCCGCCTGATACCGATCTCGACCGGACCCGCGCCGTGGTCGCGGATGGCCCGCGTCGCGACGTCCCAGCTCGTGGCGGGCATACCCGCCACGGACACGATGACGTCCCCCGGCCGCAACCCCGCCACGCTGGCCGGGCTGGGCATGTCGGCCGCGGTGCACTCGGGGTTCTTGGCGTAGTCGGCGGCGGTCTTCACGCACTGCGGGATCGAGGCGATCTCGGTCTTCTGCGTGGGAATGCCGAACCCCATGAGCACGACGCCGAACAGGATGAACGCCAGCACGAAGTTCATCGCCGGGCCGCCGGACATGATGATGACCTTCTGCCACCAGGGCTTGCGGTAGAACACCCGGTCCTCGTCGCCCGGTCGTACGTCCTCGAGGGCGACGTCGCGGGCGTTCTCGATCAGGCCCTGCCAGGGACCCGTGGAGACCGAGCGCACCTTGCCAGGGGCGTCGTTGGGCCGGGGCGGCAGCATGCCGATCATGCGGATGTATCCGCCGAGCGGGAGCCATTTGATGCCGTACTCGGTCTCGCCCTTGTGACGTGACCACATGGTCGGACCGAACCCGACCATGTACTGGGTGACCCTGACACCGAACAGCTTGGCCGGCACCAGGTGACCGATTTCGTGCAGCCCGATGGACACCATCAGCCCCACGAGAAAGACAATGACCCCGACCACGGAGAGCCAGCTCACAGGTTCGTACTCCCATCGCGGTTTCACCGACAATGCCCCATAAGAGGTTAGCCCAAGTATCCGTCCCCCACGCCGACGCGGAGCGCGGCGTCACCGGCTGTTCCTGGCCGGTCCGGGCCATTGCCCATCCTTCGCCGATCGGACACACTCCGTTGACATTCAGCGATCGCACGAACACTCTTTGATGAGGGTGAGGGCGGGAGAGAGGGGCGTTTTGATCGGGATCCTGGTGGCCGAGCATCTTCCCCTGGTCCGGCGCGGACTGGTGGCGACGCTGGAGAACGAGAACGACATGAAAGTGGTGGCCGACGTCTCCACCGGGGAGGACGTGCTTCCCGCCGTCCTGCGGCACACCCCGGAGACGGCGGTCATCGATCTCGAACTGCCGGACGTCTGCGGTTTCACCGTCGCGCTCCGGCTGCACGAGAGGGCTCCCGGCTGCCGGGTCCTCCTGTTGTCGCGCACTCCCCGTCCGGTCCAGGTCCGCCGGGCCTTCGCCGTCCACGCGCTCGGGTTCATGAGCCTGGAGGTCGGCCCCGAGCAGCTGGCCGACGGCGTCCGCCAGGTCGCGGCCGGCCGCCGCGCGGTCGACTCCGAGCTCGCGGTGGCCGCCCTCAGATCGGCGGAGAACCCCCTGACCCGCCGGGAGCTCGACGTGCTCAGGCTGGTCGCGCAGGGGGCCAGGTCCGGCGAGATCGCCGACCAGCTGTTCCTCTCCGTGGGAACGGTCCGCAACCACCTGTCGCGGATCATGTGCAAGACACAGGCGCGCAACCGCCTCGACGCCGTACGCATCGCCGGCGACTCGGGGTGGCTCTGACCTTCCCCCGACGGCCTTCCCCCGGCGACGCCGGATTCAGGGGCGCCAGATGAGGATGAGGGCGCAGTCGTCGTTGTGGCCCGACGACATGGAGGCGACCAGGTTGCGGGCACCGTCGCGGAACCCCGAGGGCATCAGGCGCTCGGCCTCTCCGAGCAGGCGGTCGAGACCGGCGTCGATGTCGCGCCCCGGCTGCTCGATCAGGCCGTCGGTGTAGAGCATGAGCGCGTCGCCCTTGCGCAGCATCCCCCGGTCGACCTCGCAGTGCAGGTCGGGCACGACACCGAGGACGACCCCCTTGGCCGTGGAGACCCGCCACGTCCCGGTCCCCGACTCGAACTTGACCACCGGAGGATGGCCGGCCGAGGTGATGACGTACTCGCCCGTCACGAGGTTGAGCCGGAGGTGGACCGCGGTGACGAAGCCCTCGGCCTCGCGCTGGCGGTGCAGATAGGTGTTGCAGGCGGGCAGGAAGTCGGTGGCCGAGCCGAGCAGCCCGCCGAAGGTGCCCGACAGCAGCAGTGCCCGGGTGCCCGCGTCGACGCCCTTGCCCGACACGTCGACCAGGGCGAGATCCATCATGTCGCCCTCGCGCATGGAGACCAGGAAGTCGCCTCCGAAGGAGGAGCCTCCGGCCTGCTTGAGAACGACCTTGGAACCCCACTCCTTGGGCAGCGGGGGCAGGTCGCTCTGGCTCTTGAGACGGTCGCGCAACTCCAGCAGCATCGCGTCGCCGCGCAGGCCCTGCACACCGAGCTTGCCGCGGGTGCGGGCCATCAGCGCGGCCAGCACCGCGGTGAAGCCGAAGGTGACCAGCAGGCCGGGGCCGATGTGTCCCACTCCCCGCACCACGGCCACGTAGATCAGGGAGACCGCGACCGCGCACAGCAGCTTGACGAGACTGTTCAGCCGGAGCTGGAGCCCCGCCACGAGGGTGATCGGGATCATCAACGCCGGCGAGAACCACTCCATGGAGACCCTGGCGGCCAGCCCGCCGATCAGCAGGGTGAGCAGAATCAGGGTGATGAGCAGGTTCCGGTCACGTGCCAGAGGGCCGCGCCGCAGGAATCGCACGATGGGGACGAGAAGCGGGATGCGGACCAGGAACGCGCGGAGCGCCGGAGGGAGCAGCGGCACCGGACGGGAACTCATGATGCGCTCGACTGTATCGGGCTATCCCCCCTTTGGGCAGCCCACTTGACCAACGCCTTGATCATTAAGCAGGGATATTAGATGGCCAGACCCGTTTGTCCCCTACTACCGTTTGACAGATGACTCTCAGCATGCGCCCGATCAGCAAAGCCGAATGGTCCTCCTGGAACACCCTGGACGAGGAGGCGTTCGGCATCGCCGTCCCCGAACACCGGCAGGAGCTCTTCAGGCGCATCGCCGAGTTCGACCGCTCGCTCGGCGTGTTCGACGGCGACCTGCTCGTGGGCACCGCTGCGGCGCTCAGCTTCAGCATGAACGTGCCCGGCGGCCCGATCCCCGTCGGCGGCGTCACCGCGGTCGGCGTGCTGCCCTCGCACCGGCGCCGGGGCATCCTCTCCTCGCTGATGACCCGCCAGCTGTCGGATCTCCACGAGCGAGGTGAGGCCGTCGCCGCGCTCTACGCGGCCGAGGCCGCGATCTACGGTCGTTACGGCTACGGCAGGGCCGCCGACAACCTGCTCTTCCGTATCCCCACGGCGAAAGCGGCCTTCACCCGGAACGCCCCGGTCGATCCCACCCTGCGGTTGCGCATCGTCAAACCGGCGGACGCCAGGTCCGTCTTCGAGAAGATCTACGAGTCCGCGTTCGAGGAGCGCCCCGGGCTGTACGACCGCCCGGCCGCGCGTTGGGACGCGGTGCTGAGCGACCACGAGTCCGACCAGGGCGGCGCCGGTCCGCTGCGTGCCGTGGTCGCCGAGGACGACGGCGGCCCGCGCGGCTACGCGCTCTTCCGGATCAAGGCATCCTTCGACGACCACGACCTTCCCGCGGGCGAGTTGCGGCTCAAGGAGCTGTTCGGCCTCGATCCCGCCGCCTACGCGTTGCTCTGGCGCCACGTCCTGGACCGCGACCTGGTCTCTCACGTCTTCGCCCCGAGCCGGCCCGCGGACGACCCGCTGATCCACCTGCTCGCCGAGCCGCGCGCACTTCACGCGCTCTGGCTGGACGACCTGTGGATCCGCGTCGTGGACGTCGAGCGTGCCCTTCCCGCCCGCCGATACAGCGCGCCGGTGGATGTGGTGATCGAGGTCGAGGACACGGTGTGCCCGTGGAACGCGCGCCGCTGGCGGCTCACGGCCGACACCTCCGGCGCCCGCTGCGCCCCCTCGGAGGACCCCGCCGACCTGACCCTGCCCGTCTCCGTACTGGGCGCCGCCTACCTGGGCGGGCGCCCGCTGGCGGCGCTGCTCGCGGCGGGCGTGGTGCGGGAGTCGCGTGCGGGTGCCCTGCGAGAGCTGTCCACCGCCATGTCGTGGGGCCCCGCTCCCTGGGCCGGCCTGGTCTTCTGACGGCTCTTCCGAGGACCCTTCCGGGGGCTCTTCTGAGGGTGGGCCCGAGCGGGTTATGGTGACCGGCATGGCACTGCAGAGCTTGCAGATCACCGCGATCACCGCGATGCGGGCGCGAGACGTCTCACGCCCGTCGCGCGAGCAGCAGGAGGCCGCGGATCGCCGCCCCCTGCGCGACGAGACGCCACCCCGCAAGGAGCCCGCGCGGAGCGGGCCGCGCCGGGAGGCGCCGCGCGGGGAGTCACCGCCCCGCGAGCGCCACCGGTGAGGACTACGGCAGCGGCGGGAGCTGGCCGATGGTCTCGTACGAGTCGAGCTGCGCGATCCTCCGGTTGTGCCGCTCGGCCCCTGAGTAGGCGGTGCCGAGGAAGGTCTCGACGAACCGGATCGCCTCCTCCGGCTCGTGCATCCGCGCGCCGACGCTGACGACGTTGGCGTTGTTGTGTTCGCGGGCGAGCCTCGCGGTCTCCTCGCTCCAGGCCAGGGCGGCCCGGACGCCGCGCACCTTGTTGGCCGCGATCTGCTCGCCGTTCCCCGAGCCACCGATGACGACACCCAGGCTGCCCGGGTCGCCCACGACGCCCTCGGCCGCGCGCAGCACGAACGGCGGGTAGTCGTCCTCCGCGTCGTAGACGAAGGGACCGCAGTCCTCGACCTCGTGGCCGTTCTCCTTCAGCCAGGAGACGACGTGGTTCTTGAGCTCATAGCCGGCATGGTCGGCACCGATGTAGACGCGCACCCGCACAGTTTCGCAGGTGTGCGCGGGCGACTCCACCCGGCCCCCGACTAGAGTAATGGCCGCAGCACTTCCCCGCCCCTTACAAGAGAGAGTTCCCACATGCGTGACATCCGAGTGGTCGGTGACCCTGTCCTGCGCACACCCGCCGAACCGATCACCGAATTCGACCGCGACCTGCGGCGCATGATCGACGAGATGTTCGCCGTGATGTACGCCGCTCAGGGTGTCGGCCTGGCCGGTCCGCAGATCGGCGTGTCGAAGCGGATCTTCGTCTACGACTGCAGCAACCGCAAGGGCCATGTGATCAACCCGGAACTGACCGTGGACGACGACGCCGAGGTCCTCGACGAGGAGGGCTGCCTGTCCGTTCCCGGCCGCGAGACCGGCACCCCGATCTACGCCAGGACGCCCCGGGCCGCGGGAGTCACCGTGAGCGGCCTGGACCGGCTGGGGCGGCCGATCCGGATCAGGGCCCGCGGCATGCTGGCGCGCTGCTTCCAGCACGAGACCGACCACCTCGACGGCAGGCTGTATGTGGACAGGCTCGCCAGGGACGCCGCCAGGAAGGTCCTGCTCCAGGCCCCCTGACCTCCGTGGTCGCCGGGCGGCCGTCACGTGAGGGCGACCTCGGGCCGATCCCCGGTGGTCGCCGGGCGGCCGTCAGAGCTGGACGGCCTTGATCTCCAGATACTCCTCGAGCCCGAACTCGCCCAGCTCGCGGCCGATACCCGACTGCTTGTAGCCGCCGAAGGGCGCCCGCGGGTTGAACCGGCCGCCGTTGACCGCCACCTGGCCGGTGCGCAGCCGCCTGGCGACCTCGACCGCACGCTGCTCACTGCCCGCCCACACCGCGCCCGCCAGGCCGTACGGCGTGCCGTTCGCGATCGCGACCGCCTCGTCCTCCCCCCGGGTGTAGGGGATGATCGTGAGGACCGGGCCGAAGATCTCCTCCTGCTCGATCACCATCCCCGGCTCCACCCCGGCGAACACCGTCGGCTCGACGTAGAAGCCGCGCTCCAGGGGCCGGTCGGTGCCTCCCGCGACCAGCCGGGCACCTTCCTCCTCGCCCCTGTTGATGTAACGGACGACCCGGTCACGCTGGGCCGCCGACACCAGGGGGCCGAGCCTGGTCGCCTCGTCGAAGGGGTCGCCGACGGTGTATCTCCCCGCGGCCTCGACGGCGAGACCGACGGCCTCGTCGTACCGGTCGCGATGGACGATCATGCGGGTCCATGCCGAACAGGTCTGGCCGGAGTTGACGAAGGCGTTGGCCACCGTCGCCTTCGCCGCCGCCGCCAGGTCGGCGTCCGGCAGGATCAGGCTGGCGGACTTGCCGCCGAGTTCCAGGGCCACCCGCTTGATCGTCTCGGCCGCGAGCGCGGCGACCCGGCGTCCGGCCCGGGTGGAGCCGGTGAACGACACCATGTCCACCTCGGGATGCGCGGCCAGCGCCTCACCCACCACCGGGCCGTGACCGCTGACCATGTTGAAGACCCCGGCGGGCAGTCCGACCTCGTCGAGGATCCCGGCGAGCGCGAAGGCCGCCAGCGGTGCCACCTCGCTGGGCTTCAGCACGATCGTGCAGCCCGCGGCGAGCGCGGCGCCCACCTTGCAGACGACCTGGTGGAGCGGGTAGTTCCAGGGGGTGATCGCGGCGACCACCCCGACCGGCTCCCTGAAGACGCGGGAGTTGCCGACCTGCCCGCCCTCGAAGTCGTAGGTCTCGGCCAGCTGGGCGTACGAGGCCAGCACACCGGCCGGCATCAGCGTGTGCACCCTCATCGCCACGCCGTACGGCGCGCCCATGTCCGTGGCGATGATCCTGGCTATCTGGTCGGAGCGTTCGCGTATCAGGTCGGCGGCCGAGGCGAGGATCCTGCCCCGCTCGGCGGGAGGCGTCGCGGACCAGGAGGGGAAGGCGGCGCGGGCGGCGGCCACCGCGGCCTCGACGTCGGCGGGCGCCCCTGCGGGAACCCTGTCGATCCGCTCCTCGGTGGCGGGGTTGATCACGTCGATGCTCTCGCCCGACGCGGACGCCTGCCAGGCTCCATTCAGATAAAGGTGACGCATGCCCTCATCCTGGCGTGCGTCCCGTTGTTACGCGAGGGCACCCGAAACGCGCCCTCACACAAAGACGACCTTGGTATGGGAGCAGGGCGTCCCACGCGGGCGAGTCCGCCCGCCGCGGTCGCGCACGGCGGGCGGAAACATCGGAGAGGCGGATCAGTCGAAGATCGGTTCCCGGGTCCTGGAGCGCTTGAGCTCGAAGAAGCCGTCGGTGCCCGCCACCAGGCGCACGCCGTCCCAGAGCCTGCCCGCCTCCTCGCCCTTGGGAGCGGGCGAGATGACCGGGCCGAAGAAGGCGACGCCCTCGACGGAGATCACCGGAGTGCCGACCTCCTGGCCGACCCGGTCGATGCCGTCGTTGTGCGAGGCGCGCAGTGCCTCGTCGAACTCCGTCGAGTCCATCGCGTCGGCGAAGGCGCGGTCGAGCCCCGCGGCCTCCAGCGCCTCCTCGACCGTCTCACGGAGCGTGTCGAGCTCCCTGGCCCTGCCCTGGTTGTGCAGACGGGTGCCGAGCTCGGTGTAGAGGCGGCCGACCGTCTCGGAGTCGTACTTCTCCTGCACGGCGGTGACCACCCGGACCGGGCCGATGGCCTTGGCGATCAACTCACGGTAGCTGTCCGGGACGTCCTTGTCCTCGTTCAGCACGTTGAGGCTCATGATGTGCCAGCGCGGCTCGATCGGCCGTACCTTCTCAACCTCCAGCAACCAGCGGGAGGTCATCCACGCGAACGGGCAGAAGGGATCGAACCAGAGATCGACAGGGGTTCGCTCAGTCATCTTTTCCGGCTTCCTGGTCGTGAGGCTTCTTCGGTAGCGACAACCCGGAGAGCGGAGTCCCCTATTCCACAGGTGGATTAATACCTTGACATGCCTCTTTATTCTCGGATCTGGGGTACCAGTCCGCAGTCCGAGGTGAAGCGGCGGCCCGCGGCCTTACGTGGCAGGATTCAGTCACCCCTTAGCAATGGAGCGGGGGAAGTTGTGAAGAGGGAGCGGTAGTGGCAGGCAATCTGACCCGTGACGAGGCGCGCGAGCGCGCACGGCTGCTCAGTGTGCAGTCCTATGCGGTGGAGCTCGACCTGACCGAGGGTGAGGAGCGCTTCGAGAGCGTCACCACGGTTCGCTTCACCAGCACCCGGCCGGGTGCGGAGACGTTCGTCGACCTGGCCGGCGCCAAGGTGCGCACGGCGGTGTTGAACGGCGTCGAGCTGGACGTGAGCGGCTACGACCTGGAGACCGGACGGCTGCCGCTGCCTGGCCTGGCCGAGACCAACGAGCTGCGGGTGGACGCCGACTGTTCCTACAGCCGCACCGGCGAGGGCCTGCACCGCTTCGTCGACCCGGTGGACAAGAGCGTCTATCTGTACAGCCAGTTCGAGACGGCCGACGCGCACCGGATGTACGCATGCTTCGACCAGCCCGACCTCAAGGCCTCCTTCGAGCTGACCGTGCTCGCGCCCTCCCACTGGGAGGTCATCTCCAACACGGCGCCCGACGCGGCCGACGAGCTGCCGGAGCACCACGGCAGGCACGGCGCGCTCCAGGCCGCCAAGCGCTGGCACTTCCCGCCCTCACCGGTGATGTCGACCTACATCACCGCGCTGTGCGCCGGGCCCTACCACAAGGTGACCTCCGAGCACGACGGCATCCCGCTGGGCCTGTACTGCCGGGCCTCGCTCGCCGAGCACCTCGACCCGGAGAACATCTTCGAGGTCACCAGGCAGGGCTTCGACTTCTTCCACCGGATCTTCGGCGTCCGCTACCCGTTCGGGAAGTACGACCAGCTCTTCGTCCCCGAGTTCAACGCCGGGGCGATGGAGAACGCGGGCTGCGTGACCTTCCTGGAGGACTACGTCTTCCGCTCGCGCGTCACGGACGCGGTGATCGAGCGCCGCGCGGAGACGATCCTGCACGAGATGGCGCACATGTGGTTCGGTGACCTGGTCACCATGCGCTGGTGGGACGACCTGTGGCTGAACGAGTCGTTCGCCACCTACGCCTCGGTGCTCTGCCAGGCCGAGGCCACCCGCTGGGGCCAGGGTGCCTGGACGACCTTCGCCAACGTCGAGAAGGCCTGGGCCTACCGTCAGGACCAGCTGCCCTCGACCCACCCGATCGCCGCCGACATCGTCGACATGCACGCGGTCGAGGTCAACTTCGACGGGATCACGTACGCCAAGGGCGCCTCGGTCCTCAAGCAGCTCGTCGCCTACGTGGGCCTGGACAACTTCCTCGCCGGGGTCCGCGACTACTTCAACGAGCACGCCTGGGAGAACACCACGCTCGCGGACCTGCTCGGCGCGCTGGAGCGCACCTCGGGACGCGACCTGTCCTCCTGGTCGAAGGAGTGGCTGGAGACCTCCTGGGTCAACACGCTGCGCCCCTCGTTCACCGTCGACCCCGAGGGCCGTTTCCTGGAGTTCGACGTCCTCCAGGAGGCCCCGGCCGACTACCCGACGCTGCGCTCGCACCGCGTCGCCATCGGCCTGTACTCCCTGCGAGACGGCGAGCTGGTCCGTGTCAGGCGGGTCGAGCTGGACGTCGTCGGCGCGCGCACGGCCGTGGCCGAACTGGTCGGCGAGGTCCAGCCGGACCTGATCCTGATCAACGACGACGACCTGACGTACGCCAAGGTCAGGCTCGACGAGCGGTCGCTGCGGACCCTGACGGAGGGCGGCATCGCCAGGTTCACCGAGTCGCTGCCCCGCGCGCTGTGCTGGTCGGCCGCCTGGGACATGACCCGCGACGCCGAGATGGCCACCCGCGACTACCTCACCCTGGTCGTCTCCAACATCGAGTCGGTCACCGACATCACCGTCGCCCAGACCCTGCTCCGCCAGGCCCGCCTCGCCGTCCAGCAGTACGGCGACCCCGCCTGGCGCCCCGAGGGCCTGGCCAGGCTCGCCTCCGCGCTGCGCCGCCTGGTCGGCGAGGCCGCGCCCGGCTCCGACCACCAGCTCGCCTACCTGAACGCGCTGTCGGCCGTGGCCACCTCCACCGAGGACCTGGCGTTCCTGAAGGGGCTGCTGGACGGGGAGACGGTGCTCGACGGCCTCACCGTCGACGCCGACCTGCGCTGGACGCTGACCGGCGCCCTGGTCTCCGGCGGCCTGCTCGGCGAGGAGGACATCGCCCAGGAGCTGCTGCGCGACGCCACCGCGACGGGCGAGCGTTCCGCCGCGCTCTGCGGCGCCGCGATCCCGACCGCCGAGGGCAAGGCGAACGCCTGGACCGCGATCACCGAGGGCAAGCTGAGCGGGGCGCTGCTCCGTTCGACGATCGCCGGTTTCATGGACCCGCGCCACCCGGAGCTGCTGGAGCCGTACGGGGCGAAGTACTTCGAGGAGATCGGCGGGATCTGGGCGTCCTGGAGTTCCGACAGCGCCCAGAACTTCGCGAACGGCTGCTACCCGGCGCTGAGCATCTCTCCCGAGACGGTCGCCAGGACCCAGGACCTCATCTCGTCCACCCAGCCGCCGCACGCCCTCAAGCGCCTGCTGCTCGAGGGCGCCGACGGCATCGGCCGCGCCCTGCGCGCCCAGGCCAAGGACGCCTCGGCAGCCTGACCCGGCCGCGAGACCCGGGCGGAGCCATCACACACCGCCCGGGACAACCCGCGCCAAGGACGCCTCGGCAGCCTGACCCGGCCGCGAGACCCGGGCGGAGCCGTCCCGCACCGCCCGGGTCGACCCCCGGTGAAGTTTTAAGTGGTTCCTGACGGACACTGGAAGGAATGCCGGTAAGCGCGGGAGGTACCCCGCATCTCGCCGTGTGTGGACACCTGTCCCGTCGTCCCTGGGGCATGAGAGGGTAAATCACGTGGAATCAGCGCGTGACCTGCTCATCTCCCTGGCCCGGAGATACGCCTTCGGTGACATCGGAGCCCTCGCCTCGGGTGTCGTACGCGACGCGGACGAGATCGAGGCGGTCTGCGAGTTCGGCCAGCGGCTGCTCTCCCTCGACGCGGAGGACTTCGCCGTCGAGGCACGGTCCGTGCCGAACGACCTTCGGCGGCGAGCGCGGGCCTGCACGATGCCGCAGACGCCCCGCGAGCAGCCGCGCGGCGCGCTGGAGTCGCTGCGGCCCGCGTACGGGCTGCTGCTGGAGGTCATCGCGGTCAGGTGGCACCGCCGCGAGCTGAGCCCCATGGTCGCCGCCCTCCACATCGCCAGCGAGTATCTCCCGCTGCTCGCCTTCGAACCGGTGCTCGGCAACGCCGGAGACCCGGCGCGCTGGCCGGAGGGGCTCACCGCGCCGGACAGCAGGTTCGGGGTGATCGGCGACCGCGACTGCGACCACACCAGGGCCGAGCAGTCGGCCGCGAACCGGACCCTGCGCGTGGCCGGGGAGCCGCCCGAGGGATGGCGCGCCTACTTCGACCGCCAGCACAGCCAGGTGGCCGGGGCTCTGGCCACCTGCGTGGCCGACTGCCGCAACCCCTGCACCGCGATGGACTGGGTCGATCCGGACCTCCGTGAGGACCTCGCGCTGCGCTCCCAGGTGGCTCTCGCCTTCGCCGAGACCCCGCTGGTGCGGTTGCGCCACGCCGCCCCGGTGGGCCACGGATTCGGCGTGCCCTCCCCCGAGGAGGTCATCGAGGCATGGGAGCGCAGCAGGACCACCCTGGCCAAGAACGGTGTGGGCGGGGAGGCCTCCAGCGACGACGGCTTCCCGCTGCCGGGGTTGCCCTCCCTGTTCTCCGCCGTCGCGGGCGCGGCGCTTAAGCCCTCGACACTGCTGGAGGACACCAGCGCGCACCTGGTGAGGCTTCTGCGGCACTGATCGTGCGGCCCGAGGAGCTCAGAGCCCGCCGTCGACGAACACCGCCAGCGCGCAGCAGGCGATGGAGACCATCATGAGCAGGACGCCGCGGCGGATGAAGCGCCGCTTGGCGTCCCCGACGGCGTTGAGTCTCCTGATCTCCAGGACGAGCAGGTCGACCCTGACCTCGGCGCCACGGCCCTGCCGCCCCACCCCGTACCCCAGCCGGGGGTCCGGCTCCGGCGGCGCGTCCCGGGCGAAGGTGCCGGGGTAGAAACGGCGCCGCTCCAGGACCCTGCCCGCGAGCCCGGAGGTACGGCCGCAGAGGGCTCCGGTGAGCACGAGGATCCCCAACAGCCAGAAGAACACGCTCGTCCACCAGAGCCACTCGACCTTGCCGGACAGCTCGCCGGGCCTCCAGTGGCCGTTCAGCAGCCCGACGACGACGGCACCGGCGGCGGCGCCCGTCGTGAGCAGCAGGGTGGCCGCCGTCTCGTCCTCCCCCCTGACCTTCCTGCGGGCGTCCGCGAGCGTCGCCTGGACGTAGTCGAGGATCCCGTCCGGCTCCCGTTCCGCCGTGGGGCGCCTGCGAAAGTGACCCGGCGACGCGTCCCGCGTGATCCTCAGCACGAAGTGACCCGGCGGCGCGTCCCTCGTGATCCTCAGCACGAGCCGATTATCCGGGAAAACCGACCTCGTTCCGCCCGGACGGACCTTCGGGAAGATCACTTCCACCCCGGTGTGACCGGCCGGCGGGATCACCTGCGCCGCGACGCCTGGTCCGCGAGCAGCAGGACCCCGGTGACCAGCCCGCCCACCAGGTCGCCCAGGCCGAGCACCGCGGCCATCGACGTCGCGACCGCGCGGCATTCCGCGTCGGGCAGCCGCTCCCTGGCCAGGGAGCCCGTGACGATCTCCAGAGCCCTGCCCCGCTGGTCCACGAAGACGAGCACGGCCCTGTCGGCGTCGGCTCCCAGCGCGGCGTGCAGCCGCTCGGAGAAGTGGCGGCGCGGTCCGATCGCCGGACCGAGGTAGGCGGCGAAACGCAGCCCGGTGCGCCGTTCCGCGGTGCGCAGTGCCCCGCGGACGTCGTCGCCCTGTGTCGAGGTCAGGGTGAGCATCCTTCGTCACCTCGCCTTTGTCGGTTTGGCGGTGGTCCGGCGATCCGCCGGACCACCGGGTTCACCAGGCCGCCGACGCCCCGCCGGTGTGCCGTCCCGGCTCGGAGGTCACCGCGAGCGATACCCAGTCGATCTCTGGCGCCGGAGCCCTCGCCGGACGCCGTTCGGTGAGCACGAGGACCGAGTCGGTGATCCCCCGTTCACTGCCGTGCGGGCCTCCCAGCCAGACCGCGCCCGCCGAGGTGCTCCTCGCGGCCCTGTCGCGCATCCTGCCCGGCATCGTCACGAGCAGGGCGATGAGCAGGAACAGACCGCCGGAGACTGCGACGAGAAAGCCGAAGACCTCGATCGCACTGTCCACACCTCAAAAGTAACCCGGCGCGGAATCACCCGTCGAGGGCCACCGGGTGGCGGGGCGCGCCGGCCGGGGAGACCCCCGTGGCGGCCTCGATCCGCGACCGCCGGCCGCCCGGGACGTTAAGATCGTGAACGTGATCCACACCCCGCGCGGCACCCGGTGATCCAGAGCGAAAAGTCCCTAAGGTACCCGGTTCATAGCAGTGCCAAGCGGGTGACGGCGGTCACAAAAGTATGAGATACGCAATACTAGGCACCCCCGAGGACGTCAGCTACCGTGAGTTACGTGGATTCCGGTCAGGTACCAGAAGACGGTAACACTACGTCACCGATTTGGGTCAGTGACCGACAGGCCGAAGATCGGCCGACGTCTCGACCCGCCGCGCCAGCGTCTACGTACGCACCTGTTGAGCGCGCCTCGCTACGCGACCTGCTCGACGACCCCAAATACCGCCACCTGCGCCGCCGCGCCATCATCGCGGTCGGCGTCGGCGTGCTCGCGGGCGTCCTGCTGGCCAGCTGGCCGCTGGGCTTCACCGCCGCCGTGGTGGCCGCGATCGTCGACACGGTGCTCCGCGCCCGCTCCAACTCCTCCGTGCCCGCCTGGCGGCGCGCCTCGGTCGCGGAGCGGCGCACGGAGATGCAGCTCAAACGGCTGGAGCGCGGGGGTTACCGCACCCTGCACGCCCGCGCGATCCCCGGCAGCGAGGCGCAGATCGACCACCTGGTCGTGGGCCCCACCGGCGTCTACGCGGTCGACTCCGAGAAGTGGGACAAGCGCCTGCCGGTCCGCGTCCAGTCGCACCGCAAGCTGTTCCACGGCCCGTTCAACCAGAAACCCCGCCTCGACGAGGCCCGCTGGGAGGCATCCCAGGCCGGCGAGCTGATCGGTGCCGAGCTGGGCCACGAGGTCGCGATCGTGCCGTCCCTCGCGATCTACGGCCCCGCCATCCCCTGGAAGGTCCTCAACGTCCGCGAGGTGGACGTATTCGACGGCAGTCGTGTCCGTAAATGGATCACCAAGCGGGAACGCTCACTCACCGACGCCGAGATCGACAGGATCTTCGAGGCCGCCGAGCGGGTCCTGCCCGCACGCTACCCGGAGAACTGATTTCGGGTTGTCCCGCGAGCCCTTTCCGGCACGCCCGTACCTCCGCCGTATCTCTCCCTTCGGGGACCGACGGGAGCCCGCCCCGCCACGACGCCCCGGCCAGGCGGCTCCCGTCCTCCTCCCCTCCCGGTTCCCGCGAGTGCGGGCCCGGTCGCGCTCCAGCGCGCGTTCCCTTTCGTGTGGACGTCTTCGTGTGGACGTCGCGGCAGGTGATCGAGGGCTCTCCGCGGCTGCCGTTCGCCCCGGGTTCGCCGGGCGCGGAGACCTTCGGTAGTGTCGAAGAACACCCTGGGCCCGTATCGGGCCCGCCGGCCGTCGCCCCGGTGCCCACCCCGTACCCCGTCGTCGTCCCGGAACCCTCCCGGCGACCGGCGCGCCCGCCTCGCCGCCCCGGCCCCGTACGTCGATCACGCTCGTACGGTGTTCGCGGAACATGTGGCGAGAAGCCGGATGTCTCGTGGCCTGGACAGGCGTCTCACGCACCGGGCGGTAGCCGTACCATTTGTAGACACGGTTTCGATGATGGGAGAAGCCTCATGCCCGCCCTCAGGTCTCGTACGGTCACGCACGGCAGGAACATGGCCGGGGCCCGGGCCCTTCTCCGGGCGACGGGCGTAGCCGGCGAGGACTTCGGGAAACCGATCATCGCCGTGGCCAACAGCTTCACCCAGTTCGTCCCCGGGCACGTCCACCTCCGCGAGGTCGGCGACGTCGTCGCCGGCGCGATCCGCGAGGCGGGCGCGATCCCGCGCGAGTTCAACACGATCGCGGTCGACGACGGCATCGCGATGGGCCACGGCGGCATGCTCTACTCGCTGCCCAGCCGGGAGCTGATCGCGGACGCGGTCGAGTACATGGTCAACGCGCACTGCGCCGACGCGCTGATCTGCGTCTCCAACTGCGACAAGATCACCCCGGGCATGCTGCTCGCCGCCTTCAGGCTCAACATCCCCACCGTCTTCGTCTCGGGCGGGCCGATGGAGGCGGGCAAGACCCCCAACGGCAAGCTCGACCTGATCGACCCGATGATCGCCGCCGCCGACGACTCCGTCTCCGACGCCGAGCTGCTGGAGATGGAGGAGAACGCCTGCCCCACCTGCGGTTCGTGCAGCGGGATGTTCACCGCCAACTCGATGAACTGCCTCGCCGAGGCCATCGGACTCGCGCTCCCCGGCAACGGCACGATCCTCGCCACCCACAAGGCGCGCAGGAAGCTGTTCGAGGACGCCGGGCGCCGGCTGGTGGAGATCACCCGCCGCTACTACGAGCAGGACGACGAGACGGTCCTGCCGCGCGCCGTCGCGACCAAGAACGCGTTCGAGAACGCCATGGCGCTGGACGTGGCGATGGGCGGCTCGACCAACACGATCCTGCACATCCTCGCCGCGGCCCGCGAGGCCCAGGTCGACTTCGGGCTGAAGGAGATCAACGAGATCTCGCTGCGGGTGCCCTGCCTGTGCAAGGTCGCGCCCGCCACGGCGAAGTACCACGTCGAGGACGTCCACCGCGCGGGGGGCATCCCGGCGATCCTGGGCGAGCTCGACCGGGCCGGACTGCTCCACCGCGACGCCTACACCGTCAACGGCGGCACCCTGGGCGACTACCTCGACCGCTGGGACCCGAAGTCACCGCAGGTGCTGCCCGAGGCGCTGGAGCTGTGGCACGCGGCCCCCGGCAACGCCCGCACCGTCAAGCCCTTCTCCCAGGGCGCCCGCTGGGAGGAGCTGGACCTCGACCGCTCCGAGGGCTGCGTCCGCGACGCCGAGCACGCCTACACCCGCGACGGCGGCCTCGCCGTCCTGTACGGCAACATCGCCACCGAGGGCTGCATCGTCAAGACCGCCGGGGTCGACGAGTCGATCTGGCGGTTCGAGGGTCCGGCCGTCGTCTTCGAGTCGCAGGACGACGCGGTCGAGGGCATCCTCAACAACAAGGTCAAGGCCGGCGACGTCGTGGTGATCCGCTACGAGGGCCCCAAGGGCGGGCCCGGCATGCAGGAGATGCTCTACCCCACCTCGTTCCTCAAGGGCAAGGGGCTGGGCAAGGACTGCGCGCTGGTCACCGACGGCCGCTTCTCCGGCGGCACGAGCGGGCTGTCCATCGGCCACGCCTCCCCCGAGGCCGCCGAGGGCGGCACCATCGCCCTCGTCGAGGACGGCGATCTCGTCGCGATCGACATCCCCGCCCGTTCGATCGACCTGAAGGTCCCGGAGGAGGAGCTGGCCGCCCGCCGCGAGAAGCTCCTCGCCGACCTGGGCGGTTACCGGCCGCGCGACCGCCGGCGCCAGGTGAGCGCCGCCCTGCAGGCGTACGCCGCGCTCACCACCTCGGCCTCCACCGGTGCCTCGCGCGACCTGTCACAGCTGTCCCGCTGACCTGGGCTTCCTGTCGGGTAGAGATGCCTTACCCGACAGGAAGTTCGAAAAAATGTCAGTGCTCGGACGTATTATCTGGGTATGACTAACGTCATGAAGCTCACCGCCCCGCTCACGACTGCCGAGATCGCCGCCCTCGCCCTGTCGATGGCGCATCTGGGGTCGGGTCCGCAGGCCAACGCCGCCCGCAGCGGCCTGCGTCACGCCTTCGAGCAGATGGAGCTCGACGACGACATCGTCGCCACCACCCTGGCGACCCTCACCGAGCCGATGCCCGCCGAGACCGCCGACCGCGCCCGGACGATCGCCAACGCCATCACCTCAAACCTCGTCATCCGTCTCCACTACCAGGACGTCTCCGGGCGGGTCACCGTCCGCGACGTCGACCCGGTGACCTGCATGGTTCACCGCGAACACTGGTATCTCGTCGGGATGTGCCGCCTGCGCGGCGCGATCCGGGCGTTCAGGTTCGACCGGATCATCGCCACCGAGCCCACCTTCGTGCCGGCCCGCCCGCACCGGGCCGAGGCGTTCCTGCCCTTCCAGGGCAAGCGCGCCGCCGCATAGCCCACGGTCGCACGCTGTCGGCTGCGGACCGGCCGTTTCGATTCGAGCTGTCACCCGGAGGCGCGAGCCGATCCGGGTGACAGTCCGCGACGGGAGCCCTGCCGCCGTGACGGCTCCGGCTCCCCACCGCGCGGACCTCGGCTCCTAACCGCAGCAGCCGCCTCCGCAACACCCGCCGCCGCCTCCGGAAGGGCGGGGCGCGGCGGCGGAACCCGCGGAGCTCGCGGAGCCCCCGGTCACGGCGACCGTGGAGAGCAGCTTGACGGTGTCGTCATGTCCCTCGGGGCAGGGCGCCGGATCGTCGGAGCGGGCCATCGGGCGGGAGATCTCGAAGGTGGACCCGCAGGCGCGGCAGCGGAAGTCGTATCTGGGCATGGCACCCAGGTTACCCAGCTCGCCGCGCTCGCTCACGTGAAGGTGATGGAGACGTGGTCGCTCACCGGCCGATAACCGATCGCCTGATAGATCGAGTTGGACGTGGGGTTGGACAGGTCGGTGAAGAGCAACACCTCCGTGGCGCCCTCGGCCCGCACCTTGGCACTCGCCGCGTGGGAGACCGCGGTGCCGTAGCCCTTTCCGCGAGACTCGGGAGGCGTGTAGACCGGGCCGACCCGGCTCATCCCGCCGATGGGCGCGGAGACCCCGGCGAACGCGACGGGCCGCCCGCCCGCCTCCCACACGACCAGTTCCCGTCTCGCGATCCTGCTCGCCACCAGCGCGGTCAGGTCGATGTCGCCGACACCTTTCGCCTCGGCCTGAAACTCCTCGCTCCACCGGACCAGGAGGCGGAGATCGGCCGCGACGGCGACCCGGGAGGCCCCTGCCACGTGGGATTTCGGGGGGACGAGCGCGTCGAGCCGGTAGAGGCGCTCGGCACGGCGACTCGCCTCGGGCCGCCACCAGGAGGCGGCGAACGTCTCGGCCGGTGAGAGCGGACCGCTCACACCGGAGATCGCCCTCTCGGTCTCGATCAGGCGGGTGGCGAGCTCGGGCACCGTGTCGGCGGGCATCGCGGGGAGCATGAGGGCGTGGGGCGACGTCTGGATCGCCGTGGCCACGACCCGGCCGTCACGCTCCAGCCGTCCCAGCAGCGGGTCGTCACCCCACAGGCCGTTGCGTATGGCACGCAGGACCGTGAGGAGGAGGGTGTTGCGAACCGGATCCTGTAGCAGCCACGGCTCCGCCACGCCCGTATACGCCTCGACATCGGAGGTGAAGATCCACGTCATGAGGTGATTGTGCCCATCGGGGATCTTCCGTGCCAGCGGATAAGGTCCGGCTCACCGGGCATGACGGGGCCGCCGCGCTCCACCGGGTGGCGCGGCGACCTCGTCATCGGGTGCCGGACCTCAGGCCGCACTCTCCGCGAGATAGGGCGCCCACTGGGGATCGCCGACGATGTGCGCGCCGATCAACCGCCAGTGGACGCCGCGTGGCACCACCGGGGCGACGTTGAGCGTCCACCCCAGTTCCTCCAGCATGCGGTCGGCCTTGCGGTGGTTGCACGTCGTGCACGAGGCGACACAGTTCTCCCAGGTGTGGGGGCCGCCTCGCGAGCGCGGGATGACATGGTCGATGGTCTCGGCCCGCTGGCCGCAGTAGGCGCACCGGTAGTCGTCCCGGCGCATCAGCGCGGTCCGGGTCAGCGGGATCCGTGACCGATATGGGATCCGGACATATCTCCGAAGCCTGATCACCGAGGGGACGTCGAGCGTACGGCTCGCCGAGCGGAACACGGCGCCCCGCCCGTCACGGTGCACGACATCGGCCTTCTCCCTGAGCACGAGCACGACGGCCCGGTGCAGGGAGAGGGTGGTCAGGGGTTCGTAGGTGGCGTTCAAGAGCAGGACCTGGCGCATCAGCGGGCCTCTCCCGCCGCACGACGTGTCACATGAGGGGGCACGCCACTGCGTGCCCCGGCTGGCGGCCCCTCCTGGGGCCCGGGCGCTTCCGTCACGAGGACCTCCGCCGGACGGCCCAGCGGATGCTCACCACGGCACCGTCCTTCACCAAGTTTGGCTGCTGCTACCTGGTTCTCGCCACCCATAAATGACTGGAGAGACACCTGATACGTTTTATGCCCGCATTACCAGTTCTTAACTCCTCCTGCCGCAGATCGGATACGCCGCCCGCGCAATGGCCGCGTCTCGCGGCCTTTAGGTCGTAGGGTTCCAGCCATGACGAGACAGCCGTATCCTCCAGCCAGCCGTCTTGAGCTCGTCGACGAGCTCCACGGTGTTCCTGTTCCCGACCCCTACCGGTGGCTTGAGGACCCGGACGATCCGGCGACGAAGGACTGGCTGGTGGGGCAGGAGAGACTGCTGGAGACCGAGCTGGACGCCCTTCCCGGACGTGAGGGCTTCAAGACCCGGATCGCCGAGTTGCTCGGCTCCGGGTCGATCGGCGCACCGACGTGGCGCGGGGAGCGGCGGTTCTTCATGCGGCGCGCTCCCGGGCAGGAGCACGCCGTCCTCTACACCGTGGACCCCGATGGCTCCGAGCGGGCGCTGCTCGATCCGATGGCGCTCGACCCGACCGGGCTGACGACCCTCGACTCCTGGCAGCCCGACAAGGAGGGCCGCCTGCTCGCCTACCAGGTCTCGGTGGGCGGTGACGAGGAATCGAGCCTCTACCTGATGGACATCGCGTACGGCGACCGGATCGAGGGGCCGATCGACCGGTGCCGCTACTCCCCCGTGGCGTGGCTGCCGGGCGGCGAGGCCTTCTACTACGTGCGCAGACTGCCCTCCACCGAGGTACCCGAGGGCGAGGAGCAGTTCCACCGCCGGGTCTACCTGCACAGGGTCGGCACCTCCACCGAGAAGGACGTCCTGATCTTCGGTGAGGGCCTGGAGAAGACCAACTACTACGGGGTGGCGGTCTCCCGCGACGGCCGCTGGCTGCAGATCTCCGCCTCCAGGGGCACGGCGCCGCGCAACGACCTGTGGGTGGCCGACCTCCAGGCGTCCTCGCCCTCCTCACCCGAGCTGGTCGTCGTCCAGGAGGGGGTCGACGCCCAGAGCGCCCTGCACTTCGGCCGCGACGGCCGCCTGTACGTCTTCACCGACCGGGAGGCCCCGCGCGCCCGCGTCTGCGTGACCGATCCGTCCGATCCCCGGTTCGAGAACTGGCGTGACCTGATCCCGCAGGATCCCGAGGCCGTGCTCACCGACTTCGCGATCCTCGACGATCTCGACCGGCCGGTGATGCTCGTGGGCTGGACCCGTCACGCGATCAGCGAGATCTCGGTCCACGACCTGGTCACCGGCGAGCGCGTCGGCGAGGTGCCGACCCCGGGTCTCGGCACCATCGGCGGCATCAGCGAGCGCCCCGAGGGTGGCCACGAGGCCTGGTTCGGCTACACCGACAACACCACGCCGCCGAGCATCCAGCGTTACGACGCCCGCACCGGTGAGACGACGCTCTGGGCGTCCTCCCCCGGCGCGATCGAGGTGCCCGCCATCACCACCGAGCAGGTGACCTACCTCTCGGCGGACGGCAGCGAGGTCCACATGCTGGTGATCTCCCCTCCCGGTGTCGAGGGGCCGCGCCCCACCGTCCTGTACGGCTACGGCGGCTTCGGCATCTCGATGACCCCCGGCTACTCGGCGTCCGTCCTGAGCTGGGTCGAGGCGGGGGGTACGTACGCCATCGCCCAGTTGCGCGGCGGCGGCGAGCAGGGCGAGGAGTGGCACAGGGCCGGGATGCTCGCCAACAAGCAGAACGTGTTCGACGACCTGCACGCGGCGGCCGAGCACCTCATCGACACCGGAGTGACCACGTCCTCGCAGCTGGCCATCTCCGGTGGTTCGAACGGCGGCCTGCTGGTCGGCGCGGCCCTGACCCAGCGCCCGGAGCTTTACGCCGCGGTGGTCTGCTCGGCGCCGCTGCTCGACATGATCCGCTACGAGCTGTTCGGCCTGGGCGCGACGTGGAACGTCGAGTACGGCTCCGCCGAGAAGCCCGACGAGTTCGCCTGGCTGCACTCCTACTCCCCCTATCACCACGTTCGGGAGGGCGTGTCCTACCCTGCGACGCTGTTCACCGTCTTCCAGTCCGACACCCGGGTCCATCCGCTGCACGCCTGGAAGATGTGCGCCGCCCTGCAGCACGCACAGGCCTCGGAGCGGCCGATCCTGCTCCGCAACGAGGCGGAGGCCGGTCACGGGGCCCGCGCGGTGAGCAAGACCGTCGAGCTCGCCTCCGACCAGCTCAGCTTCCTCGCCTACCACACCGGCCTGACCTCCTCAAGGGTGCGGGCCTGAGAGCCATCGGCGGAAAAGGGCGCGTCCGGGGTCCGGGCGCGCCCTCTCCACGTCCGCGGGGGCCGGACCGTCGAGGGCTGTGGCCGTGGTCGGGGCACGGTCAGGGCCGCACGGCCGAGGACCGCGCAGTCAGGGCCGTGCGGTCAGGGTCGCGCGGATGGGGCCGTATGGACGGCTCGGCTGGACCGCCGGGGCGGCGGCCATGATCGGGGCTGCCGGACTGTCGGGGGCGGCGGCTATGGTCGGGGCGTGAACGACGCGGCGGTGACCGAGGGCCTGACCTTCACCGAGAGTGAGCCGGGAGCCTTCCTGCGGCCCTACGTCACGCACCTGTCGGCCTACACCGAGCGTTACGCCGATCCCATGCCCCGGCGGCAGCCGCCGTTCGCCGGGGTCGTCATGATCTTCGGGTTCGGTGCGCCGCTGACGCTGGACGGCCCGGAGGGCGCCCAGCGGCTGGCCTCGTTCGCCGGTGGCCTGCATGACACCTACGTCGACACCACCACGACCGGGATCTCCGAGGGGGTGCAGGTCAACCTCACACCGCTCGGGGCCAGGCGGCTGCTCGGGATGCCCCTGCGGGAGCTGGCCAACCGGGTGGTTCCGCTGGAGGAGGTTCTCGGGGGGTGGGCCACGGCCACGGTCGCGCGACTGGCGGAGGCTCCCGACGGGGCCGTCAGGATCGCTCTGCTGGACGAGGCGCTCAGCACGCGCATCGGCGACGCACCGCTGCCCGACCGCCGCGTCGGCTGGGCGTGGCAGCGGCTGGTCGCCACCCGGGGCACCATGTCCGTGGCCTCGATAGCCGCCGAGCTGGGATGGAGCCACCGCCACCTCGTCTCCCGCTTCCACGACCAGATCGGGCTGGCGCCGAAGGCCGCGGCCAGGGTGCTGCGCTTCGAGCACGCCTCCGGCCGCCTGAGGTCCGGCATGTCGCCGGCCGACACCGCCGCCGTCTGCGGCTACTACGACCAGGCTCACATGAACCGCGAGTTCAGGGCCATGGCGGGCGTCACTCCCCGCGGTCTGGCGTCTCCCCCTCGCACCATCGGGTGATCAAGAACCTTGGGCGCGACCTCCCTCGGGGAGGAGGTCCACAGGTCAGATTTTTCCAAGCCCTGACGCTCCCGCCGGTGACATCGTGGTGATCACTACATGAGAGGAGAGAACATGCGAACGGTGTATCCACTGGTCCGTTACCGCGACGCGGGCAAGGCCGTCGAGTGGCTGGTCCAGGCGTTCGGTTTCGAGGTCCACGAGCTCCACACGACCGCCGACGGGGGCGTCGGTCACGGGGAGCTGATCGCCGGCACCGGAATGATCATGACGAGTCCGGGCGAGCCGGGAGGGCCGGGAGTCTACGTCGCCGTGGACGACCCCGACGCCCACCACGCCAGGGCCGTCGCGGCCGGGGCGGAGGTCACCATGGAGCCGGCCGACAAGGACTACGGCTCCCGCGATTACGCCTGCAAGGATCTGGAGGGCAACATCTGGTACTTCGGCACGTACCGGCCCTGATACGACGATCCCGGCGCGGCGGTCCAGGCCCCACAACCGCGCGCCCGGCGGTCCGGGCCCGGTAGCGGCGTGCCCCGGCTGTCCAGGCCCGGTAACGGCGTACCGGGCTGTCCAGGCCCGGTGACGGCGCGCCCGGTGGTCCGGGCCTGGTGGCGGCGTGCCCGCTCAAAAAAGGCCGAGGGTGTCGCGGGCCGCGGCCACGGCGGCCTGGCCGAAGCTGATGCCGCCGTCGTTCGGAGGGACGGTTCGGTGGGTCAGGACCCGCAGCCCGCGTAGCCGGAGGGCGATGACGAGACCGTCCAGCAGCAGCCGGTTCTGGAAGACCCCACCCGACAGGGCGACCGTACCGATGCCCGTGTCCTCGCGCAGCCGCGCGCACACCCGTGCGGCAGCGGCGGCGAGGCCGTTGTGGAAACGGGCCGCGACGAGCGCCGGAACCGCCCCGGCGCGCGTGTCCTCCACGACCGCGCGGACGAGGTCCGCGGCCAGGATCGTCAGAAGCGGCCCGTCGTCGACGATCCTGGCCCGGTAGGCGCCCTTCTCCACGGGGTCGGCACCCTGCTCCAGGGCGATCGCGGCCTGCCCCTCGTATCCGGCGGTGTCGCGGAGCCCGAGGATCGCCGCCACCGCGTCGAACAGGCGTCCGGCGCTGGAGGTGAGGGGGGAGTTCGTCCCGGACTCGGCCACCGCGACCACCTCGTCCCAGCGCGGGCCGTGGCGGACCCTGACCGGCAGGTCCTCGGGGAGCGCGTCACCGTAGGCCGCGCGCAGGTGCGCGGCCGCCATCCGCCAGGGCTGCCTGATCGCCGCGGTGCCACCGGGCATCGGCACCGGCGCCAGGCGCCCGGCACGGGTGAAGCCCGTCAGGTCGGCCACCAGGAACTCACCGCCCCAGATGGTGCCGTCGGTGCCGTAGCCGAGACCGTCGAAGGCCACCCCGATGACCGGGCCGCGCTCCCCGTTGTCGGCCAGGCAGGAGGCGATGTGCGCGTGGTGGTGCTGCACGCCGGTCAGGTCCACCGACCCGGGCACCTCCAGGTCGAGGGCGTACTTCGTGGACAGGTACTCGGGATGCAGGTCGTGGGCGACGAGCGCCGGGGTGATGCCGAGCAGGCGCCGGAGGTGCTCGATCCCCTCGGTGAAGGAGCACAGCGTCTCGTAGTTCTCCAGGTCGCCGATGTGGTGGGAGACGAAGGCGTGCTCCTGCCGCGCGAGGCAGAACGTGCTTTTCAGCTCGGCGCCACAGGCGAGTACCGCCCGGTGGGCGGGCGGTGAGAGCCGCAGGGGCTCCGGGGCGTACCCCCGGGACCTGCGCAGCGGCACCGCGCCCCCTCCTACGGCGAGCAGCACCGAGTCGTCGGCGCGGGCGTGGATCGGCCGGTCGTGGGTGAGGAAGGCGTCCGCGACCCCGGCGAGCCGGGTGAGCGCGTCGCCGTCGCGGTAGGCGATGGGCTCGTCGGAGAGGTTTCCGCTGGTGAGAACGTACGGGCGGGCGAGTTCGGCGGCGAGCAGGTGGTGTACCGGCGTGTACGGCAGCATGAGGCCGAGGCGGCGGTCGCCCGGCGCGATCGCTTCGGCCACCGCGCCTCCTGGGCGGCGGGGCAGCAGCACGATCGGACGCCGGGAGCCGGTGAGCAGCCGCTCGCCCTCGGCGTCCAGCTCGCACAGCGCCCGCGCGGTGCGCAGGTCGGGGACCATGACCGCGAACGGCCTCTCCTCGCGGCGCTTACGGGAGCGCAGGGTCCGGGTGGCCTCCTCGTCGGTGGCGTCGACCGCCAGGTGATACCCGCCGAGTCCTTTGACGGCCAGGACGCCTCCCGCTCGCAGCACCCGCACCGCCGCCACGATCGGATCGACGCCGTCGTCCGGCCTCTTACCGGGATGCCCGGTACCCGGTCCGTGGACGTGCGAGCCGCCGTTCGGACCAGGGGGATCCGGGCCGTCACCGAAATCACCGCCGCCCGGATCACGAGCGTGCGAGGCGCCGCGAAGACCGCCGTCCAGGAGGCGGAGGACCGGGCCGCAGGCCGGGCAGCAGATCGGCTGGGCGTGGAACCGGCGGTCCGACGGGTCGAGGTACTCCCTCTCGCACTCCCCGCACATGGCGAACCCGGCCATCGTGGTGGCGGCTCGGTCGTAAGGGACGTCCCGGATGATGGTGAACCTCGGCCCGCAGTTGGTGCAGTTGACGAAGGGGTGGCGGTGACGCCGGTCGGCGGGGTCGAACAGTTCGGACAGGCAGTCATCACATGTCGCGACATCAGGTGAGACAAGAGTGAACCGGTGGTTCCCCTCTCGGCTGGCCACGATGCGAAACCCCCGGTCCCCGCGTACCGGTATCTCGGTGGCCGTCAGACGGTCGATCGCCGCCAGCGGCGGGGCCTGGTCCCGCAGGCCCTTCCGGAAGCGCTCGAGGTCACCGGGCTCCCCCTCGACCTCGACGAACACACCCCGGTCGTCGTTGCCCACCCACCCGGACAGGTTCAGGCGCCGGGCGAGGAGGTGGACGTGGGGGCGAAATCCCACCCCCTGCACGATTCCCTCGATCCTGATCCTGACCCTGACCCGTGTTCCCCGCCCCACGCCCATCCCGCCATCCTTCCCGTCCCCACGGGAATGCCTCCGGGGCCCGCATGATCTGGACGGGAAGGTTACGTGGATGATCAGAGCTTTGCCGTTGGTTGTCGAGCCGGGGGTGTCGGGGCTGAAACGGCCAATCGTAATGTGGCGACTACCGTGAGAAATACGGAGCGTCGACATGCCTGGCACACCGAGTACGCGAACAACGCCTCTCTCACCACCGGTGGTCATACCGGTTACGGAGTCGACGGTGATCGCCGCCTTCGCGCGACGGGGTCACGCCGGGCGCGCTCTGACGGGTGAGGTGGAACGTGTCGCGTGCGCCGCTCGCGCCATGGCCTCGAGGTTTCGTCTCGGCGGCAAGCTGATCGTGTTCGGCGACGCGAGCGCGGACGCCGCGCACATCGCGGTCGAGTTCATGCACCCGGTCATCGTGGGCAAGAGGGCACTCCCCGCCGTGGCGCTGAGCGGCGACATCGCGACGGCCGACCCGATGAACGACGCGGGCCGCGAGAGCGACGGAGATCGCGGGAACGGCGTGGCCGGAGGCGGGGAGGACGGAGACCACCGGCAGAGCGGGGACGGCCGGAAAGGCGGGGGCGGCGACGAGGTCTTCGCCCACCAGGTGCGCCACTGGGCGGACCCCGCCGACACAGCCCTGGGGATCTTCCGCGACGGCCGGTGTCCGAGCGTTCTGCGAGGTCTGGAGGCCGCCGGGGAGCTCGGCCTGCTGACCATCGCCCTGGCCGGAGCCCTGGCCGGCGGCGGTGAGGGCGACACTCCGGGGCGCGGGGCGACGGGCCACTTCCCGACCGGGCCCATCACAGGCGAGCACACCCCGGGCGTGCGCGCCACGACCGGTCGCCTTCCGGCCGACCACATCCTGGTCGCCGCGTCCGACGAGCCGGCCGTGGTCAAGGAGGTCCACGTCACCACCTATCACCTGCTGTGGGAGCTGGTTCATGTGTTCCTCGACCGGCTCGGTCCGCCCGCGCGAGGGGCGGACCGGTGAACGGGCCCGAGGACTGCACCGACGGTGTCTGCGTCACCTGTTCCGACCAGGCACTGCCGATGAGCGTGGTCAGGCTGCTTGAGGGGGACCTGGCGATCGTCGACGCGGGCGGGGTCCTCGAAGAGGTGAGCGTGGCACTGGTCGACCCCGCGGTGGGCGACACCGTTCTCGTCCACGCCAGGGAGGCCATCGCCGTCGTCGCGCGCGGAAGCGCCAGGAAGAGCGACGAGGAGAGCCCCGAGGAAAGCGACGACGGCGTCGAGCAGGAGGACGGCGATGAGCGCGCTTGACGAAACGCCCGCGGAGGGCGTGCGCGACCTGTACCCCTTCCTTTACGACCACCCCGAGCACGACGAGCACCTCGGCCGGGCCGATCTCGGCACGACGGAGGTGCAGGCGGAGGCGATGCGATCGGCCGTGGAGAAGACCGGCGAGATCGTACGGCTGCGCGAGCGGATGGGCGCGGAGTCGGCGGCGGAGCTCGCGGCGTGCGCCGAGGAGATGGCCGCGCGGTTCGTCGCGGGCGGGCGGCTGTTCAGCTTCGGCAACGGCGGGAGCAGCACCGACGCCCAGGAGGTCGCCACCGCCTTCCTGCGGCCCTGCCGCGGCCCGGCCCTGCCCGCCCTCTGCCTGACCGCCGACGTCGCCGTGGTCACCGCGCTCTCCAACGACGTCGGCTTCGAGATGGTCTTCGCCAGGCAGCTCGCGGCGCTGGGCCGTCCGGGGGACATCGTCGTCGGACTGTCCACGAGCGGCGGGTCGGCCAACGTCGTCCGGGCGTTCGAGGAGGCGGCCCACCGGGGCATGCTCACCGTCGGGCTGGCCGGAGGCGGGGGCGGCAGGCTGGCCGAACTGTCCGAGCGGGGCGTCCTGGACCACCTGTTCGTCGTCCCCTCCTCCTCGGTGCACCGGATCCAGGAGGCGCAGACCACCCTCTACCACGTCCTTCGGGAACTGACCTGGCACGCGCTCGGATCGGCGCCGATACCGCGAGCGCACAGCCCGGGGTGAGCCCGGCAGCCCGGGCGCACAACCCGGGTGAGGAGAACCCGAGAACCCCGCCCCCTCCCCCTTCACGTTCCGCAGACATCACGAGGAGTGGGAGGCGTCATGGCAGCGCCGACGGACACAGCGAGCGGCAGAGCTCGGGAGCAAGAGGAGCCCGTCGTCCACATACTGTGGATCAACGCCGGGCTGAGCTGCGACGGCGACTCGGTCTCGCTCACCGCGGCGACCCAGCCGAGCATCGAGGAGATCGTGCTCGGCGCGCTTCCCGGGCTTCCCAAGGTGGCCGTGCACTGGCCGCTCATCGACTTCGAGTCCGGGCCGACGCAGGGCGCCGATGTCTTCATCGAGTGGTTCTTCAAGGCCAAGCGTGGCGAGCTGGACCCGTTCGTCCTGGTCGTCGAGGGCTCGATCCCGAACGAGACGATCAAGCAGGAGGGCTACTGGTCCGGGTTCGGCAACGACCCCGAGACCGGCCAGCCCATCACGACCAGCGAGTGGCTGGACCTGCTCGCGCCCAAGGCGACCGCGATCGTGTGCGCGGGCACCTGCTCGGCGTACGGCGGCATCCACGCCATGGCGGGGAACCCGACCGGGGCCATGGGCGTCGCCGACTACCTGGGCTGGGACTGGAGGTCCAAGGCGGGACTGCCGATCGTCAACGTGCCGGGCTGCCCGGTGCAGCCGGACAACCTCTCCGAGACGCTCCTCTACCTGCTCTACCAGGTCGCCGGGCAGGCACCGATGATCCCGCTCGACGAGGCGTTGCGCCCGACGTGGCTGTTCACCCAGACCGTCCACGAGGGGTGCGACCGGGCGGGCTACTACGAGCAGGGCCAGTTCACCACCGAGTACGGCTCCCCGAGGTGCCTGGTCAAGATCGGCTGCTGGGGGCCGGTCGTCCGGTGCAACGTCCCCAAGCGCGGCTGGATGAACGGGATCGGCGGCTGCCCGAACGTCGGGGGCATCTGTATCGCCTGCACGATGCCGGGTTTCCCCGACAAGTTCATGCCCTTCATGGACGAACCGCCCGGCGCGCACATCTCCTCGACGGTGAGCGGCGCGTACGGGACCGTCGTCCGCGCGCTGCGCGGCGTCACCCTGCGAACCGTCGACAAGGAACCCAAATGGCGCCGCAAGGGGCGCGAGTTGCTGACCGGCTACAAGGCGCCCTGGAGCTGACATGACGACCTCGGAGCAGAACCCCGACCTCGTGGAGATGGCCTGGGACCCCATCACCAGGATCGTCGGGAGTCTCGGCATCTACTGCAAGATCGACTTCAAGAACCGGCGGATCGCCGAGTGCCACAGCACTTCGTCGATCTTCCGTGGCTACAGCATCTTCATGAAGGGCAAGGATCCGCGCGACGCCCACTTCATCACCAGCCGCATCTGCGGGATCTGCGGCGACAACCACGCCACCTGCTCGGTCTACGCGCAGAACATGGCGTACGGGGTGCGGCCTCCCGCCCTGGCCGAGTGGATCGTCAACCTGGGCGAGGCCGCCGAGTACATGTTCGACCACAACCTCTACCAGGAGAACCTGGTGGGGGTCGACTACTGCGAGAAGATGGTCCGCGAGACCAATCCCGGGGTGCTGGCGATGGCCGAGCGCACCGAGGCCCCGCACGCGGGCGACCACGGCTACCGCACCATCGCCGACATCATGCGGTCGCTGAACCCGCTGGAGGGCGAGTTCTACCGCGAGGCGCTCGCGGTGAGCCGCCTCACCCGCGAGATGTTCTGCCTCATGGAGGGCAGGCACGTACACCCCTCGACGCTCTATCCGGGCGGGGTGGGCACGGTCGCGACGGTGCAGCTGTTCACCGACTACCTGTCCCGGCTGATGCGCTACGTCGAGTTCATGAAGCGGGTCGTGCCCATGCACGACGACCTGTTCGACTTCTTCTACCAGGCGCTGCCCGGCTACGAGGAGGTCGGCCGCAGGCGGGTGCTGCTCGGCTGCTGGGGAAGCTTCCAGAACCCCGAGCACTGCGACTTCACCTACCGGAACATGAGCGACTGGGGTCGCGAGATGTACGTCACGCCGGGGGTGATCGTCGACGGCAAGCTGGTCACCAACGACCTGGTCGACATCAACCTCGGCATCCGGATCCTGCTGGGCAGCTCCTACTACGACGACTGGCAGGACCAGGAGCCGTTCGTCACCCACGACCCGCTGGGCAACCCGGTCGACATCCGGCACCCGTGGAACCAGCACACCATCCCACACCCGCAGAAACGCGACTTCAGCGACAGGTACAGCTGGGTCATGTCGCCCCGCTGGTTCGACGGGGAGGACGCGCTCGCGCTCGACACCGGCGGCGGGCCCATCGCCAGGCTCTGGTCGACGGCGCTGTCCGGCAGGGTCGACATCGGCTACGTCAGGGCGACCGGCCACAGCGTGCAAATCAATCTGCCTCGGACGGCGCTGAGGCCGGAGAAGACGTTCGAGTGGAAGATCCCCGAGTTCAAGGGGCAGCCGCTGTCCAACGCCCTGGAGCGCAACCGGGCCCGCACCTACTTCCAGGCCTACGCGGCGGCGTGCGCGCTCTACTTCGTCGAGCAGGGCCTGGCCGAGGTACGGGCGGGCCGTACCCAGACCTGGGAGCCGTTCACGGTTCCCGACGAGGCGATCAGCTGCGGTTTCACCGAGGCCGTGCGGGGCGTGCTCTCCCACCACATGGTGATCAGGAACGGGAAGATCGCCAACTACCACCCGTACCCGCCGACGCCCTGGAACGCCAGCGTCCGCGACGTGCACGGCACGCCGGGGCCGTACGAGGACGCGGTGCAGAACACGCCGATCTTCGAGGAGAACCCGCCCGAGGACTTCAAGGGCATCGACATCATGCGCACCGTGCGGAGCTTCGATCCGTGCCTGCCGTGCGGGGTGCACATGTACCTCGGCGGCGGCGAGGAGCTTCGCAGGGTGCACACCCCCCACGCCTTCGACACCCAGTGAACCGACCGCTTCCCAGCGCAGGAAAGGGGGCCCTGGCAGATGCCGCGAACCCATGACGTCCAGGCGACGGGCGATCGTGTCGAGGCGCTCATCGCCGACCTCGGCGCGCTGGGCGACGCCGTGACGCGCGCCAAGGCCGAGGACCTCGTACGTGCCCTCGTCGAGTTGTACGGCGCCGGTCTGGAACGTGTCGTCGAGATCGTCACCGAGACCGGGGCCGCCGAGGTGCTGGGCCGCATGGTCGGCGACCCGCTCGTGTCCGGGCTGCTGGTGCTGCACGACCTGCACCCGCTGAGCACGGCCGAACGCGTCCGCGACGCGCTGGAGAGCGTACGGCCCCACCTGGGGTCGCACGAGGGTGGTGTGGAACTGCTCGGCGTGGGCGAGGACGGGATCGTGCGGCTCCGTCTGGAGGGCGCCTGCCACGGCTGCCCGTCCTCGCTGGTCACAGTGACCGACGCCATCGAACGAGCCATCGCCCAGGCGGCGCCCGAGGTGTCGGGGGTGGAGGTCGAGGGGGTGAGCGACGGGCGGCAGGGGCTGCTGCAGATCCGGCGCCGCGCGCCTGGCCCGTGCCCGGTTCCGGAGCGGGCTCCGGACTCCGCACCGGCCCCGGGAGCGGCGCGAGGACCAGGAGCGGCGCTAGGGCCAGGAGCAGCGCGAGGACCGGGAGCGGCGCCGAGGTCAGGGCCGGGACCGGCCGCCGATCCGGGGCGGGAGCCAGGACCAGGGTCACCGCAGACGGCGAAGCCGGAGCCGGTGTCGTGACGGCCACCGGGCTGCGCAGGTTCCGCGAGCCGCCCCGGACGGACCGGTCCGCCGGGTCGCCGACGACACCGACGACACCGACATCGACGACGCTGTGCGAGTTGTGCGCGACCCCCGCGGGCGAGGAGCACGGCCACCTCGTGAATGTCGAGAGCCGAGCGCTGCTGTGCGCCTGCCGGGCCTGCTACCTGCTGTTCACCCGCGACACGGACGGCCGGGCACGCTACCGGGCCGTCCCGCGACGCTACCTCCACGCCCCGCGTTTCCTGTTGAGCGCGGCCGACTGGGACGAGATGCAGATCCCGGTCCGCACGGCCTTCTTCTTCCACAACTCCGCGATGGACCGGACCGTGGCGTTCTATCCGAGCCCGGCCGGAGCCACCGAGTCGCTGCTGCCGTTGGAGACGTGGCGGCGCGTCCTGGCGAACAACCCGGAGATGGCCGACGTCCGGCCCGACGCGGAGGCACTCCTGGTGGACCGCCGTCCCGACGGCGGTTTCGCCTGCCATCTGGTGCCGATCGACACCTGCTACGCGTTGGTCGGCCTGGTGCGGATGCACTGGAAGGGCTTCGACGGCGGCGAGGCGGCGCGGGAGGCGATCGACGGTTTCTTCGCCGACCTGCGCGGACGCGGCCGCACCGTACCGCCCCTCCGAGGTGGTGAGGGCGGTGGATGAGCTCACGTTCGACTGCGTGGGCGTGCGGGCGGAGGCGTACGCGGCCTTCCCGACGCTCGTTTTCCGGTTGCGCGTCACCGCCCCCGCTCCCTCGGGGGTGCACACCGTCGCGCTGGGCTGCCAGATCCGGGTGGAGCCCCACCTGCGGCGCCACGGCGCCGACGAGGCGGAGTTGCTCGGCGACCTGTTCGGTGACCCGGCGCGCTGGGGCGACACGCTGAAGCCCCTGCGGTTCGCCGACGTCTCCGTCATGGTCCCGGCGTTCACCGGGAGCACCGAGATCGACGTGCCGGTGCCGTGCGGCTACGACCTGGAGGTGTCGGCGGGCCGGTATTTCGCCGCCCTGGAGGACGGCGATATCCCGATGCTCATGCTTTTCCACGGCACGGTGTTCGCCAGGGCACGAGACGGCTTCTCGGTGAGCCAGGTGCCGTGGCATCGCGAGGCCCGCTGCCGGTTGCCGGTGGCGGTGTGGCGGGAGCTGATGGACCGCTACTTCCCGGACTCGGGGTGGCTGCGGCTGCGTCGCGGCACGCTGCGGGAACTCAGCAGGTTCAAGTCCGGGCGCGCCCTGGCGACCTGGGACGAGACCCTGGAACTACTGCTCAAGGAGACGCGGCGATGAGCTTTCCGATGGACATCGCGCGGCGGGTGGCGGACGCGGTGCTGTACGAGGGCTACCTTCTCTACCCCTATCGCGCCTCGGCGCCCAAGAACCAGGTGCGCTGGCAGTTCGGGGTGCTCGTCCCCCCGGGGTTCACCGCGACCGCCGAGTATCCGTACAACGTGACCGAATGCCTCCTCGAAGGGGCCGCGTACGCCGTCGCGCACCTGAACCTGCGCTTCCTGCACCTGAGGACACGCGGCGTCGAGCGCGCCGAGGACGACGGCTACTGGCCGGTCCAGCAGTTGCGGAACGGCCACCGGACCTACCTCGCCTTCGACGAGGCGACCGAGCGGGAGACGGAGGTGACACTCCCCATCGCCGGTCTGCTCGACGCCCCGGAGCGGGTCATCGAGGTACGGATTCCCGGAGACCGCGTGGTCGAGCCGATCGTGGCGCCGTCCGGAGAGGTGATAGGGCGCCTCGTCTCCGAGCACCTGCCGCTGAACGCGGCGCTCAGGGTCTCCGCCGAGTTGGTACCGGGCCCCTACGACCTGGTCAAGCTGCGCGTCCGGGTGGAGAACACCGACCCCTGGAAACCGCTGGGCGCGCCGCGCGAGCAGGCGCTGCGGCACTCGCTGATCTCGGCGCACCTGCTCATCGCGGTGACCGCCGGAGCCTTCGTCTCCCTGCTCGACCCGCCGAACTGGGCCCGGCCCGCCGTGGAGACCTGCCGCAACGAGCACACCTGGCCGGTACTCGTGGGCGAGCCGGGCCATCGGGACGTGGTGCTGTCCTCTCCGATCATCCTCTACGACCACCCGGACATCGCGCCGGAGAGCCCCGGGCCGCTGTTCGACTCCACGGAGATCGACGAGATGCTCCACCTGCGCACCCTCACCCTCACCGACTCCGAAGCACGGGAGGCCCGGGAGACCGACCCCCGGGTGGCCGAGCTCATCGACATGGTCGGCCACATGCCACCTGAACTGCTGGAACGACTCCACGGCGCGATCCGTTCGGTGGAGGAGACCACCGACCCGCGCTCCCGGACGTCTCCGGAGATGTCCTCGTGCACGTCCTCACCGATGTCTCCGGCGAGTGAGGAGTCGTCCTGGGCCCTGGAGGAGAGGTCCGCCCCTCAGTGGGCTGAGGCTGCGGTCTCCCCGGAGGCCGACAGCGTGACGATTTCCGGGGTGGCCGTCTCCAGGGGCAGCAGGGTCAGGCTGGTTCCCGGCCGGCGACGCGCCGACGCCCACGACATGTTCCTCGCCGGCAGGACCGCGCACGTCGAGGCCGTGCTCCTCGACCTCGACGGCGCCCACCACCTGGCCGTCACCCTGGAGGAGGATCCGGGCGCCGACCTGCACCGATCGCACGGCCGCTTCCTCTACTTCGCCCCCGACGAGGTCGAGCCGCTCACGGACGGCTCGCCCACGGGCCCGGCGACGGGATCCCCGACGCGACCGGCGACCGAGAGGTCAGCGGAGAGTTCGGCCGGAGGTCCGCGGCGCGATCTCCCGCCCGGCGACGGGGAGGTGGGCGCGTGAGGATCCTGGTGGCCGGTGTGGGAAACGTCTTCCTCGGCGACGACGGCTTCGGGGTGGCGGTGGCCGGACACCTGGCCCGCACCGACCTGCCCGGCGGGGTCGAGGTCAGGGACTTCGGCATCCGGGGCGTCCACCTGGCGTACGAGCTGACCGGCGGCGGGTACGACGTCACGATCCTGGTCGACGCGGTCTCCCGCGACGGGCCGCCCGGCACCCTGTACGTCCTCGAACCGTCGGCGGGCGACGTACCGCGATCCTTCGCCGACGCGCACTCGATGACGCCGGAGACCGTGCTCTCACTGGTGGGCGTGCTCGGCGGCGAGGCCGGTCGCGTCCTGCTCGTCGGCTGCCAGCCTGCCGACATCTCGCCGGGCATGCGGCTCAGCCCTCCGGTCGCGGACGCCGTCGCCAGGGCGGCGGACCTGGTCGTCGAGCTCGCGGGACAACAGATCGCGATGGCGCTCGCCACCGCGGGCCACGAGGAGGAACGGACATGCTGAAACGCCTGCTGGCCGGGGCGGTGCTGGTGGGGGTGGCCGTACTGGTCTACCAGTCGCTCCCCGACATCAAGCGCTACCTGAGGATGCGGAACATTTGACGTCCTCCTCGGCGTGAACGCCGAAGATTCCTGCCATGTCGCTCACGCGACATCTTGGTGGGTTCCTGTTTCACAGCCAGGAGCCTGGACGAGTCCAGGTCTTACCTCAGCTCCGCAGGCGTTTAACGTCTCCGCCCGTCCAGCGGCGACTCGAACACACTACCGGAGCTTGTCCCGACCTGACGGCAAAACCAGGAGGGTCAGGGCACGCTCGCGTCAGAATGAGAGGAAACGATCATGCACGAGTTCGGGATCGCCGAGGCGATCCTCACGGCGGTGGAGAACCGGGCGGACGGCAGGCGGGTGCGACGGGCGCGAGTCCGCGCGGGCGCCCTGCTCCGCCTCACGGAACCGGCCGTCAACCTGGCGTTCTCCTCGATCTCCGAGGGTTCCGTGGCCGAGGGCGCCCACGTGGAACTGGTCATCGTCCCGGTGAGGATGACCTGCCGTTCCTGCGGGAGCACGTCCACCTCCGTCGAGCCCTTCGCCCTCTGCGCGGGGTGCGGCGACACCGATATCGACACCGAGGGCGGCGAAGACCTCGTTCTCGAGTCCATCCAGCTGGCGGAGGCCTCTCATGTGCCTGGGAATTCCCGGCGAGATCGTGGAAATCCTGTCGGATCGTCCTGATCTGGCCATGGTCGACGTCTGCGGCGTCAAGCGCGCGATCAACATCGGCCTGCTTGAGGACGAGTGCGTCGCGCCCGGCGACTGGATCCTCATCCACGTCGGGTTCGCGCTGTCGAAGATCGACGAGGTGGAGGCGAGGGCCGCGCTCGACTTCCTCGAAAGCATCGGCCAGGCGTACGAGGACGAGATCGCGGCCCTCCGAGAATCCACGATCGAAGAGGGGTGAGGGCTGATGCGTTTCGTCGACGAGTACCGCGACGCCGAGAAGGCCCGGATGCTCGCCGCGCGGATCGCCGCGCTGTGCGAGCCCGGCCGCGACTACAAGTTCATGGAGGTGTGCGGCGGGCACACCCACACGATCTACAAGCACGGCCTGGAGGACTACCTGCCCGAGGCCGTCACCCTGGTGCACGGTCCCGGCTGCCCGGTCTGTGTCATCCCGATGGGAAGGGTGGACGACGCCGTCCACATCGCCGGACAGCCGGACGTGATCATGACGTCGTTCGGCGACATGATGCGGGTGCCGGGCGGGAACGGCTCGTTCCTCGACGCCAAGGCGCGGGGGGCCGACATCCGGATGGTGTACTCCCCGCTGGACGCCCTGAAGATCGCCCGGCAGAACCCGGAACGGCGTGTGGTCTTCATGGCCATCGGGTTCGAGACCACCGCGCCCTCGACGGCGATGACGGTCCTGCGTGCCGAGGCCGAGGGGATCGAGAACTTCTCGATCTTCTGCAACCACGTGACGATCATCCCCGCCATCAAGGCGATCCTGGATTCTCCCGACCTGCGCCTCGACGGGTTCATCGGGCCGGGCCACGTCTCGACCGTGATCGGCTGCCGGCCGTACGAGTTCGTCGCGCGTGCCTACGGAAAGCCCATGGTGGTCGCCGGTTTCGAGCCGTTGGACGTACTGCACACGGTCTACCGCATCCTTCTGCAACTGTCGGAAGGCCGTTCCGAGGTGGAGAACCAGTACTCCCGGGTGGTCCCGTGGGAGGGCAACCTCAAGGCCCTGCGCGTCATCGGCCAGGTGATGGAGCTGCGGCCGTACTTCGAATGGCGCGGGCTCGGCTTCATCTCGCAGTCGGCGCTCAGGGTCACCGAGCGGTACGCCGCCTTCGACGCCGAGCGGATCTTCCGGATTCCGGGCGGGAGGGTGGCCGATCCGAAGGCGTGCCAGTGCGGCGAGGTGCTCAAGGGGGTGCTCAAGCCCTGGGAGTGCAAGGTCTTCGGCACCGCGTGCACTCCGGAGACGCCGATCGGCACGTGCATGGTGTCGTCCGAGGGCGCCTGCGCGGCGTACTACAACTTCGGCCGGTTCTCGCGCGAGCGCGTCAGGGAGGCGACCCGGACGTGAACGGCGCAGCGGGCGGCGACGGGCGGACCGAGGAGTACGCCGTACGGGAGATGGATCCCCCGGGATCACCCGACGGGTGGCAGGTGCCGGGCCTGCGGGAGGAGACACCCGGCCGCGGAGACGTACCGGACCTGAAGGACCCGAAGGAGGAGACGCGCGTGCTCGGACACGTACCGGACCGGAGTGACCCGAGGGAGGAGGCGCGCGTCCGGGAGCAGCGGGTGCTGGACCGGATCGAGCGGGTACGGCGACGCGGGGCGCGCGTCCGGGAGAACCTCGTCACCCTGGCGCACGGCGCGGGCGGCAAGGCCACCAGGACCCTGATCGAGGCGGTGTTCCTGGAGTCGTTCCGCAACCCGATGCTGGAGACCCTGGAGGACGGCGCGGTCACCGACGGGCTCGCCCTCACCACCGACGCGTTCGTGGTCACACCGCTGTTCTTCCCCGGCGGCGACATCGGCGACCTCGCGGTCAACGGCACCGTCAACGACCTGGCCATGTGCGGGGCCCGCCCCCGCTACCTGTCGGCCGGATTCATCCTGGAAGAGGGATTTCCGGTGGCCGACCTGCGGCGCGTCACCGCCTCGATGGCCGAGGCGGCGCGGGCGGCGGGCGTGTGGATCGTCACCGGTGACACCAAGGTCGTGGAGAGGGGCAAGGCGGACGGCTGCTACATCACCACCTCCGGCATCGGGACGCTTGAGCGGCCCGTCCGGCTGAGTGCCGCCTCCGCGCGGCCGGGAGACGCGGTCATCGTGTCCGGGCCGATCGGCGAGCACGGGATCACCATCATGCTCGCCCGGGGAGAACTCGACATCGAGGCCGACCTGTGTTCCGACACCGCTCCGCTCAACGCCCTCGTCGAGAAGCTGCTGGACGCCTGCGACGGCGACTGCGACGGGGGCGGCGCGGTGCGCTGCCTGCGCGACGCGACCAGGGGCGGGGTCGCGACGATCGTCAACGAGATAGCGGAGTCCTCGCGGGTCGCCGTCGTCCTCGACGAGGACGCGGTGCCGGTCCGCCCCGTCGTACGGGGGGCGTGCGAACTGCTGGGGATCGACCCGCTCTACGTCGCCTGCGAGGGCCGGATGGTCGCGGTGGTGGCCGGGGATTCCGCGGAGACGGCCCTGGCCGCCCTTCGTTCCCACCCGCTCGGCTCCGACGCGGCGATCATCGGGCGGATCGCCGACGATCCGCCGGGGCTGGTCCTGCTCAGGACCGCCTTCGGCGGCACCCGCATCGTCGACCTGCTGGTCGGCGACCCGCTACCGAGAATCTGCTGACCGGGAGCGGTCGTGGCTAGCGGGGGAAGACGATCGTCTTGTGACCGTCGAGCAGGACGCGCTGCTGGGTGTGCCAGCGGACGGCCCGCGCCAGGGCCTGGCACTCGACGTCACGGCCGATGGCGGCGAGGTCGTCCGCGGAGTGGGTGTGGTTGACCCGGGCGACCTCCTGCTCGATGATCGGGCCCTCGTCAAGGTCGGCGGTCACGTAGTGCGCGGTCGCGCCGATCAGCTTCACGCCGCGGGAGTGCGCCTGGTGGTAGGGCTTGGCGCCCTTGAACGACGGCAGGAACGAGTGGTGAATGTTGATCACATTGCCCGCGAGCTTGACGCAGAGGTCTTCCGACAGCACCTGCATGTAGCGGGCGAGCACCACCAGGTCGGCCCGGTAGTGGTCGACCAGGGTGAGGACCTCCGCCTCCTGTCTGGGCTTGGTCTCGGGGGTGACCGGCAGGTGGTGGTAGTCGATGCCGTACGACTGGGTCAGCGGCCGCAGGTCCGGGTGGTTGGAGACGACCGCGACGATCTCGATGTCGAGCAGGCCCGAGCGCGTCCGGTACAGAAGATCGTTCAGGCAGTGGCCGAACTTGCTCACCATCACCAGCACGCGCGGCTTGACGGAGACGTCGCGCAGCTTGAAATCCATGCCGAACTCGGGGGCGAGCGCGGCGAAGGCCTCGCGCAGCTCGCCGTCGGACAGCGGAGAGGCGAACTGCACCCGCATGAAGAACCGCTCGGCCACGGCGTCACCGAACTGCTGGCTCTCGATGATGTTGCATCCCCGCCCGGCGAGGAGGCCGGAGACCGCGGCCACCACTCCCGGACGGTCCGGGCAGGACAGCGTCAACACAAACTCGGCCCTGGAACTCATGCCTTCACCCTTGAGCTTGAGAGGTCGGATCGTACGGTGCTTCCATCTGACCTGGGCAGGGTACAGCGAATCCTGCCACCGCATCCGGCCGTCCGGCACGTGGCGGGCCACGAGATCCCAAGGCCACCACAGACCCCCGGAACCACCACAACCACGCGATCTCGTTCTGGCCGTCGGAGGACCCGGGATCGGCCGACATCGCCCGGAGTCAGGAAAGCCATCCGGAACCGTCCGAGGCGCTGATCCGCTGGGCGAACGGGGTGCTATCGTCCCCACCCTATGGACCCCCACCCTATGGAGACCCCAGACCCCGCGGACACCCCGGATACCACGGATACCACGGACATCGCGGACATCCCTCAGCCGAACGACAGGCCCGCGACCCGGGTGATCTGTGTGGACGGGGCAGGCCGGGTGCTTCTCATGCACTGGCGCGACCCCGTCGGCGGCCAGACCCTCTGGGAACCGCCGGGCGGCGGGATCGACCCGGGCGAGACCCCCCTGCAGGCCGCGCGGCGCGAACTCACCGAGGAGACGGGGCTGCCGGGCGAGGCGGTGCTGAACCTGTGGGTGCCGGTACGCAGGGAGTTCCGCTGGATCGGGGTCGACTACGCCAAGACGGAGCGGTTCTATCTGGCGAGGTTCGAGGGCACCCCCGAGGTGAGCGCCGGGGCGTTCACTGCCGAGGAGCACATCACCTACCTCGGCTGCGACTGGTTCTCACCGGCGGAGATGGTCGATCTCCCCGGCTCCCTGGAACCCCCCGACCTGCCGGAGGTCGTCTCCCGCCTCACGCTGCTGGGGTGAACCGGTCATCAGCCGGAAAAGGGAACGAACAGCCGGACAAGAAAAGCCCGCGCGGCCCTCGATCTCTCGAATCGGGGGCCGCGACCGTTGGAGGATGATTCTCTCGGTGGGGAAGAATCTCATCCCTTGTGGATGGTGCCGGCAGCGCCACCCAGTCGCGACACGCCGGCTTTGTGGACAATGATCTTTTTCATCGCACTCACCAGGGAATGGCGGTAGGTACAAAAATAATTATTCGGATATTTCCGAAATAGGCAATACCAAACCGAAAGATATCCCTAAATATAGATCACTTAGTTAAAGAGGACATAGCGGCTATTAGGTCTTTTTCTCCGTAAATCACCACACACCCCCCTCGCTCTTCCCGGCGGACCTCGCGCCAGCCGAACTTGCGATAGAGCTCCATCGCCGCGAGTTGATTCATGGTGGTGTCACCGCGAAGACGTACATAACCGAGTTCGGTGGCCCGCGTCTCCAGCGCGAGCACCATCTGGGCACCGAATCCACGACGCTGGAACTCCGGATGGACCCGCATGCGGCACATCTCGGCGGTCTGGTCGTCGACACGACGCAGACCGCCCATCGTGATGACGCGCCCCTCGGGCGTCTCGCCCACGAGGAACTCACCCCGGTCGGCGAGATAGATCTCGTGGATCCTCGGGAAGTCGTCCTCGTAGTAGACGCCGTCTCCCGGCGCGAGACCGACCTGCGCGAGGCAGATCTGGTGAAGCGCCCATACGGACTCCAGGTCGGACCAGCGATAACGCCGAAGCCTCGGCTTCAAGTGCCACTCCTGTCGGTCACCGGATCCTCCGTCGACGTGCCGCGGCTGCGCAGCGACTCCATGTAGGTCTTGAGCTTGGGATGGCCGGGGACCTTCACCTCGACCTGCTTGCCCACCTCGTGGGCGCGTTGCATGAGGATGTCGGGCCGGCAACTCTCGTCGAGGCCCAGGACCGTACGGTGGGCGATCTCCAGCGCCTCGTCCACGTCACCCTCAAGGATCTTGCACTGGGCCCGGTCGAACTTGATGAAGGTCGGGTCGAGCCAGTCGGTCGGGCCGTACTTGGTGAGCGCCTGCTCCAGGATGAGATCGGCCTCCATCGCCTGCCCGAGCTTGACGAGCGCGTCTCCCTGGTGGAAGTAGAGCTGGCGCTCGGTGTAGCCGAAGGTCGAGTCGTCCTGCTCCGTGGCGGACATCTGGGAGAAGGCGGCCCTCGCCCTCGACAGCGCCCGCTTCGCCTGGTCGACCACGTCCTTCTTGCCCGAGCCCGACATCATCGCCAGCGCGCGGGCCTCGACCACCGGGGCCATGACCTGGGCCGCACAGGGCGTCTGCCCGGCCAGGTCCCTGCTCTTCTTGGCGAGGTTGAGGGCCTCGCGCGGGTCGCCGTAGTAGAGGGGGACCAGAGCCTCCCTCGCCGTGACCCACGCCCTCAGCGCCCGGTCGCCGGTCTCGTCCGCCGCGGTCCTGCCCGTCCTGAAGAAGGACCGCGCGAGCCTGTGGTCACCGAGATTGACCATGATCATGCCACTCAGACCGGCGAGTTGCGCCGCCATGCGGCACAGTCGTTCTTGCAGGTCGACCGGCTGGCGCCGCTCCATCGCCTTGCGCACCGCGGCGAATTCGAGCATCACGTCGCACAGCAGCCTGAGCGGGGGGGTGTTCATGTACTGGCGGCCGAAGCCGATGGTGGATTCCTCCCACTGATCGAGCATCGCGGGCGAGACGGTGGCCGAAACCAGCGTGTCGTCCATCCGCCGACGCATGCTTTCCACCGATCCGAGCACCTGCCCGTCCAGCGCGATGCCGCTGCCGGCCAGAAGCTGTAAGAGCGTCCTCCGTAGCACGTTCTCGTCCTCCTCACCCCCGTCCGCGGGAGGATCGGCGCCGATCGGCTGGATCAGCAGCTCACGCGGACCAGGGGAAGTGTCGGGTCTTCCATCCTGGAGATCACCTCGCACGACACCGGGCATCTTGTGGCCGTGACCACAGATGCACGGGCCGTCGTACCCGAGGGAGGGGGGCTCGACCCGGTAGGCGGAGCACAGGTAGTGCAGGTATTCGGGACCGGGCCGCTTCAGCCCGCTCTCGTACGCGGACAGGAGCGTCTCACCGATGCCGGGAGCCGCCTTACCGTCGCGTTCGAACAGCGCCCGTATCTGTTCGATGACGTCCGCGAGAGCGACGCCGTGCGCGAGGCGGTGACCTTTTATCCGAGTGGTCCCGAATTGCGAACTACACTTTTCATATATTTCCTCGGCTATCTGCGCCGAGGACTTCCCGGCCGCCAGGCCACGGGCCCGGACCTGCCTCGCCAACTCTGTCTCCCTGTGCTGCCTGCCGGACATACCGGCCCCTCTCTCGTGACCAGCTGGGCTGGCTGGCACACTGGTCCCGACCGGATCCCCATCTCCCTTGACGCAGTGTGATCTTTTGGTCGCACTGCGCCTACCGAGAATGATGGACCACGTTTGACTCATCCGGAACGCGCTAATAAAGCCGCTGGCTAAGAATCGTCCTCCGAAGGACTGTTTCTTTCAACCCACTTGGCACATCGCCCACCCTGAACAGGGTTTTCCCTGAATTGACCCGTAGGGCCGCTGTGAGTCATCTTTGGCGGGCAGCACCGGAAGCGTGATCGAACGAACACGATTCGGTGCCGGCCATCCGAGAGCACGAGGAGGGACGAGGTGGGTGAAGACGATTTCCAGCACCTTGAGCGGCTGGTGACGGAGCTTGACTGTCGCGGGCTGCACGCCCGCCTGGTGCGGACCCACTCGGGCCGTGCGTTCGTGCGTGTGATCAATCCGAAGGCGACCAGCCTGGCGGAGAACGTCACCTGCAGGGCGCAGGCCACCCCCAGCCAGCGGGACTGGTACTACTGGTGGTCCTGGGGCGAACGAATGCACACGGTGGAGGACCCCGCCGGTGCCGCGACCAAGGTCGCACGCGTACTAGCCGCGGTAGGAGAGTGAGGTGAGCGGCACAACGGGCGTTCATCCGCCCGGTGTGCCGCGCCTACCGCGGCCCGACGGAGCCGGCGGGGTGATCCGGTGCGGAGCGTCTTCGGACGCTGGACACCCCGCCGGCTCCGAATCGTCAGGCCCGCACCCGCGGGCCGCCGTTCCACGAGAACTTCCACGAAGAACGCGGAGGCTCCCCGTGAGCCGAAGCCCACGAACCGCTGCAAAGCACAGGCTGCCGTCCGGTCTCTCGTCCGGGCGGTGAATAGGAGGGATCCCTTTCGGGAACGGCACGGGACACGCTTCCGGGTGCGTGCCCCGTGCCGGGTCACCCCGTCACCGGGGCATCCGGGTCCGCCTCCGCGGCTCCAGACCAGGATGTCCCCGTCTTCCCCGGCGTAATGTGACGGAGGCCGGTTCGATCGGCAAGATGAGTGGGTCATGACTCACTCGGTCAGCCTGTCGATCCGATCCGAAAGGGATCCACTCCGTGTTCCTGCTCTCCCCCACGCCCGTCCCTACTCCCATCCCCAGCGTCACCCCCACTCCCAGCGTCACCCCGACATCCGGGGCGGAGGCCGTCGTTGAGGACCTCCTCGACGCGAGTGCGGGCCTGACAAAAGGGTGCGGAGACGGCGGGGGAGTAATCTGCGACTTTGTGAAGATGCTCATCCCCGCGTCCGTCGACTGGGTGGCCCCCGTGATCGCGTGGCTGATCGCCATCACACTGGTCGTGGCCATCGCGCTCATCCTGCGCAACCTGTCGCACCGGCTGATCGGCCGGATCGTGCGCCGGGCGTCCGCCGAGCGCACCTCTCTGGCGGGACGGCTGCGCGGCAGGGAGACGGTCGCCCCCGAGGGCCTCGACGCGATCGTGGCCGAACGGCGCAGGCAGCGGGCCGAGACCATCGGCTCGGTGCTCAGGCACATCGCCTCGATCATCATCCTGGGCACCGCCGCGCTCACCATCCTCGAACGCCTCTCCATCCCCATCGCCCCCCTGCTGACCAGCGTCGGCATCCTGGGCGTCGCGATCGGCTTCGGCGCCCAGGAGCTCGTCAAGGACTTCATCGCCGGCATGTTCATGCTCCTGGAGGACCAGTACGGCGTGGGTGACGTGATCGACACGGGCACCGCGGTCGGCACCGTGGAGGCGGTCACCCTGCGCATCACCCGCCTGCGCGACAGCGACGGCCGCGTCTGGTACATCCGCAACGGCACGATCACCCGCGTCGGCAACGAGTCCCAGGGCTGGGCGCGCGCCACGGTCGACGTGCCGGTGGCGTACGCCTCGGAGATCCCCGTGGTCCGCGACCTCCTCAAGGAGGTCGCCGACGAGATGTGGAACGAGCCCGCCTTCCGCGACGCCGTCATCGTCGAGGAGCCCCAGGTCTGGGGCATCGAGCAGATCTCCGACACCGCGGTCATCTTCCGGGTCAGCGCCAAGACCCTCCCCTCCCGGCAGGGCGAGGTCGCCCGCGAGCTCCGCCTGCGGATCAAGTTCGCCCTCGACCGCGCCGGCATCACGATCGCCTCCTGACGTCAATTAGGCTGGATGACGTGTCCGCTACCCCCGAGGAATCCCAGTCCTTCTACGACGCCGTTGGCGGTGAGGAGGCCTTCAGGCGTCTGGTGCACCGCTTCTACCAGGGAGTGGTCACCGACCCGATCCTCCTGCCGCTGTACCCCGAGGAAGACCTCGAAGGCGCCGAGGAGCGGCTCAGGCTCTTCCTCATCCAATACTGGGGCGGTCCCAACACGTACGGCATGCAGCGGGGCCACCCCCGGCTGCGGATGCGGCACAACCCGTTCGTCATCCGCTCGGCCGAGCGCGACGCCTGGCTCCGCCACATGCACGACGCGGTGGTCTCCCTGCAGCTCCCCGACGAGCTGGAGAAACGCCTCTGGGACTATCTCGTGTACGCGGCGCACAGCATGGTAAACACCCCCGACGTATAAACCACCGTAAGGTCGGGGTCTGCCACGCATAAACCCCACCGGCCTGGGGCAACCCATGCACATGGAAACCCCCTGGTGGCGTGATGCCGTCGTCTACGAGATCTACGTTCGCAGCTTCGCCGACGCCTCCGGAGACGGCGTCGGCGATCTGCCCGGCATCCGGCAGCGCCTGCCGTATCTCGCCGAGCTCGGCGTGGACGCGATCTGGTTGACCCCCTTCTACCGCTCCCCCATGGCCGACGGCGGTTACGACGTGGCCGACTACCGCGACGTCGACCCGCTCTTCGGCACGCTCTCCGACTTCGACGAACTCGTCTCCGAGGCGCACCGGCTCGGGCTGCGGGTGATCGTCGACATCGTCCCGAACCACAGCTCCTCCGCCCACGAGTGGTTCCAGGCCGCCCTGCGAGGCGAGGGGCGCGACCGCTACATCTTCCAGGACGGCGGGGAGTCCCCTCCGAACAACTGGCAGTCGACCTTCAGCGGCCCCGCCTGGAGCAAGTCTCCCGACGGACAGTGGTATCTCCACCTCTTCGCCCCCGAACAGCCCGACTTCAACTGGCGCAATCCCGAGGTCCACTCCGAGTTCCTCGACGTGCTGCGGTTCTGGCTCGACCGCGGGGTGGACGGGTTCAGGATCGACGTCGCGATGGGCCTGTACAAGGCCGAAGGGCTGCCGGACACCCCGCCGGAGGACCAGGCGTTCAAGGCCGAGTCGCCGATCTGGGGGCGGCCCGAGGTGCACGAGGTCTACCGCGACTGGCGCAAGGTCCTCGACTCCTACGAGGGCGAGCGGATGGCGATCGGCGAGGTCTGGACCGACTCCGCCGATGATCTCGCCCTGTACGTCCGCCCCGACGAGCTGCACCAGAGCTTCAACTTCGCCTGGCTGGAAGCGCCCTGGTCAGGGCCCGCGTTCAAGAAGATCATCGATGACACGCTCGCCGCGGTGACCGCCCCCACCTGGGTCCTTTCGAACCACGACGTGATCCGCCACGTGACCCGGTACGGCGACGGCCTCGCCAACTCCACGACGGGCCTCGCCCGTGCCCGCGCGGCCCTGCTCGCGATGCTCGCCCTGCCGGGATCGGCATATCTCTACCAGGGGGAGGAACTCGGCCTCCCCGAGGTGAAGGATCTTCCCCCGGAGGCCCGCCAGGACCCGATCTTCGCCCGCTCCAAGGGCGAGCTGGCCGGCCGCGACGGCTGCCGGGTCCCCATCCCCTGGTCCGGTGCGGCCGAGCCCTACGGCTTCTCCCCCGACGGAACACGGCCCTGGCTGCCACAGCCGGTCGAGTGGGCCGCGCTCTCCGCCGAGCGCCAGTCGAACGACCCGGGCTCGACGCTCCACTTCTATCAGGAGGCCCTGCGCGCCCGCCGCGAGCTGCGCGGCACGCTGCCGGACGAGATCACCTGGCTGGACTCCCCCGAGGACGCCCTCATCTTCAGCCGGGGTCCGCTCACCTGCGTCGTCAACTGCGGTTCCGAGCCGGTGCAACTGCCTCCGCACGACCGTGTCCTGATCGGCAGCGCCCCGGTGGAAGGTCACCTTCTCCTGCCGGACACCGCGGCCTGGCTGCACACTCCCGAGGCCTGAAAGACCGCCTGCCACCGGCGGACGCCCGGTGGCAGGCGCCCTCAGCCCGTGACGAACCTGTCCAGGTAGGCGAGTTCGTCCTGGTTCAGCCGTCGGGGGGAGGCCTTCTCCACGTCGTAGGCCACGATCACCGAGCGGGCCCTGACGAAGATCTCCTCGTCGTCGCGGATCTCGTACACGAGGGTGAACCGCACCGGCCGGATCTCCGTCACCCATGACTCCACCCGGACCGGATCGGGGCGGAAGGTGAGGGGCCGCACATAGTCGACCTCGTGTCTGGCGATCACGAGCCCATTGAAGGGCTCGCGGCCCTCACGCCGGGGATCGACATGGAACAGCGCGAGCCGCGCGTCCTCCAGGTAGTCGAGAAACCGTACGTTGTTGACGTGTCCCAGCGAGTCGATGTCGGCGAACCTCACGGCCCTGGGGAACACATGCCGGTGGCCACGGCCGACGCCGTCCACGATGCTCTGTCCAAACACACCCGAAACCGTAGCGGGCCCCGACGCGCCGGCTTACGGCGGTACGTCGGAAGCCCGTCGGCACGGCGACACCGCATCCGTCGCGGGCGGGCCCGCGCCAGGTGCGACACCCCTGCCCGGAGACCGGCCGGTCTGCGGGCCGGCCTCCGGGAAAGGGGATCAGTCGCGGGTGAGCTTGCGGTAGGTGACCCGGTGCGGCCTGGCCGCGTCGGCACCCAGGCGCTCGATCTTGTTCTTCTCGTAGTCGGCGAAGTTGCCCTCGAACCAGAACCAGTTCGAGCCCTCTTCCCAGGCGAGGATGTGGGTCGCGATGCGGTCGAGGAACCACCGGTCGTGCGAGGTGATGACCGCGCAACCGGGGAATTCCAGCAACGCGTTCTCCAGGCTGGAGAGCGTCTCGGTGTCGAGGTCGTTGGTGGGCTCGTCGAGCAGCAGCACGTTGCCGCCCTGCTTGAGGGTGAGCGCCAGGTTGAGCCGGTTGCGCTCTCCGCCGGACAGGATGCCCGACTTCTTCTGCTGGTCAGGGCCCTTGAACCCGAACGCGGCGATGTAGGCGCGGGACGGCATCTCGACCTGGCCGACCTTGATGTAGTCGAGCCCGTCGGAGACGACCTCCCAGACGTTCTTGGAAGGGTCGATCCCGCCCCTGCTCTGGTCGGCGTAAGAGATCTTGACCGTGTCGCCGATCACGATCTCGCCGCTGTCGGGCGTCTCACTGCCGGTGATCATCCGGAACAGGGTGGTCTTTCCCACACCGTTCGGGCCGATCACACCGACGATGCCGTTACGCGGGAGGTCGAAGGAGAGGCTCTCCATCAGGACCCGCTCCTCGAAGCCCTTGGTGAGCTTCTCGGCCCGGATCACCGTGGTCCCCAGGCGCGGGCCCGGCGGGATCTGGATCTCCTCGAAGTCGAGCTTGCGGTGCTTGTCGGCCTCGGCGGCCATCTCCTCGTAGCGCTGCAGACGCGCCCGGCTCTTGGTCTGGCGGGCCCTGGCGTTGGAGCGGACCCACTCCAGCTCCTCCTCCAGGCGCTTCTTGCGCTTGGCGTCTTTTTGGCCCTCAAGCTTGAGCCGCGCCGCCTTCGCCTCCAGGTAGGTGGAGTAGTTGCCCTCGTAGGGGTGGCAGCGGCCCCGGTCGAGCTCCAGGATCCAGGTGGCCACGTTGTCCAGGAAGTAGCGGTCGTGGGTGACGGCCAGAACGGTGCCCGGGTATTTCTCCAGGTGGGATTCGAGCCACTGGACACTCTCGGCGTCGAGGTGGTTGGTGGGCTCGTCGAGCAGCAGCAGGTCGGGCTGCTCCAGAAGCAGCTTGCACAGGGCGACCCTGCGGCGCTCTCCACCGGAGAGCTGGGTGACCTCGGCGTCCGGCGGAGGACAGCGAAGGGCGTCCATCGCCTGCTCCAGCTGGCTGTCGAGATCCCAGCCGTTGCGGTGGTCGAGGGCGTCCTGAAGCTTGCCCATCTCGTTGAGCAGATCGTCGCTGTAGTCGGTGGCCATCAGCTCGGCGATCTCGTTGAAGCGGTCGAGCATCGCCTTGGTCTCGGCGACACCCTCTTCGACGTTGCCGAGGACGGTCTTGGATTCGTTGAGGGGGGGCTCCTGCTGAAGCATGCCGACGGTGAAGCCGGGCATGAGCCGGGCGTCGCCGTTGGACGGCTGCTCCAGGCCCGCCATCATCTTCAGCAGCGTCGACTTCCCGGTGCCGTTGGGGCCCAGGACACCGATCTTGGCGCCCGGCAGGAACGACAGCGTCACGTCGTCGAGGACGACCTTGTCACCGTGCGCCTTGCGCACGCGCTGCAGCGTGTAGATGTACTCCGGCATGCCTTTTAGTTTAGGGCCTGGGGAGTTCAGCTATGGGCGGCCCTGGACAGGGGCCGTTGGGGATTCCGCCCTGAACGAAGGCCGATTCGGCTGAGGGCGCCCCCGGAGGAAGGCCGGTTCAGCCGGGAGCGGCCCCTGATGGAGCCCGAGAAGTTCAGCCGGGATGATTTCTGCCAGGACCCCGATCCGGTCGAGGGCGGCCCCCCGGACAGGGCGTGGTTCAGCCGGGAGCGGCCTCGGATCCGGGCCTGCGGGCCGGGGGCACGATGGTGGCCGACAGGCAGATCTGGTCGCGGCCGAGCTCCTTGGCCCGGTAAAGCGCGAGGTCGGCCGCCGCGAGCAGCTCGATCAGGTCGTCCCCGTGCACACTCATGATCGCGACACCGACCGAGATGGTCACAGTGATCATGTTGTCGTCGGCCGGGACGGCCATCCGCCCCACCCGTAGGCGCAGCCGCTCCGCGACCCTGCGCGCCTCGGTCACGTCGGCCCTGGGCAGCAGGACGACGAACTCCTCACCGCCGAACCGGCCCACCACGTCGTAGTCACGCAGCTGGCTGCGGATGGTGTCGGCCACCCCGACGAGGACCTGATCGCCGATCAGGTGACCGTAGGTGTCGTTCACCTTCTTGAAGTGGTCGATGTCGACGATCAGCAACGCGAGCGTCTCCCCGGTGCGCCGAGCCCTGACGATCTCGGTGTCGGCCTCCCGCTGCCAGGCCGCGGCGTTCAGCAGGCCGGTCTTGAGGTCGGTGCGGGCCGCCGCCTGGAGCTGGGCGTGCAGCAGGCTGCGCTGGAGCAGCACGACCGGGGGCAGCGCGAGGACCAGCAGGGCCGGGTTGAGCCCGCAGGTGATGGAGACGAGGACACCGAGGCAGAGCTCGACGAAGTCAAGAAGCAGGCTCTCCCGGTTCCACAGGACCTCCCGCCAGCGGCTCTCGGGGTCGGCGGTGTGCGCGGCGACGGCGATCAGCGCGGTGTTGATCACTGTGAATAAGATCGCGCAGCCGATGGCGACGAGGATCGGCCACCCTTCACCCCTGGTCAGCGCCCCCAGGTCGCCGACCACGGCGTGAAAAACCAGCGAGGCCGCGCATCCGGCCAGTCCGATCGCCGCCGAACTGACGACCCGCCGGTAGACCACCGTCGCGCGCACCCGCTTCTGCAGCAGGAACTGGAGCGGGATGGGCGCCAGAAGCGCGTAGATCGGCGGGAGGAGCAGGGCGGCGGGTAACCACCAGGCGGACAGCAGATCACGGTAGACGCCCGCGGGCATGCCGAGTCTCCGGGTCGCCTCGATGCACACGGCCCCGCACATCATCAACGCGGTGAACGTCAGCACATCGGACCAGCGGAAAACACCGGAAATCGAGAAGAACACGATCGCGGCGAGATCCAGCGCTACTATCCCGCAGAGGTAGCCGACCAGCGGACGACGCTGCCCCAGCAGGGGCCATCGATCGACCAAAGGCGTCATGCCGTCGCGTGGTTTGACCGGTGAGTGACTGGGAGCCACCATGTCGTCCCCCTCTCCGACTAACGATGTGTAACACAATAGTTGCGGAGTGTGCGACGCGCGATGGCAACCGCTACCTTTGGCGGAGTGAGTCAGCCCACCGGCCGGCTCACGACTTGGAAACCGCTCGCTCGCGAGCGGGCCGTGGTGGGAAAGGAGCAAGCCATGCTGCGGGGCGTGACCTGGACCTAACAGGTGTCTTGAGCATCTGACACGGGCAAGACCATCGGCCGGTTATCTCGGCGTCACCGCGCAGTCACGGCGAGACCCCGACCGCGCCCGGCCGGTGCCCCCTCACCTCGCCCGCACCCAGGCTCTCTCCGTGTTCCATCCGAGCCTGCTGCCCCCCACCAGACACCCCGCTCACTCGAACCTTCTTGGATCCCCCCTCTCTCCCTTCGTTGAATCCTGCAGCGCCTCCCCTCCCTTTCATGGCTTCGTGGCCCGATCACGACCGTTCGACGTCCGGCATCGTCATCCGGTGCCCGGACACGCAGGTCGTGGGATCGAAAACGAACCGTAGAGGGGGAAGGCGCCAAGAGGGCGCTTCCCCCTCAACGTCGAAGAGCTGTCAAGAGAGTCGTCTCCGAGAGAACGTTCGGCCGGTTCCGCGGCGATGGCTCCGCCAGGGCCGCGGAGGTCGACTCAGGTGACGACGGCGACGCGTCGAGATCCGGGCACGGTCACCCGGTCAGGGGGGACAGTCTCTGGTCGAGGTCGCTCCTGCGGGTGTCGTCGGGCAGGCGATCGCGAACGGCGAGCAGCTTGCCGACGTTGCGCTTGGAGGGGGCCTGCTCGATCAGCGGAACCGCCTGGTGGAGCAGGTCAGCGGCCTGATCGGCGTTACCGAGGTCATTCTGGACGTGGGCATGCTTGGCCAGGTAACCGACGTAGTCTCTGCGCCGGGTCGGGGCGTACCCGTTTCTGGCCCTGTCCAGATGGAGCTCCGCGCGTCGCGGGTCGCCCAGGTCGAGCTGGCAGGTGGCGACATGGTTGTGGAATTCCCCCTCGTCGAACCATCGGATCCATCGGGGGTCGTTCGCGCTGGTACCGCGCCCGAACTGGGTGTCGGCGATACCCAGAAAGCGATGAGCCTCAGCCTTTTCGCCGACACTCGCGTGGGCCCACGCCAGGCGCATGGCCAGCACGCTGGCGATACGCGGTGTGACCTTTCCGGCGCCCTCGTAGGCGGCACGGGCAAGGGTCAAGGAACCGGGAAAGTCCCCTACATCCCTGCATTGCAGAGCCATCGACTTGAGGATGTCCGCCCCTACGGCGCGGTCACCGGCTGCCTGCGCGGAATGGACGGCAGCGACCCAGTATCGCTGAGCCGCGGAATGCAATCCCGTGTCGAAGGAGGCGAAACCCGCCAATTGCCCGAGCTCTGCGGCCAGTGTGTGAAGACGCCGGGCGATGGCCTCGCTGTAGGAGGACTTCTCCAGCACCCCGGTGACCATGCCGAGCTCGGCGTCGAGCAGCTTGCGGACGTACTGCCCACCGTGGCTGCCCTGCAGCGTATGCAGACGAGGCAGGCTCGCCTCGATCTGCTCAACGAACTCCTCGCCGATCTGGCCTCCGCCCAGCACAGAGGTGAGCCGGGCCGGTTCGACGTTGAGCCAGTCGGTCGCGAACGCGGTCAGGCTCATTCCGGTCAGCCGTACGAAACCTCGCCGGTCCATCATCGCCTTCTCCAATGCGTGGTTGAGAGCGAGCCGACTGCCCGTCTGGTCCCAGGAGAAGTCGACTCGGATGGGGTCGCCGACTGGCAGCCAGCCGGGCCAGGGCCGGGCGTGGACGGTCTCCGGGGAGACGCCGAGCTCGGCGGCGAGAGCGAGTTGGGTGTCACGGTCGGGCACGACCCCCCAGTGCTCCCAGCGCCATGCCTTCTCCCTCCTTCGCGCCATGTTCCCGACACGTCGGGCGATGACGGTCACCAGGTCCTGGTAGGTCCAGCCGCGCTCGGCGCGGACATAACTCAACGGATGGACGAAGACCTCTCCGGGCTGCATAGAGACTGGTCCGGACATTCGCCACTCCCCTTTCTCCGACTGTAAATCTGATTAATCCACCCGGACAGGCCACGAGAGGCTTCCCCTGATGGGGGGACAACCCCGGACGACGAGATCTGCCTGTTCGAGAGGGGTGCGAGCAGGTTTTCTTGAGCCCGTCTGGTTCGTTCCGCTCTCACAACACTACGCTCCGCAGTCATCTCATTACAACAGATAATCAGGGCAAGAATTTCATGAAAGCCCTAATGAGCAGCGCTCCATCCCGCGATAGTCGACTTTCCCAAAACCGGTTTCCAACCACCGATGAAACGTCTCCACATCCCACCCGTTAGGAGCGACGATGCTCATCGAGCACGTGCCCGTCCCGGACCCCGACGGGCACGGCAGACTCCCCAACCGCTTCCGGATGACCGCCTGGTGCCTGCCTCCCGGCAACGCGGCCCGCCGTGCCCGGGAGTTGTTCCGCGACCAGTTGACCAAACAGCTCCCGGACCCCGACGTGCTCGACGACCTGGAGATCGTCGTCTCCGAACTCGTCACCAACGCCACCCGCTACGCCCCCGCCCCCTACGAACTACGCCTCCTGCACGACCACAACCTGCCCGTCCGCGCCGAGGTCGTCGACGCCGGAGCGGGCACCACCCTCATCGACCACCTCCTGCGCCGCCCACCGGCCGTCCCCGAACACCTCGACGACCTCGAACTCGGCGGCCGGGGCCTGCGCATCGTCACCGAACTCACCCACGGCCACTGCGGCACCCAGTGGACCCGCCTGTGCGGCACCGGCCAACTCGGCACCGCCGTCTGGTTCGACCTACCGACCGAGCGATACCGGCTCGACCTCACCTCCCAGCAACACCATCCCTGACCTCCCCCACCTCCGGGCAGCCAGGATCGTCCCCCGATCCCCCTGACCCCGGAGCCGGTCCACGCCCACCACTCCCCCACACCGGACGTGGACCGCACCCAGAGGCCGGCGTCCACGGACCCGACCCCACCCCCGTCCGTGACGCCGGCCTCCCCACCCTGTACCTGCACCACGAAGAAAAAAGCAATGGCCTCCGTGGTCATCCAGCAAACGCCCCCTCTCTCATCGCGGCACGGCTCGATCCTCGCCACTGACAACTGCACCTCAGGATCCTGGCCTGGCTGGTGGTTCGAGCGGAATCGCGTGTTGGAGAAGCAGAAATTCATCGTTACGGTCATCAACACCCAGAATCAGGGAATTAACTACACTTAGCCGCCCATGGTCACCACCTGCGAACCCGACGAGTCGCTCGTGCCGGACTGGGAGGCGCCCTAGGAGCTGTTCAGAGTTCGGATCTTGGCGGGGCCCGGTGGAGGGCTGGTCGTGGCTGGTAGAACTCGGACGTGGCGCGTTTTGATGTGACAGATGCCGAGTGGGCGTTGATCGAGCCGTGTCTGCCGGTGGCGGCTTCCGGGCCGCTTCCTCGGCGGGTGCGTGATCAGTTCAACGGGATCTTGTGGCGGTTTCGCACCGGGTCGGGCTGGCGTGATGTGCCGGAGCGGTATGGGCCGTGGTCCACGATCTACTCCCGGTTCAACGGCTGGGCCAAGGCCGGGGTGTTCCAAGGGCTGATGCAAGCGCTGATCGCCGAGGCCGCCTTGCGCGGGCAGGTCGGGCTGGAGGTGGTCAGCGTGGACTCCACGATCGTGCGGGCGCATCAGGAGTCGGCCGGGCTGGCGGTGGCCGGGGAGACCCTGGATGCGCTGGAACAGGCGCTGACCGAGGAAAAGGGGGCTCCGCTGGCCCAGCAGCCGCCGGTGTTGCGGGTGATGCGCCGCAGGTCA
>NZ_JBEPDA010000027.1:0-92558 GCF_040299985.1 Streptosporangium sp. NPDC000563 | reverse complement strand
AAGTCGTCGAAGCGCAGGTCGAAGAAGTCGCCGGTGTCGAAGATCTCCCGGGCTTTGGCGATCAGGGCCTCGCGGTTGCGCCGGGCGTCGGCGCGTAGTGGTTTGTCGGCGGTCATGTGCTACCTCGCGTTGACAAGTGGAGACTGTCTCCATATCTTCAAAGAAGTGGAGATGACCTCCAATTCGATTGTATCCCATGAGGTGCGGCGTGAAGATCCTGATGTTCGGCCGAGGCGTGATCGCCACCATCTACGGCTGGGCCCTGGAGAGGGCCGGTCACGACGTCGAGTTCTACGTCCGGCCCGGACGCGCGGCGACGTACGGCGAAGCGATAGACCTCGACCTGCTCGACGCACGACGGCGGCCGTGGGGGGAGCGCGTCGTCGAGAGGTGGCCGGTGCGCCTGCGCGAGACGCTGGAGCCCGACCACGACTTCGACCTGATCGTGCTCAGCGTGTCGCACCACCGCCTCGCCGAGGCGGCGGCCTTCCTAGCCTCGCGCGTCGGCCGGGCCACGGTGCTGGTCTTCGGCAACATCTGGACCGAACCGCCGGCCGCGATCGGCGACCTCCCCTGCGATCAGGTCGCCTGGGGCTTTCCTCAGGCTGGTGGGGGTTTCGGCGAAGACGGCGTGCTCCGTGGGACGCTGCTGCCGTCGGTGGTCTTCGGCACCCTCGGCCGGCCCCCGACCGACCGGGAGCGGGCCGTACGCCAGGCGTTTCGCGAGGCCGGACTCCGGCTCAAGGAGCGGCCTGACTTCCGCGGCTGGCTGTGGGTCCATTTCGCGTCGGGTGCCGGTCTGCTCTCACAGGGCCTGCGGCTGGGTTCCCTGTCCAAGCTGGCCGGGGCAAGAGGCGACCTGCGCGAAGGGCTGCTGGCCGGCCGGGAGCTTCTGCCGCTCCTGCGGGCGCGCGGTGTCGACCTGCGACGTCACCGGGGCGGTGTGCTGCTGTTCCGTGTGCCCACCTGGCTGACGGCCCCCGTGCTCGCCTGGCTGACCGCTCATGTCGCGCTCGCGCGCGTGAGTTTCGCGGCGCACTCCGATCCCGACGCCGAGGAGCCGCGTGAGGTCTGCCGGGACACCCTGGCCGAAGCACGACGGTTGGGCATCTCGGTACCGCGACTGGAAGCGGCGGAACCGCACTTCGCCCGCGAGGGGACGGGTCAAGTCTGAATCCGCCGATATTTGTCGGTCCCGGTGGTCCATTGCGGCTCCTTGGTCCGTCGCATCCCAGGGCCGAACCCGGTCGCACCGGTCGACCAACCGCCGTTCACATGCGGCTTTTCGTTGTCCAGCCTCTATCGCCTGTCCGTGACGTCGTGGAAGGAAAAGTCATGACCACCGCAGAGAAGCACGAGTTCCCCATGGCCCGTACGTGCCCGTTCGCGCCGCCGCCGGCGTACGAGGAGATCCGCGAAGGAGAGCCGGTCTCGCGGGTTCGTCTGCCCGACGGCGGGTGGGCCTGGGTGGTCAGCCGCCACGAGGACGTGCGAACCGTGTTGAACGACCGGCGGTTCAGCGCCGACCGGGAGCATCCGGATTTCCCGTCACTGGTCAAGGGCGAGGCGGCGTTCCGGCGGCCGGACGAGGAGCGCTTCCTGATCTCGATGGACGCGCCCGAGCACGGGCCGGCGCGCAAGGCCGTACTCGGCGAGTTCACGGTGCGCCGGTTGGAGGCGCTGCGGCCGCGGATCCAGGAGATCGTCGACGGGCAGATCGACGCGCTGCTGGCCGGGCCGCGGCCCGGTGACCTGGTGGAATCGCTGTCGCTGCCGGTCCCGTCACTGGTGATCTGCGAGATGCTGGGCGTGCCCTACGCCGACCATGAGTTCTTCCAGGAGCACACGGTGAAGGTGATCAAGCAGTCGACGCCGCCCGAGGAGCGGGGGGCGGCCATGATGGCCATCCAGGGCTACATGACCGACCTCATCGCGCGGAAGGAGGAGAACCCGCCGGACGACCTGCTCGGGCGGCAGATCGTCAAGCTGCGCACGGACGGCACCTACCGGCGGACGGCACTGGCCCGCATGGGCTTGCTGCTGCTCGTGGCCGGCCACGAGACGACGGCGAACATGATCTCGCTGTCGACCGTGGCGTTCCTGCGCGACCCGGAGCAGCTCGCGATGATCAAGGCCGACCCGGGCAGAACGCTCAACGCGGTCGAGGAGATGCTGCGCTACTTCACGATCATCGACGTGGCGACGGCCCGGCTGTGCGTCGAGGACGTCGAGGTCGGCGGGCAGCTGATCCGCGCCGGCGAAGGACTGCTGGCGCTCGGGTATTCGGCCAACCGAGACCCGCGGGCGTTCGAGAACCCGGACAAGCTCGACATCGAGCGCGGCGCGCGCCACCACGTCGCGTTCGGGTTCGGGCCGCACCAGTGTCTGGGCCAGAACCTGGCTCGGATGGAGCTGCAGATCGTGTTCGACACGCTGTTCCGTCGCGTGCCCACGCTGGAGCCGGCGATGGATGTCGACGAGCTGCCGTTCAAGGACGACGCGAACATCTATGGCCTGTACCGGCTCCCGGTGACCTGGTAGCGGACGAACCGCCATCCCCATCTCAGGAGGAGAGGGCCATGAAAATCATCGCGGACACCGACAGGTGCGTCGGTGCCGGACAGTGCGTGCTCACTGAGCCCGCGCTGTTCGACCAGAGCGAGGACGACGCCACAGTCATCGTGCTGAACGAGACACCGGAGGGCGAGCTGGTCGAGAAGGCCCGCGAAGCGGTGCACCTGTGCCCTGGCCAGGCACTCTCCCTGGAGGAGTGAGGCAATCCGTGGATGGCCGTACAGCCTGAAAGGATCACGCTGATCGGTGTGGGACGCCGAACGGCGCGTCTCCGCTCGAACAGGGCAGTGGCCGCGCGAGAGCAGGTGAGCCAGGAGCAGGCGGCGGACGTTCTCGGAGAGCAGCGGCAGGCCGATACCCGTCACCGCCGCCCGCGTGCGCCGTGGCCGCCGAGCCCAGCAGCGGCGCGGTCGCGGCGGCACCGGCCACCACGGCGGCGCCCCGCAACAGCGAACGCCGGTCCCATGCTCCGTTGTCAGCCACAACCCTCTCCTTTTCCTGGTCACCTTCGACGCGACGTTCCGATCGGCGGACGGAACGTCGCGTCCACTGTCGACCGGCCGTGTGCCCGCCTCGTCCTCGCCGCGTCATGGTCGTGTCACGGCCCTGCGGACGGTCGCGCCGACGGTCGCCGTCGTCGACGAACGGTGACGTGCGGCGGGCAACGCGGGCACATTCGGCGCCGATCGTGGTGCGTCATGAACGAGCCACGCATGATTCCGCCTCGGCCCCGTGACCGGCTGTACGCCGTGGTCACGCTGGTGCTCGCCGTGCTCCTGCTGCCCGCGGCGTTCGTCCGCGCTCCCGGCCGCGCCCGCGAACTCGCCTGCCGCTGGGCGTTGCGGATGCGATTCCCCGCCGAGGACCTCACCGGGCTCACCGAAGGTGCCCTGGCGGCGTTCACCGCGGCGCGCACCCGGGCGCTCTGGCGTCACGGCCGGCTCATCGGCCTCACCTCGGGATACCGCGATCCCCATGTGCAGCAACGGATGTTCGACGAGGAGGTGCGCCGCGCGGGCTCCCCGGCGCTGGCGCGCATGCTCGTGCTGCCACCGGCGGAGTCCGGCCACGTCAGGGGCGTCGCGTTGGACGTGCGCCCCCACGAGGGCGCGCGCTGGCTGGAGGAACACGGCGCCCGCTACCACCTTTACCGCATCTACGACAACGAGTGGTGGCACTTCGAGCACCGCCCGGACAGCGGCGGCAGGCCGCCACGGCGACTGCCCCACCCCGGCGTGGGTTACGCCGGCGAGCGCACGGACCGGCTGTAGTCCGGTCCTGGTCAGCGCGTGGAGGGCGACTGGGGGAAGTCGAACCGGTCGGTCCGGCGAGCACGACCCCCGGTGGTCGGCGGGGGACGGCCGGCTCGTCCCGCATCGGAACCCAAGGCCGCCGGCCGTGACACGACCATGACACGGCGCTGACGAGGCGGGGACACAGTCGGTCGACAGTGGATGGGGCCCGCTCTCCAGGGGGGGAGCCGGCTCTCTCCGTGCCGTCGAGGAAGGCTGATCGATCGTGACCGAACGCGTACGCGTGGCCGTGCTGGCCGGTGGGCCGTCCGCCGAGCACGAGGTGTCGCTGCAGTCGGCGCAGGCCGTGCTCAACGCTCTGCCGAGGGATCTGTACGAGCCCGTCGCGGTCATCATCGACCGGAGGGGCAGGTGGCCGGTGGAGTTGCGACGCGGTCTGGTGGACGTGGTCTTCCCCGCGCTGCACGGGCCGTTCGGCGAGGACGGCGTCGTGCAGGGTCACCTGGAGACGTTGGGCATCCCGTACGTGGGCTGCGGTGTCATGGCCTCCGCCGTGGCCATGAACAAGGTCGCGATGCGGCGCGCGTTCCTGGCAGAGGACATTCCGATCACGCCGCATGTGTGGTTCACCGAGCACGAATGGGTCACCGCCACCGACCACTGGGAGCTGGTGAAGCCGCTCGACTGGCCGATGTACGTCAAACCGGCCGGCATGGGCTCCTCCATCGGCATCTCACGTGTCACCTCCATGGAGGAACTGCGCGCGGGCGTGGATCTGGCGCTCGCCTACGGTCGGGTGGTCGTCGTCGAGCAGGGCGTGAACGCGCGCGAGGTCGTCTGCGGCGTGCTCGGCGGCTACGACACCCCGGATGCCTCGGTGCCCGGCGAGCTCATCGTGCCCGGCGACTGGCTCGACTACGAAGCCAAATACCTCAGCCGGGCAGAGATCGCCGCCATTACCGCCGTGCTGCCGGACCGGGTGGTCGAGGACGTGCGGGAACTGGCCCTGCGCGCCTTCCGGGCGATCGGCGGCTACGGCCTGTCCCGTGTCGACTTCCTCTACGAGGAGGACACCGGACGCCTGTACGTGCTGGAGATCAACACCATGCCCGGCTTCACCTCACGTTCCGTCTACTCCAGGGCGTGGGCCGCGAGCGGTGTCCCGTACCCGGATCTGCTGCGCCGCCTCATCGACCTCGCGTTCGCCAGGAGCGGCTCATGATCCCCATGACGCTGAACGAGATCGCCCGGGTCGTCGGCGCGAGCCTGCATGACGTGCGCGACCCGCAGGCGCCGGTGACGGCGCCCTCCGCGGTCGACTCCCGCGAGGTGGTGCCCGGCGGCCTGTTCGTCGCGACGGCCGGCGCCCGCGTCGACGGCCACGACCACGCGGCCGGTGCCGTCGCGGCCGGCGCCGTCGCCGTGCTGGCCTCAAGACCGGTCGGCGTGCCCGCCCTCGTGGTCGAGGACGTCCAGCTCGCGATCGGCCTGCTGGCCAGGCACCTGCTCGAACGCATCAGCCCGACCGTGATCGGTATCACCGGCTCCGTGGGCAAGACCACGACCAAGGACCTGCTGGCCCAGGTGCTCGAACGGCACGCCGCGACGGTGGCCACCGACAGGTCGTTCAACAACGAGCTCGGGCTGCCGCTCACCGTGCTGCGTGCCGATGCCGCCACCCGATACCTGGTGCTGGAGATGGGGGCGGGCCGCAAGGGCGACCTGAGGTATCTCACCGGGATCGCACCGCCCCGCGTCGGGCTGGTGCTCAATGTCGGCAGCGCGCATGTGGAGCGCATGGGAGCCGGGTCGGCCGACGTGGCCGAGGCCAAGGGCGAACTGGTCGAGGCACTCCCGGCGGACGGGTTCGCCCTGCTCAACGCCGACGACCCGTACGTCATGGGCATGGCCGGCCGTACCAGGGCCCAGGTCCTGCTGTACGGCGGGTCGGCGCAGGCGCGGGTGCGAGCCGAGAACGTGCGGATGGCCGACCGTGCGCGAACCGCGTTCGAGCTGGTCACGCCCTCAGGACGCGCCCCGGTCGAGCTCGGCCTCATCGGCGAGCACCAGGTGGGCAACGCCCTGGCGGCCGCCGCCGTCGCCACCGTACTCGGCCTGGGCGTCGCCGAGATCGCCGACGGGCTGAACGCCGCACGGCGGCGCTCCGCGGGCCGGTTGGAGATCGTCGAACGACCCGACGGCGTCACCGTCGTCGACGACGCCTACAACGCCAGCCCCGAATCCATGCGGGCCGGGCTGCGGGCGGTGAAGGCCCTGGCCGGTACCCGTCGTACCGTCGCCGTGCTCGGCGCGATGGGGCAGCAGGCCGGCGCCTCCCGTACCCGGCACGCGGAGATCGGCCGGCTCGTCGCCGACCTCCGCTTCGACGTGCTGATCGCGGTCGGACCGGGGGATCCGCTCGCGATCGCGGAGGCGGCGGAGTCCTCGAAACAGGGCGTGGCCGTCCACACCGCCCAGGACGTGGCCGAGGCACTCGGACTGGCCGGCGCGCTTCTCGAACCGGGAGACGTGGTGTTCGTCAAGGCCTCCAGCGAGATCGGGCTCGGTGCCTGCGCCCGTGCGCTGGCCGGAGCCTGACCGCCGGCGCGTCGCCGAGGAGACGAGCGGACCAAGTCCACGCCGACGCACCGCCTGGCCGGTGGCGGCACCAGTCATCGAAACGGAGTGCCATGCGTACGATCGGTCTCATCGGCGGGTTGAGCTGGGAATCGACGGTGATCTACTACCAGATCATCAACCAGCGGGTCCGCGAGCGGCTCGGCGGCAGCCATTCCGCCAACAGCCTCATCTGGTCGGTCGACTACACGACCGTCGAGGACCTCGTCTTCGCCGACCGCTGGGACGAGGTGAGCACGCTGCTCGCCGATGCCGGCGGGAAACTGGAGGATCTCGGCGCCGAGGTCCTGCTCGTCTGCAGCAACACCTTCAGCCGGGTGAGCGACGACGTGGCGCGGGCCGCGAGCGTGCCCGTGCTGCACATCGCCGACGCCGTGGGCGCGGAGGTTCGGGCGAGGGGGATGCGCAAGGTCGGTCTGCTGGGCACTCGCTTCACCATGGAGCAGCCCTTCTACCGGGAGCGGCTGGCCGCCCACGGCCTCGACGTGGTCGTCCCGCGACGCGAGCAGCGGGAGCTCGTCCACCGTGTGATCTTCGAGGAGCTGGTGCGCGGGGTGCTCAGGGAATCCTCCAGGGACGAGTACGCCCGGGTCATCGCCGATCTCGCGGCGGAGGGAGTCGAAGGCGTCGTCCTCGGCTGCACGGAGATCGAACTCCTGATCACCGAGAAGGACACCGCCGTCCCGCTGCTGCCGAGCGCTCGGCTGCACGCGGAGGCGGCGGCCGGCTTCGCGCTCGCCGAGTGACGCACCCTCGGTCGCGTCCCCGCACAGCGCGTTGACGCCGTACGACCCCCGGTGCCGCAGGTCGGCGCGGACACGTTCGACGCCGAGGACAGCTTTTCCGCCGTCACCCCGGAGGGTTCCGGGGAGCGAAGGTGATCGTCGTGGTCGGTGCGACGCGTCCGCTCGGCGGGTCGCCGGCCGGGATGACGTCGCTGGGTCGCACGCCGCAGCCGGATACGGCGACGAGCGATACGAGGCCCACGGCGAGCATGCGACGGGCGAGTCCTGTCCTCATTCGGGGCCTCCGTCCGGATCGGCTGCCCGGCGCGGGAGGCGCAGCGTGAACACGGCACCGCCGCTCGGGGCGTTGGTGACGGTGAGGTCGCCTCGGTGCAGGCGGGCGTTCTCTCGGGCGATGGCCAGGCCCAGGCCGCTGCCCTCGGACCTGGCTCTGGCCGCGCTGGCCTTGTAGAACCGGTCGAACACGTGCGGCAGCACCGCCTCGTCCACCCCCGGCCCGTGGTCGCGGACCTCAAGAACGATCCGGTGCGGGTCGGCGTGAAGCCGTACCGACACCGGTGGCTCGCCGTGCCGCAGGGCGTTGCCGACCAGGTTCGCGAGGATGACGTCCACCCGGCGCGGGTCCAGCCGCGCCGTCACCCCGGGGGGAACCTCGGTGCGCACCCGCTCCGACCAGCCCCGCACACGCAAGGTCGCGTCCACCAGTTCGGCCACGTCGACCTCGTTCGGCGCGAGGGCCGCGACGCCGGAGTCGAACCTGCTGATCTCGATGAGGTCGTTCACCAGAGCGGTGAGGTTGAGCGTCTCCTGGCCGACCAGCCTGGCGGCCCTGTCGGCGGGTTCGGGCAGCCGGGCCGCCTCCTCCTCCAGGACGTCGGCGACCGCGGTGAGCGCGGCGAGCGGGGTGCGCAGCTCATGGGACACGTCGGCCACGAACCTGCGGGCGTCGGCCTCCATCTCGCGCAGCTGCCCGACGAGCCGTTCCAGCTCCGCGGCGGTGTTGTTGAACGTGCGCGCCACGTCGGCCAGCTCGTCGGAGCCGCGCACCGCGATCCTGGTCCGCATCTCGCCCTCGCCCAGCAGGCGCGCCGCCCTGCCGAGCTCGCGCACCGGGCCCAGAACGCCACGGGCGGCGAGTGACGCCAGGACGACCGCGAACGCGAGGGCCGCCCCGCCGATCAGCCAGGCGACGGCGGCGAGCTCGTCGATGCTGCGCTGTTCGGGAAGCAGGCTGCGCGCGATGTATACCTCGATACCGGACACCCGCGTCGTCCGGTCCTCCTCGATGATCAGCAACGGCATGCCGATGATGAGAGTGGGCTCGCCCTGCCGCACCACCCTTTGCCACGCGGTGCGGCCACCGGCCACCACCCGTCGCAACTCCGGTGAGGCCATCCCGAAATCCAGGGCCGGGGACTCCTCGCCCGGCCTGTCGCCTCCCAGCGGCGGCGAGGACGGCGGGAGCGGTGAGTGCGCCTCGCGGTAGACCGCGACCGCGAAGCCGTCGCCGTCGGTCGCGGCCTCGGCGATCTCGCCGAGCTCGTCCGGGCCGGGCGTCGCGCTCCGCAACGGGTAGAGCGCCTGCAGGCGGCCGGTCATCGCCTTTACCGCGGCATCCTGGGTCCTCTTCAGGATGGAGTTGCGTGCCTGGACGTAGATCCCGCCGGCCACCGCCGACGTGGTGACCACGCACAGCAGCGCGAAGGAGAACAACAGCCGGGCGCGCAGCCCCAGGCTCGGCCGAGGTGTCACCGGCGGCTCACACCGGCCCGAACCGGTACCCGAACCCACGTACCGTCTGCACGTAGACGGGGGTCGCCGAGTCGTCCTCGATCTTCGCGCGCAGCCGCTGCACGCACGCGTCCACCAGGCGCGAGTCGCCGAAGTACCCGTGCTCCCACACCGACTCCAGCAGTTGCTGGCGGCTGTGCACCCGGCCGGGAGTGCCGGAGAGTTCGAGCAGCAGGCGCAGTTCGGTCGGGGCGAGGTCCACCGGCACGCCGCGTTTGGCGACCACGATCCCGGCCCGGTCGATGGTCAGCTCCCCGTGCCGCTCCAGCTCCGCCTGGTCCCGGCCGACCCGCCGCAGCACGGCGCCGATGCGTGCCTCAAGCACCCTGGGCTGCACCGGCTTGACCACGTAGTCGTCGGCGCCCGCCTCCAACCCGGCCACCACGTCCATGTCGTCGCCGCGCGCGGTCAGCATGATGATCGGTGTCTGACCGGCGGCCCGGATACGGCGGCAGACCTCGAACCCGTCCATGCCGGGCAACATCAGATCGAGCACGACGACGTCGGGAAGATCCGTACGCAGCCGCTCCAGCCCCTGCTCGCCGGACTCCGCCGCGCGTACCCGGTATCCGTGCCGGGTCAGGGCCAGCTCAAGACCCTCCCGTACGGCCGGGTCGTCCTCGATCAACAGCACTCGCGACACGCCGCCGAGTCTCACCGCACGCCCCCGTAACTCGTCCACCGGTCGGCCCTGTCCAGTGTCGGCCGGCCGTGTCTCCGCCTCGTCTTCGCCATGTCATGGTCGTGTCACGGTCTTGCCGACGGTCGCCGCCGCCGAACAAGCGGTGATATGCGGCAGGTGAGGCGCGTTCGGCGCCAATCGTAGTTCGTCACGAACGAGCCACGTACGATCTCACTTCGGCCCTGTGACCGGCTGTGACCGGCACGGCCCGGCTACGTCGACCGCCCAGGCGCCGGCGAGCGGCGCCTGGGCGAGGGGACATTTGTCAGGCCAGGGGGGAGGTCACCGTGAAGGAGGCGTCGGAGGCGAAGACCGAGGTGGACGCTTTCAGGTCCAGTCGCATCTCGTAGTTGTAGTGGCGCAGATAGCGGCCCGGCAGGTTGTACGACTCGAACGAGGTCGTACCGCCTCCGGCCAGCCCCGCCCTGCCGCAGAACGTGGCGTCACCCTTGAAGATCGCCGTGCCGTCGTCACGCTGCAGGGTGAGCCGCATGTTGTAGTGCCGCAGGTAGTAACCCGGCAGATTCACCGCCTGGAAGGAGTAGCAGCCGTTGTTGGCCAGCCCGGCGGTCACGGTGAACGTGGCGTCCCGGCGGTCGGCGAGCGTGCTGGAGGCGCTCAGCGGATCGATACGGGCAAGATTGTCGCGGTGGCGCAGATAGCGGTCGGGGAAGTTGGCCGAGCGCAGCGAGCGGTTACCCGTCGGCACCGCGGTCGTGTCACCGGCGTCCTCGCGCAGCACGGTGAAGTGCCTGGCGACGCCGGACAGGCCGGGCAGTTCGACCTTGGCGGAGAAGGCGGACAGGTCGGAGCTGTCGGCGTAGTAGTAGCGGCCGCCCGTGTAGTTGTCGAAATAGATCCGCCACCTGCCGTCGGGCAGCCGGGTCAGCGCGGGCCCCTCCAGCCCCGAGCCCCAGCCCGCCCAGTTCCCGACGCCGGTGAACTGCCAGGGGCCGGTGAGCGAGGTGGCGGTGGCGTGCTCGATGTACTTCGTCGTCTCGTTCTTGAGGAAGTTGTGGTACGTGGAGCCGACCTTGACCACGAAGCTGTCGATGTAGTTCGCCGGGATGCCCAACGCCGCCGGGGCGCTCCAGGATGACAGGTCGGTGTTGGTGGCGGTGATCCGATACGGCCTGAACTGTCCCGCCGTGCCGGTCGTCGAGGCCGAGAAGATCACGTGAACGCTGCCGTCGGAGTCCTTGAACCACTCCGGCGCCCAGGTGCTGCCGGTGGCACCGTTCAGCCCGACGGTCACGTTGCGAAGGAACGTCCAGCTCACGGAGTCGGCGCTGCGAGCGAAACCGATGGTGTCACCGGTCCAGTTCGTCGTGTAGACGAGGTAGTAGTAGCCGTCGGTGTGCCGCAACACGCTGGGATCCCTGATCAGCCCCGACGGTGGCGTGTAGGCGTTGGCCCGCACGAGGGAGAAGGTGGAGGCGTTGGGGGAGTCGTAGACGTACATGTTCGATTCGCTGCTGTTGGTGAAGGCCGTCATCAGGTAGTGGGGGACCGGACCTGCGGCGTGGGCCGCCACCGGTGTCAGGACAACGGCCATGACGACGGTGAACAACGCGGCCAAAGCTCTGTGATACCTACGCATTCCGGTACCTCCACGATGTTAGCGATAACATTTCACGGCGAGCGTACGGAGACGGTGATTCGAGCGTTGGCGCATTCTTAGCCCGGCGAAGGGGCCTTCGTCAATGAGGTGATCTAGGAGCTGTTCGAGGTTCGGATCATGTGGGTGAGGAGTTTCAGCCACATGATCGAGCCTCGGAGGTGGAGTCCGGCCTCGTGGCTTTCCGGGGTTTTGTCATAGCGGGTGGCCAATCCGCGCCAGGTCTTGATCTTCTGGAAACAGCGTTCGACGGTGTTGCGCCGGCGGTAGCGCTCGGGATCGAAGTCGACGGGCCGCCCGCCCGCTGACCCCTTCTTCTTGCGGTTGCCCGGCAGGTCGGCCTTCTCCGGCGTGCCCGCCGTTCGACAACGGCGGGCACGCCGGGTAACGCTGGACATGACAATCCACAGGTACGACCAACGCCGCGATCACCTGCAACAACGCGATCGGCCGGTACGGCCGTCCGTCACCGCCTTCACCCGCACGTGACGAACCGGTGGGGGATCGCCCGACGGTGACGAGCGGGTACCGGTCAGACCCTGCCCGGATGCGGCCGGAACCGCGGGCCGCCGATCGGTTCGTACCAGCCGGCGACCTTGTCCCCAGGCGGGGCCACCGCGTCGATCGCGTCCAGATCCTCGGCGGTCCACTCGATCGAAGAGGACTCCGCGCACGAATCGAGGTCGGCCAGCCGCTCCGGCCCGCACAGCACACTCGTCACACCGGGCTGCCGTAAGACCCAGGAGAAGGCCAGCTGGGCCATGGTCACGTCATGACGGGCCGCGATCACCCGCAGCACGTCGAGCACGTCGAACACGGCCTCGCTGAATCGGTCACCGGCGAAGTCGGCGAGCACGCCACCCGCGCCGTACCGGCTGCCCGCGGACGGCGGCTCGCCGCGCCGGTACTGGCCGGTGAGCACTCCTCCGCCCAGCGGCGCCCACGGGTTCACCGCGAGCCCGAACGTCGCCGCCATCGGGAGCAGCTCACGCTCGATCCGCCGGTCGAGGATGTTGTACGGCGGGGTCTCGGCCACGATCCGGTTGAACCCGAACTCCTTGGCCACCCACAGTGACTCGACGACCTCCCACGCGGCGGAGGTGCTCACCCCCAGGTAGCGGACCTTGCCCGCACGCACCAGGTCGTCCAGGGCGCGCAACGGCTCGTCGACCGGTACGTCGGGGTCGAACCGGTGCAGGGTGAAAACGTCGACGTGATCGGTCCGCAGTCGCCGCAGGCTCTCCTCGCACTGGCGGATCAGGTGCCGTCGGCTCACGCCCCGCCCGTTGGGATCTTCGGTGTCGACCGGCATGTACGCCTTGGTGTTGATCACCACTCGATCGCGCTTGGACGGCTTCGCCAGGGCGGTCCCGACGACGGACTCGCTGCGCCCGGGGGCTCCGCCGTAGTTGTTCGCCGTGTCGAAGAAGTTGACGCCGAGGTCGAGCGCCCTGTCGATGATCCGGACCGACTCGGCCTCGTCGGCCCTGTCGCCGAACATCCAGCACCCCAGGCCCAGGGCGCTCACCCGCACGCCGGTCCGCCCGAACGGCCGGTACTCCATAGCGGTCACTCCTTCAGGCCAGGCCGGCGACCGCGCGCACGGCGTCGGCCAGCGGGACGAACGGTTCGGCGCCCGGCGGGGTGCCGAGGAACATCCGGTTGTGGGTGATGACGACGGCCAGCCCGGTCGCGAGGTCGGCCCATCCCATCGATCCGCCCAACCCGGCGTGGGCGAGCACCTGGGTCGAACGGCCGAGTAGCGGGTCGGCCGGGGGAGACTCCCCGCCCAGCCAGTAGCCGCCGGTGCCGATCCAGGTGGGTCCCTGGTAGATCTCGTCGAACTCGTTGGCGTTCGGCCGCGGCGACGTCAGGGCGAGCAGGCGGTCGGCCGCGATGTACCGGCGACCGGCGATCTCGCCACGGTTCGCCAGCATGCTGAAGAACCGCGCACCGGCGCGGGCCGACATCACCGCGCCGGCCGCCGGGATCGACGACGATCGGAAACGGGGATCGTTCCAGCGGTCGGCGTCGGGGCGGATCTCCGGGGGCATCGACAGCAGCGACACCCCGGTCATCGGCGCGCGCTTCGGCGGGTTCGGCCCCCAGGTCAGGCGCGCGACCCGGTGTTCGTGCTCCGCCGGGAGCACGTCCCAGACGTCGTCGGCGCCGATCGGCAGGCACAGCTCCTCGCGGAGGAACCGATCGTAGGGACGGTGGCTCGGGTCGGTGCGGCGGATGACCTCACCGAGGATGTGCCCGAAGCTGATCGAGTGGTACATGGAGCGTTCCCCCGGCGGGTGCAGCGGTTCGACGTCCGCGAGCCAGGTGGTGATCGCGTCCTGGTCCGCGAGTCCGTCGGCGTCCAGGCCGGGCGGCATGTGCGGAACGCCGGCGCGGTGCGTGAGCACGTGGCCGACGGTGATGTCCTGCTTGCCGCGCCTGCCGTACTCCGGCCAGTACGTCGCGATCGGCCGGTCCATGTCCACGAGCCCTCGTTCGCACTGCAGCTGGATCGCCGTGGCGACAAGCGCCTTGCTCACCGAGAACACGGGGAACAAGGTGTCACCGTCGACCGTCCGGCCGCTCTGCGGGTCGGCGACGCCGGTCCACGCGTCGACGATGAGCTCATCGCCGAGGTAGGCGGCGACCTGCACACCGACCTCGCCCAACTCGACGGCGCGGGCGAGCGCGGCCTCGATCCGATCGTCGGACCTCATTGCTCGACTTCCTCTCTCTCGTGCGTGGGTTCGGTCTCCTGCGACTCGGTCTCGTCGCCGAGGTAGGCCGCGATGACCCGCGGGTCACGGCGTACCTCGGCCGGCGTCCCGTCGGCGATGACCCGCCCGCGCTCCATCACGATCAGCCGGTCGCACACCCGCATCACCAGCTCCATGTCGTGCTCGACCACCAGCACGCCCATGCCGCGTTCGTCGGCGAGCCGCCGGAGCAGGGTGCCGAGTTCGGCCGACTCTGTCGAGCTCAACCCGGCCGCCGGCTCGTCGAGGCAGAGGACGGACGGTTCGGCGGCCACCGCACGGGCGATGCCGACCAGCCGACGCCGGCCGTACGGCAGCTCGGTCGGCAGTCGGTCGAGGTCCGGACCGAGCTCGAACAGTTCGACGGCGGCGAGCGCTCCGGCGGTGAAGGCGGTCGGGCGCGGCCAGACCAGGTCGGTCAGGTAGGCGCTGCCGGACCGCGCGTCGACCGACGCCTTAAGGTTGTCGGCCACCGTCATGTCGTCGAACAGTTCAAGGCTCTGGAACGACCGCCCGATCCCCTCGCGGACCCGGCGGTACATAGGCATCGATCCGATCGGCTTGTCAGCGAGCGTGACCGTGCCGGACCTCGGCCTCGTCGCGCCGGTGAGCGCGTCGATCAACGTCGTCTTGCCCGCTCCGTTCGGCCCGATGAGCCCGACGATCTCACCTGGACCGACGTGCAGCGAGGCGTCGTTCACCGCGACCACGCCGCCGAAGGCCACCGTTAGCCCATGGCCGCGCAACACCCGTTCGGGCACCCGGCCGGGTGCTGCCGCGACGGTGTCCGCGCTCGGCCGAGCCGGACGGCGCCGGCGCGGCAGGTGCAGGTGCCGGGAGAGGCCCTCCGCGGCTCCGTCCGGGCGTGCCTGCAGGTACCAGATGGACAGCACGCCTCCGATGAGTGCGATCCACAGCGGCATCGTCGCGCTGTCCGAATCGAGCAACGTGGAGATGAAACCGCCGGGGTGTCCGAGCACACCTAGCAACGGGCCGGCGATGTAACCGATGCCGCCCAGGACGACGTAGGACAACCCCAGGATCGAGTCGAAGGCCGCGAATCCCCGCTCGAACACCATGGTCGGCTGCCGGAACACCACCAGGATCCCGCCGAGCGCGGCGATCGCCGCGGAGAGGGCGAACGCGTAGAGTCTGACCCGCCAGGGGTTCAGTCCGACGGACTCGGCCGCCCGCTCGTTGGTACGGACCGCGATCATGCGGCGCCCGACACGGCCGCGCCGGACATTGGCGACCACGAGGCCGACGAGTACGAACGCGACCAGGCACACGATCGCCCAGCGCCCGGGGTAGGTGAGCGAGTCGATTCGCCAGCCGAACAGCTCCAGCGGGTTCGGCAGGGGCGTGTAGGCGCCGGAGTAGGCGGGGTTCTGCAGCAGTACCCCCTGGATCGCCACGGCGGAACCGAGTGTGGCCACCGTGAAGTTCACGCCGCGGGTACGCAGCAGCGGCACGCCGAGCATCGCGCCGACGACGAACGTCGCGACCAGGCTCAGCGCGACCGCCAGGATGAACGGCATCCCGGTGCTGGTCAGCAGCAGGCCGGTGATCACCGCACCGATGCCGGCGAAGCTGAACTGGCCGAGCGACAGCTGCCCGGTGTATCCGGTGATGACGACGCTGGACAGCAGGATGATCCCGTACGTACAGGTGATCGTCGCCGCCGTGATGTACGACAGCTCGAACACTGTGGTGAGCAGGACGATGCTGCCTCCGAGGAGCGCGAGGAGGACGAGAGGACGGACATGTCCGTCGCCGACCTTCGGCCGTCGCTCGACGATGGCCGTGCGTATCCGTTCGCCCCCGCCTCGCCACACCATCACCAGCACGATCAGCAGGAAGGGCACGGCGTCCGCCCAGCCGGGCGTGGCCACGTAGCGGGTCACCTCGGCCTGGCTCACCCCGATCAGCAGGGCGCCGAGGTACGTCAGTGGGAACGAGCGCAGGCCGCCGATGAGCGCGGCGGCGAGCGCCGGCACGATCAGGTGGGTCAGCGTGACGATCTGCACGCCGACGATCGGGGCGAGCAGGACGCCGGCGATGCCGGCGAACACCGAGCCGATCACCCAGTTGGTGGTCGCGATCCTGACCGGGGAGATGCCCAGGGCCGCCGACGCGATGGGGTTCTCCACCTGCGCCGAGGTGGCCAGCCCGAACCGGGTCCGGCCATAGCCGACGGTGAGCAGGCCGACGAGCACGGTGGCGATGAGGAAGGTGATGATCCGATCCTGGCCCAGGTGGATCCCGAACAGCGACACCGGATCGGTGGGGAAGATGGACTGGACGAGGCGCTCGTCCGCGCCGTAGCGCAACGTCAGTGCGGACTGCACGACGACGAGCACGATCAGGGAGACGATGGTGCGGCTCAGCGCCGAGGTGCGTGCCATGCGCTGGATCGCGAGGCGGTAGGTCAGGTAACCGCACAGCGCGGCGGCGAGCAGCGCACCGGGCACCGCGAGCACGGGCGAGAGCCCCTGGCCCGCGTTGAGTTCCCAGTAGGCGAACGCCGCCACGGTTCCGACGATGCCGTGGGAGAAGTTGATGATCCCGGATCCGCGGTACGCGATCACGATGCCGAGGGCGGTCAGCGCCAGCAGCGAACCCGAGGACATCCCGACCAGCGCGAGCTGGATGGCGCCGTTCATGTGGCGTGGTCTCCGCTCGCGCTCGTCTGGCCTTCGGCCACCTCGGAAAGGTAGCTGGCCTCGATCTCGGCCAGCCGCGACCCCATCTCGGCCGCCTTCCCTTCGATCACGATCTCTCCTCGTCGCAGTACACAGACGCGGTCGGCCACCTGCAGGGCGCGCTTGACCCGCTCTTCGACGATGAGCACGCCGACGCCGCGGTCGGCGGCGGCGCGCAGCCGGGTGAGCAGCCGCGCGACGATCAACGGGGCGAGGCCGAGCGTCAGCTCGTCGGCGAGAAGCACCTTCGGTGCGCCGGCCAGCGCGCGCGCCAGGGTGAGCATCTGCTGCTCGCCTCCCGACATCAGCCCCACCTTGCGATCCAGTAGCGGCTCCAGCTCGGGCATCAGCGCCAGGCTCTCCTCGATGCCTCCCCGGCCGAGGCGGAGGTTCTCCCGGCAGGTCAGGCCCATGAACACCGACCGGTCCTCGCAGATCAACGCCAGGCCGGCGTCGGCTCTGCGATGCAGTCCCTCGGGCGCGGGCCGGCCGTCGAGCAGGACCGAGCCGCCGATCGGTGTCAGAACCCCGGCCAGGGCCAGCAGGGTCGTGGTCTTGCCCGCGCCGTTCGCGCCCAGCAGTGCGACGATCTCGCCCGGACGTACCGCCACCGACAGGCCGTGCAGCACGGGGAGGTGGCCGTAGCCGACCTCGAGGTCGACTGCGGCGAGGATCGGTTCGGTGCTCCGCCGGGGATCGGGCGTCACCCGATCCCCGCCCTGGATCACCCGTTCTCCCTGAGGGCGTCGAGCACGCTGAACGGTTCGGCGGCGTCGCTGTAGGTGCCGTTCTTGACCGTGTACGTGACGACGTTGGTGTTGAGAATACGGTCGAAGTCCTTGAGGCCCAGCGGCGTGGTCAGGTTGAGGGCCGGCCCGACTCCCGTATCCACGGAGCTGAGCCTGCCCAGCGCCTCCTGCACCGACGCGGCGTCGACCGTCCCCTGAACGGATTCGGCGGCCGCCTTCACTGCGGCCACCGCCGACCACACGACCACGCCCGCCGACGTCGGCGTCGCGTCCGGCTTGTACTTCTTCATCGCGTCGCGGAAGGCGACCATGCCGGCTTCGTTGCTGTTCACGGGCAGGAACGAGTCGGACAGCAGCACGTCTTCGGCGGCCTTGCCGATCTGGTCGATCAGTGCCTGAGTGAGGGAGGCCGCGGCGAGCCCGGTCTTCACCCCCGGCGCGCCGGCGCCCAGGGCGGCGATCGCCTTGCCGGCCTCGCCCGGCGGGAGCGCCAGCACCACACAGTCCGCGCCGTTCGACACGACCTGGGCGACCGGGGGTCCGTAGTCGGCGTTCGTGGTCGGCACCGCGATCTTCGCATTCAGTTTCATACCAAGCGATCTCAGCCCGGCGTCGGCGAAGTCGGCCGAGGCGATCGAGGACGGCAGCGACTGCGTGATCGCGTCGACCTTCTTGCAGCCGTAGGTCTTGACCAGTCCGATCGCGGCCCCGCTGAACGAGACCGGCGTGCCGCCGGGGATCGGCCAGGAGGTCTTGCTGGTGAATTCGAGCGGGTTGATCGGGTGGCTGAGCAGCGGGATGCCGGCCTGTTCGAGCACCGGCACCATGCCGCTGCCACCGACCGACAGGCCGCCGATCACGGCGATCGCGCCTTGACCGACCGCGTCCTGGGCGCACTTCGCGCTCACATTCGGGTCGGCCTGGTCGTTGCAGACCGTCAACTCGACCTTGCGGCCGGCTATGCCACCGGCGTCGTTCACCGCGGACACGGCGGCCTCGATCGCCGCCGCCTGGTCCGGGAACCCGACCGACGGTGCGGACACCGTCAGGATGCCGACGAGCTTGAGCGATGCCGATTCCGACGAGACGGCGGAGGTGGCGGAGGTGGCGGGCGTCTCGTCGTCCGGGGTGGCCGAGCATGCTGCGGTCAGCGCCAGTGTCGACGCCACTGCGGCGACGGCGGTGAGCCGTCGGGTCCAGTCGGGGTGATATATCCTGTTTGTCATGGCGATGTCCCATTGGCTCGTTATGGCGTTGGTCCCCCGACGCGGTAGGGGGAGCGTCGTCAGCCTCAGTTACCGGCGGCATTACCGCGGCGCCCCAGGGTCTCGATAACAGGTCCCGTGCCCTGAGCCCGGATGCGCAATGTGCCGGATAACGCCATCCGGCGCGCCGTGTGCACCCGGTTGAGAAGGCTTGGTTCTTGGGCACCGTGACCGCATAACTCACGCTGGTCCACCTCGTCTTCAACACGATCGCCGACCTGCTCACCCAGGCCGAGCAGGTCGAGTGCTTTCGCAATGCCGCCCGCCACCTCACCCCCGGCGGCCGGTTCGTGATCGAGCTGTGGGTGCCTGAGCTGCGCAAGCTCCCACCGGGTCAGCAGGCCATGGTCTGGCACAGCGAGACCGGTTACATCGGTTCGGACACCTACGACGTCCTGCGCCAGCACGTCGTATCGCACCACTTCAGGTTCGACGAGAGCAGGCAGGCCCAGCTGTATCGCAGCCCGCACCGCTATATCTGGCCGGCCGAGCTCGACCGCATGGCCCAGCTGACCGGGTCCGCACTGGAGAGCAGGCACGCCGACTGGGCCGGAGCCGAATTCACCGCCGAGTCGCGTTCTCACGTGTCCGTCTACCGCATTCCGCCGGACCGCTGAGAGTGCCACCGTCAGAGTCAAGGTCGCTGATCAGGTCTCGTGCCGTTCCGAGAGCGGAAGGGAGAAAATAGGGCATGACGCGATACGTGGCGCTGCTGCGCGCGGTGAACCTCGGCAGCCACAAGAAGATCTCCATGCCCGACCTGCGCGCGGTGTGCGCGGAGCTGGGGCACACCGACATCCAGACCTATCTGCAGAGCGGCAATGTCGTCTTCACCGCCGCCGAGCCGGAGGCGGGAAAGGTCGCGGCGCGGCTTGAGAAGCGGCTCGCCGACGGTCTCGGGCTGACCACGAAAATCATCCTGCGGACCGCCGACGAGCTGAGGGCGGTCGTCGAGGCGAGCCCGACGAAGGCCGACGATCCGACCGGATACTCGGTGTGGTTCCTGCTCGACCCTCTGGTGGCGGACTGGCTCGACGGTTTCGACGCCGGGAGGTTCGCGCCCGAGGAGATGTGGACGGCGAGCCGTGAGATCTACCTGAGCCTGCCGAACGGTACCGGCCGCGCGAAGCTCCCGGTCGCGCTCGAACGACGTCTGAAGACCCCGGCCACCATGCGCAACTGGAGAACCGTCACCAATCTCGTGGAACTGGCCGAAGGTTGAGCCGGTGAGGATGCCGGTCCGCGACGCGGACCGGCATCCTCACCGAGGGCGCCGCCCGCGCGGACCCCGGTGCCCGCGCGGGCCCCTGTACGCGGCGCCGTCAGGGGATCCTGGACAGGTCGATCACATATCTGCCTTCCGCGGTGAGGTACGTCATCATCCGCCCGGCCCGGTCGGCGACCGGGACCTCGCCCTGTGGCTCGGAGTTCCCGGTGCCGAGGGCCGCCAGCCTCCCGGTCTTCAGGTCGTAGAGGCCGAGCCCGGGGGAGTCGCTTCTGAGGTTGCGCACGTAGAAGCGGCTCTGGCCGGGGGGCTCCGGGATCTGGAAACCGGTCGGCACCTCCTGCTGCGTCGAGCCGTCACGCGACCGGGTGAACGCTCTGGCGCCGACGGACGTCGTCGAGACGCAGGACTGGACGCCGCAGGCGAGCAGTTGCTGTCCCTGCCGGGCAGGGGCCGCGTCGTTGCTCTGCCCGGTCTCCAGGTTGACCAGGTAGGTGAACGGCGCCCCGTCCTGTGGGCTCCACGTGCCCGGCGAGCCCGCCCACGGCCAGGACAGCAGGTGCAGCCCGGTCCCGTGGTCGAGCGCTGTCACCCGGCCCCCGTCCACGGGAACGCTGAACACCCCGCCCTTCCGCACGGAGAACACGATCGCGCCCTTCGCCACGGCGAGGCCGTCGATCGTGTCGCCTCCGGTCCTGTGCTCGGCCACCTGCCTGGCCTCGCCTCCGGTCAGCGGTACGGCCCACAGACGCACGGAGGTCTTCGTCGAGGTCGACCACGCCACCATGCCCTCGCCCAGGCCGATGTTCGCGGCGTTCCCCGGCCCGCGTATATCCGTGATCTTTCGTAGATCTCCTCCGGTCAGGTCGTAGAGGTAGAGAACCTCGGGCCGCATGGCCTCGGAGAGCGCCTCGACCAGCAGGTTCTGGTCGTCGGTCAGTGCGATCGGACGCAGTCGCCTGCCCTCGGGATCCTTGGCGGGTATCTTCCACACCGCCTGCGGCCACACCTTCTCGACGGGTTCGATGATGGTGTCGATCTCCACGAACGGCCTTCCCGACGGGCGGTCGGCCACGGTCACCGCCCTTCCGTCGTCGCCCCCCCGCAGGGCTACGGTCATCCCGCCGGCGACCGCCACGATGGTCGCCGCCGCGAGCAGGGTCTGGGACCTGCTCCTACGCCGCCGGTGGCCGGTCTCCAGCCGTTCCGCCGCCGAGGGGGCCAGTCGTGGCGCTCGTTCGGCCATGCGGCCCAGGGACCTGCTCAACCGCTCCTCGATGTCGGTCATCGACGCTCCCCGTGCTCCGACATGACGTTCTCCTCCGTGTGCTCGCCCGCCGCGGAACGGAGCTTGCCGAGCGCCCGCGACGCCTGGCTCCGCACGGTTCCGCGGGAGATCTTCAGGGCCGTCGCGATCTCCTCGTCGGTCAGCCCTTCGTAGTAGCGCAACACCAGCACCACCCGCTGCTTGCGGGGCAACCCGGCCAGCGCCTCCTCCAGCGCCCGCTCGTCCTCGCCGGGCGGCGTGTCGTGGTAGCCGTGCTCCGGTGGGTCCCAGGCGAGCAGTTCGCGCCGTCGTAGTCGCCAGGTCGCCGTGTGGAGTCTGGCCATGGTGGTACGCACGTAACTTTCCGGGTTGTCCTTGGCGCGCAGTCTCGGCCAGGCGGCGCGTAGCCTCAGCAGCGCCTCCTGTACCAGGTCGGCCGCGTCGTGCGGGTTCCCGGCCAGGACGTAGCCGTAACGCAACAGTGCGTCACCGCGCTCGGCGACGAACTCGGCGAACCGGGGATCTGCTTCCAACTGCCCTCGCCTTTCGTCGTCCCATCACCTCTCAGATGGATTGACCGGGCGAACTGTTGCATCGTCCGCGGAAAGGCGCGGAATTCTCTCCTGGCGGGGGCGGTCGTTGGAAGGGCCTGTCCATGCTGGGCCAGTCTCGGAAAGTACTTGACGATCTGGAAAGTAGAAAGTACTTTCCAGATAGGAAAGAGCGAAGGAGTGGGCATGGAAATCTCCCCGGAAGAGGCTGCGCGGACGCTGGACCAGGTCCACGAGACGCGGCGCAGGGCCCTGCGCGCCGCGCCGCCGATGTTCCCCGCCTGGTATCCCGTGGCGGTCTGGGTCTTCGTCGCCGGAATACAGTTCGTCACCGAGGTTCCGCCCGCCTGGTGGATCTGGATCGCGGTGCCGGTCCTGTCGGCCGGTCTCGCCGTCGCCGTCCTCAAGTTCGTGACAGACGTCAGGAACGCGAACATGCGCCTGCACTCCTCCGTGGTGGACCCGTGGGCGTGGATCGGTTTCACCGGCTGGCTGGTCGCCACCGGTTTCGGGGCCGCCCTGATGGCGTTGTGGTTCACGGAACTGGGCCTCACCTACCCGCGTACGCTCATGGGTGTGATCATGACTGTGGTCGCGGCGATCACCACGCCTCTTCTGGCCCGCTGGATGTCCGGGCGGGCCGTCCGCCGGGCGGAGACGGTGACGCGATGACGCCGCGACTCGACCCGGCGATCCACGCGCCGACCCGGTTGGGGATCGTCTCGCTGCTGGCCGCCGCCGACGAGGCGGAGTTCGCCTTCGTCCGCGACAACCTGGGCGTCAGCGACTCGGTGCTGTCCAAGCACGCGAGCGCCCTGGAGGCGGCCGGTTACGTGAAGATCCGCAAGGGGTACGTCGGCAAACGCCCGAGGACATGGTTCAGCCTCACCCGGGAGGGGCGCGCGGCCTACACCGGCCACGTCGCCGCGCTTCAGGCCATCGTCGCCCAGTCCGGCCTCTCGGTCCTCCCCAACTGAGACGGAACAACCAGGACGAAACTCCCGCCGGGCCGTTCCGGGTGGCCGGAGTCGCCACTCGGAGCCGGTCCTCGGGTCCTCGGGGGAACCCGGACCGTCTCCTCGCCTGGCGGGGTTCTAAATTTGCATCGTTCGTTAACTTGAACTCTTCGTGTTTATGGCGCTAGATTTGGCCCCATGACCGCACCTGGCACTCCGACCACCGCAGATGAGCTGCGCGGGGTGGGCCTGCGGGTGACGGCCGCGCGGGTGGCCCTGCTCGAGACCGTCCGGGACGGCAACCACCTCGGAGTCGAGGCGATCGCCTCCGGAGTGCGCGATCGGGTGGGCCACATCTCACTCCAGGCCGTGTACGAGGCCCTCCAGGCGCTCACCGCGGCCGGGCTCTTACGCCGCATCGAGCCTGCCGGCAGTCCGGCCAGGTTCGAGGGGCGTGTCGGCGACAACCACCATCACATCGTGTGCAGGTCGTGCGGTGTCGTCGCCGACGTCGACTGCGTGGTCGGTGAGGCGCCCTGCCTGACCGCGTCCGACGACCACGGCTTCTCGATCGACGAGGCCGAGGTCATCTTCTGGGGCCTGTGCCCCGGCTGTTCCACCCCTCGCGGCTCCTGAGCGCCGCGACTCCCTGAAACAGAAGATCCAGAAGGATTCCATGTCTGAGAACCATGATGCAATCGTCACGGACGCGAAGGCGGAGGGCGAAGGTGGCTGCCCGGTCGCGCACGAGCGCGCCCCGCACCCGACTCAGGGCGGCGGAAACCGCCAGTGGTGGTCGGACCGGCTCAACCTGAAGATCCTCGCCAAGAATCCCGCCGTGGCCAACCCCCTCGGCGAGGAGTTCGACTACGCCGAGGCGTTCAAGGGCCTCGACCTCGCGGCCGTGAAGCGGGACATCGCGCAGGTGCTGACCACCTCGCAGGACTGGTGGCCGGCCGACTACGGTCACTACGGCCCGTTCATCATCCGGATGGCCTGGCACAGCGCGGGCACCTACCGGATCAGCGACGGCCGCGGCGGCGCCGGTGCCGGTCAGCAGCGTTTCGCCCCCCTCAACAGCTGGCCCGACAACGCCAACCTCGACAAGGCCCGCCGCCTGCTGTGGCCGGTCAAGAAGAAGTACGGCCAGGCGCTCTCGTGGGCCGACCTTCTCGTTCTGTCCGGCAACGTCGCCCTGGAGTCGATGGGCTTCGAGACCTTCGGTTTCGCCGGCGGTCGTGCGGACGTCTGGGAGCCCGAGGAGGACGTCTACTGGGGTCCGGAGACCACCTGGCTCGACGACCAGCGCTACACCGGTGACCGGGAGCTCGAAAGCCCCCTCGGCGCGGTCCAGATGGGTCTCATCTACGTCAACCCCGAGGGCCCGAACGGCAACCCGGACCCGCTCGCCTCGGCCCGCGACATCCGCGAGACGTTCCGCAGGATGGCGATGAACGACGAGGAGACGGTCGCCCTGATCGCGGGCGGTCACACCTTCGGCAAGACCCACGGCGCGGGTCCGGCCGACCACGTCGGCGCCGACCCGGAGGCCGCCTCGATCGAGGAGCAGGGCCTGGGCTGGAACAACACCTACGGCACCGGCAAGGGTGGCGACACGATCACCAGCGGTCTCGAGGGTGCGTGGACGAACACCCCGGTGACGTGGGACAACAGCTTCTTCGAGATCCTCTACGGCTACGAGTGGGAGCTGAGCAAGAGCCCCGCGGGCGCGCACCAGTGGAAGCCCAAGGACGGCGCCGGTGCCGGTACGGTCCCCGACGCCCACGACCCGTCGAAGAGCCACGCCCCGACGATGCTCACGACCGACCTCGCGCTGCGGGTGGACCCGGTCTACGACCAGATCTCGCGGCGCTTCCTGGAGAACCCCGCCGCGTTCGCGGACGCCTTCGCCCGGGCGTGGTTCAAGCTGACCCACCGCGACATGGGCCCGGTCGTGCGCTACCTCGGCCCGGAGGTCCCGTCCGAGACGCTGCTGTGGCAGGACCCCCTGCCCACCGCGACGTACCAGCCGATCGACGCCGATGACGTCGCCTTCCTCAAGAGCAAGATCCTCGCCTCCGGGCTGCCGGTCTCCCAGCTGGTGTCGGCCGCGTGGGCGTCGGCCTTCTCCTTCCGCGGCAGCGACAAGCGCGGCGGCGCCAACGGCGCACGCGTCCGCCTCGAGCCGCAGAAGGGGTGGGAGGTGAACGACCCCGACCAGCTGGCCACCGTGCTGCGCGCCCTGGAGGAGATCCAGGAGGCGTTCAACGCCGTGCGGAGCGGGGGCAAGCAGGTCTCGATCGCCGACCTGATCGTGCTCGCCGGCAGCGCCGCCGTCGAGCGGGCCGCCAAGGACGCGGGCTTCGACATCGAGGTCCCCTTCACGCCGGGCCGGGTGGACGCCTCGCAGGAGCAGACCGACGTGGAGTCGTTCGCCGCGCTCGAGCCGACCTCCGACGGGTTCCGCAACTACCTCGGCAAGGGCAACCGCTTGCCCGCCGAGTACCTTCTGATCGACCGGGCGAACCTGCTCACCCTGAGCGCCCCCGAGATGACGGTCCTCGTCGGTGGCCTGCGCGTCCTGGGCGCCAACCACGGGCAGTCCTCGCTCGGCGTCCTCACCACGACCCCCGGGGTCCTGACCAACGACTTCTTCGTCAACCTGCTCGACCTGGGCACGAGGTGGAAGGCGACGTCGGAGGACGAGAGCACGTTCGAGGGCCGCGACCTCGCCACGGGCGAGGTCAAGTGGACCGGCAGCCGCGCCGACCTCGTCTTCGGGTCGAACTCCGAGCTGCGCGCGCTCGCGGAGGTCTACGCGAGCGACGACGCGAAGGAGAAGTTCGTGAAGGACTTCGTCGCCGCGTGGGTCAAGGTGATGAACCTCGACCGGTTCGACCTCGCCTGAGTGAGTTGTTCGGCGCGTCCGGGCCGGCCCACGCCGGTCGGCCCGGACGCGCCTTTCACCTGCCGGACGCACGTCCGGCAGGGTGTCACGGTCATCACCGGTCGCCGGTCCCGCCGGGAGCGGCCGTCCGGTTCCGCAGGAGCACGTTGCCCGAGATCCTGGACTCGCACAGCCTCTCCGCCTCCGGGGTGCCGGCCACGACGGTGAAGCCGGTCGGCGCGAGCCGCAGCTCCATCACCGCGGCCCGTTCGGCGACGGGCAGCGCCGCGTAGCGGGCGAGCAGCTCCTCGTCGTCGAACAGGTCGGCGTCCGACAGGAACACCGGTGAGGCGGGGTGGCGACGGCCCAGGTCCAGGATCTTGCCGCCGCCGTCCCAGTTGACGCCGTTCAGCGCGACCCAGCCGATCCCGTCGAGGCCCTCGAACAGGCGGGCCGCGTCACCGAAGCGGTGGGTGCGCATGACCGGGTGCAGGTAGGCGTCGGCGTCCAGCACGTCCTGGTCGCGTGGGTCGGCGCCGGGCGCGGTGCCCGTGCCGTAGCGGCCCGCGGAGCGGCCGAAGCCCAGCCGGTGCACCACCGACAGGCCCTCCTCGCCGGTGTCGCCGCCCGACAGCAGCCGCACCAGCTCGCGGTCGATCAGCCGCTGGTGCTCGCCGAAGCTGTGGAACAGCCACAGGTACATCAGCCCGCCGGGCGACAGCCGCTCGGCGAGCCAGGCCAGGCCCGCGCGGGGGTCGTCCAGGCAGTGCAGCACCCCGGTCATCACGATCAGGTCGTAGGGGCCCTCGAACCCCTCCCCGCCGATGGCGCCGCGCACCAGCTCCACGTTGGTCAGCCCGTTGCGTTCGCGCAGTTCCTCGGCGACGTCGAGTGACGACTGCGACAGGTCCATGCCGGTGAAGTGCGCCCGGGGATACTGCGAGGCGAGCCCGAGCAGCTGGTGCCCGGTGCCGCACCCGGCGTCCAGCACCCGCTTGCCCGCCAGGGTCTTGTCCCTGGCGACCATGCCGATGCCGAGCGCCAGGTCCAGGATCAGGTCGTCGCCGACGGTCAGCGACGGGCACGGGTAGCGTTCGTACAGCTCCCTGACCTGCTCGACGGCGCTCATGGGGTGTCGATCTCCTCGTACGGGATCTCCTCGACCCTGCGGGCGAAGACCCAGTGATGGCCCTCCAGGTCCTCGGTGGTGTAGTTGCGGTCACCGTAGAAACGCGTGTCCGGCTTGTCGCGGATCACCGCTCCCGCGGCCTTCGCGCGCTCGTAGTGCTCGTCCACGTCGTCCACGAACACGTACAGGCTCTGGCGCAGCTCGCCCTCGCCCTGCGGCTCGTGCTTGCGGCCGTCACCCGTTCCGGCGAGCTGCACGACCCCCTCGCCGAACGACAGCTCGGCGTGGACGACGGACCCGTCGTCGTCGTTCAACACCTTGCGCTTTTCGAATCCGAACGCCTCGATGAGCCATTCGATGGCTTTCTCGACATCGGAGTAGAAGATGACGGGGGTGATTCTCGGCATTCCGTCGGGTGGGGTGAGCAATTTCCTCATCTCCTTCGATCGACGACCATGGAAACGTAACGGGACGCTACCCCGCATCCCGCCGGCGAGACGTGCCGGCGTTCACGGGATCGGTGTTCTGCTCGGAAGTTGCGCCGCCAAACGCCCCGTTGGTCTTTCACGTGTTCGGCGCGTCTTTCCGGTGCTCCACTCCCGAACGTACGGCGAGTTCCCTCAGGTGTTCGGCAGGCGCAGGCCGCCGTCCAGGCGGACGACGGCGGCGTTGAGGTAACCCAGTTCGCATACGGCGCGGACCGCTCGCGCGAACTCCGCGGGGGTTCCCGGCCGGGGCGGGAAGGCGATCTGCCGCAGCAGCGGGCGCCGGAACTCCGGCGGGATCGCCGCGAGCAACGGGGTGTCGAACAGGCCCGGTGACAGCGCGCACACCCGCACGCCGACGGAGGCGAGGTCGCGGGCGGACGGCAGGGTGAGCGCCGCGACCGCGCCCTTGGAGGCGGCGTAGGCGACCTGGCCCGCCTGGCCGTCCTCGGCGGCGGCCGAGGAGGTGTTGACGACCACGCCACGCTCGCCGTCCTCCAGCGGCTCGGTCGCGGCCATCGCGGCGGCGGCCAGACGCATCACGTTGAAGGTGCCGACCACGTTGACCGCGAGCGCCCGCTCGAAGGTCTCCAGGTCGTGCGGGCGGCCGTCCAGCCCGACCGTACGGGCGGCGGGCGCGATTCCCGCGCAGCTCACCGCCACCCGCAGCGGTCCCGCGACCTCGGTGGCCGTCCGCACGGCGCGCTCGACCGAGCCCGCGTCGGTCACGTCGGTCTCCACGAACGTGCCGCCCACCTCGTCGGCCACCGGGCCCGCCGCGGCGGCCTCCAGGTCGGCCACGACCACGTGCGCCCCGGCCTTGGCGAGCTCGCGCGCGGTGGCGGCGCCGAGCCCTCCGCCGCCCCCGGAGACCAGCGCCGTCACACCCTGCAGCTCCATATCCGCTTCGCCGCCTTTTCGCAATAGAGGGTAAATGCTCTCGCTTATCAAGACATATCCTGACGCAAAATTCTGCATTCACGCTGCACCCCACAGACGTGAGGACACCATTCACATGACGATTTCCAAGAGCGCGGACAATGTGCACGACCTGATCGCCCGCCGCAGGCGCGAGCGAGATCGCATCCCGCGACACGCCGTGCCCGATTCGGGGGTGCCGGTCTCCTCCACCCAGGAGCGCATCTGGTTCGGCGAGATGTTCAACCCGGGTTTCGGGTTCTACCACGTGCCCGCCACGCTGCGGCTGCGCGGCCCCCTTGACGTTCAAGCCCTCGACCGGGCGCTGTGCGAGGTGATCAGGCGGCACGAGATCCTGCGCTCCACCGTCGCGGAGGTCGACGGCATGCCCGTGCAGCGCGTCGGTGACGCGCCCGCGAGCGTGCTGCGCTCCGTCGACCTGGGTGACGAGCCGGACGCCGAGGCCGAGGCCGCGCGGATGGCCGCCGACGACATCCTCGCCCCGTTCGACCTGCGCCACGGGCCGCTCTGGCGGGCGCTGCTGCTGCGGCTGGGCCCCGACGACCACGTGCTCGTGCTCACCTTCCACCACATCGTCTTCGACGACCCGTCCTTCGGGATCGTCGGGCGCGAGGTCGAGGCCCTCTACACCGGGGCCGTCGGCGGGGCGACCGGAGCCGGTACCGGCTCCGGCTCCGGCGGGCCGGTGCGCCTGCCGGACCTGGACCTGCAGTACACCGACTTCTCCCTCTGGCAGCGCGAACGGCTGCGCACCGAGGACGTGCGCTCGCGTCTGGTCGACTACTGGCGGCGCACCCTGGACGGCGTACCCCGCCTGCTCGACCTGCCCTCCGACCGGCCCCGGCCGCCGCACCGGCGCCGCGCGGGCCGCTTCCACCGCTCCCGGCTGCCGGGCGACGCCGTCGCCTCCGTGCGCGCGGTGGCACGTGAGGAGGGCACCACCCCGTTCACCGTGCTGCTCGCCGCCTACGGCGTGCTGCTGTCGCGCTACGCGGGCCAGGCCGACATCGTCACCGCCGTACCCGCCGCCGGGCGCATCCGGCCCGAACTCGAAGCGCTCGTCGGATGCTTCATCAACATCATCTGCCTGCGCCTCGACCTGCGCGGGGAGCCCACCTTCCGCGAACTGCTGCGCCGCGTGCGTCACGCCTCCGTCGATGGACACGACCACGAGGAGATGCCCTTCGAGGAACTGGTGCGCGAGCTGCACCCGCAGCGGCCCCAGAGCCACACGCCGCTGTTCCAGGCGGGGCTCGGGGTGCGCGACAACGACGGCGTCTTCCTGAACCTGCCGGGCGTGCGGGCCTCGGAGTTCGTCCCCGACGTCGAGGTGTCGCACTTCGACCTGATGGTGGACTTCAGCGTCGACGGCGACGGCATGGCCGGCCTGTGGGGCTACAACGACGACCTGTTCGACCCCGCCACGGTCGAGGTCCTCGCCGAGCAGTTCGAGCTCCTGGTCGCCGGAGCCTGCGCCCACCCGGACCTGCCGGTCGGTGACCTCTCCCTTCCTCCCGCGCCCCGGCCCGCGGAGCCAGGGACCGGCGCCGAGGGACCGGCCGCCGTCCTCGCCGAGCGGGTGCGGCTCACCCCCGACGCGCCCGCCGTCACCACCCACGCGGGCACGCCTTCCACCGGCACCGCCACGGGCACTTCCACAGGCACCGCCACGGGCACGTCTTCCACGGGCGCCCCCTCCGCCGTCACGCTGACCTACGCCGAGCTCGACGCCCGCGCCGAGAACCTCGCGCCCGCTGTACGCAGGGGAGCAGGCCCCCCGGCCGCCGACAGTCCTGATCCGGCCGTCTGGCGATACGCCCACCTCAAGGCGGACGTCCTCGACGGCCGTACGGAGGGCGCGGGCGCCGCGCCGATCGCCGACCTCGCCTCGCGGATCGGCCTGGGCGTCGCCGACACCGTGCTCACCTTCGCCCCGCCCACGTCCGGCGCGTTCGCCGACGCCGTGCTGCTCGCACTCCTGCACGGCGCGCACCTGGTGACCGCGCCCCCCGAGGCCGCCCGCGACGCCGGACGGCTGAGGGACCTGGTCGCGGACGCCACCGTGGTGCACGCCCCGTCCGCCGCGTGGCGGCTGCTGCTCCGTGAGGGCCTGCCCGCCGACCGCCCGTTCACCGCGCTCTGCGACGCGGCCACGACCCCGCCCGCCCTCGCGCGGGAACTGGCCGCCGCGATTCCCACCTGGACCCTGTACGGCGAGCACTGGGCCGCGGCCCACCGGGTCGACCCGCTCGCGGAACCCCGCAGGGGCGTCCTGCTCGGAGCGCCCCTCGCCGGTACGCCGATCGAGATCGCCGACCGGACCGGGCGCCCCGGCGCGGTCGGCGTTCCCGGCGAGATCCACGTCGGCGGCACCGCCACCGGCGACCGCGGCCGCGTTCTCCCCGACGGCTCGCTGGAACTGCTCGGCCGCTTCGACCGGATGTTCACCGTCGGCGGGTTCCGGGTGGACACCGACGAGCTGGCCCGCTCCCTGGCGGGGCGGCCCGGCGTCGCCGAGGCCGCCGTCGACGTGCGCCACGACCGGCTCGCCGCGTACGTGACGGGGGAGGGGATCGACCTCACGGACCTCACCGGGCTCACCGCCCACCTGCCCGAATACCAGCTCCCCGGCTCCGTCACCGTCCTGGACTTCCTGCCCAGGACCGCCGAGGGCCACATCGCTTATGAGGAGCTGCCCAGCCCCGAGGCCCCCGGCGAAGAGGGCGGGCACGTGCCGATCCAGGGCGGCACCGAGGAGACCGTCGCCGGGATCTGGCGCGAGCTGCTCGGCGTGGAGGAGATCGGCGCCTCCGACGGCTTCCTCGACCTCGGCGGCCACTCGCTCACCCTGGCCAGGCTGAGCCTGCGCTACGAGGTGGCGTTCGGCGTCGAGGTGGAGCTGCCCGACCTGTTGCGTCACGCGACCGTCCGCGAACAGGCGGCGCTCCTCGACGAGCGCCGCGCGCAAGCCGGCCTCGCGGGAGAGGAGGCGGCGTCATGACCTCGGTAGCCGCCAAGCCGTCACCGGACACGATCGAGGGCCCGCCGAGGACGCGGCTGGAATCGCTCACCGGGCTGCGGTGGTTCGCCGCGTTCGGCGTTTTCTTCAGCCATGTCGCGATCCTGCTGCCCCTGCCCTACCTCAACGAACTGTTCGTCCTCGGCACGGCCGGGGTGACGTTCTTCTTCGTCCTGTCCGGCTACGTCCTCACCTGGACGTTCTTCGACAGGGACACCGCGCCGAAGTTCTACTGGCGCCGCTTCGCCAGGATCTGGCCCTCGCTCCTCATCACCACCGTCGCGGCGGTCGCGCTGCTCGTCGGGGGCCAGCTCTGGCCCACCGAGGGCGGCACGGCGCTGGTGTGGTGGACGGTCGCGACACTGCTCATGGTGCAGGCGTGGTTCCCCGCGTCGTTCCAGAGCGACGCCGTGCCGCACACCGTCTCCTGGTCGCTGTCGTGCGAGGCGTTCTTCTACGCGGTCTTCCCGTTCGTGGTGCGCCCGATCGTGCGGCGCACCCTGCGTCAGATGGTGATGATCGCCGCCGTGCTCATCGCGATCAGCATCGGCACGCGCGTGTGGCTCTGGCTGGCCAACCCGCAGCTCACCGCGGAGAACTGGTTCACCTCCGACCTGTACTACTTCGCCACCCACTCGCCGATCTCCCGGGTCAGCGAGTTCGTGCTGGGCATCGTGATCGCCGCCGCCGTACGCCGGGGCTGGCGCAGCCCGATCGGGTTGCGCACGGCGACCGCGATCACGGTCGGCTACTTCGCGCTGCTGTGGGCGTGGTCCTGGTCAGGGGTGTGGCCGACCGCGCTCGCCGAGACCACCAACCGGGGCAGCATCGTGGTGTTCGCACTGCTCATCGCGGCGGCGGCGACCAACGACCTGGCCGGGCGGCGCAGCCTGCTCAGCTCACGCCCGCTGGTGGCGCTCGGCCAGTGGTCCTACGCCTTCTATCTCGTCCACTTCCTGGTGCTCTTCCCCATCGCCAAGCACGCCTTCGGGCGGCAGTCGCTCTACGACTTCCCCGAGCCCACCTGGGCGCACCTGCCGTACGCGTTGGCGGGGCTGGTCGTCAGCGTGCTGCTGTCGTGGGGGCTGTACCGGCTGTACGAGTATCCGATCGAGAAGCGGCTGCGGGCCATGCTGCGCCGCGAGCCCAAGGCCGCCACCCCGGCACCGGGCGCGGAACCCTCGATGTGACGCGAGGGGGCACACCGCCGTCCCGCGTCTGCGGGCCTGCCCATGACGGGCCGTCGGCGGGTCACACCGGGACGTCGACGCCGCGAGGAGCGTCCTCGCGGCGGGGCAGGAGCGGGACGGCGGCGAGGACGACCACGATCACGGCGAAGGCGAACAGGAAGACGCCGTGGAAGCCGGTGATCACGTCGTCCGCGGTCTGCAGGATGAGCGTGACGACGGCGACGCCGATCGCGGCGCCGAGCTGGTTGAGCATGTAGAGCACCGAGCTGCCCTGCGCCACCAGCGGAGCGGGCAGCGTCCGGTACAGCGATCCCATCGTGGCCGCGCTGAAGAAGCCCGTGCCCAGGCCCATGGTGAAGGCGGCCAGTGCGGGCCATACCTCGGGGGTCTGCGCTCCGACCCGGGTGAGGGCCAGCGCGCCGAGGGCGGCCACGAGCGCGCCGGCGCAGGCCGGCCCGCGTGCGCCGATCCGGTCCGACAGCCGTCCGGCCAGAAGAACCCGACGCACCTCACCCGGTCGCAGAACTATCCGGCGTAGGGGTTGCCGCCGAGCCAAGTGGTGCCGTCGATCAGTTCGCGCACCGCGTCCAAGTGGCCGCCGTGGCAGGCGACTTCGGTGAGTACGTGGATCAGGATGTGCCGCACGTCAGGCAGCTGCCAGGTCGGCCAGATCTCCACGGGCCAGGCGGCGGGCTCCTGTTCGGGCGCGGCGGCGGCGAGCACTGCGTCTGCACGCGCGATGGCCGCCCGGTAGTCGGCGAAGACCTCGTCGATGGTCATCCCCTCGGGTACGTACCAGTGCGCCTCCGCGCCTGCCGCGAGCTGTCCGGCCACATCCTGTTCGCCCGCGATCACCCCGGGGAACCAGAAGCGTTCGACATCCAGAGTGAGGTGGCGCAGCAGTGCCAGGCAGCTCCAGCCGCTGGGCAGCACCGGCCGCCGCAGATCCTCCTCCGAGAGCCCTTCCAGGACCCCGAGGACATGCTCGCGCTGACGGTCCAGGGCTCCCTTGAGGGCGTCGAGTTCGGTGTTCACCGGGCGGCGCACAGTTCGGCGAGGCGTTCCAGGGTGCTCGCCATCTGCGTCTGCCACCAGGCGCGCCCGCTGTCCACTTCCGCGCGTTTGTCCTCCGGCATGCGCGAACTGTCGAAGGTCTCGGTCACGACCGTCGCCCCGGCTCCGTCCGGGAGCAGATCGAAGATCCACCGGTGGCCCCACGCGGCCCCGAGCGCGGTGGCGTCCGGGTGCCCGCGACCGGGCCTCGGCTCCCAGCCGAGGCGACGGTCCGGCTCGTACTCGACGACGTGGTTGTTCATCTCATAGTCGCCGTATCGCTCGTAATGCATCCGCATCACAAAGACGTCCCCGACGCCCGAGACCACGGCGTCGGAGATGCCACCGCGCAGCATCCCCGAGCCGTCGAGGTCCGGGTGCCGTCCGGGGTCGGCCAGGATCCGGAAGATCTCCTCCGCCGAGGCTCCGATGCGCCGGGACACCACCACCACGGGCTCGCCTGTCGTACTCGTCATCCGCGTACCTCCGTTAACCGCAGAGCATGAACCCGACTCCGGCCCGGACGCTACACCGGGGGTACGACAACGCCTCGCCGAGGACGTTCCACATGCCGTCGGTTGGCGATCAAGGCCTGACCCAGCCACCCGGCGAACCTATGAGGTCACAGCACTAGATGCAATGAGCCCGCACCGCTGACTGCCACGACCCGCGATAAGCGACCTTGCTCTCCAACCGCCCGTTCTCCCACGTCCACACCGTACTGATCCGCGCCCCCTGATCCTCATACACCGCCATGGCCAGGACCTCCGGCACCGCCGAGGCTTTCCCGCCCCACTCCTTCAATTGCGGCCAGTTCACCAGCCATTCCTGCACATCACTCTTGGGGGCGCGGCCCGGGGTGATCGAACCGGTCTTGATCGTTGTGACCACGTACGGTCTCACCGGCCACCGCACCCCCGACTCCGCCGCACGCTCATGCACCACCCCTTCAACCAGACGGCCCGGCCACCGGCGCTCTTTCTCCGCCCACGCCCTCTCCTGCTCTCGTAGCCTTTTCTCTTCCCGCCGCTTGATCCGTGCGAGTACCGCGCGCTCCTGCCCGCGCCACCCGACGCCGTATTTCGCCACGCTTCTGATCGACCCGATCACGACGACCACGAACAAGACCCACATGGCGGCCTCATACGCCGCTACGAACACCGGTACCTCCCTTCCTGCGAGCGCCGGCTGTTCTAGCTGCGCCAGTGGCGGTAAACACTGGACTGCTGCTCCTCCCGCACCCGCCGCGCCTGACGATCCGCCAGCACCTCCCGCGCGTCCTCATCCGACAGCCCGCGTGTTTTCCGCCACTCCCGATCTCGCCACCACTCCACCGATTCATGAACCAATCTGACGAGCACCATCAGCCCGAAGATCGCGAAGATCGCCCACTGGAACCAGCTGATTCCCGCTATGAACCCGTCGAAGTCGAAACCCACCCGCTACCTTCCCGTCGAAATTACGTGCGCTCATGTCTACCGGTTTAGTGCGATCTTTTCATTGGATAGTCAGAACTTTCTCCGGCTTCAAACGCCTGTGCGGGAAAATATCTTCAAGTCGTACAGGGATGGATCCTCCCTGTAGTGTCAATTCACGCTCCCCTGCTCGGCGGCGCTTGCGAATTGACCAACGGAGAACTTCTATTCCCCGTTCCGCTCACGGCAGACAGACGCCCAGCACGCGCCCGTTACGGACGACCAAAAGCCCACCGGTAATTCTCGTTACCAGTCCACAGGCCGCCCGCACCGCCAGGCAAAGCCCTCACCGGCGGTCATCTCAAAACCACACCAATAAGGCATCCCTGATGTGATTCAGGTCATAGTGTGGCCGAAAGGTCTATCCGAGTTCGCGTAGCGCCGAGGCCAGGCTCGCGGCCGTGGGGCGCTCCCAGAGCAGGCGGGCCGCCACCGGCCTGCGCAGGCCGCCGCGCAGGCGGCCGAGCAACGTCACCGCGAGCCGGGAGTCGCCGCCCGACTCGAAGAAGGCGTCGTGCGGGCCGATACCCGGCTCGTCCAGCACCCGCCGGAAAGCCTCAAGCACCTCCAGCTCCAGCCGGTCGCGCGGTTCGTCGGACCGGCTCGCGGCGCGGGCGGCCGAGGAGGCGAGCCTGCGGCGGTCTATCTTGCCTGCGGTGGTCAGCGGCAACTCGTCCAGTACGTGCACGGTTCCCGGCACCATGTAGCCGGGCAGCCGCCCGGCCGTCCACGCCCTGGCGTCCTTCGCCGTGACCGTCATCGCGGAGGTGGAGGTCGCGGTGGATCCCGAGCGGGGCGCGGGGGTGGAAACGGACGCGGCGGCGGTCCCCGAAGCGGCGGTGGAGGCGGAGGTGGCCACGTAGGCCACCAGCTGCTCGTCTTCCAGGGCCACCGCCGCGTCGTCCACGCCGGGACAGGCCCGCAGCGTCTGCTCGATCTCGCCCAGCTCGATCCGGTAGCCGCGATGCTTGACCTGGTGGTCCACCCGGCCGATGAAGTCGAGGCGGCCGTCGGGGCGCTGCCGCACCAGGTCACCGGTCCGATAGAGCCGCTCACCGCACACCGGAGGCGGCCCGCCCGGCACCGAGGGGGCCGAGGGGGAGGGGCCGGTTGACGTCGAAGGGAGAGGAACATCCCACCCCGAGAGGGACGCCCCGTCTGACGTCGAAGGGAAAGGCCCGTCCGGCGCCGAGGGCGGGGGGCCATCCAGGGCCGAAGGTGAGGGTGTGTCCGGTGCCGTGGGTGGTCGTCCGGCGAGAGGGACGAATCGCTCGGCGGTCAACGCGGGCCGCCGGTGGTAGCCGCGTGCCACGCCCGCGCCGCCGACGTGCAGCTCCCCGGGCACCCCCCACGGCGCGACGCGTCCGGCGGCGTCCAGCACCAGCGCGTACGCCCCCGCCATGGGCAGCCCGATCGGCGGTACGCCCTCGCCGGGCGAGCAGTCGGCCAGCGTCGCGATGACGGTCGCCTCGGTCGGCCCGTAGGCGTTGACCATGCGCCGGCCGGTTCCCCAGCGCTCCACCAGGTCGGGGATGCACGCCTCGCCACCGGTGACCAGCACCCGCAGGGCGGGCAGCGGGTCGTCGCCGGGCAGCGTCGCGATCACCGAGGGGGGCAGCAACACGGCGTTCACCTCGCGCTCCGACAGGCACCTGCTCAGCGCCCGGCCGACGAGGATGTTCCCCGCCTCCGGCACGCACAGGGTGCCCCCGGAGGTCAGCGTGGTGAAAACCTCCCACACCCAGGCGTCGAAGGTCGGCGGTGCGAACTGCAGCAGCCGTACCCCGGGGCCGATCCCCAGCTCGGGCGCGAGGGCCATGACCAGGTTGCACGCGCCGGAGTGCTCGAGCAGCACCCCCTTGGGCAGGCCGGTCGAGCCCGAGGTGTAGATCATGTACGCGAGGTCGTGGGGCCCGGCAGGGCCGGGCGGAGTCTCCTTGGCGGGGGCATGCCGGTTGGACGGCCCGGGGACGAGACGGTCGAGGGGAACGGGATCGCGCCGGTCGAGGTCGAGGCGGCGCCCCCCGCCCTCGGGCAGGCCGCCGAGGATCTCCCCGGTGCTCACCAGGACGGCCGCCGCCGCGTCGGACAGCAGATACTCCAGCCTGGGGGCCGGTTGGGACGGGTCGAGAGCGAGGAACGCGCCGCCCGCGTACAGCACCCCGGTCACGACCGTGACCAGGCGGGCCGAGCGCGGCAGGCAGATCGCGGCCACGGTGCCGGGGCCCACCCCCTCGGCCGCGAGCCATCCGGCCAGCTCGCGGGCGCGTTCGTCCAACTCGCGGTAGGTGAGCCGCTCGTCGTCCCCGTCCACAGCCGTCGCCTCTGGGGTGCGCCGGACCTGGGCGGCGATCAGCGCGGCCAGGGTGGAGCCCGGGGAGTCCAGGTCCACCGCCGCGGGCGGGCCCGCGATCGGTCCTGAGCGGTCGTCGAGTGGCAGGTCGAACACCGGCCGCGCGGGGGAGCGGGTCATCTCGCCGAGCAGCCTCCTCAGGCGGGCGGCCATCAGCTCGATCGTGGCGTGGTCGAAGACGTCGGTGGCGTACGTCAGCGTCGCCCGGAACAGGTGGCCGTCCTCGGCGCTTTCCCCGGCCCCTCTTCCTTCTCCGGCCCCGTTTCCCCGGCCTTCGCCGTTCCGGGTTCCTGTCCTGTCCGGTGTTTTCGCGGCGAGACGCAGGTCCAGGTCGCAGGCAGTACGCCGGGCGGCGGGCTCCTCGTCGCCGAGCGGTTCGAGGCGCAGGCCCGCCGCCTCGTGCGAGGGGGGAAGGGGCACGACGCCGTACGCCACGTCGAACAGCGCGCCCCGGCTGGGGTCACGGGGCGGCGCGACGGCGGAGACCAGGTCCTGCAGGGGCAGCCGGTGCCGCCAGGCGTCGTCCGCGGCCCGCCCCAGCCGGGCGGAGAGGGTGGCGAGGTCCGGGTCGCCTGACAGGTCCACCGGCAGGGGGAGAAGGTCGTCCAGCGGCCCGGCCGTCCCCGCGAACTCGTTCGGCTCCCCGCCGAGCAGCCCCGAGACACGCCCCGGGGCGTGCACGCCGATCGTGAAGCGCTCCTGGCCCGAGCAGCGCGACAGCAGGACGGCGAACGCCGCGAGCACCGCGAGGGAGGGGGAGACCGGCTCGGACGGCACGGCCACCTCGAAGCGGTGCGTCCCGCCCGCGCCGGAGCGGCGCCCGGGGCGGGGCCGGTCGGTGGCCGTCTCCAGCGGCGGCACGTCCCGCAGCGCCTCGCGCCAGAACTCCCGCCTGTCGTCGCCCGTCGCCCCGGGACCACTGTCCGAGACCGCCGCGGTGTCGGCGGGCGCGGCGTCCCGGCCGCGAACGGGCGCCGAGTCCCGGGCGCCGGGAAACGACGCCGACGGGTCAGGGGCCTTCGCGTTGGGAGCCTTCGCGTCCGGGCGGGGGAAGTCGTCCTCGGCGGGTACGCGGGGCGTGCCGGGCAGGCGCGGGGAGTCGCCCTCGGCCCTGGCCCGGTACAGCTCGGCCAGGTCGGCGGCGAGCACCGCGACCGAGCCCTCGTCCGCGACGCACGGGTGCATGCGCACCACCAGCACGTGTTCCTCAGGGCCGAGCGCGAGCAGGGAGGCGCGCGCCAGCGGCCCGGTGACCGGGTCGAACGGCCGGGACTCCACCTCGGCCAGCGTCGCGCCGAGCTTCTCCGGCTCGACCGGCACCGCCCGGGGCGCGGGCAGCGCCCCGGCCGACACCACCGGGCGAGGTCCGTCGCCACGGGTGGGCAGGGTCCAGCGCAGCACCTCGTGCCGCGCGGCCAGGTCGCCGAGCGCCGAGCCCAGCGCCTTCTCGTCGAGAGGGCCGGTCAGCCGCAGCCGCAGGGAGATCCCGTCGGGTACGGCGTCACCGCGGATCCGGTGTTCCAGCCAGGCCCGTTCCTGGGCGGGCGAGAAGAGTCTCACGGGGTGCCTCCGGGCAGGTTGAGACGGAGCCAGTCCAGCTCCTGCTCGATCATGCTCTGGAAGTTCGCGGGGGAGATCATCGAGTACGGCATGTGCGCCTCACCCCAGTAGCTGACCAGCCGCACCTTCTTGGCCTGCCTGGCCAGCGCGGTGTACATCTCCTCCGAGCCGGTGTGGGTCAGGTAGTCACGCTCGCCGTGCAGCATGAGCACCGGCGTCTTGATCTTGCCCGCGTGCAGGAGCGGGCTGTTGCGCACGTACCTCTGCGGGTCCTCCCACGGCGGCTTGCCCAGCCCGAACTCGAACGCGGGGTCCTCGATGTAGGCGGGCGCGAACCACTCCTGCGCGCGGGGCGTGTAGCGGAAGCGGGAGTCGAACACGCCGTAGCTGCTGATCACGTCGGAGAAGCCGGAGATCGCGATCGCCGCCTTGAAGCGGTCGGTCTGCGTCACCAGGCTGTGCACGTTGTAGGAGCCGAAGGAGTGTCCCAGCACCGCGAGTCGCTTCGGGTCGGCCACGCCCTCGTCGATCGCGGCGTCCACCGCGTTCATGATCGGCTTGGTGGGCCAGGTCATCGGCTCGGCCGCGGCCTTGCCCTGGGGGCGGGGGATGGAGGGGACGAGCACTGCGTAACCCTCGGCCGCGAGGAACTGCAGGGTGAGGTAGCTCGGATTGTTCACCTGGAACTCCGGCACGTCCTCCAGGGTGGAGACGATCCGGGTGCCGTACACGTTGACCACGAGCGGGTGGCGCTGCCCGTCGCGGTGGTCCGGCGGCAGCAGCAGCGCGCCGGTGAGCTTCTCCCCGTCCGCCCCCTTGTAGGTGATGAGTTCACGCTTCGGAGGGGTCACCTGGGCGAGGTGGCCGTTCAGTGAGAGCCGCTGGGTGTGGCGGCCCGCCTGGGAGGTCCACAGTGCGGTGCCCTGGTCGCCGCCCGCGCCGAAGACCGCGGTGCGGCTCGCGGGGGAGTACCCGGCGACGCCCGCCTCGGGGTGCGGCAGCGGGAGCGGGGTCAGCACGGGTGAGGCGCCGGGCGCCAGCTCGTACAGGCCGCCCTTGGTGTCGCGGGCGAGCACCACGGGGAAGTCGCGGTCGAGGCGGGGGTTGGCCGGCTCGGCCCCTCCCCGGTCGGTGGGCCGCACGCCGTTGCGCTTGACGCCGTCGTCCAGCGGCCAGGCCAGCTCCGCCAGCGGCGCGGCGCCGCCCGCGTTCAGGTCGCGCGCCTTTCCGGTACGCGGGTCGATCAGCCAGGCGCGCCCGTCGGCCACGCCCAGCACGCCGCCGGGCACCGGTACCAGCTCCAGCGGCGGGACCTTGAAGCGCGAGGTGAGGTCGCGCGGCGCGGCTGCCGGGTCGGCGGGGTCGAACGCCCACCAGTCCTGGCGGGCCGCCGGGTTGGCGGCGTCCTTGACCTTCACCCCGCGCACCAGCGGGGTTCCGGCGCCCCACAGCAGGCCCGTCGCGACCAGCCGGTCGGCGGCGAGCGGCGTGGCTTTCCCACCGGCGGAGGGTACGAGGTAGGCGGTGAACGGGTCGGGCGTCTCGGGGGTGGTCTTGCCGACGACCAGCAGCCGGGAACCGTCGGCGGCCCAGCGGGGCTGCACGGTGACCGAGGGGTTCGGCACCTCGGTCACCACGCGCGGCTGCCCGCCGGAGGCGGAGGCGATCGCGAGCTGGGTGCGCCGTTCCAGGACACGCTTGAGCTGCCCGGCGACCGCGGGGGTGGGGCCGAGGTCGTCCACCCGGGCGATGAGGCGTCCGGTCGGGTCGGCCACCAGGTTGCCCGCCGTGTAGGTACGGGCAGGGCCCGCCGAGGTGAGCTTCCCGGTGACGGCGTCGATGACGGCGATCTCCTCGTCCAGCTTGTCCTCGCCCTGGGCGGTGGAGCTGTCGAGCACCGAGGCGGTGGCCTCCTTGCCCTTCTCGACCTTCGCCCACTGCTTCGGGGCGACGCGCTGGGCCTCCAGCCATTGGCCGTACTCCAGCGCCCAGCGGCCGGCGTTCACCATCGGAGCGATCACCCGCCGCTCGTCCAGCCACTGGACGAGGTAGCCCGAGGCGTTCGTCATCGTCTGCACCCCGCGCGGGGTCAGCTTGCGGGTCTCGCCCGTCTCGCGCTCCCACACGTGCAGGAACACGTCGTCGCCGCCCCGGGTGGAGGCGAAGGCGAGCATGCGCCCGTCGGGCGACCACACCGGGTTGTAGTGGCCGGTGCCGTCCTTCGCGCCGTGCGTCACGTCGCGCGCCGGACCCTGGCCGTCGACTATCCAGATGTCCGCGCGCTCGTTTCCGTCGACAAATGATGCCCCATATCTGCTCGACTCGCTCGGGCCGCGTTTCACGACCACCGCCACCGCTTTACCGTCGGGGGACGGCACGACCTGACCGAGTTTCTTCGTGGTCATGAAGTCCTGCATCGCGAACGGCCGCGCGGTCCCCGCGGCGACGGGTCGTTCCACCACCGGGGAAGCCGGTGGGGAAGCACCTCCCACCAGGGCGGCGGCCGTGAGCAATGACAGGGCGAGCTTGACACGTAGAACCATGGGAGGACGATAACCATGTCACCGGAAACAGGAAAAAACGCTCGGACGGGTCTCCGGAAGGCGGCCTATAATCCCGCCCTCGCCTTAATCGGGACGGTACGCGGGTTAATCGGGGCCGCCCCGCCGGTAATCGGGCCCGCCGGTAATCGAGCCATCCCGCCGGCGAGATGACTTCTGCCGGAAAATTCTCCAAGGAATGGGAAGTTCCTAAATGACTGATGTCGATCTGGCCGATGCCGATCTGCACGTCGGCGACAGACCACACGAGGTCTTCCGCCATCTGCGAGACAACGACCCGCTCTACTGGAACCCCGACGGCAAGGAGCCCGGCTTCTGGTCGGTCACCCGCTACGAGGACTGTGTGAACGTCCAGAAGGACCCGCAGACCTTCAGTTCCAACCAGACCAACACCCTCGGCCCGCACCGCAACACCGGTGACCAGGGATCCGGGAAGATGATCAACACGACGGACCCGCCCCGACACACCGAGCTGCGCAAGCTGGTCAACAAGTGCTTCACCCCCCGGGCGATCGCCGCCCTGGAGCCGTACCTGCGCTCGGTCGTCAAGGACGTGTTCGCCGACGCGCTGGAACAGGGAGAGTGCGACTTCGCCACCGTCGTGGCGGCCCTGCCCGTCGCGGGCATCTCCGCGCTGCTCGACGTGCCGCGTCAGGACTGGGACCTGATGCTCAGGCTCACCTCCACGGCGTTCGGCTCGCACGACAGCGAGTACCAGATGACCTCCGACGTGCGCGCCAACGCCGCCCAGGCGCACGGCCAGCTCCTGCTGTACTGCCAGGGCCTGGTGGAGAAACGCCGCAGGTCGCCCGGCGACGACATCGTCAGCCTGCTCGCCCGCTCCCAGGACGCGGGGGTGCTGAGCGAGGAGGAGTGCCTGCTCTTCTTCGACGTGCTGATGCTCGGCGGCAACGAGACCACCCGGCACGCCGCGGTCGGGGGACTGCTCGCCTTCATGGAGCACCCCGACCAGTGGGAGCGGCTGCGCAAGGAACCAGAGCTGGTGCCCAACGCGGTGGGCGAGCTGCTGCGCTGGACCTCGCCCAGCCGCCACGTGCTGCGCCGCGCGGCCCGCGAGACCGAGCTGCACGGCAAGACCATCCGGCCGGGCCAGGACGTCGTCATCTGGCACACCTCCGCCAACCGCGACGAGCGCGTGTTCGACTCTCCCGAGGTGTTCGACGTCGGGCGTCCGCGCAGCTCCCGCAGCGGGCACGTCGCGTTCGGCTCCGGCCCGCACTTCTGCCTGGGAGCCGCCCTCGCCGAGCTGGAACTCACCGTCTTCCTGGACGAACTCGCGAACTCGGTGTCGGGGGCGGAACTGCTCGGCCCGCCCGACTATCTGCGCTCTCCCGTCATCAACGGCGTCAAGCACGTCCAGGTTCGGCTCCATCCCATGGGGTAGAAGCGTCGACCATGAACTCACTCACCTGGGATCAGGTCCACGCGCGGCGGCTGGCCCGCCATCACCTCGTGAAACCCGTCTCCGGCGACCTGCGCAAACCCGTGCGCGACGTGTGCGGGGTGCAGTCGCAGGTCGCCGCCGCGGCCGAGCTGGCCATCGGGGCACGGGTGAAGGACGCCACGCAGGAACAGGTGCGCGCGGAGCTGTACGACAAGAAGCGCCTGGTCAAGACGTACAGCCTGCGCGGCACCCTGCACGTGCACGCCGCCGACGAGCTGGCCCTGTGGATGGCCGCGATGCGCTGGAAGCCCTACTGGCGCGCCAAGGACAGCTGGCACGCCCACCACGGGCTCACCGCCAAGCAGGGCGAGGCGTTCGTCGACGCGGTCCGTGACGCGCTGGACGGCGAGTGCCTGACCCGCGAGGAGCTGGCGAAGGAGGTCTCCGGACGCGTCGGAGCGTGGGCGAAGGACAAGCTCGCCTCCAACTGGGGCGAGTTGCTGCGTCCTGTCGCCTACCTCGGCGTGCTCTGTTTCGGGCCGGTACGCGGAGCCAAGGTCACCTACGTCAGGCCCGACCGGTGGGCGGGGCTGAAGACCGAGGTGAAGGACCAGCCGGACCCCGAGGAGTCGGCGATGGAGATCGTGCGCCGCTACCTGCGCGCGTACGGTCCCGCCACCCACCAGGACCTGGCCCGCTGGTTCGCGCTCAGGCCGCCCGAGGCGCGCGAGACGCTGGAGTCGCTCGGCGAGGAGGTCGCCCAGGTCGAGGTGGAGGGACGCAAGGCGTACGTCCTCGCCGCCGACGAGGGCCGCTGGCCGTCCGACCCGAGCTGTGTGCGGCTGCTGCCGCAGTACGAGGCGTACGTCCTCGGCAGCGGTCCCAAGGAGGTCGTCGTGCCCAAGGACACCGCCGCTCGCGTCTTCGAACACGGCAGGGGCAGGTACGAGGGCGCGGTCGCCCACCAGATCATGCTCGTCGACGGGGTCGTGGCCGGGATGTGGGAGCGCAGGGAGAAGGGCGGCAAGGTCGAGATCAAGCTGGAGTCGTTCGTCGAGCTCGACTCGGGACAGACCAAGGAGCTGGAGAAGGAGGTCGAACGCGTCGGCCGCTTCTACGGCGCCGAGGCCACCCTGTCCATGGGGAAACTCGTCGGCAAGAAGCGCTGAGCCCCTCCCGGGACACTCCCGGCCGGGAGTGCGGCGGCGGAAGTCTCCCCCCGACGGACTCAGCGGCAGGCGCCGAGATCCTCCCGTATCGCGCGCAGCATGGTGCGGCGCTGGGTGTGGATGAAGAAGTGCCCGCCCGGCAGCAGCCGCAGCCGGAACGCCGCCCCTGTCTGCGCGCTCCACGCGCTCAGGCCCGCCGCCGTCGTGGTCGGGTCCCCGTTCCCGCCGAACACCGAGATCGGGCAGGCGAGCGGTGGCTCGTCCTCGTGGACGTAGGACTCGGCGGCGTTCAGGTCCGCCCGCAGCACCGGCATGATGAGGCTCATCAGCTCCGCGTTGCCGATCACTTCCGGGGGGATGCCGTCCAGCCGGTGCAGCACCCGCATCAGGTCCTCGTCACCGAGCTGCCCGAGCCGTGGCATGCCGTCGCGGACCTGGGGGGCGTTCCAGCCCGACACGAACAGCCGCCCGGGGCCAGGCAACCCGCGCGAGCGCAGCCGCCGTGTGACCGTGAACGACACCAATGCGCCCATGCTGTGCCCGAACAGCGCGAACGGCAGCGCCTCCAGGCGCGACAGCCCGTCGATCACCGGGTCGACGATCATCGACAGTTTGTGCCTGGGCTTCTCGGAGATGCGGGTCTCCCTGCCCGGCGAGCGCACCGCCCACAGTTCCACGTCACCGGGGAGCAGGTCGGCCCAGCCGCGGAACGTCGTGGCGCCGCCTCCGGCGTTGGGCACGCAGACCAGCCTCGCGCGGGCCCTTTCCGGCCGGTGCAGCGGCACCAGCCAGCTCGCGGGATGGACCGCGGGGGGCGAGGGGGACGCGGCGCGCGTCGAGGTCGTCGAGGTCGTCGAGGTCGTCGAGGTCACTGAGGTCATGGAAGTCGCAGAGCTCGCAGAGGTCGGGGAAACGGTCATCGCGGAACCGCCAGGGATCGTGCGGAGTCCCGGGCCCGCTCGCAGGCGGCGATGAGATCCGCGAGGGACTCGGGGGGGAACATGTGCGCCGCGTCGCCGGGCCGGTACATCCTTTCCGGCCTCAAACACGACTCGATGAGCAGCCCGTCCACGCCGTACGCCGCGGCCGCCAGCGAGGCGGGGGCGACCAGCGAGGCCGAGCCGGTGCTGTGACTGGGGTCGAAGACCACCGGCAGGTCGGTGCGGGCGCGCAGCGCGGCGATCGCCCCGAACCCGGGCTGCGGCGGGGTTCCCGAGGCGCCCGCGCAGAGCACCACGGCGTCGTTGCCCCGGGTGAGGACGAACTCCGCGGCCCGCAGCCAGTCGTCCAGGCTCGCCCGAGGCCCCCGCATCAGAAGTATCGGCCTGGGCTGGGAGCCCAGCTCTGCCAGGAGCGGACGGTTGTCCAGCTGCCGTCCGTCCACCTGCAGGCAGTCGGCCACCTCGGCGACCGCCTCCACCTCGCGCGGGTCGCACACCTCGGTGATCACGGGGATGGCCGCCGCCCGCCGGACCTCCGCGAGCGCCTCCAGGCCACGCCTGCCCTTGCCGGGGAAGTGGTAGGGGCTGCTGCGCGTCTTGGAAAGCCCGGCCCGCAGGGCGTGCGCCCCCTGCGCCTTGACCGCCAGGGCCGTCTCGGCCGTGTCCTCGGCCGACTCCAGCGCGCACGGCCCCGCCGCCCACCACAGCCGATCTCCCCCCACCACCCCGTCGCCGATCGTCACCTCGCTCGGTGCCACGCCGCTTTCCCGCCGTACCAGCCAGTGGCCCTCAGGGGCCGGGTGACGGGCCAGCACCGCGGGCGAGGTGGATGCGCGGGCGAGGGACTCGTCGCCGCTCACCACGACGAAGACCCGCCCGGCCAGCCTGACCGGCCAGGCGGCGACGTCCTCGTGCGCCCCGGCCAGCGCCGCCACCTCCTCGGCGACCTCGGCGGAGGTGCCGGGCCGGAGTTCGATCAGCACGCCGGGACCCCGGCGTCGATCTCCTTGCGCCAGGCCGCGATGCTCGCGCTCAGCGCGGCGACGTCGGGCCCGTGCCGCAGTACCCCGGTCGTCACCGGCAGGACGGCACGTCCGGGAGCCTCGGCGGCGACGGCGAGAAGGTCGTGGGTCTCGCGTCCGGCCCTGCCCAGGCCCGGCAGTTCCACGACCGCCGACGGCATGCGGGCCACCAGGTCGGTCGCCTCCTCGCGGCCGGCCCCGACCACGGCCGCGGCGGCCACGCCGTGCTCGTCGTTCCACTCCCGTACCTCGTCGGCGGTGCTTTGCGCGACGGTGCGCGACCCGGTCACGGCGCCCTGGACCCCGCCGGCCGCGTGGTTGGAGGTGCGGACGAGCACCATGACCAGGGTCCCGCTGTCACGGGCCCTGCGCAGCAGCGGATCGAGGGCGGCGAAGCCCATGAACGGGTTCGCCGTCACCGCGTCCCCGCCCAGCACACTGCCGGGACCGAGGTAGAGGTCGGCGTAGGAGTCCATCGTGTCGTCGGCGTCGCACACCTTCGCGTCCAGCACGGCGAGCGAGCCCCGCTCGTGCACGCCGTCGACGACCTCGCGCAGCAGGTCCGTGCCCGGGGCGCCGAAGCGGGTGAAGAACGGGACCTGGATCCGGTAGACGGACACCCGCTCGCCCGCGGCCTCCAGCACCACCCCGCACATCCGCCGGGCCCCGTCCACGTCGTCGTTCATCCTCCACGCCTCCAGCCACTTGGGGGAGGGGGCGATTCCCAGGCAGAGGGCGGATCGGGTCTTGAGCAGGTCGGTCCATATCGGTACGGCAGCCATGGACCCATTTCACACACTCGTGCCGGGGGCCGCGCCGGGCCCGCTCGCGGGCTGGGCTTCGTCGGCTAAAATCTCCGGCCCGCGTTTTGTTGATCTACATCGTAAAGTCGCCCGGCGGGATCACGGACCGTCTCACCGGCGTACCCGAGCGGTCCGTGTTCCCGCCGACGACGGACCGCGGCTCACGGGCCGCGGCGCGCGCCTTCCCTGGACGGGGTCAGATCGACGAGGTGGCCGGAGGCGTCGAGCGCTCCTGGCTCTTCCACAGTCGCGCGGTCTCGCGCACGTAGCTACGGTAGTCGCGCGGTGCGTGGCCAAGCAGCCGGGTCACCTCCTGGACCTGCGCCGGATCGGTCGGGAACTCCGCGTTCTTCAGCAGGACGAAGCTCGAGATCCAGTCCTCGAGCTTCTGTGCGGCGAGCCGCTTGCCGAAGATCGCCTGCCACTCCCCATCGCCGTCCACGTAGGTCACCGGACGCCCGAGTTCGGCCGCCCAGATCTCGGCGGCCTCGGCCCCGGTGAACGACTCGGGCCCGATCAGGGCGTACTCACCGCTCGGGAAAGCGGGATCGATGAGCGCGGTCGCCGCCAACTCGGCCATGTCTCGCAGGTCGATGCGGTTCGATCGCTTGATCGGCGTCGGGTAGACGCCGTTCAGGATGTCTTCCTTGAAGATCTCGTCGTTCTGGTTGTAGTTGGCGAGAGCGATCACGACGGGGTTCGCCGTCGACGCCGCGAAGGCGGTGCTGACCTCGATCTTGCCGCGGTAGGCGGGCATGCTCTCCACGAACGCGGCTCTCATCTGGGGGTCGCTGATGTGTGTGCCGGCGAGGACGAGCCGGATGCCGGCCTCCTCGCCCGCTCGTACGAACGACGTGCCCAGTCGCACCTCGTCCGGCTCGTGCGGGGGGACGTAGAAAGCGGCCTGGACGCCCTTCATGGCACTGCGCACCGCTTCGGGGTCGCCGAGGTCGCCCACGTGGCGCTCGACGTGCGCGGGAAGGTGCGCGGCGCGCTGTTCGTCGCGCACCAGCACTCGCGCGTCGGTACCGCGTCTGAGCACCTCTTCGAGCACCAGGCTGCCCACGGTGCCCGTGCTCCCGACGATAAGAACCTTGGTCATCGCTCTTCCTCCAGCGATCTGTTGTCCCACTTCGCCGTCCGGCCGCCGTGGGCGATGCGTTACGTTGAACATACTTCATTGAATGATAATCAATCAAATGCCGGTAGGCGTTCTCCATGACCGGGCGGGGGACGATCGTGGAATACGCTGATGACAGGTCGAGCCGGCGTCGCGAGGAGGGGAATGGACGTGACCCAGTCCGTCGTGGGCAAGCCGCCCACCCGGCGGCAACTGGCCGCTCAGGAGACGCGCCGGAAACTGCTGGAAGCCGCGCTGGAGCACTTCTCCAGGCGCCCCTACGCCGACGTCACCGTCGCGGACATCGCCCGTTCGGCAGGGGTCGCCCACGGGCTTCTGTCCCACCACTTCAACGGCAAGGAGAACCTCTACGCGGAAGTCGTGGGCGTGATCGACCAACGGCTCCGCGCCGCCGCGAAGATCGGCTCCGACGGGCCCGTCGTCGAGCGGCTCCGCCGCCACCTCGCCGCCCATCTGAGGTTTCTGGCCGAGAACGAGGACGCCGCCCTGAACCTCATCCTGCGGCGTGCGGACACCACCGACGCGGCCTGGAAGGCCTTCGAGACGACGAGCCAGGAGGGAATCCGTGCGATCTGCGGGTTACTCGGCCTCGACGCGGACGCGTCGGCGCTCCGGCTGACCATGCGCGGGTTCAGCGCCGCCTGCGACGAGACGGCCCTGGTCTGGCTGAGAAGCGGTCGTCCCTACGAGATCGAGGCGCTGGTCGACGTCTTCGTCGCCTTTCTGACGGGCGCGATCCGGGCCGCCTGTGACCTCGCGCCGACACCCGTGCTGCGTGAGGCTCTCGAGGTCCTTCAGCCCGAGGTCTCCGACGGCTGAAGCGGTCGACCGGGTGATTTCACGGTCGCATGTCCTCAAAGAGGATGCAGCGCTGATCGAGGTATCCCTTCCGGATCTCCATGATCGCTCGCTAGCCTGAAGCGGTGAAAACAGGCGTCAACGTACTGAACTTCGGGCCGGGCACCGATCCCGGGGTGCTGCGCGGCTGGGCACGGACTGTGGAGGGGCTGGGCTTCGACCTCCTCATGGTCTCGGACCATGTCGCGATAACCCCCGATGTCGCCGAGCAGTACCCGCCGCCGTTCTACGAGCCCTTCACCACCCTGTCCTGGCTGGCCGGGGTGACCGACGGGATCCGGCTCGGCACCACGGTGCTCATCGTGCCGTACCGCCACCCGCTGCTCGTCGCCCGCATGGCGGCCAACCTCAACCGGCTCAGCGGCGGGCGGCTCGTCCTCGGCGTGGGCGTCGGCTGGGCGCGGCAGGAGTTCGAGGCGCTCGGGGTTCCGTTCGAGCGACGCGGGGCGCTGACCGACGATCACCTCCGGGTGATACGCGCCGCCTGGGAGAACGACGAGGACTACCAGGCCGGGCGAATACCGATCTGGGTCGGCGGCAACGGCGACGTGGGACTGCGCCGGGCGGTACGTCTCGGGGAGGCGTGGCACCCGCTTCGCCTCACCCTGGAGCGGATGCGCGAAGGGCTGGACCGGCTGAAGGTCCTCGCGGACGAGGAACGGCGGCCGGTACCGGGCTTCGCACCCCGCATCGTCCTGCGGCTCACGCAGGTCCCGATCACCGCTCCGGGACGTCTCGCCGGCGAAGGCACGATCGACCAGGTCATCGACGACCTCGAACAGTTACGCCTGCTTGGCGCCGACAGTGTCGTGCTCGATCCGTTCAACGGCGACCCGCAGGAGACGCGCCACCCGGAGGTGGCCTGGCAGGCGCTCGCGACCGTGGCGGCCCACTGGGACCTGAACACTCATCGACCACGAACAGGACGATCATGACGCACGACGACGAGAAGCATCTCCGCAGGGCGATCGAACTCGCCGCCAAAGCGCGGGCGACCGGAGACGCCCCTTTCGGGTCGCTACTGGTGGGCCCGGACGGCACGATCCTCGCCGAGGACCACAACACGGTTCTCAGCGACCGCGACATCAGCGCCCACCCCGAGCTGAAGCTGGCCAGGTGGGCGGCCCGCGAGCTCACCCCCGACGTCGCGGCGGCCACGACCATGTACACCAGCTGCCAGCCCTGCCCCATGTGCGCGGGCGCCATCGAACGATCCGGTCTCGGCCGCGTCGTGTTCGCGCTCTCCAACGAGCAACTCGCGAGCCTCAAGCCGGGAGGCGGCTGGCCGCACGTGTCCCAGGAGGGCCCGGCGCTGTTCGACGAGGCGCGCGTCCCGGTCGAGGGCTACTACACGTGAAAACGGGTAGCCGCGTGCGCTCTGGCTCACCCCTCGGTGGGCCAGGCGCGCAGTGCCGTCTCGGCGACCCGCAGCAGATCCTCCCTGGCGCAGCCCGCGGCCGCCTGTACCGCGAGGCCGTCGGCGAGGGTGGTGACGAAGCGGGCCAGGTCGGCCGGGTCGCAGTCGCCGGGCAGGTCGCCCTCGTCCCTCGCCCGTGACAGGCGCGCCCGCAGTGCCGCCTCCCCGGCCTGCCTGTGCGCCACCACCTCGCTCCTGATCTGCTCGGCCTCCGGCGCGCACGCCTGCACGCAGCGGATGCTGAGGCATCCGAGGGGGGTGTCGGGGCCGGTGGTCAGCTCGATCACGCCGTACACCAGGCGTTCGACGACCTCTCGTGCCCGGGGCGCCTCCAGGGCGCGGACGGTGAACGCCCCCGGACCGTTGACGTAGCGGTCGAACACCCTGCGAAACAGCTCCTCCTTGTTGCCGAAGGTGCCGTAGAGGCTGGGACGGTTGATGCCCATGGCCGCGGTGAGATCCGATATCGCCGTTCCCTCGTAGCCCTGGCTCCAGAAGACCTCAAGTGCCCGGTCCAGGGCGTTCTCGGGGTCGAACGCGCGCGGGCGCCCTCCTGGCATGCGCACCTCCCTAGTTTCTTACCGATCGATACGTTACCCCGTTGACGGGCCGGTCCGCTCCGGGCTAGTTTTTTACCGATCGATACTTAACTCGTGAAGGGGGACCATGAGCAGATCACCCGCCGGTCCGATCCGTATCGGCGTCGTCGGTGCAAGCCTCGGCCGGGGATGGGGAACGGCAGCCCACCTACCGGCCCTGCTCAACCTGGGGGAGTACGCCGTCACCGCGGTCGCGACCACCAGGCAGGACAGCGCCCACGCCCGCCGCCAAAGCCCTCGCCCACACCTCCGAGCCCTCACTCGCCAACGTCCCCCCTGGCCCGCCTGCGAACGTCGCCGCCCTCTATCTGGAGGTCGCCCGTGCGATCACCGAGGAACGCGAGGCGTACCCCTCCTTCCACACCGCCGTGCGCCAGCACCGCGTGCTCGCCGCCATCGAGAACGCCTCGCGGACCGGCGTCCGCCAGACACTCGCCTCATAGGCCCCACGCCGGACAGGGACCGGTCGGCGGCGCAGGCGCTGAGTTCGTACGGGGACGCGCGCCCCTCGCCGGATTCGACGCGTACACCGTCCGCCGCCCTAGGATTCACAGCTGTTCGACGTCACGAAACGACCCATGGTGCCGCGCTGCGCGCGGGCCGGTGCATGCTTCGGAAAGCAGGGGGATGAAAGCGATCGTTTACCGGCGTTACGGTGGGCCGGAGGTCCTGGAGCTGGAGGACGTTCCCGAGCCGAAGCTCGGCCCGGAGTCCGTTCTCATCGACGTGAAGGCGGTCTCGGTCAACCCGGTCGACTGGCAGACGGCCTCCGGGCATCTGGACAGCCGTTTCGACGTCCACTTCCCCGTCATCCCCGGCTGGGACGTCGCCGGGCTGGTCGCGGAGGTCGGCCCGACGGTCACCGGCTTCGAGGTGGGGGACGAGGTGATCGGATATGTGCGCGAGGACTCCATCGGGCGGGGAACCTACGCCGAGCGGGTGGCCGCGCCGTTGCGCACCATCGCCCGCAAGCCCGCCAACCTGAGCTGGGAGCAGGCGGCCGCCGTTCCGATCGCCGGTCTCACCGCCTACCAGTCACTCGTCCACGCGCTGCGGGTGGGATCCGGTGACACCGTACTGGTGCAGGCCGCGGCGGGCGGCGTCGGATCGTTCGCCGTGGGCGTCGCCGCAGCCCTGGGGGCGCGCGTCATCGGCACCGCCTCGGCTCGCAACCACGACTACCTGCGAGGTCTCGGTGCCGAACCCGTCACCTACGGTCCCGGTCTCGAAGAGCGGGTGCGCTTGCTGGCACCGACAGGGGTCACCGCGATCATGGACATGTACGGCGGCGAGGAACTGGTCTCGTCCCTCGGCCTGCTGCGCGAGGACGCAGGGGGACGGGTCGTCTCGCTCACCAACGACGGCGTCATGGAGCACGGCGGCACCTTCGTGTTCGCCCGGCCGAGCACGGAGGACCTCGACGAACTGCGACGGATGATCGAGGGCGGCCTGGCCGTCCCCGAGATCACGACCGTCCTGGACCTGTCCGAGGCGGCCGAGGCGTTCCGGCTGAGCCAGACCGGCCACGTACGAGGAAAGATCGTTCTCAGGGTCTCGGCGAGCTGACCTGAGGCCCGCGGGCCCCGAGCGGGCGCGTGTGTTTTTCTCGAAGCACCACGCGGTGCGTCGCTGTTCACGCGTTCCACTCCGTCAGGGCGTCGCCCATCGGGGTGCGCGTGTAGAGCACCGAACGCCCGCTCCTGCCGCGCGAGACCAGCCCCGATCGTCTGAGCACCGCGAGGTGGTCGCCGACGCCGCCGAGCGTCATGCCCAGCCTGGCGACGAGCTGGCTGGTGCTCGCGGGCGTCGCCAGCTCCAGCAGCACCGCGGCCCTGCCCCTGCCGAGCAGCGCGGCCAGGCTGTCGGGCGCGGGTGGCCGGCTTTCCCACAGCGCGGACACACCCCGCGCGGGATAGGTGACCCCGAAGGCGCGTGGCGGGTCGAGGTAGACGATCCTCCCGCCGAACGCGTTGGGCATCAGGACCAGGCCGACACCGCCCAGCCGGTGCGAGGCGCCGCTGACCCGGCCGAGCAGGATCCGCTCGCCCCGCAGCGACATCTGCACGTCCAGCCCTTCGAACACCGCGGTCCAGCCGTACACCGCCAGTCGTCCCGCCCACCGCACGATGTCACGCTCCAGCAGTGCGCGTGTCCTCGGCCAGTCGGGTTCGATCAGCGCGCTCCACACGGCGACCAGGCTCTCGGCGACCCGTTCGGCGACGTCGGGCACGTCCAGTGCCGCGGCCGTCGGCCGGCCCCGATAACTCAGCTCCAGGTCGGCGCGGGCCTTGTGGTACGGGGTGTGCCGCACGGCCAGCGCCTCCTGGGCGAACGTGGTGTCCGCGCGGGGTGGTGGCACGCAGAAGAAGTCGGGCACGTAGTCGGTGACCACCAGCAGGTCGACCAGGGCACGCAGGACGGGGTCGGCGGCGACGAGCGCCTCGTAGCGGTCCCGCACCCTGGCCGTCCACCGCGACATCCCCGGCGAAGACCGGATACCGGCGAGCAGGGGCAGGGCGGTGACCACCTGCGCCATCGGCGACATCACGAAACGGGTACGCGCCAGATCCTCGGGGGTGCACTCCAGATAGGCCACGTTTCGCCTCCTGACGAAACAGTAGCCCGCCGTACGGATCGGCCCGCAAGCTCCGGTGCGTGAACACCTATCGGGAGCTTTTCGCCGTCGGCCAGTTCAGGACGCTGTTCGTCGCGCAGGCCACGAGCGTCATGGGCAAGATCATGGAAAGCCTGGCGTTGTCCACGCTCGTCTACGCCCACACGGGGTCGCCGTTTCTGGCCGCACTCGCCTACCTCGCGGGTTTCCTGCCGCAGGCCGTCGGCGCGCTGACACTCGGAGGGCTGGCCGACGGGCTGCCGCCCAGGGCGCTGCTGGTCTCGTGGGATCTGACGAGGGCGGTCGCGGTCGCGACGCTTGCCCTCGGAGTGCTGCCGGTGTGGGGGATGCTGGCGCTGGTCATGGCGTGCGGGCTGTTCGACGCCGTCGCGGGCGGCGCACGCCAGGGGCTGCTGGCCGACCTGCTGCCGGGTAACGGCTACGTGCTGGGCCGCTCGGCCCTGAACATCGCGGTCGGCGCCGTGCAGATCACCGGATTCGCCCTCGCCGGGACGCTGCTCGCCGTGGCCGGGCCGTACGCGGCACTGTGGTCGGGCGCGGCGCTCGGCGTGCTGGTGGCGCTCACGCAGCGGCTGGGGCTGCGGGCCAGGCCGCCGAGGGTGTCGGGGCGGGCTGTCTGGCGACAGTCATGGGCGGTGAACGCCGAGTTGCTGGGTGACCGACGGATCCGCGGGCTGCTGCTGGTGCAGTGGGTGCCGAACGGGCTGATCGTCGGAGCGGAGGCGCTCTACGTGCCATACGCGGACGACTCGGCGGGAGCGGCGGGAGCGCTGTTCGTCGCGGCGGCCGGTGGCATGCTTGTGGGTGACCTCCTGGTCGGCCGATGGACCACCCCCGAGCAGCGGATCCGGCTCGCGGTGCCGCTGTTCACGCTGCTGGCGGTGCCGTACCTCTTCTTCGCGCTGTCACCGGGCGTGTGGGTGGCGACGGCGCTGGTGGCGGTCGCCTCCTTCGGGTTCGCCGGGCACCTGGGCACGCAGGAGCGTTACGTGGCGGCGGTGCCCGCGCGGGTCAGGGGACAGGCACTCGGGCTGGCGGGCAGCGGCATGATGGCCGGACAGGCGCTGGCGGCCTCGGGGACGGGGACGCTGGCCGAGTTCGTACCGGTCTCCGCGGCGATGGCGCTGGCGGGCGTCGCGTCGCTGGTGGCGACCGCGTGCCTGTATCCCACCCTGACCCGCCGTACGGAGGAGCGGACGCCCCGGCAGTGAAGCATCCGGCTTCCCCATGAGAAGCCGGACGGCTGTGGAGCCAGCCGGAGGTGGGCGGCAGGGGCCTCCGTTGAGCTCGGGCCGGGTGGGCGAGGGCCGGGCTACCAGTGGGCAGGTCGGGTGAGTGACGGCGGCAGCGAGGTCCGGGCGTCACCCTTGGCCGCGTCCAGCTGGGACTGGATGAGGAAGATGCTCCCGGTGAGGTCGGCGCCCGAGAGGTCCGCGTCCCGCAGGTCGGCTCCGATGAGGTCGGCCGTCCTGAGGTCGGCGCCCCTCAGATCGGCCCCGATGAGGTAGGCGCCCCGCAGGTTGGCGCCCCGCAGGTCGGCACCCTTCAGCTTGGCTCCGATGAGGTCGGCGCCCCTACGGTCCTTCCTCTTCCCGCGCCCGGCTTCGCCGCGCACGAGCTCGCTCGCGCGCAGCAGCAGGACGTTGACCTCCCGCCGGTGTGCCGCCACGTCCAGCCGTGCGAGAACGTCGGGGGTGTCGCGGGTGAGGCGTTCGGTCCTCTCCAGGGCGAGGCCGAGCTCATCGTGGATGGAAAGGGCCGGTCGCAGGGTGAGCGCCTCGGTCAGGTACCAGAGCAGCTCGTGGAGGTCGCGCATGACCGGGAACACCTCGGCCATCCGCTTCGCGGTCTGTGGCGCCCGCCGCCAGTCCTGCCCACCGAAGGTGACCTGGGAGACCTTCTGCCCGGCGCCGAAGCAGTCGTAGACGGTGCAACCACGGAAACCCTTGTCCCTGAGGCGGGTGTGGATGCCGCAGCGGAAGTCCGTCAGCAGGTTGGGGCAGGCCTGCCCGGCCTTCTTGTCGATCGCGAAGTCCGACGAGGCCGAGAAGGCGGGCACGACGCAGCACAGCGCGAAGCAGCTCTCGCAGTCGGCTCGCAGATCGGCACGATCTCCCCCGGTGGAGGGGGCCGTGTGCTCACGGCTGTCGGACAATGCGGGGATCTCCTCATGCGGGGCGGTCGCGCTGTTCGCGGTCCTCGAAACAGGGCCGCGAACAGCGATTCAACCGCTAAACCCTATCCGACCGTGCCCGTTTCCCGATCGCGGGGCGGAGGGAGGGCGGGCATGGTCCCGACGACGACGGTGGCGTCCAGCTCCTCGGATTCGACCACCCTCGGGACCAGCCCGTTGCGGGCGAAGGCCTCGGCGGTCCGCGGCGCCTGGCGTTCGCTCGTCTCGATCAGCAGGTGACCGCCCGGTGCGAGCCACCGCGCCGCGGACGCGGTCACCCGCCGCTGGATCTCCAGCCCGTCCGCGCCGCCGTCGAGTGCCACTCGTGGTTCGTGTACGCGGGCCTCCGGGGGCAGCAGTCCGATCGCCTCCGTGGGCACATAGGGGGCGTTGGCGGTCAGGATGTCGACGCGGCCCCGCAGCGTGGCGGGCAGCGGCTCGTAGAGATCACCCTCGTACACCCGGCCGCCGGGGGTGACGTTGCGCCGGGCACAGCGCACCGCGGCGGGGTCGATGTCGACGGCGTGCAACTCGACCGGTTCCAGGGCCGCGACCAGTGCGGCCCCCACCGCTCCGGAGCCGCAGCACAGATCGACGACGATCCGTGGCCGGGGGGCCTGGTCGCCGGGAGCGGTGAGGTCTTCGGAACCGGAGGAAACAGGGGGATCGGAGGCGGGTCGAGGGAGGGGGGCGGACCGATCTGCCGATCCGGCGGTTCGGTGGGCGAGGGCGACGGCCTGGTGGACGAGAAACTCGGTGCGGCGCCGGGGAACGAAGACCCCGGTGTCCACGGCTATCCGCAGCCCGCAGAACTCCGCCCAGCCGAGAACGTGTTCGAGGGGCAGACCGGAGATCCGCCGGTCCAGCATGGCGGCGAGTTCGGACGGCGTCCGCGCCGTGGAGAGGAGCAACCGTGCCTCGTCCTCGGCGAAGACGCAGCCGGCGGCCCGGAGCCTGGTGACGACAACGGGTTGGGGGAGAAACGGCGGTAAAGCCGACATTGGAGCCTTTCGGGATGCCGATGGGGCTCCCTCGGTCACCTACGCCGGAAGGACCGCGCGACCGTGAGACGGGAGCACCCGACCTGACACAGCGGTAATGGGTCTCACCTCCTCGATCACGTCCATTGCTGGAGGGCAACACTACCTCCGAGCCGCCCTCCGTACGAACACATTACGGCGAGGCGGCTCTCACCTCGGTCCTGCCGAACTCCCCGTGCCCCTGTCGAAGCGGAACGCCGACGCCGCTCCTCGACGAGGCCGATCCGACGCCAGGCCCTCGCGCGCCACCCGCCGCGACCTCCCGTCAGGAGGGAGAGCTCCCGCGAGGAACCCGCCTCAGCAGGTACGTGTCCATGATCCAGCCCTTGCGTTCCCTCGCCTCGGCACGGACGTCGCGGATCCGGTCGGCGACCTCCTCGACCGGCCCCGCCACCAGGATCTCGTCGGGGGTGCCGAGGTAGGCGCCCCAGTAGATCTCGAAGTCGGCGGGGTCGGGCAGGGAGGCGAAGGCGTTGCGGGCGTCGAGCATCACGACGATGTCGTCGATGTCGTCGGATTCGCCGGGTCCCTCCTCCGACAGGCGGCGGCCCGTGGTGATGTGCAGGGGCCGTGCGACCCGGGTCAGGCTGGTGCGGTGCCGGGCGGCCAGCGCGGACACGCTGCTGATGCCGGCGACGACGTCGTACTCGAACCGCACCGTGCCCCGGGCGAGGACCTCCTCGACGATGGCCAGCGTGCTGTCGTAGAGGGAGGGATCGCCCCAGACGAGGAACGCGCCGATCTCGTCGTCGCCGAGTTCGTCGCGGACGAGCCGCTCGTAGATGTCGGCGCGGCGCGACCGCCAGTCCTCCACCGCGCCCGCGTAGGCGGGGGTGGTCCGGTCGCGCTCGGGATCGCGGGCCTCGACCAGCCGGTACGGGGCGCGGGCGTGCGCGTCGACGAGGTCCTGCCGGAGTTGGACGAGGTCGTGCTTGGCCTCTCCCTTGTCGAGGACGAAGAACACGTCGGCCGCCGCGATGGCCTTGACCGCCTGAAGGGTGAGGTGGTCGGGGTTTCCCGCGCCGATGCCGATGATGAGGATTCGCTTCACGCGGGAAAGTCTGCCCCCTGCGCGCAGAGGACGTCGCGCCGGGCGTCACCCGGGAAGGCCTACCCCGGCGGAAACCGGCCGGACGACCGCTTCCCGGCAGGACCCGGCCGGGCGGTGAGGGGCGGGATCTCGTCGCGGGTTCCCGTTCGGGTCGTTCGGGCTTCGGGTCGTTCGGGCGGAGAAGTCGGATCAAGACCTCGTTCTGGTCTAGTCTCGCGATCGTGACGATCAGGAACTCACATTGCTCCTTCTGCGGCGGAGCCTTCGCCCCCGACCAGGCGTGGCCGCGCACCTGCTCCGGCTGCGGGAACACCTCCTACCTCAACCCGTTGCCGGTCGCGGTGATGGTGTTGCCGGTGGACGAGGGCCTGCTGGTGGTCCGTCGTGGCGTCGAACCGCACCGGGGCGCTCTCGCGCTGCCCGGTGGCTTCGTCGACATGGGCGAGTCCTGGCAGCAGGCGGCCGTCCGGGAGCTTCGCGAGGAGACGGGGGTCGTCGTCGACCCGGACGGCGTGCGCCTCCTCGACGTGCTCAGCGCCCCCGACGGGACCGTGCTGGTCTTCGCGCTGGGACCTCGGACGGGCGCGGCCGACCTCCCGCCGGTCGTGCCGACGGACGAGACGACGGAGTGGCTGCTGATCGACGGACCGCGAGAGCTCGCCTTTCCGCTGCACACCCGGATCGTGGCGGAGTACTTCGCCGCGAAATGATTACGCGGTCGTCGGCACCGGTGGATTCGGCTCTCGACCTCGGAGGGAGGGCGACGCGGCCGCCGGGGGCACGGTCCCGGATCTCCGACGGCCTGTTTAGCGCGGGCGCGGCGGGTAGGGGGCGGTTGTCCCACCTTCACCGACGAGGAGAAACACCATGACGGACGTGTGGAGCTACCGCCCCGACACCTACAGCGGCGAGCAGGCGCTGGATCTCGTGGGGTTCGACGTGGAGGCCACCGACGGCAAGATCGGTTCGGTGGACGAGGAGAGCAACACGGTGGGCAACAGCTACATCGTCGTCGACACCGGGTTCTGGATTTTCGGCAAGAAGGTCCTGCTGCCGGCCGGCACCGTGCACCAGATCGACCCGCAGGAGCGCAAGATCTACGTCTCGCGCACCAAGCAGGAGATCAAGGACGCGCCGGAGTTCGACGAGGCGACCTACAGGGAGCCCGACTACCGCGAGAAGCTGGGCGGCTACTACGGCCCCGGCACGCTGTAGTCGTCGACCGTCGACGAGCCCTTCCCCGCCCGGGGAAGGGCTCGTTTTCCGTGCGGTTCAGGAACGCGGGGGAGACCGGCTCAGGGGTAATCGACGAGATTGGCCACGTTGGTGCTGGAGTTGGACGGGCCGCCCGTGGTGTTGACGACGTTGCGGATCGTGCCGACACCACCGAGCGAGACCGTCACCATGTTGTGAAGGCGCACTCCCGGCTTGTTCGGGACCTCGAACGCGCGGGCCGCCACGACCCCGGGGTTGACGTTGAAATAGCAGTAGCTGCCCAGGCCCCAGGCCTCGTGCGTGGTGACCGAGTCGGCCACCTTGTACGCGGCGTAGCCCTGCGTGCTCCCGTTCATCCAGGCGGCCTGGCTGGGCGGGTCGTAGGGCATCTCGTTCTGGTAGAAGTACGTCCGGCCGCCGTTGCCGTTCCAGACGGTCTGGTGCTGCTGGTAGTGCTCGACGAACAGGCCGTACATCGTGACGTCGTCGCCGTTGACGGTGAGTCCGTTGGCGGCGGTGTTGGTGTTCCACCCGATGCCGCTGCCGTGGTCACCGCGCCAGATCCACAGATGGTCGCCGATCACGTTGTCGCTGTTGACGACGAGGCTCTGGGTGGCCTTGCCGACTGCCGCGCCACCGACCCGGAAGTACACGTCGTGCAGCGACGTCGGGTTGGCGGCGTGGCTCGCCGACGATCCCGCGGGACCGACCTGCATCAGCATGGCCGAGTTGGTGGTACCCGCGTCGAGCAGCAGCCCGGCGACCTTGACGCCGTCCACGTCGGCGACGGTCATCGCGGTCACGCCGTTGTCGGGAATCAGCGTGGCCAGGCCCAGACCGAGCACGACGGTGTTGGCCCGGGTCACCCTGATCGTGTCGTTGAGGTGGTAGACGGCGGGAGTGAACAGCAGGTTCAGCCCTTGTGCGAGCGCCGCGTTGATGTCCGCCGCGGTGTGGCCGGGCTTGACGACGAAGAACTGGCCGATCGGGATCGAGGTGCCCGCGGGGTTGCCGCCGGTCCACGTCGTGCCGGAGGAGTTCGTCCGCAGCGCCGGTACGAACACCTGGTAGGCGCCGGCCTGGTCGACGTACAGGAACGGCTTCTCGCGCACGACCGGCGTGGTCGCGACCCTGGTGTAGGGCGGGTTCGGGAAGTTGCCCGCGGGCGGGTTGTTCACGCCCACGAACACCATGTTCCAGTTGGAACCGGTCCAGCCGCCCCACTCGGCGTTGCGCGACAGCCACTGCTGCTGCGTCCCCGACCGGACCTGGCCGTCGATCTTGGAGTCGGCGATGAAGCCGCCGCTCGACCAGCCGCCGTCGTCGAGCTGCAGGTTGCCGCGCAGGTGCATCCGCCGGTACGAGGCGGCCTGCGAGACCGCCCAGCGGTCGGTGCCCGACGGCGGGGTGACCGACAGGTTCTCGGCTCCGCGCCAGAAGTTGTGGGTCGCGTTGCCCTGGAACCAGTCGGCCTCGGCGTGCACGGCGCCGTTGATGGTGACGTTGTCGGGTGACAGGCCGAGACCGGCGATCTGCGTGTAGAAGCCGATGTTGGCGTCCACCGAGTATGAGCCGGGCTTGAACAGCAGGGCGAAGCGGTTGGCGCCGAACTGGTCGGTCTGCTGCTGGCTGAAGACCGCGTTGAGCCTCGCCTGGATGGTCGCGGTGGGCGTCGACGGGTCGAAGATGCTCACGTTCGGGCCGAGGTCGGGGTTGTTCCCGCTCGGCGGAGGGGCGCCCAGGCTGAAGGACTGGGCGGCCGTGCCGTTGCATGTGTACTGCTGGAGTTGCACGCTGTCCCCGATCGAGGCACCCGGTACGTCGAGACACTTGCCGCTGTGCCTGTTGACGAAGTGGTAGAAGCCGCCGGCCTCCTCCACGGCCTGCCACTGCTGGTTGTTGCCGCCGGAGTAGGACCAGAGCTGGATGGGAGCGCTGTCGGCGGTGGAGACGTCCTTGACGTCCCACGCCTGGGCTTCGTTGTTGCCGTTGCCGACCCGGTGGAACCCGCCGCTGGTCGACTGGAACCGCCAGAGCTGGGCGGCCGAGCCGTTGCACGCGTACTGCTGGACGACGGTGCCGTTGGCGGTCGCGGCGGCCCGCGCGTCCACGCACTTGCCGCTGTTGCGGCTGATCACGGTGGTGAGCCCGGCGGGTGGCGCGGCCTGCGCCGTACCCGCCGGCACGATCAGGAACGCCGCGACCACGGCGAGCGCCATGAGGAGGTGTCTCATCGGAGTCTCCCGGGATCCCGCCGTGACATGGGGGTGTTCCTGGTCGCGCCGGACGGCACCTCGGCGTATCCGGTGACGGCGGGGGGCGGCGCGGCGACCGCGCCCGGGAGTGGCGGTGGGGGGTGCTGCGGAGTCACGGTGGCTCTCCTCTCTGGGGGTTTCTTCGTGGGCGCGGCACGCGCTCCTGAAGCCGCGGGCCACGGGTGCTTCCGTGGGGTGAGCGGCCCCGAACCCTCTCTCATCGGCTGGGAGGAAGGCCTTGGTAACTTCACCCCTTAAAATTACCTCGGATCAAACATGTGATCAGAAAGTTTGTCAATAGGAAAGTTTCCAAATAGTAGTTGCGTGGACGTCGCGGTGAGGATCCGAGTGCGGCTCTTCGCCGACCCGTAACCCGTGCCGGTCCGACCTCACGGCGATCGCGTGGAGGAAGGAGATACGCTCCATCCTTCAAGGGCGGTTTTCAGCTATAAATCACGGGTGGCCCGGGTGAGCATCACTTCGGGGTGGTGACGCCCTCGGCGCCGGATCCGCTGGAGTGTGAAGATGACCTTCGAGGACCTCGACCCCCGCACGCCGGTGCTCGTGGGCGTCGGGCAGTCGTCCGAGCGGATCGGCGAGCGCGACTACCGGCGCCTGTCACCCGTCGAGCTCGCGGCGGCCGCCGTCCGCGAGGCCCTCGCCGACACCCGCGCGAACCCCGCGGACGTCGCCGCCGCCGTCGACACCGTGGCGGGGGTGCGCCAGTTCGAGATCTCCGCGCCCGGCGCCCTCGCACCGCTGGGCAGATCCACCAACTACCCTCGCTCCGTCGCGAACCGGGTGGGTGCGAACCCCGGCCGGGCGATCCTGGAGGTGGCCGGCGGGCAGGCGCCCCAGCGCCTGGTCAACGAGCTCGCCGCGACGATCGCGGCCGGTTCCTCGCGGGTGGCCCTCATCGTCGGATCCGAGGCGATCTCGACGGTCCTGCACCTGGCGGGGGCCGAGGACAGGCCCGATTTCGGCGAGACCGTCGAAGGTGATCTGGAGGACCGCGGCTACGGGCTCAAGGGACTCGTCTCCCGGTTCCTGGCCGCGCACGGGCTGGCGGGCGCGCCGAGTCAGTACGCGCTGTTCGACAACGCGCGCCGGGCCCGCCTCGGGCAGACGAGGCGGGAGTACGCGGCCGGGATGGGGGCGCTGTTCGCCCCGTTCACCAGGGTCGCCGCCGCCAACCCGCACGCCGCCGCGCCCGTCGAACGCGACGCAGGGGAACTGGTCACCCCGACCGAGGACAACCGGCTCATCGCCGAGCCCTACACCCGCTACCTCGTCGCGCGCGAGAAGGTCAACCAGGGGGCGGCCGTCCTGCTGATGTCCGTGGCCGACGCGAGACGTCTCGGCGTCCCCGCGCAGAGGTGGGTCTTCCTGCACGGCCACGCCGATCTGCGCGAGCGCGACCTGCTGGACCGGGCCGACCTCGGTGCGGGACCGGCCTCCGTGACGGCCGCCCGGCACGCCCTGGACCTGGCGGGCATCGGGGTGGACGACCTGCACGCCATCGACCTGTACAGCTGCTTTCCCATCGCCGTCTCCAACATCTGCGACGGCCTCGGCCTGGCCGCCGACGACCCGCGCGGGCTGACGGTCACCGGAGGACTCCCCTTCTTCGGCGGAGCGGGCAACAACTACTCGACGCACGCGATAGCCGAGATCGTCCAGAGGCTCCGCGCCAGGCCCGGCTCGTACGGCATGGTGGGGGCGAACGGCGGGATGCTGAGCAAGTACTCGGTCGGCGTCTACTCGACCGCTCCCACCGGGTGGCGCCAGGATCGCAGCGCCGAGCTTCAGGCCGAGATCGACGCCTGGCCCGCCGTCCCGCAGGCCGTCCGGGCCGACGGGCGGGGCACGATCGAGACCTACACCGTGAGGCACCGGCGTGACGGCACCCGCGTCGGCATCGTGATCGGGAGACTCGAGGCCGACGGCCGCCGCTTCCTGGCGAAGACCGCCGACGGTGACGAGAAGACGCTCGCCCTGCTCGGCGACGGCGAGCCCGTCGGGAGGCGTGTCCACGTCCGCTCCTTCGACGCGGGCAACCGGGTGAGCACGGATGCCGCCGTACTGGACCGGCTCATGACCGGTGGTGACGTCACGGCTCCGCGCGCCGGTCTTGGTAACGCGACCGCGGAACGGGCGTGAGAAGCGCGATACCGCAGGGCAGCGGGCTCCGCACGCCACGAGATCCCGCCTCGCCCGCCCGGCGGTGTCGCGGCTCCCTCTCCGTGATTTTCCGCGACACAGGCCTCGGGGAGCGGCCGTACGGATGATCGCGGGGCGGCCGCGCTAGGCTGGGCACGAGGAGCCCGCCGATATCCGGCGGGCCTCGCGGCGGTGGGGCCCGCCGCTCCCAACCGCGGCACCCGCCGCCAACGGTCCCTACCCGTGACAGGCGGTGCCCGCGATGCCGGGCATCCCCCCGCGTGTAGGGAGAGGCATGCGTCCGGACCAGGTGAAATTCACGGTGGCGACCGAGCCCGTCGACCCCGGCATCGATCCCGACCTCGATCCACCCGGTGCGCGCGGGGGCGGCGAGTCGCGTCGCTCCCATCACGCCGTCCTGGCGGTGATCGCCGCCGGTGGCGCGATCGGCGCGGGTGCCCGCTACGGAGCCGCCCTGCTGTGGCCGGCCGCGGCCGGTTCCTTCCCCTGGACGACGCTCGGGGTCAACGCCGCCGGTTGCCTGCTGATCGGTGTTCTCATGGTCGTGCTCACCGAGGCGTGGACGGCGCCCACCTGGGCGCGGCCGTTCCTGGCCACCGGGGTGCTGGGCGGCTTCACCACCTTCTCCACCTACTGCCTGGACATCGAGCGCCTGGTCTCCGCCGACCGGATCGGCCCGGCGCTCGGCTACCTGGCGGCGACGGTCATCGCGGCCCTGGTCGCGGTGACGGCCGGCGCGTGGACCACCCGCGGGCTCCTGGCGAGGACGGCGAGAGCGACGAGGGCGAGGAGGGGAACGCGATGATTCCAGCCGGCCGGGCACTGAGGTTGACGATCTTCGTCGACGACACGGACACCTGGCGCCACCGACCCCTGTACACCGAGATCGTGCACCGGGCCCACGCCGCCGGGCTGGCGGGGGCGTCCGTCTTTCGCGGCATCGAGGGCTTCGGCGCCACCTCGATGGTGCACACCACCCGGCTGCTGTCGATGGCCGACCACCTGCCGGTGATCGTCACGATCGTCGACACCGAGGCACGGATCCGGGCCTTCCTGCCGAGGCTGGACGACCTCCTCACCGAAGGGCTGGCCACCCTGGACGAGGTCGAGGTCGTCCGCCCCGGGACCGGGGCGACGACGTGAGCGGGCCGCAGAACTGGCTCGCGGTGCTGCTCGGCGGTGCCGTCGGGGCGCCACTGCGCTACCTGACGGACCGGGCCGTGCAGGCCCGCCACGACACGCTCTTCCCCTGGGGCACCTTCACCGTCAACGTGGTCGGCTCGCTGATCCTGGGAGCCCTGACCGGGGCCGCGCTGTCCGGCGCGGTGGGCCCCGGCGTGCAACTGCTGCTCGGCACCGGTTTCTGCGGGGCGCTGACCACGTACTCGACGTTCTCCTACGAGACGCTGCGGCTCGCCGAGACCGGCGCGGTCCTCTTCGCCGTGGTCAACGTCGTCGCCTCGGTCGCCGCCGGTCTCGGCGCGGTGTTCCTCGGTCTCACCCTCGCCCAGGCGATCGTCGCGTGACCCCGTTCCGCGAGACACGGGAGACGCCCGGCCCTGGAATTCACCGTAAGGGGGAGGGGCCGCCGTTCAGCCTTTCAGGCGCCGGACCTTGAGGACGTTGTCCGTGCGGGTGGTGGGCTGTCCTTCGGGGTCGTTCTGGATCCGCTCGTGTTCCTCGCAGAGCAGCACCTCCCACTCCCCTTCCGGGAGCTCCAGGCTTTCCAGTACCTCCTGCGGGGTGGGGAGGTGCACGTCGGGATGGGGGTTGTGCTCCCAGGCGGGGAATCCCGCGTGCCCGACGATGAGGAGCGTCCCGCCGGGCGCGACCGCCGAGGCGGCGGTCCGCAGGATCCTTTCTCGCGGCATGTCGCCGGGGGAGTGCAGGAAGTGGGCGGAGACGAGATCGAAGACGCCCTGCGGGAAGGAGACCCCCAGGTCGTGCCGCTGCCAGTCGACAAGGTCGGTGACGTCCGCCGACGCGGCGTGCCGGGCGGCGCGCTCCAGTGCGACACCGGAGATGTCGGTGGCGGTGACGCGCCATCCTCGCCGCGCGAGCCAGATCGCGTCGGCGCCCTCGCCGCATCCCAGGTCCAGGGCACTGCCCGGCTCCACACCGGTGATCTCGCGGACCAGGACGACGTTGGGGTTCCCGCTCCAGATCCGGTCGCTCTCGCGGTAGCGGAGGTCCCAGAACTCCTCCTCGGGGACGGCATCCTCCCGCGTGTGCTCGTGCCGGCCGGAGTCGCGGCGGGCGGCGACGGCCCGGCGGGTCTCCTCGGCGATCAGGTCGGCGTTGATCGCGGCGGCGGCACGCCCGCCCGCCGCGGCGGCGCCGATCACCTGCTCGGTGAGCGCGGTGACGTTTCCCGCCACCCACACCCCGGGCAGTGCCGTCGCCCCGGACGGGTCGGCGGCGACGTAGCTGCCGAACACGTGCCCGCCCATCTCCTGGTCGGTCGTCTCCAGGCCCAGGCCGGTGAGAAGACCGGAGCGGGCGGTGAAGCGCGGGGTCACCACGAGAGCTTGAACGGGGACCACCCGGCCGTCGGCCAGGCGTACGCCGCTGAGCCGGTCGTCCGCCACCTCCAGCGCCGTCACCGGCCCGTCGACCACGGCGATGTCGCGGGCGGCGAGCTGCTCGTACTCCTCGGCGCCGAACTCGGGCGCGGTGTGCGAGAAGAAGGTCACGTCCCTGCTCCACTGCCGCCACAGCAGGGCCTGGTGAACCGCGAACGGCCCGGTGGCGAGGACGCCGATCGCCTGGTCGCGCACCTCCCAGCCGTGGCAGTACGGGCAGTGCAGGACCTCGCGCCCCCAGCGTTCCCGCAGGCCCGGCACCTCGGGCAGTTCGTCGACGAGGCCGGTGGTCACGAGCAGCCGGTCCGCCGCGACCGAGATCCCGCCGTCGACGGCGACGCGGAAACCTCCGGTGTCCAGGCGCTCGGCTGCCACGACGTCACCTTGCATGATCTCGCCGCCGTAGCGGGTCACCTCCGCGCGTCCCGCGGCCACCAGCTCCGAGGGGGGCATGCCGTCGCGCGTCAGGTAGGAGTGGACGTGGGAGGCCGGAGCGTTGCGCGGCCGGCCCGCGTCGATCACCAGCACCGAGCGCCGCGCACGGGCCAGGGTCAGCGCCCCGCTCAGCCCGGCGGCGCCACCGCCGACGACCACGACGTCGTAGCGCCGCTCCTCACCCGCGGGGGTGGACGTCACGGCCTGTTCCGCTTGTACGGTCATGTGTGTAGTACCTCCGTTCGCCGTGAATACTCCGCCGAACTCCCCGAATCCGGCAAACTTAGTTGCCGAACCGGCAAACAGAGGGGGCGGGCCCGAGGACGGCCGGACACGGGCGCACGACGCGTCCTCAGGCGCGTGACCCGCGCACCGGCCGACGGCGAACGTCACCGGTACGCGGGCGGCGGGGTGCTACGCGCCGAGGATCGGGAGCAGCTGCTCCTCCTCGTAGGCCAGGTGCCTTTCCAGCTCGTCCGTGAGCCGCTCGACCTCGGGGAGCACCGGCAGCGGATCCGCGCCCTCGGCGGAGATGACGTCCCGCAACTCCTCCACGAGAGCCGCGATCTTCTCGTGTTCCCGGCTCAGCCGCTCCAGGGTCGGGGCGAGCTCGGGGTGGCTCCCGGCGAGGAAGGGGAACAGCGCGATGTCCTCACCGGTGTGGTGGTTGTGCAGCCCCTGGCAGAGGGTGAGGCAGTTCACCCGCAGCTGGGCGCCGAGTCCGGGACCCGACTCGGTGACCTCCTTGCGGATCAGGGCGAGCTCTCGCCGGAACGCTTCGTGGACCATTCTGAGGGTCGCGCCCGCCGACGACCCCTTCGGCGGCCCGCCGCCGACCTGCTGGAGGGCGACCACCGGGATGACACGCGCCGTCTTGGCCTGGTACTCGGCCCACCCGGGGTCGGCCTCGGCCGCTCGGGCGAAGACGCGGTCGCGTTCGGCGCCCTCCAGGACGACGGCCCGCGCCTGGTAGGTGAAGATGCCGTCCTCGACCGTGACGAGAGGGTCGGCCACCAGGTTGTGGAACCAGGCGGGGTGGTTCGGCGCGCCCCCGGCCGAGGCGATGACCAGGACCCGGGCGCCACCGTCGGGAAGGTAGCCGAGCGGGGTCGTGTGCCGGGCGCCGGACCGCGCCCCGACGGTGGTGAGCAGGAGCAGCCGGGCCCCCTCGAAGGGGCCGCCGACCCGCCCGCCGTTGGCGCGGAACTCCTCGATGATCTGCTGGTTGAATTCGTTGGGCATTCTTTGTTTTCTTCTCCGGAATCGATGGTCCCGCGACTGTTCGCGGGCATGACGAAGGACCGTCCGATGGGCAGGACGAAATCACCACGGGGCGACCGCGACCGTGGTGCGGGAAATCAGGAAGGCGCGCCGGGTGCCCGGCCCGGTCGGCGATTCATCGCCGGGGCCGGTTCACGAACGGTGCGAAACCCGCGGTGACCTGTGCCGCGAGAGCAGGTGGGCGTCACGCGGGACGTGGAAGCCACCGGACCATGGAAAACCGGTGGGAATCACACGCGCGGGCTACATGAGACGTGGAGACCGCGAAGGAGAGATCCAGGTCGCGTCCACGGAGAAACGTCGCGCTGAGAGCGCGGGAGGAAAAGGGGAGGGCCTCTGGCCCGCCCGGGGCTCACGCCTCGGCCGGGTGCCCTACTCGCTGTTGGCCCAAGGCCGACCCGGCAGTCACAAGGTCAACCGTAATGCCACAAACGCATCGGAGCAACGCCGCGTTTCCCGGTCACCGCGAGCGAGAACTCCCCGCGGGTACGGGAGGCCACCGGAAAACGCGGCGCGTACCTTCCGTGACCGGGTGCGCCTTCCGCGACCGGGGGCCGAGCACGCGCACGCCTTCCGCATGACGCCGCAGGACCCGCCGACATGACGACCGGCGTCGCGGATTCACCTGTTACCGAGGTCTGTTCCAACGACGCCGGCGATCGTCTTCCCCGGCGCAAGACGATCGGCCTTTGTCTATTCGCTCAGTGTATGTATTGAATGTATAGTCCCGATCATGTCTACAGGACACGTGATGCTCGGGCTGCTCGCGGAGCGGCCCAAGCACGGGTACGAACTCAAACGCGAGCACGACCAGCGCCTGCCGGGCGCCAGGCCGCTCGCGTACGGGCAGGTCTACGCGACGTTGCAGCGCCTGCAGAGGGACGGCTTCGCCGAGGTGGCGGAGACCGTGCAGGAGAGCGGTCCCGAGCGCACGGTGTACGCGCTCACCGAGGAGGGGCTGGCAGAGCTGACCCGGTGGCTGGAGCAGGTGGAGACACCCGCGCCGCACGTTTCCAGCACGCTCGTCTCGCGCGTGGTGGTGGCGATCGTGGCCGGAGGCGCCGCCGACGGCTACCTGGTCAGGCAGCGCGCGGCCCACCTGGCGCGGATGCGCGAACTCACCGCGGAGCGGACCTCTGGGTCCCCCGCGCAGGCGCTCGCCGCCGACTACGCCCTTCAGCACCTCGACGCCGACCTGCGCTGGATCGAGACGGCCATGGAACGACTCGCGGATCTCAAGGAGGAGATCGATGCTTGAGGCACGTGCGTTACGCAAGACCTTCGGCAGGACCGTTGCACTGGACGGCGTGTCCCTGGAGATCGGCGACGGGGAGATCGTCGCGATCACCGGCCCGAGTGGCTCCGGCAAGTCGACCCTGCTGCACTGCCTGGCCGGGATCATCCGTCCCGAGTCGGGGGAGGTCCATTTCGACGGGCGGCGCGTCGACACCCTCGACGACGCCGACCGGACGATGCTGCGCAGGCAGAGCTTCGGTGTCGTCTTCCAGTCAGGCGGGCTCGTCCCCGAGCTGACCGCCGAGGAGAACGTGGCGCTGCCGCTGCTGTTCAACCGGCACGGACGCCAGGAGTCGCTGCTGGCCGCCCGGTCGCGGCTGGAGCGGCTGGAGGTGGCCGACTGCGCGGCTCGGCGCCCCGGCGAGCTGTCCGGCGGACAGCTGCAGCGGGTCGCCGTGGCCCGCGCCCTGGTCACCGGTCCACGGGTGGTCTTCGCCGACGAGCCGACCGGCGCGCTCGACTCGCTGGCCGGTGAACGGGTGATGGACGAGCTCGTCGGCACGGCACGCGCGGACGGCACCACCCTGGTGATCGTCACCCACGACAACCGGGTGGCCGCCTACGCCGACCGGGAGATCGTGCTGCGCGACGGCAGGACGGCCGGGGTGACCGTGTGATCACCGTGATGCGGATGCTCGCCAGGGGCGGGTCGCGGCGCGAGCGGGTGCGGGGGCGTCTCATGGCCGCGGGGGCGGCGCTCGCGACCTTCCTGCTGTGCGTGGCGGCGAACCTGCTGGCGTTCGGGCTCGGCTTCTCGCGCCACCCCGAGGGGTTTCTCGTCGAGAGGCGGATCGAGTATCTCGGCTTCTTCTCCGGCAGGGAGGCGCGGCTCGTCACCGCGCTGACGCTGGCCCTGCTGGTCGTGCCCACCATGGCCTTCGTCCATCAGGTGAGCCGGCTGGCCACCGCGACGAGGGAGCGCAGGCTCGCCGCGCTCCGGCTGGCCGGGGCCACGCCGCGCGAGGTGCGCCTGCTCGGGGCGTACGAGAGCGGGTGGCGGTTCCTGCTGGGCGGGGTGTCCGGCGTCGCGCTGTACCTGGTGGCGCACCTGGTGTCGGCGTGGTCACTGGAGGGTGCGGTGCCCCGTGTCCCACCGGCGCAGATCCTGGCGATCCTCGCGGTGGTGCTGCTCGCCGGGACGCTGTCCGGGCTGAGGGCGGGACGGCACGTGGTGGCCTCACCGCTGGGCGTGGTCCGGCGGACGCCCCCGGCCGGTCCCAGGGCGTCCGACCTGGCGCTGGCCGCGGCGGGTGCCGTGATGTTCGTCGCCGGACTCAAGAACAAGATCCCCGTCGTGCCGTACGGGGCGGCGCTGTCCATGACCGCCGGCGTGGTGCTCCTGCTGTTCGGCCTGGTCCTCGCCGCCTCGTGGTTGATCAGGGCCGCCGCCCGGCGGATCGGCGACCGCACCGGGTCGGCCGAGACCCTGCTGGCCGCCCGGATTGTCGGGGCCGACCCCCGGGGGTGGGCCCGCGCGCTGGCGGTGGTGGGGCTGACCGTGTTCTTCGGTTCCGCGGTCGGTGCCCAGCAGGGGCAGATCCTTCTCCGGGGCGGCATCAATCACTCCTGGGGTGTGGCCTATCTGCTCGTCGACCTCGCCCTGCTGATCGCGCTGGTCACCTCGGCCGCCGCCCTCGTGGTGCACCAGGCGGAGGACCTGCTGGATCACCGGCGCTCGTTCGCGGCCCTGGCCGCCTCGGGCGCGCCCGGCTTCGCGCTGGGCCGGGTCCTCACCCGGCAGGCGCTCATCGCGGCGCTGCCGGTGTGCGTCGTGGCCGCCGTCGCGGGGGTGGCAGTGGTCGTCCTGTCGCTGGCGGACATCTACCTGCCGGCGGCGCTCTCCGTCGCCGCTGCCCGGGCGATGCTCATGGTGGGGATCGGCGTGCTGGCCGCGGTGCTGGTGGCGCGGGCCGCCCGGCCGATCCTGCGCCGGACGCTGCGGCCGGAGGGGCTGCGGGAGGAATGAGAAGGGCCGCCGTCCCGGACTCGTCGCCAAGGCCGGTCAGTTCTTTTTCTCGCGGCCTGGCCTTGGCGCCGGACGGCGGCCTGTTCCGCGAGACGTCCGCTGCTCAGCGGGTCGCGGACTCCGAGCTCTCGGCGCGGAGAGATCGCGCGGTCCGGGTGGGGCGGGTCAGGGTGGTGTCGGCCGACCTGGCCGCCCAGAGGGCGACGGCGATGTACACGACCTGTTGCGGGATCCTGAGCCACAGGGGCGTCGCCTCGTCGCCGTTGAAGGGGACGTCGGCGACGGCCGCGTAGACGTTGGCAGGAAGCAGCAGCACGTAGAGAGCGGCCAGGCCGATCCCGGCGGCCCGGCGTGTCGCGGCGACCACGAGTCCCGCGGCGCCGAGGAGTTCCAGTACGCCGGTCGCGTAGACCACGGCGCCGGGGAACGGCACGACGGGCGGCACCATGCGCACCAGGTCGGCGTGGTTGGGCATGAAGGTCACCTCGGCCGGGACGAAGTGCGCGGTGGCGGTGACGACGAGCATGGCGGCCATCCCGTGTGCCGCGCTCACCGGCCAGGTGGCGAAGCGGCGGGCGCCGAGCGCGCCCAGCGCTCGGAAGCCGAGGGTGGCGGCCACGAGAACGATTTCAACCACGAATGCGGACATCGACGCACCTCTTACTCGGATAGTTGAACTATCCAATAGTAGATACTATCGCTATCCAGTAATGCAACCTGGTCGCACGCCGGGGGGAGTCGCCCGGGCCTTGCGAACGGGTGCCGGGGGCGGGCTCCACAGGGACCGGCTCCGGTGGTCTCCCCAGACCGAGAACGAATCCACGTGCGGCCGCAGCAGAGCGGTGAGCTCCGCGTCACCCCGGCCGTTGAGCTCGCCCGACGCTGTCTTCCGCGCCGTTCCGGTACCTCGCCGGCCCGTTCTTCTCGCGGAGCAGAAGATCGGCCTTGTATTCCACCGCTGGAGAGGGCGCCATTTTTTGTATCTCCCGAATGCGGCCGGCCGCCGACTCGACGTCCAGGCACAGGCCGGCGTGCGTGAAAACATCGGTGTTCCCCCGATGAGATTCTCACCCTCCGAACCGGACTCGTCACAGGCGATTTCCAGGGGTTGGCCGGCCGACATGGATTCGGCCCGCATAATGTCCCCGCGATAATCGGTCGCCGCCCGGTTCCATTATGAATGGATGATCCTTTAGAATACGTCGACCTGATGTGAGCGCAATGGGTTTTTCCTGCTCATACTCATGGCGACACGACGTGCGGTGACCTTCGGTCGGGAGGGGAACGGCGCGGCCGCTAGCATTGGGTTGATCTTCGTCCCTTCCGGTGTCGGACATCACCGGAAGGCGGCGCCACGTCGTTCGCGGCGAAGAACATCCGACCATCGATCCCGGAAGGCCCTGACCCCGACCATGGCCACCGTCACCGTCGTGATCCCGACGTTCAACGAGGCGGACAACCTTCCGTCGATCGCGGAGGCCCTGCTCGCGTTGCCGCTCGACGGCCTGCGAATCCTGGTGGTCGACGACGACTCCCCGGACGGTACGGGCCAGGTGGCCGACCGACTGGCCGCCGCGCACCCCGGCCGGGTCGACGTGGTGCACCGGCAGGTCAGGGAAGGGCTCGGGCGCGCCTACGTCGACGGCATGGAGACCGCGCTCTCTGCGGGGGCGGAGTTCGTGGTGCAGATGGACGCCGACTTCTCGCACCCCGTCGACGCCGTTCCGCGTCTGCTGGAGACCGCGCGGGCGACGGGGGCGGCGTGCGTGATCGGCAGCCGGTACGTGCCGGGCGGGACGCTGGCCGCCGAGTGGAGCCTGTGGCGGCGGGCCCTGTCGAGGTGGGCGAACTTCTACGTCCGCACCATCCTGCGCCTCGGGCTGCGGGACGTGACCGCCGGGTTCAAGATCTGGCGGGCGGAAAGCCTCACCGCCCTGGACCTCGGCACGATCTCCTCGGGGGGTTACAGCTTCCAGGTGGAGATGCACTATCGGGCGATCAGGGCCGGAATGACGATCGTCGAGATCCCCATCCATTTCTCCGACCGCCGGGCGGGTGACTCGAAGATGAGCCTCCGGGTGCAGTGGGAATCGGCCCTGATGCCGTGGCGGCTTGTCTTCAGGCGCTAAGGGATCCGCACGACACGAGAGTTCCCCGGACATGGGGATCGATTCTCCTCCGCGGGGCAGCGCTCCGGGAGACGGGATGCCCCGTTCGCCGTCGGCTCACCCCCGGTGAGCCTTTGTCGATAATCGACGAATTCGATCCGCCGCTGTCCATCGGCATGTCATATGGCGAGCGTCGTCGCCGACCTGTGATGCCGGAAGGCGCGGTGCGTCACCTCCCGACGCGTTCGAACGGCACAACGCCGAAGAAAGGAACGACGCCCTCCGAGCGTGGCGTTCCGGTGGACCTTCCCCGTCAGCGCAGGCTCGCGAACCACCTTCCGGCCTCCTTCCACGAGTCCACCCGGGAGAAACCGTTACGCCCGGCGAGGGTTCCCAGGTCGGAGACGGACACGGTGGCCCAGCCGAACCACGGGCCGGCGAGCTCGCGGCCGCGCAGCCGCAGATGCTCGACGCGGCCCGACGCGCTCGGTGGCTGAACCTCGGCGATGACCTCGCCCCCGGGCCGTACCAGCTCGCGGACCCTGCGCAGCAGGGCGTCCGGGGCGCCGCCGATCCCGATGTTGCCGTCGGCGAGCAGCACGGTGGCCCAGCGGCCGTGGCCGGGCAGGTGGTCGAAGACGTCGCGGCAGATCGCCCGGCCTCCCGCGCGCCGGGTGAGCCGGACGGCGTAGGGGGCGATGTCGACGCCCAGGGCGGGAACGCCTCGCCGCGCGAGTGCGACGGTGAGGCGGCCGGGACCGGACCCGACGTCCAGGGTGGGGGCCGCGCACCGCGACAGCATGGCCTCGTCCCCGTCGATCGGGGCGAGCCAGCGGGCCGCGTCGAGGGGCGCGGTCCTGCCGTCGGCGTACTCCATCTCGACGGTGGCGCCCGCCAGGGACTTCTCGTAGAGCTGCCCGATCACCGGATCACCCGTGCCCTCCGGGCGGCGGGCGGCGCGTCGTACGGTCGCCCGGTCACCGGATCGCCCTCGTCCCGAGCGCGGCGAGGACGGTCGCGAAGCAGGACGCGGGCGCCTGGGCCGCGACCGCCGCGGCGTCGTCGGCGGTGTCCACGTCCCGCAGGAGAGGGAGCATGCCCACCGACAGGCCCGCCGCACGCAGCCGCAGCAGCTGGGCGGCGCCGGTCGTGGGCCGCGACATCGGCACCCCGAGCAGGAGCGCGGGGTCGGGCCGGCGCAGGCCGAGCAGCCAGAAGCCGCCGTCGGCGGCGGGGCCGAACACGGCGTCGCGGGTGGCGAGCCCGGCCATCGCGTCGGTCAGGAGCGCCGGGGTGACCTGCGGGGTGTCCATGCCGATCAGAACCATGGGCAGGGGGCGGGAGTGGTACGCGTCCTCGAAGGCGGCGGCGAGCCGCTCGTCCAGCCCGGCACCCCGCTGCGGCAGGACGGTGAAACCCGGCGGCAGCCAAGGGCCGATGTCGCCGCGCAGCGCCAGCACCCGGTGGCGTGCCGGAGCGTCGGCCACCGCGCCCAGGGTGTCGGCCAGTGCGGCGGTGGCCAGGGTCGCGGCCTCCTCGGGGCTGAACGGCGGGGTGAGCCTGGTCTTGACCTCGCCCGCCACCGGCTCCTTGGCGATGACGACGATCTGGCCGTCGCCCGCCTGGACGGCCTGACCTCCGCCTGCTCGGCCGCCCTGCCCGGCGCCGACCACGTCACGCCGCTCGCCGTCCCGGGGGCTGGCGGTTCGCCGTGTCGTGTTCGGGACGCCGTCCTTGAAGGGCGCGCTCTGTCGCGTCGTGTTCCGGGCGTCGCGGGTGTGCGGGTCCCGCCGCGGCGCGTTCCGGTCGCCGGTCATCGCGCGCCGCCCGGTTCGCTCATGACCTTGCGCATGTCACCGATCGCGCGCAGCGTGCCGCGTACGGTGCCGGTGACCTTGGACCGCCCGGCGCGAGGCAGGTAGGCCACCCCGGTCTCGGCGATCCGCCAGCCCTGGTCGGCCGCGCGCAGCACCATCTCCAACGGGTAGCCGAAACGCCGGTCGGTCAGGTTCAGGGCGAGGAGGTCCGCGCGGCGGCAGGCGCGCATCGGGCCGATGTCGCGGAGCCTGGTGCCGGTACGCCCGGCCAGCCGCCGGCCGAGAAAGGCGTTGCCCAGCCGCGCGTGCAGCGGCCAGGCCGCTCCCGGCACGGGAACCCGCCTGCCGAGCATCAGGTCGGCGCGACCTGAGACGACCGGCTCGGTCACCCGAGGGAGCTGGCCCGGGTCCAGGGACGCGTCGGCGTCCATGAAGCACACCACCTCGCCGGTCGAGGCGAGCAGTCCCGCGTGACAGGCGGCACCGAACCCGCGTCTGGGCTCACTCACCACCAGCGCTCCCAGCTCGGCCGCGACCCGCGCCGATCCGTCCGTGGAACCGTTGTCCACCACGATCGGCCGGTAACCGTCGGGCATGCGCTCCAGCACCCACGGCAGAGCCGTCTCCTCGTCCAGGCACGGGAGCACAACATCGATCTTCATGTTTGAGAACGCTAAGGTCGACAAGGCCCGTCAACTCTTACGGAGTAGTGACGTGTCAGGGAAAGAAAGCGGCCCGTACCTAGTGTGGGAGGGTGATCAAACTCTCCCGCAGGCAGGTCGAGGGTCCGCGTGCGGCCGTTGCTCCCTCCGCTCCCGATGACCCCGGCGGCCGCCGGAGCGGGCGGGCGCTCGCCGTCTGGGTCTCGCTCGTCGTCGCGGCGTTCGCCGCCGGGGCCGTCCTGCACGCGCTGGGCATGCTGCCCATCGATCACCTGCCACCCCTGCACGGACACTTCCGCACGCCGTCGGTCTCGCTTCTGCCGCCTCTGCTCCTCGGCGCCCTCGCGGTCGCCGTACTGCCCGTCCTGACCGCGCGGTCGCGCTTCGGCGCCGCCCTGCTCCTCGCCTACGGCACGGCTCTGGCCTGGACGGTGCTGCTCGCCGTCTCCGGCGAGGGACTGACCAGGCCGTTCACCGGCCCTCACGAGTATCCGGCCGTGCTGCCCGCCGTGGGAGACGACCCGCTGGGCTGGCTGGGCTCCTTCACCGAGCGGCTTCCCGGCTATCCCACCCATGTGCGAGGACATCCGCCGTTGCCCGTGCTGGTGCTCTGGGCCCTGGCGAGGGTGGGACTGCCCGGTCCGTTCTGGGCGGCGGTACTGGTCGTGCTGGTCGGCTGCTCGACGGTCGTGGCGGTCGCGGTCACCGTCCGGAGCGTCGCGGGGGAGGAGGCGGCCAGACGCGCGTTGCCGTACCTCGCCTTGAGCCCCGCCGCGGTCTGGATCGCCACGAGTATGGACGCCTTCTTCGCGGGGGTGGGCGCCTGGGGGGTGGCACTGCTGGTGTCCGGAGGCGCGGGCAGGACGCGCCTCCTTTCCGGGGTGGCGGCCGGAGTACTGCTGGGGGCGTTGCCGTACCTCAGCTACGGTCTCGTGCCCTACCTGCTGATCCCGGTGGTCGCCGCCGTCGTCGCCCGGATCTCCCGCGCGAGCGCGGTCGCCTGCCTGGCGGGGGTGGCGGCGGTTACGGCCGCCTTCGCCGCGGGAGGCTTCCTCTGGCCGGCCGGAGTGCTCGCCACCCACGCGGAGTGGACCGCCGACCCCGGCGCGGCGCGGCCCTACCTCTACTTCCTCGTCGCCAACCTGGCCGTGCTCGCCCTGCTGACCGGCCCGGCGACCGCCGCGGGCCTGGCGCGGATGGCGCCAGGCGGCGCGCGTGCCCCGCTGGGGACGGTGCCCCGCGGCGTGCCCGCTCTGCTGCGGGCGGTGTCCGGTGACGCGCGCGCCCTGGTCGCGGCGGCGATCGTGGCCGTGCTCGCCCTCGACGTCAGCGGGGTGACCAGGGGAGAGGTCGAGCGCATCTGGGTGCCCTACGCCACCTGGATCGTCCTGGCGGCGGCCTGGTCCCCGAGCCGCCGCTGGCTCGCCGCCCAGGCCCTGACGGGGCTCCTGCTGCAGGGACTCGTCATCTCCCCCTGGTGACCGGTCCGCCTTCGGGGCTCGACATCGGTCCAGCCGCAGAAAGCGCTCACTCACCGGCGGCTGTCAGGCGTCGAGTCCGCCCGATCAGCCGACCCGGTGACTCCCGTCAGCCGAGCGGGGCGCCGGCGAACTCCTTCATCCCGTCCGCGAACGGGATGGTGGCGCGAAAGCCCAGCTCGGCCCGCGCGCGTTCCGGGCTGGCGACGATGTGCCGTACGTCGCCCAGCCGGTACTCGCCGGTGGTCACGGGCACCGGGCCGCCGCGCTCGTCCGCGAGCGCCGCGGCCATCTCCCCGACCGTGTGCGGCTCCCCGCTCGCGATGTTGTAGGCGGTGAGCGTTCCCCCGGCCGACGAGCCGAGCGCGCAGAGCGCCGCGAGGTTGGCCGCCGCCACATCGCGCACATGCACGAAGTCCCGGAGCTGGCGGCCGTCCTCGAACACGCGAGGGGCCCGGCCCGCCTCCAGCGCCGACCGGAAGATCGCCGCCACCCCCGCGTACGGGGTGTCGCGCGGCATCCGGGGCCCGTACACGTTGTGGTAGCGCAACGCGACGGCGGCGCCGCGCGTCTCGCGCGCCCAGTTCGCCGCCAGATGCTCCTGGGCGAGCTTGGTCGTGGCGTAGGCGTTGCGCGGGTCGGCCGGGGCGTCCTCACCGATGACGGCGCACGTCACGGAGAGTCCGCAGCTCGGGCACCGGGGTTCGAACTCCCCCCGGACGAGGTCGTCGCGGGTCCTGGGGCCGGGCCGTACCCTGCCGTGGGTCGCGCAGTCGTAGGCGCCCTCGCCGTACACCACCATCGACGAGGCCAGCACCAGCCGCTCGACGCCGTGCCGCGCCATCGCGGCCAGCAGCGTGGCGGTGCCCAGCACGTTCACCGAGGCGTAGTCCGGCAGGTCGGACACATCCACTCCGAGCCCCACCTTCGCCGCCTGGTGCACCACGGCGTCGACACCGCCCAGCACGCGGTCCAGCGCCGCGTCGTCGCGCACATCCCCGCCACCGGCCCGTATGTCGAGACCGACGACCTCGTGCCCGGCCTCCTCCAGGGCCTCGATCACATGACTTCCGATGAACCCGGCGGAACCGGTGACCAGTGTCCTCATGCGGCGACGCTATCCCCGCCCCGGCTCGTGGGAGGGGGACACCGCGACGACGTTCGCATCTCGTAAGGACGGGCCCAGTGCTTGGTGAAGGTGGCGGACGAGGCCGATCTCGGAGACGTTCTTGGTCAGCTCGACGGTGACCCAGCCCGCTATGTCGACCAGCCGCTGATCCTGCCCCCACGGCAGGCCGGCGGTCCTGTCGGACGAGTCGAGGTCGGCGTCGGTGAGCGGCAGCAGCGCCGCCCGCCAGTCGTCCTTCAGAGCGCGCAGCCAGTCGGCCGCGGCCGTGGCGGTGCCCGGCCAGGTGATCTCCTCGCGCTCGGGCGCCCCGGATCCGAAACAGTGCCCGAGGGTGGTCGTCCACCAGAAACCGATGTGCCAGGTCAGCCAACCGATCGAGACGACCGGCGCGGGATCGGGCTCGGGCACCTCCCAGTCGGCCGTCCAGCGGCCCCGGTCGTCGGGCCGGACGGTCCAGCAGCCGGGCGCGGGTTCCCAGAGGCAGGCCGGGTCGTCGAGGTCCTTCAGGTGATACTCGAACAGCGCCCATGCGATGTCGAGTTGCCGGATGAGCAGATCAACGCGAGGTACGGTCATCCGGGAACCCTGGCACCGCTCCCCGCCGCCCCGCCACAGGTTTTCACCGGCCGCAGGAAGGGGCTTGCCCGTTTCCCGAAGGCAGCGGGGCGGTGGCCCCTGCCCGGCTTGACTCCTCAGGGTATTTTATGGTTACTTAGTAGGAAATATAGACAATAGGGGGTGGGGTCGGGAACGCGATGGCACGGCACGGGGTCGACTCGGGGACGACGGTGACGGCTGGGCCGAACGGAAGGCGTTGATTCTTTGCGGCCGGTGCAGGATGCGAAAATCGCATCGACGACCGCTGCTTCTTTTCTCGGCGGAGAGTCGTGTGGAATTAATGGGTTCTCAGGTTGAAATCGAGTGGCCGGCGGACGCGCCGCGCCGTGAAAGTGGCGCCGGGAGAGCGACGGCTCGTGAATTATCACGTCCCCCCGCCCTCCCGCTCACCTCCTCCCTGGAATTGCTCAGGGAAGTCTTCGGCGACGCGGAATTCGACGAGAAGACATCGGCGCGGGTCGCGGACCTGTTCGACCGATGGCTTCGGGAAAGATCCCTTATCGGGGAGGCCGGTACGCCGCGGTCGGTGCGGCGACTGCTCTGGCGAGGCCATGTGGAGCAGGCCACGCGGACACTGCGCAAACTCGGTGACCTCGTGGACTCGGGCACGGAGCTCGCGGGACCGTTCCACGAGGTGATCGATTGGGTCTCCTGCTGGTATCCGGGCCTGCGGACTCACCGGTCCGGAGCGGATCGCGGCCTGGACGGTGCCGCCGAGGTCGAGGTGGTCACCGGCCTGGAGGGGGTGCGGGTGCTGTCGGCCTTCCTGACCGGGCATGAGGATCAGAAGGCCGTCACCCGTGCCGAGCAGGTCCTGCGGCTGTGCCCCATGGGGAAGACCGCGCTGGACTCGCTCACCGCCGCGCTCATGACCCTGATCTACGCCGACCGGACGGACCTGGCCCGGCGGTGGTGCGAGCCGCTGCTCGAACAGACCACGACCCACTGTGCCCCCAGCTGGCAGGGGATGTTCGCGGCGATCCGAGCCGAGATCGCGGTTCGTCAAGGCCGGCTCCAGGAGGCGGAACGATGCGCCCACGCGGCGCTCACCCACATGCCGGTGACCAGCTGGGGAGTGGCCCTCGGCTTCCCGCTCGCGGCCATGGTGACCGCGAAGGTCGGTATGGGCAAGTACGAGGACGCCGCCCGCTACCTGGCCGTACCGGTTCCCCAGGCGATGTTCGACACGCCCGTCGGGCTGCACTACCTGTTCGCTCGCGGTGGCTACCGGCTGGCGACCGGTGCCGCCGAGGCCGCCCTCGCCGACTTCCGGGCCTGCGGCGATCTCATGGAGCGCTGGGACGTCGACCTGCCGGGGATCGCCGCCTGGCGTCTCGGTGCCGCCCGAGCCTGTCTGGACCTCGGCCGGATCAAGGAGGCCGCGACGCTCGTCGCTGATCAGCTGGCCTTTCTGGGCGGCGCGGTCACCCGTACCAGGGGCATCGCGACACGCCTGCGGGCCGCGACGCTCGCCGTCGAGGCGCGCCCGGCCGTTCTGGAGGAGGCGGTGAAAATCCTGCAGACCGTCCAGGACCAGTTCGAGCTGGCCCTCGCGCTCGCGGAGCTCGGCCGCGCCCACTCCCGTCTCGGTGAGTCCCACCGGGCCAGGGCCGTCCAGCGCAGGGCTCGCCACATCGCGAGCTCCTGCGGTGCCGAGTCGCTGACCGGCGTACTTTCGCGGGGTGTGCCGGACCCATCGGAGAGTCCCGCCCCCGCGGGCCCCGGCGAGGTGGACCTCAGCGACGCCGAGCGCAGGGTCGCGGCCCTGGCCTCCCAGGGATATACGAACCGGCGGATCTCCGAAAAGCTTTACGTCACGGTGAGCACGGTCGAGCAGCACCTGACGAATATTTACCGGAAGCTCGGCGTTTCCCGCCGGGCCGACCTTCCGGCTTTCCTGGATTAACCACCCTTAGGGGTTGCTAGGGGTGCTCCATTCGGAACCGAATGGCGAGAATTGTTCCAGCATTTCTCGCCGGTTCATGACATGGAGCAAAGATGAGTATCGGCCGTTCGGCGTCGAATGAATGGGGAAACGGTTCGGCCGACGCGATCGCCATCATCGGAATGGCATGTCGGCTGCCGCACGCCCCCGATCCGGGAGCGTTCTGGAATCTGCTGCGTGAGGAACGCTCCGCGATCACGGAGGTGCCCGCCGACCGCTGGGACGAGAAAGTGCGGACTCCTCGGTTCGGCGGGTTCCTCGACGACGTCGACCGCTTCGACCCCGAATTCTTCGCGATCTCCCCGCGCGAGGCGGCGGCGATGGACCCGCAACAGCGCCTCGTCCTGGAGCTGGCCTGGGAGGCGCTGGAGGACGCCGGGATCCTGCCCGCCGACCTGGCGGCCACCCTCACCGGCGTCTTCGTCGGTGCCATCGCGGCCGACTACGCCACCCTCCTGCACCGGCAGGGAACGGGCGCCATCACCCGCCACACGATGACCGGGCTCAACCGCGGCCTCATCGCCAATCGCGTCTCCTACGCGCTGGGGCTCCGAGGACCGAGCCTGACGGTCGACTCCGCCCAGTCCTCGTCCCTGGTGGCGGTCCATCTCGCCGCCGAGAGCCTGCGCGGGGGCGAGTCGACCCTCGCGATCGCGGCAGGTGTCAACCTGAACATCGTCGTCGAGGCCACCATCGCCGCCGAGAAGTTCGGCGGGCTCTCGCCGGACGGGCGCTGCTTCACCTTCGACGCCCGCGCGAACGGCTACGTGCGCGGCGAGGGGGGAGGCGTCGTCGTCCTCAAGCCGCTGGCCAGGGCCGTCGCCGACGGCGACCGGATTCACTGCGTCATCCGTGGCAGCGCCGTCAACAACGACGGCGACCCGGGCGGCAGGGCCGACGGTGCCGGCGGCGGGACCGGCGGTCTCACCGTGCCGAACCCGGCCGCGCAGGCCGAGGTGATCCGGCTCGCCACCGAACGCGCGGGGGTGGCGCCCGATGCCGTTCAGTACGTCGAACTCCACGGCACCGGGACGAGGGTCGGAGATCCGATCGAGGCCGCGGCGCTCGGCGTCGCGCTGGGAGCGGACCGGGCCTCCGCCGACCCCCTCGTGGTCGGATCGGCCAAGACGAACGTCGGGCACCTGGAGGGCGCCTCGGGAATCGTCGGCCTGCTCAAGGCGGCGCTGAGCATCGTGCACCGGCGGATCCCCGCCAGCCTCAACTTCGAGACGCCGAACCCGGACATCCCCTTCGATCGCCTCAACCTGCGCGTGCAGTCGGGCACCGGCCCCTGGCCGAGGCAGGACCGGCCGCTCGTCGCCGGGGTCAGCTCGTTCGGCATGGGCGGTACCAACTGCCATGTCGTGCTCGCGGAACCACCGCCCGCCGAAACCGGTGTGCTCTCGGAAACGAGCGGGGAGCGGCTGTTCTCGCGGGCCGCGCGGGAGCCGGGCGAGGCCGAGGTGGTGCCGTGGGTGCTGTCGGGTGCGAGCGAGACCGCGCTGCGCGAGCAGGCAGGGCGGCTGCGCGACCTCCTCACCGCGCGTGACTCCCTCGCTCCGGCGGACGTGGCGTTCTCGCTCGCCACGACCCGGACGGCGTTCAGACACCGGGCGGTGCTCGTGGGTGACGGAACCGAACTCCTCGACGGCCTGCGGGCACTGGCCGGCGGAGAGCAGGCGGCCTCCCTTGTACGGGGCGGCGTGAAACCCGACGGCGGCGGCACCGTGTTCGTCTTCCCCGGGCAGGGATCCCAGTGGGAGGGCATGGCCGCGGATCTGCTGCGTACCTCACCGGTGTTCGCCCGGCACATCCGGGCGTGCGCGGACGCCCTCGCGCCGTACGTCGGCTGGTCGCTGGTCGACCTGCTCACCGGACGGCCCGGCGCACCACCGCAGGACCGGGTGGACGTCGTGCAGCCCGCGCTCTTCGCCGTCATGGTCTCGCTCGCGCGGCTGTGGGAGTCGGCGGGAGTCCGCCCCGACGCCGTCATCGGCCACTCGCAGGGGGAGATCGCCGCCGCCCACATCGCCGGCGCCCTGTCGCTCGACGACGCCGCCGCGATCGTCGCCCTGCGCGGCCAGGCCATCGCGGCCATCGCGGGCACCGGGGGGATGGCCTCCATCCTGCTTCCCGCGGGAGCGGTGCGCGAACGGCTGGCCCGCTGGGACGGGCGACTCGGCGTCGCGGCCGTCAACGGACCCGCCTCCACCGTGGTCTCAGGCGACGCCGAGGCGCTCGCGGAACTCCTCGACGAATACCGCGGGGAGGGCGTCCGGGTGCGGAACGTTCCCGTCGACTACGCGTCCCACTCGCCCCAGGTGGAGCCGCTGCGGCGGCGTCTCCTCGACGAGCTGGCCGGGATCAGGCCGCGGGCGTCGGCCGTCGCCTTCTACTCCACCGTCACCGGTGCCCGGCTCGACACGGCCGAACTCACCGCGGACTACTGGTATCGCAACCTGCGCCAGACAGTGGAGCTCGAACAGGCGGTCCTGGCCGCCGTCACCGACGGGCACCGCGTGTTCGTCGAGAGCAGCCCGCACCCGATCCTCACCGAGGGCATAGGGGAGAGCGCCGGCGAGGTGCTCGCGATCGGTACGCTACGGCGCGGTCACGGCGACCCGCGTCAGTTTCTCACCTCGCTCGCCCGGGTCCACATCCACGGCGGAGCCGTCCGCTGGACGGACGTCATCGGCGCCGGGGCGGGGCGGGTCGATCTGCCCACCTACGCCTTCCAACGCCGGCGCCTGTGGATCGACACCGCCCCCGCTCCCGTTACACCGGCGGAGACCTCGGGGAACGCCTCAGTCTCCGTGGCCGCCGCGTCGGTCGAGGTACCCGGAGCGCGGGAGCGCACGACCCTCGACCTGGTCAGGACGAGCGCGGCGATCGTGCTCGGCCACGCGGCGGGGGACGCGGTCGACGAGGATCTGACGTTCAAGGATCTGGGCTTCGACTCGGCGGCGGGGGTCGAGTTCCGCGACCGGCTCGCCGCGGCGACCGGGCTGCGCCTGCCCGCCTCACTCGTCTACGACCGCCCGACGCCGCGAGCCGTCGCCGCCTACCTGAACGCCGACCTGAACGCCGAGGCCACCGACCCCGCGGCGGGACCCGAGGAACTCGCGCGGACGACAACCGCGGACGAAGAGCCGATCGCGATCGTCGCGATGAGCGGCCGATGGCCCGGCGGCGCGGAATCACCCGAGGAACTGTGGCGGCTGCTGCTGTCCGGCAGGGACGTGATCGGTGGCTTTCCCGAGAACAGGGGCTGGGACGTGGACCGGCTCCTCGCACCCGAAGGACCCGGCACGTCCGCCACCGGGGAGGGAGGATTCCTCCACGACGCCGACCTGTTCGACGCCGCCTTCTTCGGGCTGAGTCCGCGCGAGGCCGCGGCGATGGACCCGCAGCAGCGGCTGCTGCTCGAATCGTCGTGGGAGCTCTACGAGCGGGCGGGGCTCGACCCCTCCGGCCAGCGTGGCAGTCGTACGGGCGTGTTCGTCGGCGTGATTCCGCAGGAGTACGGCCCCCGCCTGCACGAGACGCCGGAAGGCCACGAAGGTCACGCCCTCACCGGCACCCTGACCAGCGTCGCCTCGGGCAGGCTCGCCTACACGCTGGGGCTGGAAGGGCCCGCGATCACCGTCGACACCGCCTGCTCGTCCTCCCTGGTGGCCATGCATCTGGCGGTCCAGGCGCTCCGCGCGGGGGAGTGTGAACTCGCGGTCGCGGGTGGCGTCACGGTGATGTCCGCGCCGGGCATGTTCACCGAGTTCAGCAGGCAGGGCGGGCTCGCGCCCGACGGCAGGTGCAAGCCGTTCGCGGCCGCGGCCGACGGCACCGCCTGGTCGGAGGCGGCCGGCCTGGTCCTGCTGGAGCCGCTGTCGGCCGCCCGGCGCCACGGTCATCCGGTACTCGCCGTCGTCCGGGGCAGCGCGGTCAATCAGGACGGCGCCAGCAACGGGCTCACCGCTCCCAGCGGTCCCGCGCAGGAGCGGGTCATCAGGGAGGCTCTCGCCGGCGCGGGGCTCTCGCCCGCCGATGTCGACGCCGTCGAGGCACACGGGACGGGGACCGCGCTGGGTGACCCGATCGAGGCACAGGCACTGCTGGCGACCTATGGCCGTGACCGCCGTGAGGGGAGCCCGCTGCTGCTCGGCTCGTCGAAATCACACCTCGGCCACACACAGGCCGCCGCGGGCGTCACCGGCGTCATCGCGATGGTCCAGGCGCTCCGGCACGCGACCCTGCCGCCCACCCTGCACATCGACCGGCCGTCACCGCACGTCGACTGGACGGCGGGCGCCGTCTCGCTTCTCACCGAGGCCACCCCGTGGCCACGGACCGGCCGCCCGCGCCGGGCCGCCGTCTCCTCCTTCGGTATCAGCGGCACCAACGCCCACCTTGTGCTGGAACAGGCGCCGCAGGAGACCGGGCCGCGCGAACGGCCAGACGGGGCCGGTGATCTCGCCACGGTCACCGATCCGGGCGAATACCGCGAATCTGGCGAATCCCGTGATTCCGGTGTCATCCCGTGGCCCCTCTCGGCGAGGACCGAGGAGGCTCTTCGAGAGCAGGCCGCGCGGCTGCGGGCACGGATCGCCGCCGACCCCTCGCTCGACGTGGCCGACGTCGGATTCACCCTGTCCACGGCCCGTGCCGCCCTGGACCACCGCGCCGTCGTGCTCGCCGGAGGTCGTACGGAGTTCCTGGACGGGCTCGTCTCTCTCGCCGAGGGAGGATCCGCCCCGGGTGTCGTACGCGGTGCCGCCACCAGGTCGGGCGGGCTCGCGTTCATGTTCACCGGCCAGGGCAGCCAGCGTCCGGGCATGGGAAGGGACCTCGCCGAGACCTTCCCGGTGTTCGCCGACGCCCTCGGCGCCGTCGCCGCGCACCTGGACGACCATCTCGACCGCCCGATTCTCGACGTCATGTTCGCCGGACCGGACACCGCCGACGCCGCACTGCTGGACACGACCGCGTACGCCCAGCCCGCGCTCTTCGCCTTCGAGGTCGCCCTGTACCGGCTGGCCGAGTCCTTCGGCCTGCGCCCCGACCACCTCATCGGCCACTCCGTGGGTGAAATCGCCGCCGCCCACGTCGCGGGTGTCCTGTCGCTGCCCGACGCCGCGACCCTCGTCACCGCCCGCGGCAGGCTCATGCAGGCGGTTCCGGCCGTCGGCGCGATGGCCGCCCTGCGGGGGACGGAAGAGGAGATCCGGACACTTCTGGACGGCCATCGCGGCGAGGTCGACATCGCGGCCGTAAACGGCCCCGACTCCGTGGTCGTCTCCGGGAGCGAGGCGGTGGTGGCGGAGATCGTGACACGACGGCGAGGGGAGGGCCGCGGGGCCAAGCTGCTGCGGGTCAGCCACGCCTTCCACTCGCCGCACATGGACGCGGTGCTCGACGACTTCCGGCGGGTCGCGGAGGGCCTCGACTTCGCCGCACCGCGCATCCCGGTGATCTCCAACGTCACCGGCCGCCCGGCCGGCGCGGACGAACTGCGCGACCCCGGCTACTGGGTCGGCCACATCCGGCGGGCCGTCCGTTTCCACGACGGGATCTCGGCCCTGCGTGACCTCGGTGTGACCGACTACCTCGAACTCGGCCCCGACGCGGTCCTGACCGCCCTCGCTCACGAATGCCTCGCGGACTCCCCGCCGCGCACCCTCGCCGCCGCGTCCCGCTCCGACCGCTCCGACCGCTCCGACCGCTCCGACCGCTCCGACCGCTCCGACCGCTCCGACCGCTCCGACCGCGCTGATCGTGCTGACGCCCCTGACGACGGCCCCGGCCATCGGAACCGCCCCGCGCCTTCCGGCCGTACGGAAGTCCGGGCGTTCACCTCGGCCCTCGCCCACCTGCACGTCCACGGTGTGAACGTCGACTGGCGGGCGGCCCTGAACGGTCGTGACGCGAGGCTGGTCGACCTGCCCACCTACGCCTTCCAACGACGCCGGTTCTGGCTGGATCCCTCCTCCTTCGCCTCGGGACCCGCCGCCGCGGGGCTGGAGACGGCGGACCACCCGCTGCTCGCCGCGGCGGTCGACCTCGCGGGTGGTGAAGGCTCGCTCCTGACCGGACGCCTCTCGTCACGTACCCTTCCCTGGCTCGCCGACCATGTCGTCTCCGGTGGCACGCTGCTTCCCGGTACGGCGTTCGTCGAGCTCGCCCTGCAGGCCGCCGACCGGCACGGCGGGCTGAGCCTCGGCGAGCTGGCGCTGGAGGCGCCCCTCGTCGTCCCGGAGCGCGGCGAGGTGCAGGTGCAGGTGTTCACCGGCGCCGACGACGGCTCCGGCCGCCGGCCGATCGCCGTTCACTCCAGGATCGGCCCTTCTGACGGCTGGACCCGTCATGCCACCGGCGCCCTGGTCGCCGCCGTTCCAGGCCGCGAAGAGGCGGACGGGACCTGGCCGCCGCGGGGAGCGGTTCCCGTCGATCTGGCAGGTCTGTACGAGAGGCTCGCCGACAGGGGATACGAGTACGGCCCCGCCTTCCGAGGACTCGTGGGGGCGTGGCGGCTGGGCGACGACACCCTGGCCGAGGTACGGCTGCCGGCCGAGCATCTCGCCGAGGCCAACGGCTACGGTGTGCATCCGGCGCTCCTCGACGCCGCACTGCACGCGGTCGTCGGGATCGCCTTCTCCGACGAGCCGCAGGGCATTCACCTGCCGTTCTCGTGGGACGGGGTGTCGCTGGAGGCGTCGGGGGCGACCGCACTGCGGGTGCGGATCACGCCGATCGGCCAGGAAACGGTCAGGATCACCGCCGCCGACGCCACGGGCACGCCCGTCGTCTCCGTCGAATCCCTCACGTTCCGGCCCGCCTCGCCTGAGCGGCTCGGCGCCTCCCTCGCGCGTGACCACGCGGTGCCGTACCGGCTGGACTGGGCACCCGCGTCCACTTCCGTGCCCGCACCCGCCGTCCTGCCGTCGACACCGGCTCGCTGGGCGGTGGTCGGAGCGGGCCTCGACCTACCTGATGTGCCGATATTTACTGATTTAGGATCATTGGGGGAAGTTGCTCCGGATGTCCTGCTTATCTCGGCGGCCGCCGGAGACACGCGGAGAGACACGACCCCCGGCACGGTACGAGGCGAAGGACAGGACACAGCGCTGAACACAGCGCTGCCGGAGGCACTGCACGCCGGAACGGCCACGGTGCTGGAACGGCTGCGCGAAGCGCTGCTGGACGAGCGGTTCGCGGCGACCAAACTGGTCGTCGTCACCCGCCGCGCCGTCGCCACCCATCCTGGAGAGAACGTCGACGACCTCGCGCACGCAGGGATCTGGGGCCTGGGCCGCACGGCACAGACCGAGTTCCCCGGCCGTGTCGTCCTGCTCGACCTCGACCTCGGCGCGTACTCGCAGCCGCGAGAGGCCGTCGCGGTGGCGCTGGCCACGGGCGAGAGCCAGCTCGCGATACGCGGGGGAGAGATACTCGCGCCCAAGCTCGCCCGCCCGGCGGGAGACGCACTGGACCTTCCTGACGAGACCTGGCGGCTGGACGTCAACGTCCCCGGCGCGCTGGCGAATCTCACCTCGCTGCCCGCTCCCGAAGCGGAACGTCCGCTGGCCGAGGGGGAGGTCCGGGTCGCGCTCAGGGCGGCCGGGCTGAACTTCCGGGACGTGCTCATCGCCCTCGGGGTGTACCCCGGCGAGGCCAGAATCGGTGCCGAGGGCGCGGGTGTCGTCGTGGAGACCGGACCCGGCGTGACCGGCCTGGCGCCCGGAGACCGTGTCATGGGCCTGATCCACGGAACCGTCGGCCCGCTCGCCGTCACCGACCGGCGCTACCTGACGCGCGTCCCGGCCGGATGGACGTTCGCGCAGGCCGCCACCGTGCCGGTGGCCTTCCTCACCGCCTACCACGGTCTCGCCGACCTGGCGGACATCCACCCCGGCGAGCGCCTGCTGGTCCACGCGGCCACCGGGGGCGTCGGTATGGCGGCCGTCCAGCTCGCCCGGCACTGGGGGGTCGAGGTGTACGGAACCGCCTCGCCCGCCAAGTGGGACACCCTGCGCGGGCAAGGACTCGACGACGACCACATCGCCTCCAGCCGCACCCTCGACTTCGAGTCCGGGTTCCCCTCCGTCGACGTCGTCCTCAACTCCCTCGCCCACGAGTTCACCGACGCGTCCCTGCGACTGCTCTCGGACGGCGGCAGGTTCGTCGAGCTGGGCAAGACCGACAAGCGCGACCCCGCCGACGTGGCGGCGGCCCATCCCGGCGTCACGTACGAGGCCTTCGACCTGTTCGAGGTGGACCCCGACCGGATCGCCGAGATCCTCGACGTGCTCGCCGCCCTGTTCGACGAGGGAAGGATCGTGCCGCTACCGGTCACCGCGTGGGACGCCCGGCACGCCCATCACGCCCTGCGTCATCTCAGCCAGGCACGGCACACCGGCAAACTGGCCGTCACCCTGCCCACCCGCCTCGACCCGGCGGGAACCGTACTCCTCACCGGTGGAACCGGCACGCTGGGCGCCATCACCGCGCGCCACCTCGTCACCCGGTACGGGGTCCGTCACCTGCTGCTCGCCGGGCGGAAGGGCCCGGACGCGCCGGGCGCCGCGGAACTGCGCGCGGAACTCACCGCGCTGGGCGCCGAGGTGCGGATCGCCGCGACCGACGTCGCCGACCGCGCCGCCCTGTCCTCACTGATCGCCTCTATATCGGCAGACCACCCCCTCACGGCCGTCGTGCACGCGGCGGGGACGCTCGACGACGGGGTGATCGGCTCGCTCACCGCCGACCGCGTACGTGGCGTGTTCCGCCCCAAGGCCGACGCCGCCTGGCACCTGCACGAGCTGACCCGGGGGCTCGACCTGTCGGCGTTCGTGGTGTTCTCCTCCGCGGCGGGAATCCTGGGCAACGCGGGCCAGGCGGGCTACGCCGCCGCGAACGCCTTCCTCGACGCCCTCGCCCACCACCGCCGCGCGCACGGCCTGCCCGCCACCTCGCTCGCCTGGGGACACTGGGCGCAGACCAGCGGCATGACCCGCGACCTCACCCGGACGGACGTGGCCAGACTGGCCCGTTCCGGCCTGCCCGCCATGCCGACCGAGTACGCGCTCGCCCTGTTCGACGCCGCGCTGGCCGCACCGGAGCCGGTCGCGGTGACGGCCAGGATCGGCCGGCCCGACTCCCAGGAGACCGGCTCTCCGCTGCTGAGAGGAACAGCACATGGACTGCCCCGCCGGATCGCCGTACCGGTGGCGGAGACGGCATCACCCGCGACATCCATCGCCGAGGAACTGGCCGGCCGGTCGGAGGCCGACCAGTTGCGCAGCCTCCTGACACTTGTCCGGTCCACCGCGGCCACCGTGCTCGGCCACCCGACTTCCGACGCCATCGATCCCGACCGCGGCTTCCTCGACGGGGAGTTCGACTCGCTCAGCAGCATCGAACTCCGCAACCGGCTCGACAAGGTCACCGGGCTGCGACTGCCCACCACCCTCGTCTTCGACCATCCCACCCCGCTCGCACTCGCCGCGTACCTGCGAACCCTGCTCGTCCCGCCGGCCAGGACACCCGAGCCGGAGGCCGAACTGGACCGGATCGAGGCGGCCCTCACCGACGAGGCCCTCGACTCCGATACGCGCGAGCGCGTCATGGCCCGGCTGAACGACCTCCTGACCAGATGGGGCGGACCACGGCCCGCCACGGAAGACGACCTCGCCCGTATCGGCGCGGCCACGAACGACGAGATCTTCGAGCTGATCGACAACGAACTGCGCCTCTCGTGAAGGGCACCTCTCCCATGACCGACGAAGAGAAGCTCCGCACCTACCTCAACCGGGTGACCCTGCAGCTCCAGCAGACCCGGCGGCGTCTCCACGAGGTCGAGTCCGCCGGCAGAGAACCGATCGCGATCGTGGGCATGGCCTGCCGGTTTCCCGGCGGCATCGCCTCCCCGGACGACCTGTGGCGGGTGGTGAGCGAGGAACGGGACGTGATCGGTCCCTTCCCCACCGACCGGGGCTGGGATCTCGACGGCATCTACCATCCCGACCCGGACCGCAGCGGCACCTCCTACGTGCGCGAGGGCGGGTTCCTGTACGACGCCGCCGACTTCGACGCGGAGTTCTTCGGGATCTCGCCGCGTGAGGCGCTGGCGACCGACCCGCAGCAGCGGCTGCTCCTGGAGACCGCCTGGGAGACGTTGGAGAACGTCGCCGTCGACCCGCTCACCCTGCGCGGCAGCGACACGGGCGTGTTCGTCGGCGCCATCGCCCAGGAGTACGGGCCCAGCCTCCATCATCGGCCGGCGCGCAACACCGACGGCTACGTGCTCACCGGCAACACCACCAGCGTGGCGTCGGGCCGGATCGCGTACTCGTTCGGGTTCGAGGGACCCGCGGTCACGGTCGACACGGCCTGCTCGTCCTCACTCGTGGCACTGCACCTCGCCGCCCAGGCACTCCGGCTGGGCGAATGCTCCTTCGCGCTCGCCGGCGGTGCCACGGTACTCGCCGCGCCCGGGATGTTCATCGAGTTCTCCCGGCAGCGCGGGCTGGCCCCGGACGGTCGGATCAAGGCGTTCGCCCGGGCGGCGGACGGCACCGCATGGGCCGAAGGAGTTGGACTGCTGGCACTCGAACGGCTCTCGGACGCCCGCCGCAACGGCCACGAGGTTCTGGCCGTGCTGCGTGGTAGCGCGGTGAACCAGGACGGTCGCAGCAGCCAGCTCACGGCTCCGAATGGTCCGTCGCAGCAGCGGGTGATCCGGCAGGCGCTGGCGGGTGCGGGCTTGTCCCCGGTGGATGTGGATCTGGTGGAGGCGCATGGGACGGGGACGAGGTTGGGTGATCCGATTGAGGCGCAGGCGTTGTTGGCGACGTATGGGCGGGGTCGGCCGGTGGGGCGGCCGTTGTGGTTGGGGTCGTTGAAGTCGAATATCGGGCATACCCAGGCGGCGGCTGGGGTGGCTGGTGTGATCAAGGTGGTGCAGGCGATTCGGCGTGGGGTGTTGCCGGCGACGTTGCATGTGGATGAGCCGTCGCCGTTTGTGGAGTGGTCGGCGGGTTCGGTGGAGTTGTTGACCGGGGCGCGCGAGTGGCCGGTGTCGGGTGGTCCGCGTCGGGCGGGGGTGTCGGCGTTCGGGGTGAGCGGGACGAACGCTCACGTGATCATCGAGCAGGCTCCGGAGGAGTCTGTCGGGGATGTCGAGGTGGTCGAGGGGAGGTCTGACGGCGGGGCTGTCGCTGTGGTGGCCGGTGCTGGGGTGGTTGGCGATGTCGCCGGGAGCGAGTTGGTGGCTGGTTCGGTGTCGGTGGGTGGGGTGGTGCCGTGGGTGGTGTCGGGGCGGTCGGTGGCGGGGTTGCGGGGTCAGGCGGGTCGGTTGGCGGGGTTTGTGGGCTCTGATCCGGGTCTGGGTGTGGGGGATGTGGGGTTTTCGTTGGCGCGTGGTCGGGGGGTGTTGGAGGAGCGTGCGGTGGTGGTGGGTGCTGGTCGGGGGGAGTTGGTAGCGGGGTTGGAGGCGTTGGCGTCGGGTGAGTCGTCAGGGGTGGTGGTTCAGGGGCGGGGTGGTGGTGGGTTGGGGTTTTTGTTTACGGGTCAGGGGAGTCAGCGGGTGGGGATGGGTCGGGAGTTGTATGGGCGGTTTGGGGTGTTCGCGGCTGCTTTTGATGAGGTGGTCGGGGAGTTGGATCGTGAGTTGAGTGGGGTGTTGCAGGAGTGTGGGGTGGGGTCGGTTCGTGAGGTGGTGTTCGGTGGGTCGGGGTCGGTTGGGGCGGGTTCGTTGGGTGAGGGCTCGTTGGGTGGGGGGTTGTTGGATCGGACGGTGTTTGCTCAGGCGGGGTTGTTTGCGGTGCAGGTGGGGTTGTTTCGGTTGTTGGGGTCGTGGGGGGTTGTTCCGGATTTTGTGGTGGGTCATTCGGTGGGTGAGGTGTCGGCGGCGTATGT
>NZ_JBEPDA010000026.1:38357-99209 GCF_040299985.1 Streptosporangium sp. NPDC000563 | reverse complement strand
CGGCCTCCTGCGTCTTTGGTTGTGGTGTTGGTTTTTTTTTCGTCTTTTTCCCGGGGTGGCGCCTCTCTCCGATCCGGGCCCCCCCCCCCCCCCCCTCTCCGGGAACGTGGGGCTAGTTCTGCCCGGAGCGGGCCTTGAAGAGGGCCCGCTTGGCGGCCTTGCCCACCTGCTTGTCCGGGTGTGCCTTGCCGATCGCCTCCAGCAGCTCCTCAAGGTGCGGGTGCGGCACCTTCCAGATCACTTCGAGCAGGCTGACGAGATTCGGCACGTTGCCGATGTCGTCAAGGCTGCTGACGAACTCCGGGCGGCCGAGACCCGCGGAGATGGTCAGCATGTCGAGGATGAGCCAGTGGGTGTCGGACTGGGTGGGCGTGGGGGCGTCCTCGACGCCCAGCTGGGCGAGGTGGGTGGCCGCGTACGGGCGCAGGGACGGCTCGTCGAGAGCCTCCCGCCACGCGGGCACGGCCACGTCGCCGAGCGAGCCCACCATGCTGGCCGCCTGGACCCGGATCAGCGCGTCCGCGTCGTCCTCGGCCGCGGCCTCCAGCAGGTCCCTGGCGGCCTGCTCGGGGGCGCGCAGCTCCATCCAGGCCGCGAACTCGGCGTCCGCCTCCTCCTCGGGAAGCTCGGCGCCGAAGGAGAGCAGGTCGAGAGCCGTCATCGCGTCGATGGCCGGCCGGGCGTCCAGCTCGATGTCGGCGTCGTCCACGAGGTGGACCACGCCTTCCATGCCGAGCGGCGTGAGCCGCACCTGGTCGTGCTCGACCTCGACCATGCCGTATCCGATCAGCCAGTCGAGCACGGGGTTGAGCGGGTCGCCGTACTGCGCGGTGGCGGCGGCCCAGGCGTCGGCGCCCAGGTCGTCGTACTCGGCGGCGGCCTCGGCCAGCTCGGTGCGCAGCTCGGCCAGCGGCTTCGAGCCCGTCGCCAGCAGCACCCGGACCAGCAGTGCCCTGGTCAGCCCGGACAGGGCGATCGTGGCCTCCTCGTCCTCCAGCTCGGGGTCGCCGTAGTCGATGGACTGCAGGCCCGCCATCCACGCGTCGAGGGCGTCGTCGTCCTCCTCGAAGGGCCACTCCGCGGTGTCGGCGTCGACACTCACGGTGTCCTCCCCCTCGGGCTGGAGGAAGTCGAGGTCGATCGCGAGGTTCCAGATGTTCCAGAGCGCGGGGACGGAGTCGGCGAGCGAGGCGCCGGGCTTCTCCGGGACCGGAAGCCCGAGGACCGCGAGGGCCTCGGTGATCTCGGTGTCGGTGAGCAGGCTCGTCTCACCCACCCGGCGCTCGGAGCCGACCCAGACCGCGAGGTCGCGGGCCTTGGTGATCAGGGTCGCCTTACGGGTGGCCGCGGCCAGCTCGCTGTCGGGCCGGAGCCTGATCGTCGGCAGCTCGGAGAGCTCGTCGGCGAACGGCTCGAAGTCGCCGAGCCCTTCGGACTCCTCCTCGTCGTACTCCTCGTCCTCGTCCTCCTCGACGACGAGCTCCTCCATCGCGTCGACGAAATCGTCTTCGAGGCGGTCGAGCTCGGAGAGCAGGTCGCTCAGCGAGGCCGAGCCCTTGGCGAGGCGGTCGGACTCCGACAGGAAGGTCAGGTAGGCGCGGATCGCGGGCACCATGCCGTCGGCGGCGGCGTCGGGGTCCTCGACGACCTGGGGCATCCGATCGAGGAGCACCGTGCGCAGGTCGGACTGCTTCCACCGGCCCACGTCGTCGGAGGCGATCAGGCGGTGCCACAGGGCGACGGAGCCCACCAGGTTGGAATCGCTGCCGGGCGCGTTCTCACGCGCCCAGAGGATGAAGTTTTGGAGCAGGGGACGCAGTTCAGCCGCGGCTGCCTCGATGCGATCTGTCACCTTCCCAGCCTAGGGGGCCGCGGGGGTGCTCGCCTCCTCATATCGCCCGCCGACCGGCGGGTGTCAACCGGCGCGCGGCCCGGGCACCCGGATCGCGGGCCTCCGGCCCCGCGATCCGGCCGTCGAGGGCGGAAACCGCCCTCACCGCGGCGAACGGCGGTGATCCGCTCGCCCTCGGACGGCGGTGATCCGCTCGCCCTCAGTTGGCGCGGCGCATCGACTCGGTGATCCGCTCGGCGGCGGTGACCACGGGGGCGGCGTGGAGGCGGCCGGGGGTGCGGGTCAGGCGCTCGATCGGGCCGGAGACCGAGACGGCGGCGACCACCTTGCCGCCCGCGCCCCTGATCGGCGCCGAGACGCTGGCCACACCCTGCTCGCGCTCGCCGACGCTGTGTGCCCAGCCCCTGCGCCGTACGCTCGCCAGCGTGGCGGCGGTGAACTTGGCCCCGCGCAGTCCTCGGTGCAGGCGGTCGGGCTCCTCCCAGGCGAGCAGGATCTGCGCGGCGGAACCGGCGAGCATCGGCAGGGCCGAGCCGACGGGCACGGTGTCGCGCAGTCCGCTGGCGCGCTCGGCGGCGGCCACGCAGACCCGCTCGTCACCCTGGCGGCGGTAGAGCTGGGCGCTCTCGCCGGTCAGGTCCCTCAGCTGGGTGAGAATCGGGGAGGCGACGGCGAGCAGCCGGTCCTCGCCGGCGGCCGTGGACAACTCGGACAGGCGCGGGCCCAGCACGAACCTGCCCTGTGTGTCGCGGGAGACGATGCGGTGGTGCTCCAGCGCGACGGCGAGCCGATGGGCGGTCGGCCGGGCCAGGCCGGTGGCCTGAACGAGCTGGGCGAGGGACGCCGGTCCCGCTTCGAGGGCATTGAGCACGAGGACGGCCTTGTCCAGTACGCCGACTCCGCTAGAGTTGTCCATACACCGATACTGCAGTCTCGACATATGAGAAAGCAAGTGGGAGTGGGACAGCCGATCGCAAGGAGGCGACATGGGCCGCACGCTCGCGGAGAAGGTATGGGAGCAGCACGTCGTACGACGTGCCGAGGGAGAACCCGACCTGCTCTACATCGACCTGCACCTCATTCACGAGGTGACGAGCCCGCAGGCGTTCGACGGCCTGCGCATGGCCAACCGCCCCATCCGGCGTCCCGAGCTCACCATCGCCACCGAGGACCACAACGTCCCGACCGTGCGCGGTCCCATCGACGACCCGGTGTCGCGGGTGCAGGTCGAGACGCTGCGCAAGAACTGCGCGGAGTTCGGCGTCCGGCTGTATCCGATGGGCGACGCGGGGCAGGGCGTGGTCCACATCATCGGCCCGCAGTTCGGTCTGACCCAGCCCGGCATGACGATCGTGTGTGGTGATTCTCACACCTCCACCCACGGCGCCTTCGGCGGCATCGCGTTCGGCATCGGCACCTCCGAGGTCGAGCACGTGCTGGCCACCCAGACGCTGCCCGCCTACCGGCCGAAGACGATGGCGATCGAGGTCTCCGGCGAGCTGCCGACCGGCGTCACGGCGAAGGACCTGATCCTCGCGATCATCGCCAAGATCGGCACCGGCGGCGGCCAGGGCTACATCGTGGAATACCGCGGTGAGGCGATCCGCAGGCTCTCCATGGAGGGCCGGATGACCGTCTGCAACATGTCCATCGAGGCGGGCGCCCGCGCGGGCCTGATCGCTCCCGACGAGACCACCTTCGAATACCTCAAGGGCCGTCCCCACGCGCCCTCCGGCGCCGACTGGGACGCCGCGGTCGCGTACTGGAAGACGCTGGTGACCGACGAGGACGCCGCCTTCGACACCGTCGTGGAGATCGACGCCTCAACGCTCACCCCGTTCGTCACCTGGGGCACCAACCCTGGCCAGGGGGCCCCGCTGGGGACGTCCGTGCCGCGCCCGGAGGACACCGGCGACCCGGCCGCCGCCGCCCGCGCCCTGGAGTACATGGGCCTGACCGCGGGCACCCCGCTCCGCGAGGTCCAGGTCGACACGGTCTTCGTGGGCTCCTGCACCAACGGGCGCCTGGAGGACCTGCGTGCCGCGGCCGACGTGCTGCGCGGGCGCCAGGTCGTCACGCGCACGCTGATCGTGCCCGGCTCGATGCTGGTCAAGCTCCAGGCCGAGCAGGAGGGGCTGCACGAGGTCTTCAAGAACGCGGGCGCCGAATGGCGCGAGGCGGGCTGTTCCATGTGCCTGGGCATGAACCCCGACACCCTCGCCCCCGGCGAGCGCAGCGCCTCGACCTCCAACCGCAACTTCGAGGGGCGTCAGGGCAAGGGCGGCCGTACGCACCTCGTGTCCCCGCAGGTCGCCGCCGCGACCGCCGTCACCGGCAAACTCACCGCGCCTGCCGATCTGCCCGCCGACCTGCCCGCCGGCCTGTAAGGAGTCCTCGCGATGGAAGCGTTCGTCACCCACACCGGCCGGGCCGTGCCGCTGCGCCGCAGCAACGTGGACACCGACCAGATCATCCCCGCCGTCTGGCTCAAGCAGGTCAGCCGGACCGGTTTCGAGAAGGGCCTGTTCTCCGCCTGGCGCGAGGACCCCGACTTCGTCCTGAACAACCCCGCCCACGAGGGCGCCACGATCCTGCTCGCCGGACCCGACTTCGGCACCGGCTCCTCCCGCGAACACGCGGTCTGGGCCCTGCAGCAGTACGGCTTCCGCGTCGTGATCGCGGCCCGGTTCGCCGACATCTTCCGTAATAATTCCACCAAGATGGGCCTGCTCCCGGTCGTCCTGCCCGGCGAGACCGTCGAGGCCCTGCAGGCCGCGGTGGAGGCGGACCCCACCCTGGAGATCACCGTGGACCTGGCGGAGCGCCAGGTCCGCTGGGGCGGGGAGAGCGTCGCGTTCGAGATCGACGACTACACGCGCTGGCGGCTCATGGAGGGCCTGGACGACATCGGGCTGACCCTGCGCAACGCCGATGCCATCGGGACATACGAGAATGGTCGGCAGCCATGGCTGCCGACGACCGTCTGACGCGTTCAGAACACGAGCTGGCGTGGCGGCTGCGCGAGGCGCACCGCCACGTCCGGTCTCTGCCCGTCCCCGCCGAGGAGAGAAAACGTCTCGCCCGGCGTCTTCTCGCCATCTGCGATATGGCCAAACGCGACCTCGAACACGCCGCCGGGCGTCTTGATTTGTTCCTTCTCAGTATTGATGTCGTGGTTTCGGATACGCCGAGCACTGGAAACATTGCGGAAGGTGATTGAGTCATACGGCTCCGTCCCCTAATTTCAAGCGGGCAAGGGGTTTCTCGTCGTGATCGTTGATGAGAGATCTGTGATGAGACCCCTCGCCGTGACAAATCGGGTGAGACGGGTTTTCTGCCTCGTGACCCACTCCCGGACATCGGTAAGCAGGGGGAGCAACCTTAATGAACAAAAAGGAACTCGTCGACGCCATCGCGGATCGGGTGGGCGACAAGAAGACGGCCACCGAGGCCGTGAACGCGGTGCTTGACGCCATCCAGACCGCCGTCGCGAGTGGCGACAAGGTCTCGATCACGGGGTTCGGCGCCTTCGAGATGGTGCACAAGCCGGCCCGCACCGCCCGCAACCCCTCCACGGGTGCCGAGATTCACGTCGCCGAGAGCTGGGGGCCGAAGTTCCGGCCTGGCTCCGACTTCAAGGAACTCGTCAACAACGGCGGCAAGAAGTCGGCGAAGAAGCGGTAGGTCCCGGGCACGGGCGCCCGGACTCCCGTCACGGGAGTCCGGGCGCCCGGCTTTTGCGCCGGGCGGCCCGGGCGCCCGAGAGTTTTCCCGAAACCCCGTCCTCGTCGTCCTCGTCTTCGCGACCGGGCCGCGAGGGTCGTCTTTCCGGACTATCCGGGCAGCGGAAAGGTCGAGAGGGTGACGTAGGTGACGTCGTCGCCGTCCATCACGAGATTGACCCGCTGGCCCGACCTGAGCAGCCGCAGCGGCCCCGCGTCGAACGCCGCCGCCCCGAACGGGATCTGGGTCCCGTCGTCCAGGAAGACCGACCCCGACCGGGTCGCCGGGTCGAAGTCCCGCACCGTCGCCTGCATCCGTCCAGCCTAACCGTCGTCCCGGTTCGACGCCGAGATCCTCCGCGCCATCGCCAGCGTGCGGGGGCCGACGCCGAGGGCGAGCGCGAGACGCAGGTCGTCCGGGGTGTCCACGTCGTGGCGGACCGACTCCACGTCCTGTACGGAGAGCTCCTTCGCGCCGCGCCGCAGGTGCCGCTCCCGCGACTCGCCGCCGAATCCCGGCGTGAACGGCACCGTGGGCCGTACGCCGTAGAAGGTGGTGCCGATCTCGGCGGCGTCGGGCAGGAACACCTGGTCGAACTCCGCGGCGGCGATCAGCACGCGGGCCAGCTCCGCAGGACGCAGGGCGGGAAGGTCGGCCTGCAGGGCGCCCACGGGGTCGCCGGGCGCGAGCCGCGCCGCCTCCAGGGCCCCGTGCCGCAGGGCGGCGTTCAGCCCCGCCTCCGGATCGCCGACCACGTGCGCGCCGACCTCGCCGAGCGCCTCGGCGGCCACCGGGTCGCCCGTCACCACGATCACCCGCGCGACGAGCGCGCAGCTCAGCGCCGCCTCGACGGTGTCGCAGGCGATCGCCACGGCCAGCGCGGCCCGGTGCGGGCCCGCCGCGGCCGACAGGCGGGTCTTGGCGGCGACCAGTGTCTTGACCGGGACGACCAGGGTCCAGCCGGAGCTCTCCGAAGCAGACATAGCCTTAAGCATCCCGCCTCGACATCCCCCTGAGCGAACCGGGAGACTGAGGCGCACCCCGCTCGGATGGAGGAGCCCATGAGACGCCCCGGATGGCCTTCGCGATTCTGGGTGGCCTTCGCCGTCGTCATCGTCAAGCCGATCTCGTGGCTCCTGGTCAAGAAGGACTGGCGTCGCAGCGACCGCCTCCCAAGGACGGGCGGGATCATCATGGTGACCAACCATCTGTCGTGGCTGGACCCCATCCTCGTCGCGCACTTCCTCTACAACCACGGCCGCTGGCCGGTGATCCTCGCCAAGTCGGGTCTCTTCTCCGTACCGCTCGTCGGTCACCTGGTGAAGGTCATGCAGGCCATCCCGGTCTACCGGGGGAGCGCCGACGCGGCGCGCTCGCTGGAGGAGTCGAAGCGGCGGCTCGCCGCCGGGGCGTGCGTGATGTTCTACCCGGAGGGCACCTGCACCCGCGACCCGGACTTCTGGCCGATGGAGGGCAAGACCGGCGCGGCCAGGCTCGCGCTGGCGACCGGCGCGACGGTGATCCCCGTCGCCCACTGGGGAGCCCAGGAGATCCTGCCGTACGGCGCGAAGAGGCCCCGCCTGCTGCCGCGCAAGACGTTCAGTGTGCAGACGGGGCCACCGGTCGACCTGTCGAAGTACGCGGGACGCGAGGGGGAGCCGCCCTCCGCCGACGTCCTGCGCGAGGCGACCGCCGACATCATGGCGGCGATCACGGCCCAGCTGGCCGAGATTCGCGGGGAGAAGGCACCCGAGACGCCGTTCAGGCGACCGTCCGACAACTGACTTCGGCGTACGGTGTTGACATCCCCCCTCCGTAGGGGGAGGGGGTTCCCACGGTCGCCCGTGAGAGTTCCTGATTCACCATCGGTCGCCCGCCAGGAGAAATCCCTTGAGGTCCTACAGCAACTCCGCAGGCGTTTCGCCTTCCCGCCGTCCGGGGGGTGAGGACGCCGCAGGCCACCCCGGTGGTGACCTGGTCATCGCCGGACCCGGTGCGGAGCCGTACGGCGCCGCGCGCCTCCTCGCCCGCCCCGAGGCGGAGGTTTCCACGCCCGAGGAGAACCGATGACCAAGGCGGCCGTGTTCGGCACGGGCTCGTGGGGGACGACCTTCGGCATGATCCTCGCCGGGGCGGGCACCCGGACGACGCTGTGGGGACGCAAGCCGGAGATCGTCGAGGCGATCGACCGGCGGCACGAGAACCCCGACTACCTGCCGGGCGCGGTGCTGCCCGAGACCCTGCGCGCCACCGTCGACCCCGCCGAGGCCCTCGAAGGCGCCGACTTCGTGGTGCTCGCGGTGCCCTCCCAGACCCTGCGGGAGAACCTGACCCGCTGGAAGCCGCACCTGCCGCCCGGCGCGGTGCTGGTCAGCCTGATGAAGGGCATCGAGCTGGGCACCACCAAGCGGATGAGCGAGGTGATCCGCGAGGTCGCCGAGGTGCCCGAGGAACGCGTCGCGGTGGTGTCGGGACCCAACCTGGCCGGTGAGATCGTCAGGGGCCAGCCGGCCGCCACCGTGGTCGCCTGCACGGACGAGCGGGCGATGGAGCGACTTCAGGAGGCCTGCTACCTGCCGCCCTGGTTTCGTCCGTACACCAACCCCGACGTCATCGGGGTCGAGCTCGGTGGGGCCGTCAAGAACGTGATCGCCCTGGCGGTCGGCATCTCGGCGGGGATGGGACTCGGCGACAACGTCGGGGCGATGCTGATGACGCGTGGCCTGGCCGAGATCTCCCGGCTCGGCGCGGCGCTCGGCGCGGACCCGCACACCTTCGCGGGCCTCGCGGGCATGGGTGATCTGGTGGCGACCTGCACCTCCCCATTGTCGAGGAACCGTACTTTCGGTGAGAATCTGGGGCGAGGCATGACGCTGACCGAGGTCATCGCCGCCACGAAACAGACCGCCGAGGGGGTCAAGTCCTGCGAGTCGGTGCTCGAACTGGCCAGAAAACACGATGTGGAGATGCCGATCACCGAGGTGGTGGTGGCCGTCGTCCACGACGCGATGCCCCCCAGCGAGGCCGCGGTGCTGCTGATGTCGCGGACTCCCAAGCCGGAACGGTACGGCCTGTGAACGGACGGCGTGGTCGATGAACAGACGGATGCGCAGACGCAAGGGCGAGAACACCCGGTCGGTGCACCTGCCCGCTCCCGAGCCGCCGCCGCAGGACCCGCTCGGCCCTCCCGTGTGGCGCAGTTCCGCGTGGCACTTCGGTGACTCCGCCGAGTACGCCGAGGCGTTCGACGACAAAAGTCCCGGATACGCCTACGGCCTGGCCGACAACCCCACCACGGCCTCCTTCGCCTCGGCGGTGGCCTCCCTGGAGGGCGCCGCGGCGCCCGAGGACGTGGCGGGCCAGGCGTTCGCCTCGGGGATGGCCGCGGTCAACGCGGTCCTGATGACGTTCCTGCGCGCGGGTGCGCACATCGTGGCCCCCACCCCGCTGTACGGCGGGACCCACTCGCTGATCACGAACGTGCTGGCCAGGTTCGGGGTCGGCGCGGACTTCGTCGACTACGGCGAGCTGTCCCGGGTGCGGGCGGCGATCAAACCCAACACGAAGATCATCTATGCGGAGACGCTGTCCAACCCCACCATGGCCGTCTCCGACATCCGGGGCCTCTACCGGATCGCCCGCGCCGCCGGGGCGCTGCTGGTGGTCGACTCCACCTTCGCGACCCCGATCGTGTGCCGTCCCCTCGAACACGGCGCCGACCTGGTGATCCACTCCGCGACCAAGTATCTCGGCGGCCACGACGACTGCGCCGGAGGTGTGGCGGTGGGCCGTCCCGACCTCATCGCCCAGCTGCGCGAGGTCAGGATCGACACCGGGGGCACCCTTTCCCCCGACGACGCGTTCCTGCTCCGCCGAGGTCTGGAGACCCTGACGCTGCGGGTCCGCCGGATGTGCTCCACCGCGATGGTCTTCGCCGCCGCCGTGGCCAAGCATCCCGCCGTGCGCCGGGTCGACTACCCGGGACTGCCGGGACACCCCGGCCACCAGCTCGCCAGGCACCTGTTCGACTCAGGCCCCGAGGGCACGAGATACGGCGCCTGCGTGACGATCACCCCGCGCGGCGGCTACGACGCGGGGGTGGCCCTCGCCGACGCGCTCAAGCTCGTCCCGATCGCCACCTCCGCCGGAGGGACACGCACCAAGGCCGCGCACGTGGCCTCGGCCGCCCACGGGCGGCTCGGTGAGGGATCCGGGGTCGACGCGGCGGCGGTCCGCTTCTCCATCGGGCTGGAGGACGCCGAGGATCTGATCATGGACGTGACCAAGGCGCTCGACTCATTACCCACATCGGGTAGGTAGGCGCGTCTAACAGCTGGATTGCCCCCTAACAGGGGGTAGATTCGGTCATCATGAGTGAGCAGCACGAACCTCTACCGAGGGTCGCCGTCGTCTTCGGCGGTCGCAATTCCGAGCACGCCGTCTCCATTCTCGGGGCGGGAAGCGTGCTGGAGGCCATCGACAGATCCAAGTACGAGGTGGTCCCCATCGGGATCGCCCAGGACGGCCGGTGGGTGCTCGCCTCGGGGGAGCAGCGCTACGAGATCGACAGCGGTGAGCTGCCCGCCGTCGACGCGGCGGGGGCGACCCTCGCGCTCGCCGCGTCGACGGCGGGCGGCGGCTCGCTGGTGGCGTACGACCCCGGCAGCATTCCCGTCGAGCTCGGCCAGGTCGACGTCGTCTTTCCCGTGATGCACGGCCCCTTCGCCGAGGACGGCACGATCCAGGGGCTGCTGGAGATGGCGGGGGTCCGCTACGTCGGCTCCGGGGTGCTGGCGAGCTCGGTCGGCATGGACAAGTCCTACATGAAGCTGGTGCTCGCCGCCGCGGGCCTGCCCGTCGGCCCGTACGTCACGATCCGCGACCGCGACTGGCGGACCGACCGCGGCCGGGTCCTCAAGGAGGTCCAGGAGCTCGGCTGGCCGGTCTTCGTCAAGCCCGCGCGCGCCGGGTCCAGCCAGGGCATCTCCAAGGCCGCCAACCTGGAGGAGCTGGAGCGGGCGATCGAGTTCGCCCGCGAGCACGACCCCAAGGTGCTGGTCGAGGCCGCCGTCACGGGCCGCGAGATCGAGTGCGCGGTGCTGGAGTCGCCGGGCGACGAGGCGCCCAGGGCGAGCCTGCCCGGCGAGGTGCTGGTCCACGGCGACCACGAGTTCTTCGACTTCGAGGCCAAGTACCTCGGGGACGACATGTCGCTGTCCGTGCCCGCCGACATCCCCCAGGAGACCGCGGAGGAGCTGCGTGCGATGGCCGTCCGCGCCTTCGAGGCGCTGGGCTGCGAGGGCCTGTCCCGGGTCGACTTCTTCTTCACCCCCGACGGGCGGTTGATCGTCAACGAGATCAACACCATGCCGGGGTTCACCTCGATGTCGGTCGCGCCGCAGCTGTGGGCCGCCACCGGGGTGCCCTACGCCGAGCTGGTCGACCGGCTGATCCGGCTCGCGCTCGAACGCTCACCCGGTCTGCGGTAGGGCGCTCTTGATGGGGGCCGCGAGGTCGATCAGCACGTTCTGCGGGGTGTGCTCCCGCGCGATCGTCACCTCGACGTAGGCCTCCCTGCCGATCGCGGTGAACAGCGTCGGCCTGGCCGGGTCGGCGTACCACGCCACCCCGTCGATCTCGGGCACCTGGTCGGTCGGTGACATCGTCACCGGTCGCGGCACCCCGCAGCGCAGCGCGATGCGCGCCTCCCCCCACACGGCGACGTAGGGGGAGGCGGGGGTGGACTCCGTACGGTCCGCGCCGTCGAGCGTGCGCGGGAGCCGCTCGGCGAGCGCCTGGCAGGCGGCGGCGGCCGGCCCCTCGGGAGTCGGAGGCTCGACCCGGACGGCGCCGCCGCAGCCCGCCAGGATCAGCAGGGCGCAGGCGCACGCCGTCCGGCGGGCGAACCGCAGTGGCATGTCACGTTCCATGGGTCGGATGCGGGAGCCGGGAACCCGGACGTAAGACCGGGCGCCGGCTCGATTCGCGAACTCAGATGTGGACGATGGGACACGTCAGCGTACGCGTGATCCCCTCCACACCCTGGATCTGGGCCACCACGAGCTTGCCCAGCTCGTCGACGTTGCGGGCCTCGGCGCGCACGATGACGTCGTACGGCCCGGTGACGTCCTCCGCCTGGGTGACACCTGAGATACCGGAGATCTCCGACGCCACGTTCGCGGCCTTGCCGACCTCGGTCTGGATAAGGATGTAGGCCTGCACCATAGCGACCTCCCGGGCGATTGGATCAGTGCCGAAGGGCCACCGTACCCTGTGATGAACGGGAGGTGCGTCATCACAGTCGGAGATCTCGGCGAATTCGGGGTTGTTGCACGTATTGCCGGACGTTTGCCACGAGGTAGGGCCGTGTTGCTCGGTCCTGGGGACGACGCCGCGGTGGTGAGCGCTCCCGACGGACGGGTCGTCGTCACGACCGACCTGTTGATTGAGGGTAGGCACTTCCGCCGCGATTGGTCCAGTGGCTACGACATCGGCCGCAAGGCCGCCGCGCAGAATCTCTCCGACGTCGTGGCGATGGGGGCCGACCCCACCGGTCTCGTCGTCGGTCTCGGACTGCCCGCCGACGCCACCACCGGCTGGCTGGACGACCTCACCGACGGCTTCCGCGACGAGTGTGATCTCGTCGGCGCCGCGGTGGCGGGCGGCGACATCACCCGCTGCGACCTCGTCGTGGTCGCCGTCACCGCTCTCGGCGACCTGGGCGGCCGGGCACCGGTCACGCGCTCGGGGGCCCGTCCCGGTGACGTGGTCGCCTTCGCGGGCCGCCTCGGGTACGCCGCGGCCGGGCTCGCGCTGCTTCGCGCGGGATCGACGGGACCGACGGAGTTGATCGACGCCCACCGCCGCCCGCTGCCCCCCTACGCACGCGGCCCGGAGGCCGCCGCGCTCGGCGCGACCGCGATGCTCGACGTGAGCGACGGCCTGCTCCAGGATCTCGGCCACGTGGCGGCGGCGGCCGGGACCGCGCTCGTCCTCGACCCGGAGGCGTTCGCCGTCCCGCCGGTGATGCGGGAGGCCGCCCGGCTGCTCGGCGTCGATCCGCTGGAGTGGATTCTCTCCGGCGGCGACGACCACGCCCTCGCCGCGACCTTCCCCGCTCACCTGGGGCTCCCGGAGGGCTGGAACGTGGTGGGTCACGTCGTCGAGGGGGAAGGTGTGCAGGTCAAGGGCCTTCTTCTTGATCACGGAGGCTGGGATCACTTCCGGGAGTGACATGTACCACTTCCTGTGATGTTTGTGAAAATTGCGACAAACGGTTATCTAACTGGTATGAAGATGGGCGGTCGAGATTCCCTCGAGAAAGGGGCCACATGGGCCGCCACGGCGCGAACGGGGAAGAGGCTCTCCCGAACCGGGGTAAACGCAGGCCGGAGCCCACTCCGGAACCGGGTCCCAGGGACGAGCCGCTCGGGCGCCGGCTCCGTCCCGAGGAGTCGGTGAGCGCCGAGACCCGGACGGGTTTCCTGGGATCGGGATGGACCTCGGAGTCCGAGCCGTCCGACACGGCAGCGACGTCAGCGACCTCCACCGCGCTCGACCCGTGGCCCGAGGACGAAGAGGGATCCGGCGGACGGGTCAGGAAGGCACTGCTGATCGTCGCCGCGGTGGCCGTGGTGCTGGGCGGGACCGTGGTCGGCGTCCGGGCCCTGGCCGGTTCGGAGAGCCCCGCCGACTGCCCGCCCGCCGGCTGCGTCGCGGCGTCGAACCAGCCGCTACCGGAGGCGGACGACACCGGCCTCGCCGAGGAGCCCACCGAGGAACCGGCGCCGGAGGACGAACCCGCGGAGCCGGGCGACGAGACTCCGGAGCCCGAGGACGAGAAGGCGAGGCCCACGGCCGCACCTGACCGGCCCTCCCCCCGCAGGGGAGACGGGGGCACCACCTCCACCCCACGGCCCACGCCGACGCCGAAGGCCACCCGCGCGCCCCTGGACGTCGACGCCCGGCCCGACGACTCGTCACCCACCGACGAGCCCGGCTCCGCCCCCGAGCCCCTCGTCGTCGGCGAACAGACGCCGGCCCCCGCCGAGCAGCCCCTGAGCAGCGCCGGACCCGATCCCGCGCCCAGTGAGACGACCTTCGTCGCGCCCCCGTCCGCGGGGGGCGCCGCGATCACGGTCGGCGCCGGCGTGGTGCGGGAGAGCTCGCGGACCTACACCGTCGAACTCGTGGTCGCCGCGAACGAGAACGTCGCGAACCTGACGGTGAGCCTGCCGGTCAGCGGTGAGATCTCCTCGGTGCGGGGAGCCGGCTGGGAGCAGGTCGACGGCGACCTGGTGATCGAGTCGCGGAAGAACCTGAGGGCCGGTGAGAGATTCGTCGTCACCTTCACCGCGAGCGGGGACGCGGAGATCCCGGCGAGCTGCTGGAGCGAGCAGGGAGAGTGCTCCGTCGCCTGACCGGGGGCGCTCACGACACAGCCCTCCAAACCGCCCACACGGCCCCAATGAAGCCGTAGACGGTCAAGGATCCTGTTTCCCCCGTAAACCGGCAGAGAGCCGCTCAGAGGGCTCTGGAGCGGCGAGAACCTCCGGGGGGAGGCGTCCCTGTCTCGGGAAGCGGCGTCGTCTCGGGAAGCGGCGTCGAGAGGTCCCGCGCCGGGGACGGGAAAGGCCAGGGGAGCGCTTCGCGGCCGGAGCGACGCCGCGTGGACGACGAGGGGCTCGGGGGCGGGCTCGTCGGTGGGCGACGAGTCATCGGGCCGGACATCGACGTCCAGAGGCACGCGGGTGGACGACGCCGGTCGGATGCGACTGGTTGGATGGGAAACATGACCGTTTTGACTCCCCCTCGCGTGCTGACCGTCGCCGGCTCCGACTCCGGAGGCGGCGCGGGCATCCAGGCCGACCTGAAGACCATGCTGGCCCTCGGCGTACACGGCATGAGTGTGATCGCCGCGGTGACCGCGCAGAACTCGATGGGCGTGCAGGGCTACTGGGAGCTTCCTCCCGAGGCGGTACGTGCCCAGCTCGACTCGGTGCTCGGTGACATCGGGGCACAGGCGGTCAAGACCGGCATGCTCGCCTCGCCCGTACTCGTGGAGACGGTGGCCGAAGTACTGGCGAGGCTGGACGTGCCCGTCGTGGTCGACCCCGTCGGGGTCTCCAAGCACGGCGACGCGCTCCTCGCCCCCGAGGCCGTGGAGACGGTGAAGTCGCGCCTGCTGCCCACGGCCACGGTGGTCACCCCCAACCTGTGGGAGGTCCTGCAGCTCACCGGGATGAAGGTCGAGGACGAGGCCGACCTGCGCCGGGCCGCGGACGCGGTCCTGGAGTTCGGGCCGAGGTGGGCGCTCATCAAGGGAGGCCACCTGCCGGGCGCCCCGATCGACCTGCTGACCGACGGCACCCGGGAGTTCCGCTTCGGCGCGGAGCGCCACGACAACCGGCACACCCACGGCACGGGCTGCACGCTGGCCTCCGCGATCGCCTCCCACCTCGCCCTCGGCGAGGACGTCCCGGCCGCCGTGGAGAAGGCGAAGGCGTACGTCACCGGCGCGATCGCGCACGGTTTCCCGCTGGGAGCGGGCATCGGCCCCGTGGACCACGCCTGGCGGCTGCGCGTCTCCCCCTGACCCTCACGGACCCCCACGCCCTTTCACACGGGGACGACCTCGGAAGCGGGGCGGCTTCCGGGGCAGGGCGTTCCCCGGACGGGCGGGCCCGGATCGGAGGGACCTCGTGAACGGGAGGGAAACCCTCGGGGAACGACGAAGCCCGCCGCCCTGTCGAGAGGGCGGCGGGCTTCGCGAAGGTCTGGCTAGCGGGTGACCTTGCCGGCCTTGATGCAGGAGGTGCACACGTTCAGCCGCTTCGGCGTGCCGTTCACCACTGCGCGCACGGGCTGGATGTTGGGGTTCCAGCGGCGGCGGGTGCGGCGGTGCGAGTGGGAGACGTTGTTGCCGAAGGTCGGCTTCTTAGCGCAAACGTCGCAGACGGAAGCCACGGTTCGCTCCTTATATCAGTCGAGAGGCTCGATCCGCCGCACTGGCGGCGATCATCGGGCACGCCGGGACGGCCGGCTGGCCACACGAGGATATCCGATGTCCGGCCCTGCACGCGAACGCGAACCGCGGCGAACGGTCGAACGGGGATAATCTCCGGAGGCAACCGTAGCGCATCACGGGACGAGCGCGAGCAGAAGCGGGTTTCGCGCCGGGACATCGGCCGCCTTCCGACCTCCAGGGGGCGGTCGGCGCGTTCCAGGACGGGCGTGAGCAGGTGTGGGAGAGCAGGAGGGCAGGAATGCTGCAGGTTCTCGACCCGCCCGCGGTGCGCAGGTGGTCACGGCTCGCGGCGGAGACGCTGGGAAGGGCGCGCGAGGAGATCGACGCGCTCAACGTCTTCCCGGTACCCGACGGCGACACCGGCACCAACCTGCACCTGACCATGCTCTCCGCCGCGGAGGCGCTCGACGGGCTGCCTGCCGACGCCGGTGCCGAGGCCACCTGGCGGGCGTTCGCGCAGGGGGCGCTGCTCGGCGCCCGGGGCAACTCGGGGGTGATCGTCAGCCAGGCGCTGCGCGGCCTCGCCGAGGTGCTCAGGGAGGCCGAGGGACGCGGCGCGGACCTCGGGCGGGGCCTGGTCAGAGCCGCCGAACTCGCCCGGGCCGCGGTCTCCAGACCGGTCGAGGGCACGATCCTGAGCGTCCTGGCGGCCGTGGCGACGGCGGTGCGCGACGGGCGGGAGGACCTCGCCTCGGTCGCGAGGAGAGCGGCGGGGGAGGCGCGCTCCGCGCTCGGCCGTACCACCGGGCAACTCGACGTGCTGGCCCGCGGCGGGGTGGTCGACGCGGGCGGCGCCGGTCTGACGATCATCCTGGAGAGCCTCGCCGCCGTCGTCACCGACTCCTACACCGGGCGGGTGGACATCCCGGCTCCGGCACACCGGGTCGTCCCCGAGACCGCGGCGGGGGAGGGCGAAGACGGGCCCGGCTACGAGGTCATGTATCTGCTGGACGCCGGCCAGGAGGAGGTCGCCGCGCTGCGCGAGGAGCTCGACGCGCTCGGCGACTCGCTGGTGATCGTGGGCGGGGACGGCCTGTGGAACGTCCACGTCCACGTGAACGACGCCGGCGCGGCGATCGAGGCGGCGACGAGGCTGGGCCGTCCCCACCGGATCAAGGTGACGTACCTGGTCGGCTCGGGCAGGATCCATCCGGCCGCGCGGGGCAGGGGCGTGGTCGCGGTGGCCGCGGGACCCGCGCTGGCGGCGGTGTTCGAGGAGGCCGGGGCCGTGGTCGTCCGGCGCGAGCCCGGATCGAGTCCTCCGCTGGCGACGGTGCTCGCCGCCATCCGCGAGGCGGGCTCCGAGGTCGTGGTGCTGCCCAACGACAGCGGGACGCGCGAGGTCGCGGCCGCCGCGGCGGAGGTCGCGAGAGAGGAGGGCCTGGTGGTCGGCGTACTCCCGACCAGGGCCTCGGTGCAGGGCCTGTCGGCGCTCGCCGTCCACGACCCGCTGCGCCGCTTCGACGACGACGTGGTGGCGATGACCGAGGCCGCCGCGCACACCCGCCACGGGCACGTCTGGGTGGCCGACCGCGAGGTGATGACGAGCGCGGGCCTGACCTCGCCCGGCGACGTCCTGGGGGTGGTCGACGGCGACGCCGCGCTGATCGGCACGGACCTGGTGGCGACCGCGCTGGAGGTCGTACGCCGCATGGTCTCGTCGAGCAGTGAGCTGGTGACCGTCCTGGAGGGGGCCGACGCGCCGGAGGGGCTCGCCCGCGCCGTGGCCGAGCATCTGGCCGAGACCAGGCCGGACATCGAGGTGGTCCGCTACGAGGGCGGGCAGGGCGGCTACCCGCTGCTCATCGGCGTGGAGTGAGACGGCGCCGGGTGCCCGGGTACGTCGTGGCGGGTGAATTCTGTCGCCTCGACACGGTAGAAAACGGGGGTGACGAGCTTCGACGAGCCGCTGGCGAAGGCGCTTGACCCCAAGACGGCCAAGCTGCTGGAGAGCGTTCTCGACCTGCGCACCGTCGGCGACCTGCTGCGGCACTACCCGCGGCGCTACGCCGAACGGGGCGAGCTGACCGATCTCGACGATCTTCGGGTCGACGACCACGTCACCGTGGTGGGAGAGGTCACCAGGGCCATGCGCAGGCCGATGCGCAACAAGGGCGGCACCTGGCTGGAGGTCGAGGTCGCCGACGCCCGGGGCAGCAAGATCTATCTCTCGTTCTTCGGCAAGACGTCCCACATCGCGGAGACGCGGCTGAAGCCGGGCAGGCGTGGCATGTTCGCGGGGAAGGTCGGCGCCTTCGGCCAGGGCGAGAAGCGCAAGTGGCAGCTCTCCCACCCCGAGTTCGAGATGATCGAGGAGAGCGAGGCGGGCGCGGAGGAGTTCGCCGCCGCGCTCGTGCCGATCTACCCGGCGGGCAAGGACGTGACGCCCTGGGCGATCCGCAGGGCACTGGGTGTCGTCCTCGACACGATGGGCGAGCTCGACGACTCGCTCCCCGCGGAGCTGCGCGCCCGGCACCGGCTCCCCGGCCTGTCGGAGGCGCTGCTCGCGATCCATCGCCCCCGCGACCACGCCGACGTGGCCAGGGCGCGCAAACGGCTCAGGTTCGACGAGGCGTTCCTGCTCCAGGCGGTGCTGCTGCAGCGCCGGATGGCCGCGGCCTCCTGGCCCGCCACGCCCCGGCCCGCGATCTCGGGCGGGCTGCTCGCCGACTTCGACGGGCGGCTGCCGTTCGAGCTCACCGAGGGGCAGCGCGAGGTGGGCGAGGAGATCGCGGCCGACCTGGCGCTGCCCCACCCCATGCACCGGCTGCTCCAGGGCGAGGTCGGCGCGGGCAAGACCATCGTCGCGCTGCGCGCGATGCTCCAGGTGGTCGACGCCGGGGGGCAGGCCGTGCTGCTGGCACCCACCGAGGTGCTCGCGCAGCAGCATCACCGGTCGATCTCGGCCATGCTCGGAGACCTGGCCACCGGCGGCATGTTCGGCGGCACCGCGGTCGCCCTGCTGACCGGCTCTCTGGGCGCCGCGGCCCGCCGCTCGGCCATGCTCGACGCGGCCTCCGGCGCGGCGGGCATCGTCGTCGGCACCCACGCGGTCCTGCAGGAGCGCGTCCAGTTCGCCGACCTCGGCCTGGTCGTGGTCGACGAGCAGCACCGGTTCGGCGTCGAGCAGCGCGACGCGCTCCGCGAGAAGGCCGGGGGCGGCCGCCCGCACGTGCTCGTGATGACCGCCACGCCCATCCCGCGCACCGTCGCGATGACCGTCTTCGGCGACCTCACGGTCTCCACGCTCTCCCAGCTGCCCTCCGGCCGTGCTCCGATCACCACGCACGTGGTCCCCGCCGCGGAGAAGCCGCACTTTCTCGACCGGGCCTGGACGCGGCTGCGCGAGGAGATCGAGCTGGGCCGCCAGGCATACGTCGTGTGCCCGCGCATCGGCGACCTGGAGGGCGACGAGGGCGACATGTCGAAGGCCGACGACGAGCGCAGACCGCCGCTCGCGGTGCTCGACGTGGCCGAGACGCTCTCCGACGGGCCGCTGCACGGGCTGCGTACGGAGGTGCTGCACGGCAAGCTGCCGCCCGAGGAGAAGGAGGCGGTGATGAAGGCCTTCACCAGGGGGGAGATCGACGTGCTGGTGGCGACCACGGTCATCGAGGTCGGCGTCGACGTCCCCAACTCCTCGGTCATGGTCATCATGGACGCCGACCGCTTCGGCGTCTCCCAGCTCCACCAGCTCCGCGGCCGGGTCGGGCGCGGCGGGCTGCCCGGCCTGTGCCTGCTGGTGACCGACTCTCCGGGGGGCACGCCCGCCAGGGCACGGCTCGACGCGGTGGCGGCCACCCTGGACGGCTTCGAGCTGTCCCGTGTCGACCTGGAACAGCGCAGGGAGGGTGATGTGCTCGGTGTGGCCCAGTCGGGGCGCAGATCGTCGCTGAAGATGCTCAGGCTGCTGCGTGACGAGGACGTCATCCACGCCGCGCGCCTGGACACCGAGGCGATGCTGGAGGCCGACCCCGAGCTCGACGGCCATCCCGTGCTCCGCGCCGAGATCGACAGGCTCCTCGCGGACGAGCGCGCGGAATATCTGGAGAAGACCTGATGGGGCGGGTGACGAGGTGTCCGCGGGTTCTTCTCGGGACCGGGGGCGTTCACCGGCCCCTGTGCCCAACTGCGGGGACGGCCTCCCCCCGAATGCCGTCCCCGCTTGGGCCCACTCCCGGGTCAGGTGCCGAGAGCACCGGCGTGCGGAAGGGCTCACGATCACGCCGGTCGGCCTCCCCCTGGGTCACTTGGAGGCCGCAGGAATCATCATGCAAGGGACCGGCACCGGACGGAACGACCCTTACGCTTTCGTCGCCACTCCTTGCCCACTCTTGACCTAGATCACCTATCAGGACCCTTTTGACCTGCGGTTATGTGATGCGTCGCGACACGCCGGGGTGCGTGCGGCGCCGCTGCGCCCGCGGCGTGGACGACGGCGCGGACGGCACTGAGAGGATGGCCGGGTGAGCCGAGTCATCGCGGGAAGCGCAGGAGGACGGCGGCTGGCCGTGCCACCGGGGCGGGGGACCCGCCCCACCAGTGACCGGGCGAGGGAGGGGATCTTCTCCACCGTGGGGTCGCTGATCGGCCCGCTGGAGGGGTGCCGGGTGCTCGACCTCTACGCGGGCTCGGGGGCGCTCGGGCTTGAGGCGCTCTCCAGGGGAGCGCATCACGCGCTCCTCGTGGAGTCGGACGCGAAGGCGATCCGGACGATCAGGCAGAACATCGCCTCGCTGGGACTGCCGGGGGCCGAGGTCGCCGCCGACAGGGTGGAGCGCCTGCTGGCGAGGGGCCCGGGGGGCACCCGAGACGCCGGAGACGCCGGAGACGCCGGAGACGCAGAAGACACAGGGGGCGCCGGGAGGCCGTACGACCTCGTCTTCGCCGACCCGCCGTACGCGCTGGCCGGCGAGGAGGTGGACGCGATGCTCGTGTCTCTGCGCGACCGGGGCTGGCTGGCCGAGGACGCGCTGGTCGCGGTGGAGCGGGAGAGCAGGGGGAAGGGTCTGGTCTGGCCCGCGGGGTACGAAGAGGAGAGGGTCCGTCGTTACGGCGAAGCGTCCGTTTGGTACGGTCGCGCCGCCGGGAATCCTTAGAGCAGGGGGTCCACCTTGCGTCGCGTTGTCTGTCCGGGATCCTTCGATCCCGTCACGAACGGTCATCTGGACATCATCGGCCGGGCTTCCCGGCAGTACGACGAGGTCGTCGTGGCCGTACTGATCAACATCGAGAAGAAGAGCCTCTTCACGGTGGAGGAACGCATCCAGACCCTCCAGACGGTCACCAAGGAGTACGGGAACGTCCGCGTGGACAAATTCCACGGGCTCCTGGTCGACTACTGCAGGCAGCAGGAGATCCCCGCCATCGTGAAGGGCCTGCGCGCGGTGAGCGACTTCGACTACGAGCTCCAGATGGCGCAGCTCAACTACCGGATGTCCGGGGTGGAGACCCTGTTCATGGCCACCGGGCCCGAGGTCTCGTTCCTGTCGTCCAGCCGCATCAAGGAGATCGTCAAGTACGGCGGGGACGTGGCCGGGCTGGTTCCCGATCTCGTACAGGAACTCCTGGTCGAACGGCTCAGGGGCTAGGTCCTGCTATTCTCTTGTTTCGGCCTTGCACGACGGCGATGATGCGCCATGCCTAACGAGAGCGAAATGACTCAGCACCTTGACCCCCGCGCCCCATGGGTGATCTCCACCCATGATCTTGGGCGGCGACCGGGGTCGATGCGCCGGATGAATCTCGCGCTCCCGGCACCGGCGGACATCGGCGTCGACATGATCGGCGTCCCCAAGGACGCCGACGTCGAGCTGGACATCCGGCTTGAGGCGGTCATGGAGGGTGTGCTCGTCACGGGCACTGCGCAAGCCCCGCTGCGGGGGGAGTGCGCACGCTGCCTGGAACCGGTCATCTCGCGCAGCGAGGTGGACTTCCAGGAGCTGTTCTTCTACTCGGCAGAGGATGCTGCCGAGGGTGACTCGCTTCTCGACGGTGAGCTTCTCGACCTCGAACCCGTGTTTCGCGACGCGGTGGTGCTCACACTGCCGTTGAGCCCGGTCTGCGGTGAAGACTGCGCCGGGCTCTGCGTGGAGTGCGGTGTCAGGCTGGCCGATGCCGAGCCTGACCACGGCCACGAGGTGATCGACGCCCGCTGGGCGAAGCTGCAAGGTCTGGTTCCGGAACATAACAACGATCAGGAGAGCTGACGTGGCTGTCCCCAAGCGCAAGATGTCGCGGAGCAATACTCGCTCCCGCAGGTCGCAGTGGAAGGCCGCCGCGGTTTCGCTCGTGAGCTGCCCCCAGTGCCGCTCGCCGAAGCGTCCGCACGTGGCGTGTCCGACCTGCGGCACTTACAACCGCCGTCAGGTGATCGAGCCCTCCGCCTGATCGCATTCTGACCGACGGATGCCGACCGGGCCCGCCACGGGTCCCGGTCGGTGTCAACGTCTGCGCCCTCTGCGATGGCGGTTCGCCCGCGGCTGTGGTGGACGCCGGGGTTCGCGGTAGAACGCGTGCCCTCCCGGCGCCCACCACATCTTCGGGCATCTTCCTTTCCCTACCTTCGCCATCGCGCATTCGCTGAGAGAACGTGCGAGGAGAAGTCGTGGGTACAAGCGTCAAGCCTGTCGCCGTGGAGTTCGTCAAGGAAGAGCTGGAGCGCCTCCTTCTGGTGCGCCTCGACGTCGCGATCCTGGAGCGGGCGCTGACGCACCGCTCCTACGCGTACGAGAACGGCGGCCTGCCGACCAACGAGCGCCTGGAGTTCCTCGGAGACTCGGTGCTGGGCCTCGTCGTCACCGACACCCTTTACCGCAACCACCCCGACCTGCCCGAGGGGCAGCTCGCCAAGCTCAGGGCCGCGGTGGTCAACATGCGCGCCCTCGCCGACGTGGCCCGCACCCTGGGGCTGGGCCGATTCCTGCGGCTCGGCCGGGGCGAGGAGGGCACCGGAGGGCGCGACAAGTCCTCGATCCTCGCCGACACCCTTGAGGCGCTCATCGGCGCGGTCTACGTGAACAGGGGGCTGGACGAGGCGTTCCGCGTCGTCCACCTGCTCTTCGACCCCCTCATCACCCGCTCCGCCTCGCTCGGCGCCGGGCTCGACTGGAAGACCTCCCTGCAGGAGCTCACCGCGTCCGAGTCGCTCGGCGTGCCCGAATACCATGTCGAGGAGAGCGGTCCCGACCACGCCAAGTCCTTCACCGCGGTCGTCCGCGTCGGTGGCGAGGGGTACGGCTCGGGGGCGGGGCGCTCGAAGAAGGAAGCCGAGCAGCAGGCCGCGGAGGCCGCCTGGAACCGCATCCGCGAGGACCGCGAGCGGCGCGAGGCCAGCCGATCCGTCGGCTGATCCGTCGCCAGAGGAGGGACGCATGCCCGAGCTGCCCGAGGTCGAGGTGGTACGCCGCGGCCTGGAGCGGTGGGTCTCCGGCCGGGTCGTCGCCCGTGCCGAGGTGCTCCACCCGAGGGCGATCAGGCGGCACGTCCCCGGCGCCGCGGAGTTCTCCGCCCGGATGGAGGGCCGCACGATCGGCCCCGCCGAGCGCAGGGGCAAATACCTGTGGCTGCCCCTGGGCGGCTCGGACGCGATCCTCGCCCACCTCGGGATGAGCGGTCAGCTGCTCGTCGTGGAGCCGGACTCGGCGCCGGAGAAGCATCTGCGCGTCAGGATCGGCTTCGCCGACGGCGGTCCCGAGCTGCGCTTCGTCGACCAGCGGACCTTCGGCCACGTGCTGGTGACCGGGATGACCCAGGCCGGCGGCCGGGCGGTGCCCGAGCCGATCGCGCACATCGCGGCCGACCCGTTCGAGAGGCACTTCGACGACGACGGGTTCGCCCACCGGCTGCGCGCCAGGCAGACCGAGGTCAAGCGGGCGCTCCTGGACCAGTCGCTGATCAGCGGTGTCGGCAACATCTACGCCGACGAGGCCCTGTGGCGGGCCAGGCTGCACGGCGCCCGTCCCACCGCGACGCTGACCGGACCGAAGGTGGCCGAGTTGCTGGCCGCCGCCCGGGGGGTGATGGCCGCGGCCCTGTCGGAGGGCGGCACATCCTTCGACAGTCTTTACGTGAATGTCAACGGGGAGAGCGGTTATTTCGACCGTTCCCTCGCGGTTTACGGTCGGCGCGACGAACCCTGCTCCAGGTGCGGTTCCCCGATCGTCCGCGAATCGTTCATGAACCGTTCCTCCTACAGTTGCCCCCGCTGCCAGCCCAGGCCCAGGAAGGTCGCGGCATGACGGAGGTACGGCTCACCGCCTGGGTGAGGGGCCGGGTGCAGGGGGTGGGTTTTCGCTGGTGGACGCGTGCGCGGGCGCTTGAGCTCGGCCTGGTCGGCTGGGCGCGCAACACCGAGGACGGCCGGGTCGAGGTGGTCGCGCAGGGCCCGGAGAAATCGTGTGCCAGGCTGCTCGAGCTCCTCAGGGGCGGTGAGACTCCCGGCCAGGTCGCCGGAGTCGTCGAACGCTGGAGTGAGACCAAGGGCGGTGTCGAAGGTTTTGTCGAGCGCTGACCGCTTCCCCAAACCGCCCAAAATGAGGTATAGTTGACTGTCGAGAGTGCCTACTGGTGCATCCACCTGGAGCGTTCAGCTTGACCGTCTCCCTCACCGGTGCGACTCTTGATAAAGAACCACGCGCACCCCTCCCGCGGCAAAGAAGTGCGCGAACCAGTCTGGTCACTCAGCGTGGAGGACCCTTTACTATGGCGAAGGCTCTACTCGGCCACGTCGGCGGTCCCGACCCTCGTATGGTTTCGGAAATGCGTCGCCTCCAGCAGCGCATCCGTGATCTCGAGGGAGAGCTCACCCGGCTCCAGGCCCAGAACGACGAACTCGCGGCCAACACCCGCGATGAGGAGTTCAACCGTCTGCAGGATCGTGAGCCGGCCCTCACCTAACGGGGGCCGGGGCGGAACAACACTGTACAGGGACGCCTCGTCGGGGCGTCCCTTGTCATAGCGGTACGCACGTCACATCCGTTACGTGCGCTGTATGTGTCGTGCCAGGAAGGCAAGCTGCTCGGGTAACACCCTGCGGCGGTAGGCCGTGTCCTGGCACCCTTCTGTGATGCCGCCTTCGGCGGTGGCACCCAGCGCCTTCAGGCCCTTCAGCATGGTCTGGGTCTGCCTGGCCCACGCGTCGCGCTCACCGCAGCCCAGCCAGACCGGGATGTCCACGAGCTCACGCAGCGGCGCCTGCGCCGCGCTCACCGTCGGCGACGCCGCGACCACCGCGGCCACCTGCTCGGGACCGAGCTCCGCGGCGAGCCTCAGCGCCCCGGCGCCGCCCGACGACCACCCCATCAGCCCGATCCTCGTGGTGTCCATCCCGTTCGTGTTCAGGTACGGCAGTAGCGTGCCGGGAATGTCGGCGGAGGGCCAGTCGTCGATGGAGACCACCGCGAAGCGCCCGCCTCCCGCGGCCAGGTAACGGTCGATCGCGTACACGTCGAACGGCGTGCGCGCGTCACCCGCGGCCCCGTGCAGCATGATCACCGCGGGGAGCCCGTCCTCGGCCCCCGGCGGCAGCCCTATGATCACCCGTCGCCGGTCGACCCGGCTGCGTTGGAGCGTTCCAGGAGAGGTCACCGGGGGCTCGGGAACCGCGCCGCAGACGATCTGGGCGTACGCGCCCCGGATGCCGTCGGGGCCGGCCGCCAGGGCGGCGCCACCGAGGCCGAGGGCGGCCAGCCCGCCGCCCACCAGGAAGGCACGTCGCCCGAGATGTCCCCTGTCGCCCGATGGGTGGGATGGAGCCTCGTCCCCGCCGCGTTCCGCGTCCATGCAGGGCACGATAGGCGGTGCGCGGGCGGGTGCGGGTGAAGAACGGTAGTCTTCCCGCGTGACCGCGGCAGTGGGCCGACAGTCGGCCGGCAGTGCTCCGACAGTGCTCTGGCAGTGCTCCGGCAGTGGTCTGACAGGGGCGGACGCGTTCACCGGCGCCCGGGACGCGGCGCGTGACACGCCGGTCGGCGCGGCCGCGCCATGAATGGGGGGTTCGTTGTATCTCAAGACCCTCACCCTGCGCGGGTTCAAGTCCTTCGCCTCGGCCACCACGCTCCGGTTCGAGCCGGGCATCACCGCCGTCGTGGGCCCCAACGGATCCGGCAAGTCCAACGTGGTCGACGCCCTGGCCTGGGTCATGGGCGAGCACAGCGCCAAGTCGCTGCGCGGCGGCAAGATGGAGGACGTCATCTTCGCCGGCACCTCCTCGCGAGCGCCGCTGGGACGCGCCGAGGTCACGCTGACCATCGACAACACCGACGGCATGCTCCCGATCGACTACACCGAGGTGACGATCAGCCGCCTGATGTTCCGGGCGGGCCAGAGCGAGTACGCGATCAACGGTGACACCTGCCGCCTGCTCGACATCCAGGAGCTGCTGTCGGACTCCGGCATCGGCCGCGAGATGCACGTCATCGTCGGGCAGGGCCAGCTCGACCAGGTGCTGCACGCGGGACCCGAGGAGCGCAGGGCGTTCATCGAGGAGGCCGCGGGTGTCCTGAAGCACCGCAAGCGCAAGGAGAAGGCGCTGCGGAAGCTCGACGCGATGCAGGCCAACATGACCCGCGTCCAGGACCTCACCACCGAGCTGCGCCGCCAGCTCAAACCGCTGGGCCGCCAGGCCGAGATCGCCCGTAAGGCCGCCGTCATCCAGGCCGACCTGCGTGACGCCAGGCTCCGGCTGCTCGCCGACGACGTGCTCACCCTGCGGACCACCCTTGAACGGGAGATGGCCGACGAGGAGGCCGTCCGCACCCGCCGCGCCGAGGTGGAGACCGAGCTGGAGCAGGGCCAGGTCGCCGAGTCGGAGCTGGAGTCCGCCGAGGCCGAGGCGCAGCCGCGCCTCGCCGCGGCCCAGGAGACGTTCTTCCGGCTCTCCTCCCTGCGCGAGCGCCTAAGGGGTCTGGCGGGGCTCGCCGCCGAGAGGCACCGGCACGCCACCGAGACCGCCGTGGAGCGGCGCGGGCGCGACCCCGAGGACTTCGAGCGCGAGGCCGAGGAGGTCCGCGAACAGGAGCGGGTCCTGGCCGAGTTGCTCGAAGGGGAGCGGGAGTCGCTCGCCGAGGCGGTGGCCAGACGCGCCGAGACCGAGGCCGCGCTCGCCGCCGAGGAGCGGAGACTCGCCGCCGAGGCGAGGGCCGCCGCCGACCGGCGCGAGGGCCTGGCCAGGCTGCGGGGGCAGGTCGGGGCCGCGCGCAGCCGGGCGGGGGCCGCGGAGGAGGAGATCGGCAGGCTGAGAAACTCGCTGCGGGAGGCCGAGCAGCGCGCCGAGGAGGCCCAGGCCGAGCACGAGGGCCAGGAGCGCGCCGAGCCGTCCGCCGACCCCGCTCTCGCCGAGGAGCTGGAGATCGCCCTGGAGACGGTCGAGCAGGCGAGGGAGTCCGTCGAGTCGGCCAGGGCCGGCGTCGAGGAGGCGAAGGCGGCCGTCGCGGGCCCGAACTCCGCGCTCGGCGCCGCCAGGGCCGCCCTCACCGCCGCACGCGAGGCCGACCAGCGGGCACAGCGCGAGGTGGCGGCCCTCGGGGCGAGGTTCGAGGCGCTGGAGATGGGCCTGGCCGGTGGTGCCGACGGTGGTGCCGCGTTGCTCGCCGCCGACCTGGCCGGGGTGCTCGGCCCGGTGGCGACCATGCTGTCCGTGCGCCCGGGCGCGGAGGTGGCCGTCGCCGCGGTGCTCGGGGCCGCGGCCGAGGCCGTCGCCGTCGACTCACTGCGTAGCGCCGCCGACGCCATCGAGTTCCTCAGGGGCCACGAAGGAGGCCACGCCACCCTCGTCATCGCCTCCGGCGGGGCGGGGGAGGTCACGTCGGGCTCGCCGGGGCCGGTGCCGGTGACCGGAGCCGAGTGGGCGATCGACCTGGTCACGGTCTCCCCCGAGCTGCGGGCCGCCGCCGCCCACCTGCTCGCGGGGGTGCTGGTCGTGGACGACCTCGCGACCGCGAGCAAGGCGGTCGAGCAGGGTCCCGAGCTGCGGGCCGTCACCCGCGCCGGTGATCTCCTGGGATCCCACACCGCCCGCGGCGGCTCCGGGGGCGGCACCTCCGCGCTCCAGATGCGGGCCGCCCTCGACGAGGCCGCCGCGGACCTCGCCCGGGCCAGGGTCGCCGCCGAGCTGGCGGGAACGGAGCTGGAGGAGACCGCGGAGGCCGAGGCGGAGGCGCAGCTCGCGGTCGAGGCCGCACAGGCGCGGGTCGCCGAAGCGCAGACGGGCGTGCAGAACGCGCAGGCGGGGGTGAACGCGGCGCAGGCCGCGCTGGACCGGGTGAGGGCGAGGCAACGCGAGGCGGACCAGAAGGTCGCCGCGGTGGCGAGGCGGCTCGCCCAGCTGGGCGCCGCCGCCAAGGCGGCCCGCGACGAGTGCGAACGCCTGGCCGGGGGCGTACGGGCCGCCGAGGAGGCGCGCGACCGCGACGCGGCGGGTCTCGCGGAGCTGGAGGAGCGGCTCGCCGCGGCCGACGGCGCCGAGGAGCTGGAGATCGAGCCCAGCACCGACCTTCGTGACGAGCTCGCCGAGATCTGCGCGACGGCGAGACAGGACGAGATGGAGCTCCGCCTCGCGGTGCGGACGGCGGAGGAGCGGGTCAGGGGCATCGAGGGCAGGGCCGAGGAGCTGACGCGCGCCGCCGAGCGTGAGCGCGAGGAGCGCTCCAGGGCGGCCGAGCGCCGCGAGTGGCGGCGCAGGCAGGCAGGGACGGCCCAGGCGGTCGTCCGGGGCGCCGAGCTGGCGCTGCGCGCGCTGGAGACCTCGCTGGAGGCCGCCGCGGGCGAGCGCGACGAGGCGGAGCTCGCGCGCGGGCAGATCGACGCCTCGCTCAAGGCCGTGCGGATCCGGGTCAGGGAGCTCTCCGGCGAGCTGGACAAACTGGTCAACCGGGCGCACGGCAGCGAGGTGGCCCGCACCGAGCAGCGGCTCCGCCTGGAGCAGCTGGAGGGGCGGGCGGTGGAGGAGTACGGCGTCGAGGCCGACACCCTCATCGCCGAGTACGGCCCCGGCGAGCCGGTTCCGACGGCCGACGGCGACCCCGTTCCCTACGACCGCGACGAGCAGCTCAAGCGGGCCAGGGCGGCCGACCGCCAGATGTCCCAGCTCGGCAAGGTCAACCCGCTCGCGCTTGAGGAGTTCGCGGCGCTCGAGGAGCGGCACTCGTTCCTCACCTCGCAGCTGGAGGATCTCAAGAAGACCCGCCGCGACCTGTTGCTCGTGGTCAAGGAGGTCGACGACCGGGTCGAGCAGGTCTTCGGCGCAGCTTTCGCGGACGTGGCCCGCGAGTTCGAGACGATCTTCACACGGGTGTTCCCCGGCGGTGAGGGCAGGCTGCTGCTCACCGATCCGGAGAACATGCTCACCACCGGCGTCGAGGTCGAGGCGAGGCCGCCGGGCAAGAAGGTGAAGCGGCTCTCGCTGCTGTCGGGCGGCGAGCGGTCGCTGACGGCGGTGGCGTTCCTCGTGTCCATCTTCAAGGCGCGCCCCTCGCCGTTCTACGTGATGGACGAGGTCGAGGCCGCGCTGGACGACACCAACACCCAGCGCCTGCTCACCCTCTTCGAGGAGCTCAGGCAGACCTCGCAGATCATCATCATCACCCACCAGAAGCGCACCATGGAGATCGCCGACGCGCTGTACGGGGTGTCGATGCGCGGGGACGGCGTCACCCAGGTCATCAGCCAGCGCCTGAGGGAGTCCGTCTGAGCGTGCGGTTCGCGAGCCTGTGCCCGTGATGCCGCAGTGTGATCGTATGGATTTGTAGCGTTGTCGACGGTTGGCGGATCCAGTCGTGCCGTTCGGCGGCGGGCGGCCCACGACGCTACCCGGCGGGCCGGCCTGGGCTTGCCGGCATGGTTCGCGTACTCCGGCTCGGCGCGAACTCACCGAGGCGTTCGCCGCTCGGTTTCAGGCGTCGGGGATCCAGTTTCCGTGGAAACCGAGCGGGACGCGCACGGGCAGGTGGATGCGGGCCACGGGCGGTCCCGTGAAGTCCTGGGCCGACAGGATCACCAGGTCGGAGGCGCCTCGCTCGGGGTCGGCGACATAGGCCATCAGGTAGCCGTCGTCCTCCTCGCCGCGACCGGACGGGTTGGCGACGAACGCCGCTTCCCCGACGGCGGCGTCGCGTGCGAAACCGTGCACCTCCGTCGTGCCACGCCGCAGGTCGTGCTTGACGAGTGCGTTGGTGAACGCCTCGTCGGGGTGCGGGCCGTCAGGTGTGAACGGCACGCCGTAGATCGGGCTCACCGCGGAGTAGCCGTAGCGGTGCGGGCGCGAGGCGAACGCGTCGTTCACACGGGGGAAGTCCTGAGCCCGGTCGTCGATGCGGTGCTGGTCCACCCTGCCGCTTGCCGGATCGATGGTCCAGCGGTCGAGCGTGGGCGAGATCGCGCCCGGATCGGCGACGTCGACCGGCCCTTCGGATCTGATCAGGTCGACCGTGATCGTGGAGCCGTCGTCGTAGGCGTTGAGTATGTGGCTGACATAGAAGGACTCGACCGGCAGCCAGCGGATGTCACCGCCCGTCCTGGGGAGCACGCCGACGCGCGCCTGGTGCTCGGGATCCCATCGGAACAGCATCGCTGTCATGCTGAACGTCAGCGGGATGTCGAACACGATGACGTAGTTCTCCGAGAGCGCGAAGTCGTGCAGGAACGGGGTCTCACCGGACAGTGGAACGTCCGTCACACGGGTGACCGTGCCGGCGGGGTCGGTGACGATGTACTGCGCGAACGGCCGTCCGATCGCATAGGCCAGGGAGTGCAGGTCACCGGTGCGCGGATCCACCTTGGAGTGCGCGTTGGCGCTGGAGCCCTCGGGCGTGGCGGCCATCGGGCACGCCCCGATCGTGTCCAGCTCGTAGCCGAGCTCGTGAGGGAGCCCGCCGGCCTCGATGAGGGCGAGTGTGCGGCCGGCGTGGCCGATCACGTGGACGTTCGGGGACGGAGGCAGGAACGCGGGAGGCTCCTCCCCGCGCTGCAGCCTGTCCAGGGCGTCGGCGATCTCCGCCGAGCGGACCCAGCGGTTGCGGTACCACTCGGCGCGGCCGTCCCGGATGCGGACGCCGTGCACCATGCCGGCGCCGAAGGCGTAGAAGTGGGTGGCGGGATCTTCCACGCCCAGCGGGTTGGGCCCCATCCGGAGGTAGCGGCCTTCCAGGTCTGCGGGCAGACGGCCGGTCACGGGCAGGTCGTAGACGGTGACCTCCTCCTTGACAGGGGCGAAGTGGCCTTCGAAGTAGCGGTTGCGCCGGTCTTTGGTGGCGTCCTGCATGGTTCTTTCCTCCCGTTGGTACGGCGTACGACCGGGACGGTACCCTGCGTATAGGCGGGGATCAGCGGTTCAATGGGTGGCGATCGATCCTGTACTAGGACACAATTCATCGCTCTCACCGCCTCCACCAGGCAGGTGACGGCGTTCTTCGCGGGGGATGGCCGCATTTTCTGTACTAGGACAGCAGCCGCTTCCGGCGTGAGGAGACGATCGATCGTGAACCGGCCCGGCGCTGCGCCGCCGTACCTGCGGATCGTCAGTGAGATCAAGCGGCGCGTCGAGGCCGGCGAGCTGCGTGCAGGCGACCGCGTTCCCTCCACCAGGCAGGTTGCCGAGCAGTGGGGGGTGGCCCCCGCGACTGCCGCCAAGGCGCTGAACACGCTGCGGCAGGAGGGAGTGGTGGTGGCCATCTCCCGCGTCGGCACCGTCGTGGCGGAGCCCGCGCCCGGCTCGTTTCCGCCCTCCCGCGTGCCGGGCGCCCCGCAACGGAAGGAAAGGCGACGGCCCGCCTCTGCGACCGTCCACGACGACAGGCGGGAGCGGATGGTCCGTACGGCGATCGCCATCGCGGATGCCCAGGGGTTCGACGCGGTGTCCATCCGCAGCGTCGCGACCGCGCTCGGCATCCCCACCATGTCGCTGTACGGGTACGTGCGCGGCAAGGAGGAGTTGGCCGCTCTCATGGTCGACACCGCGTTCGGCGAGCTGGAGCTTCCGGCGACACCTCCGGCGGGCTGGCGAGCGCGGCTGGAACTCGCGGCCCGCCTGCAGTGGCGACTCTACCTGCGGCATCCCTGGCTGCCCCGGCTCGTCTCGCTCACCCACCCGCAGCCCATGCCCAACATGCTCAGATACGGGGACTGGGGGATGGGCGTCGTGCGCGAACTGGGGATCGAGCCGGATGCCGGCAGGCTCGTGTGGTGGGCGGTGTCCAACTACGTCCGGGGGACGGCCACGAACCTGGAGCCGCAGGCCGAATCGGAGCGGCATACGGGCCTGTCCACCGGGGAGTGGTATTCGGCCTACCTGCCGAGGTTCCGTGCCGGCCTGCCCTCCGGCGCCCTCCCCGCGCACGTGGCGCCCGCGACCTTCGACCTGACCGGGTTCTTCGAGAGCGGCCTGCGAATCCTGTTGGACGGGGTCGCCGTGCTGATCGGCCGGCAGCGCCTGTCGTAGGAACGCGCTTCGCACGGCCCCCACACGCTCCGCGCGTCTCGGCGTCGAGCACTGCCTCGGTGTTGAACCGCCCCTTGGGGGCGGAGGTGGCTTGCGGGCAACGATCGCAACCTGTAGGTTGCCATTTAATGGCAACCTACAGGTTGCGAAGGAGGGGTATGGTTCCGGACGAGATCGAACGTGTGGTGATACTGCGACACCCCGTCGAGCGGGTGTGGGCCGCGCTGACCACCGCGGAAGGGCTCTCGCGATGGTTCGGCTCGGCAGCGGAGATAGATCTGCGGCCCGGCGGGCGAGCGTTCTTCCGTTGGGACGACCTCGACCAGGAATCCGTCGCCACGATCGCCGTGGTCGACCCACCGCACCGTTTCGCCTTCAGGTGGGCCGTCGAGGGCCTGCCGGGGCACGGCACACCCCGGACACTCGTGGACTTCACCCTGGAGCCGGTACCGGACGGCACTCGGCTACGCCTTGTGGAGAGCGGGTTCACCCAGGCCGCCGACGATGTGGCCCGATCCGCCCACAAGGCCAACAGCCAAGGATGGGACACGGAGCTCGTCGACCTGGAGACCTACCTCGATGCGGCCGCCTGACGCGGAACGGCAGGCCGTCGCGGTGTTCGCGGCACTCACCGATCCGACGCGGCGGGCGCTGCTGGAGGAGCTCGCCCGGGCGGGTCCCGCGACCGTCACCGATCTGGCGCGGCGGTTGCCGGTCAGCCGCCAGGCGATCGCCAAGCATCTCGGCCAGCTCGCCGAAGCGGGCCTGATCAGCTCCGGCGAACCGACCGGCCGTCGCCATCCCTACCGGCTGGAACCGGCCGCCATTCACACGGCCCAGGTGTGGCTGGCCAGGCTCGCCCACAGGTGGGATGACCGGCTGGTCGCGCTGGAACGCGCACTGGACACCACCGCCACGAACCAAGGAGTCCCGCGAGAATGAGCAAGCCCGAATTCACAGCCGGCCTGAACATCGCCATGAAGATCCCCAAGGCGCAGTACGAGGCCACGGTGGCTTTCTACCGCGACACTCTGGGCTTCGACGTCGAAGAGGACGACGTCCCCTACGCTCCGACCGTCTCGAGAACCCATTCGGTGCGGTTCGGTGCCAACACGCTGTGGCTCGACTGCGTCGACAACTACAGTCGGCCCGACCTGTGGCTGCAACTCCACACCGACGACCTGGACGCGGCGACGAGGAAGCTGGCCGGCATCGGCATCCACCCGTGTGACGAGGTGGAGCCCCTGGAGAACCTCGACTCCAGAACCCACTGGATCAAGAACCCGGCCGGTGTCGTGCATCTGCTCGCGGAGTCCGGCCGATCCTGACGCCCTGCTGAGGCCGGCACGCCCCCGACGGGCGAAGCCCGGCTCCCGGCCTCCCGAGTCGCTCAAGCCTCGATGCCTCGACCACGTCCACGAGCACCGGGGTGTCGGAGCATCCCGGGGCGTCTGGAAAACTGTGGTCTTGTGGAAGCCTATCTCGGCATAATCGCGATCATCGTCGTCATCGCCCTGCTGGCGGCCGGCGGCATGCTCCTGCTGTTCAGGTCAGGGGGTAAGACCGCGCCGCCGCCGGTCCGGCCGCCGGAGGCGCCGTCGATCCCCGAGGAGACGAAGGCCCCCGGCCGGGGCTCGGTCGTGGACGACGACACGACGACGACCACCGTGCCGCCGCCCGCCAGGCCGGTCGAGCCGGAGGTCACCGTCGTCGCGCCGGTGATCGAGATTCCTCCGCCGTCGGCGGGACGGATGGCACGGCTCCGCGCCCGGCTGGCCAGGTCGCAGAGCACGCTGGGCAAGGGGCTCCTCGAGCTGCTCTCCCGCGACCGTCTCGACGACGAGACCTGGGACGAGATCGAGGAGACCCTGATCACCGCCGACGTCGGCGTGGCGCCGACCCGGGCGATGGTCGACGAGTTGCGCACCCGGGTGAAGGTGCTGGGCAGCCGGACGCCGCAGGAGGCGCGGGCGCTGCTCAGGGAGCAGCTGCTCGTCCAGATCGGCGTCGACATGGACCGCACGCTGCACGTCACGCCGCACGGCGAGCGTCCCGCGGTGGTCCTCGTGGTCGGTGTGAACGGCACCGGCAAGACCACCACCACCGGCAAGCTGGCGCGCGTCCTCATCGGCGACGGAGGCAAGGTCGTGCTGGGCGCCGCCGACACCTTCCGCGCCGCCGCCGCCGACCAGCTGCAGACCTGGGGGAATCGTGTCGGAGCCGCGGTCGTACGCGGGCCCGAGGGCGGCGACCCCGCCTCCGTCGCCTTCGACGCCGTCGCCGAGGGCATCGCGGAGAAGGCCGACGTGGTGATCGTCGACACCGCGGGGCGGCTGCACACCAAGACCGGTCTGATGGACGAGCTCGGCAAGGTCAAGCGCGTCATCGAGAAGAAGGCCACGGTCGACGAGGTCCTGCTCGTCCTCGACGCCACCACGGGTCAGAACGGCATGCGTCAGGCGCAGGTGTTCGCCGAGGTCGTCAACATCACCGGCATCGCCCTGACCAAGCTCGACGGCACCGCCAAGGGCGGCATCATCATCTCCGTCCAGCGCGAGCTGGGGGTCCCGGTCAAGCTGGTCGGCCTCGGTGAGGGACCCGACGACCTGGCCCCGTTCGACCCCGAGGTCTTCGTGGACACGCTCCTCGGAGAGTGAGGGAGGGTCAGCGCGGGGGGTGCTGCGGCAGGGTGCCGATGGGGACGACGAGCGGGGTGCCGGTCACCGGGTCCTCGATGACCTTGGCGTCCAGCTCGAAGACCTCCGCCAGCAGGGTCTCGGTGAGCACCTCGGCCGGAGGGCCCGCGGCGACGACCCTGCCGTCCCGCATCGCGACCAGGCGGTCGGCGTAGCGGGCGGCGAGGTTCAGGTCGTGCAGGACCATCACCACGGTGCGGCCCAGCTCTCCGTGGAGCCTGCGTACCAGCTCCAGCACCTCGATCTGGTGGGCCAGGTCGAGGAAGGTCGTCGGCTCGTCGAGCAGCAGCAGATCGGTGCCCTGGGCGAGGGCCATGGAGATCCACGCCCGCTGCCGCTGCCCGCCGGACAGCTCGTCCAGCGGGCGCTCGCCGAGATCGAGCAGTCCGGTCATGGCGAGGGCCTCGCCGACCGCGGACTCGTCGTCGGAGGACCACTGGCGATACCAGGTCTGGTGCGGGTGCCGTCCCCTCGCGACCAGGTCGGCGACGGTCAGTCCCTCGGGAGCCGAGGGGGCCTGCGGCAGCACGCCCAGGATCCTCGCGACCTCCCTGGAGGGCATCTTGTCGATGCGCTTGCCGTCGAGCAGCACCTCGCCCCCCGACGGCCTGAGCAGCCGTCCCATGGCGCGCAGCAGCGTGGACTTGCCGCATCCGTTCGGCCCGATGATCGTGGTCACCGTCCCGGCCTCGATCCCGAGGTCGAGACCGTCGACGACGACGCGGTCCCCGTACCCCAGCCTGACGTCGACGGCTTGCAGCCTCACTGGCGGGCCTTTCTGCGCACACGGACGAGGAGATAGATCAGGTAGGGGGCGCCGAGGACCGCGGTGACCACGCCCACCGGCAGTTCGACGGGGGTGAACGCGGTCCTGGCGACCAGGTCGGCGCCGGTGGTGAGGACCGCGCCCATCAGGGCGGAGACGACGAGCGGGGGCTGTGCCACTCCGGCCAGGCGCAGTGCGATCTGCGGGGCGGCGAGGGCGACGAACGCGATCGGCCCGGCCGAGGCGGTCGCCGTCGCCGCGAGCAGCACGGCCGCGAGGATCATCACCCCCCTCGCGAGGTTCATCCGTACGCCCAGACCGGTCACGGTGTCGTCACCGAAGCGCAGCGCGCCGAGCGAACGGGTGCCGAGCAGTGTCGCCGGGACGAGGAGGGCGAGCGCGAGCGCGACCGGCACCACGTGCTCCCATCCCCGGCCGTGCAGCGAGCCGCTGATCCAGACCATGGCCCGGCTGCTGTCGTTGACGTCGCCGACGGTGAGCAGCCAGTACTTGAGGTTGGTGCAGATCGCCGAGACCCCGATGCCGATCAGGACGAGCCGGTAGCCGTCCAGGCCGTCGCGCCAGGCCAGCGCGTAGACCGCCAGCGCTCCGGCCAGCCCGCCCAGCAGGGCGACGAGGGGGATGCCCACCTCGGCGAGGGCGCCGCTGGTGCCGCCCCAGGTGTTTCCCGCCGCCACGATGACCGCGACCACGGTCACGCTCGCGCCGGTGGTGACGCCCAGGATGTCGGGGCTGGCCAGCGGGTTGCGGGCGACGGCCTGGGTGATCGCCCCGGCGAGGGCGAGCGCGGCGCCGACGAGGGCGCCGGTGAGCGCGCGGGGGAGCCTGAGCTCCATGATCACGAAATGGTCCGGGCCGTCGGCGGTGATCGCGTGAAGGACGTCGAGAACGCTCATCGGGATGTCGCCGAGCCGCATGCTGAGCGCCATGAACAGCGCCGTCATCGCCAGCAGGACGAGCGCCGCGACGACGGAGCGCGGCCGGAGCGGCCAGGAGGCGGGTCCGACGCGCAGGGCGCGTCGTCGGGAGGAGGGCACTGTGGAGGGCGCGACGGAGACGGTCACAGCCGCACCGGCTTCCTGCGTCGTACCAGGACGATGAAGAACGGCGCCCCGGCGAGGGCGAGGACCACACCCACCTCCAGCTCGCCGGGGAAGGCCACCACGCGGCCGACCACGTCGGCGAGGAGCAGGGCGGCGGCGCCCGCCAGGCCCGAGTACGGCAGCAGCCAGCGGTGGTCGGGGCCGGAGAGCGGCCGGGTGAGGTGCGGCACGATCAGGCCGATGAAGGCGAGCGAGCCGCAGGCCGCCACGGAGGCGCCGCTGAGCAGGGTGACGGCGGCGATGCCGACGGCACGGGTGAGGGTGATGTTCTGCCCGAGCGCACGGGCGACGTCCTCGCCCAGGGAGAGGGCGTTGAGGCCGGGCGCGTTGAACAGGGCGAGGAGCAGGCCGGCGGCGACGAACGGGAGCACCTGCCAGGCCACGTCGGCCCCCCTGGCCGCTATGGAGCCCGCCTGCCAGAAGCGGAAGACGTCCATGGCCTGCTCGTCCAGGAGGACGAGCGCCGAGGTGAGCCCGTACAGGAACGCGCTGACCGCGGTGCCCGCGAGGGCGAGGGTCACCGGGGTGGGGCCGCCCCTGCCGCCGGCCATGCCGAGGGCGAAGACCGCCGCGCTGGCGACGAGGGCTCCGGCGAGACCGAACCAGATGTAGCCGTACGGGCTGGTGACGCCCAGCGCGATGATGCTGAGGACCATCGCGAACGCGGCGCCCTGGGTGACGCCGAGCAGTCCGGGATCGGCGAGCGGGTTGCGGGTGTGGCCCTGCATGAGGGCGCCCGCGACACCGAGGGCGATCCCGGCCATGACGCCGATGGCGGTCCTGGGGATCCGCAGCGACCGCACGACGATGTCGTTCTCGGTGCCGGTGGGGCCGGTGAGCGCGTGCCAGACGTCGGCGGGAGGCACCGGTTTGGCGCCGACGGCGAGGCTCAGCACGACCGCCGCCGCGAGGACGGCGAACGATACGGCGAGGACGAGCAGGCGTCGCCGACGGGTTTTCTTCGGCCCCGCGAGGGGTGCGGGCCGTGCGACGGCCACCGCGTTGATCACCTGACCTCCCCTTTCTTGCCCGAGCCGGTACGAGTATGCCAGTTTAGGTATGGCTAAGCTAAATAAGGCTGACCTTAATTTGACGAAGGAACCGATGAAGATGAGAGCGTTGCGCGTCCTGGCCCTCGGAGTGGCGGGAGTGGTGCTGTCCGGCGGTCTCGCCGCCTGTGGTTCGACCACCCCGGGCAGTGCGGGGGAGACCTCGGGAGCCGCGGGCGCGTCCGCGGCCCCCGGGGCGAGCGACGCGGCGGCCTACCCCCGGACGGTGAAACATGTCATGGGGGAGACCGAGATCCCGGCCCGGCCCAAGCGGGTCGTCGCCCTCGACCAGAGCTTCGTCGACGCGGTGCTGACCCTGGAGACCGACGTCGTGGGGTTCACCAGCTACCGGGGCATCGACGACAAGCTGCCCGGATATCTCGCCCCGGTCCTCGGCCACGCCAAGGAGGCCACGTCGGTCGGGACCCTGGAGCAGCCGAGCCTGGAGCGGATCGTCGCGCTGAAGCCCGACCTGATCGTCTCCGCCAAGGTCCGCCACGAGGCGCTGTACGACAAGCTGGCACAGATCGCGCCGACGGTCTTCAGTGAGACCACGGGGGCGATCTGGCAGGAGAACCTCAAGCTCGTGGGCGAGGCCCTGGGCAAGGAGGATCTCGCCGAGCGCAGGCTCACCGAGTATCGGGACCGCGCCGCCAAGATCGGCGAGTCCATCAAGGCCAAGGACGGCGAGCTGCCCACCGTCTCCGTCGTCCGCTTCGCGGGCGAGCCGACCGTCCGCCTGTACGTGGAGAACTCCTACTCGGGACTGGTGCTGAAGGACGTCGGCTTCCCGCGCCCCGAGGACCAGCCGACCGTGACCGACACCATCATGGTTCCGATCAGCCAGGAGAACATCTCCCAGCTCGACGCCGAGCACATCTTCGTCGCGGCCTACCAGGACCCGGCGGTGAAGCCGGTTAAGGAGAAGTTCGAGGCCAACCCGCTCTGGGGCAGGCTCAAGGGCGTCAAGCACGACGTCAGCGACGCCACCTGGATGAGCGCCGTCGGCATCCAGGGAGCGCACTCCATCCTCGACGACCTGGCGACGTTCTTCGAGGTCGACCCGGCGAGGGCCGCCTGACCTCCCGCCCGGCGCCGTGACCGGTGGCGGGCCCGCGAGCCGAGACGGGGGCGTTCGGGTGAACCCGGGGGCGTGTCGATCCGTCTCTTAGAGAGAGATTAAGTCCCCAATGCGCGGGAAGCGGGGAGGCGTGGAGATGGGTGTCGGAGTTTCTCGGGGTGCGGGCCTCGCCCCGCCGGTCGGCCTCGGCCGTCCGGCGGGGGTGGGTTCCCGGGCCGTGGCGATCGACGTTTCCCGCCACCCGAAATGGGCTGCTACCTGGGGTTATGTGATGATAGACACATCTCCTACCGAATCGGGAGAACGATGTTACGATACTGAGACTTGTCCGGCTGTAGAGCGTGTCGCACCCGCCATCGGCACAGCCAAAGATCAATCCCCTGACCACGTAGAGCTTTTAACGGCCTCCTTACGAGGTGCCTGCGAGCATCGGATACGCCGTCAGAAGGGGTGCGTCACCACTTTGCCGGACGGTATTTGGGGGGAAAGCGCGAGGGGGGTCCAATGATCACGATGACGGAAGAGCAGCGCCAGGACTGGTTCGAACGCGATGTCGTGCCGGTCACCAGTCAGCTCTACGCATCCGCGATGCGTCTGACCCGTAACACCGCCGACGCCGAGGACCTGGTTCAGGAGACCGTCACCAAGGCGTTCACCTCCTACCACCAGTTCCGCGAGGGCACCAACCTCAAGGCGTGGCTGCACCGCATCCTGACCAACAACTTCATCAACGACTACCGCAAGAAGCAGCGCTCGCCCAAGCTCTCGGCCACCGAGGAGATCGAGGACTGGCAGCTCGCCGCCGCCGAGTCCCACATGTCCAGCGGTCTCAAGTCCGCCGAGACCGAGGCGCTGGAGCAGCTGCCCGACAGCGCGGTCATGAACGCCCTGCGCTCCCTGCCCGAGGACTTCCGGGTGGCCGTTTACCTGGCCGACGTGGAGGGCTTCGCCTACAAGGAGATCGCCGAGCGGATGGGCACCCCCATCGGCACGGTCATGTCCCGCCTCCACCGGGGCCGGCGCCAGCTTCGCACGATGCTCGAGGACTACGCCCGCGAGGAGGCCGGTCTCCGGGTGTCCGAGGAGGTCCAGGCCGCCTGACGGCCTCTCCGCTCCCGATCCTTCCCGCCTTTCGGCGCCACGTACGGCCCGCATCCCACGAGGGCGGGCCGTACGTGTGTCCGGGGATGGGCCGGCGTCGCGCGTCCGAGGGGCCGGTGAGTCCCTGTGTTCCCGTGCGTCCCGCCTGTCCGGGTCTGTCGGCGAAGAAGCGGTCAATCCAGCGTGATGTGGAGCCTCACCCTCAGCTCCCCGCCCACGCCGCGCACCTGCACCAGGTCGCAGAGCTGGCGGCTGATCCAGAGCCCGTAGCCGCGTGGTGACCCCGGTTCGGGCGGGAGGTAGCCGGGCAGCGGGACGTCCAGGTCACCCCCGCCGGAGTCGGCGATCTCGCACACGATCTCCCCGCCGGCCGTCCAGATGGACGCCCGGCCGTGTCCCGCCCCGTGCTCCACGCTGTTGGCCGCCATCTCCGAGACGCTCAGCACGAGTGAGGAGATCAGATCGCGTCCCAGACCGGCCCGGCTCGCATGGTCGGTGACGAGCGCGCGCAGCCGTCCCAGCTCGTCCAGGGTGAAGTGGGTGACCACCGCGGACGGCGGCGCGTCGGGGAGGGGGAGGTCGTCTCCCGGCAGGGCGAACCGCTCCGGGGGGACATAGCGATCACTTCTTCGCAGGCCGGCGCCGGTCAGCTCCGTGGGGTGGGTGCGGAGGACATGATCGAGCGCCGACGTCTCGTCGTACAGGCACCACATGCTGACCGGGACCCCGGCGAACGCGGCGTTGAGCACCGACTCGTAGCGGATCCACTCACGAACCTGCCGCTCGGTCCAGCCCGACCACACCGGCTCCCCGATGACCAGCGGCCGCTCTCGCTGCCGGACGTAGTCGTGGAAGGCGGCGAGGGTCCGCGTCGGGTGGGTGTACCACTCCTCGGCGGGCCGGCGGTCGATGAGGCGGGTGTCGGCACCGAAGGCGTCACCGACCAGGTCGAGTGCGCGCTCGCCCGTGACGACCAGGATCCGCCGGCCCTCGCGGAGGGCGCCGGCGATCAGGGGCTGGAGGAGTCCAAGAAGGCCGGAGTCGGAACCGTACGCGACAGCCGTGTGCGCGAACGGCCCGCCGGAGTCGAGGAACGCCCGCTCGGGCTGCACGGGGATGACCGTAACAAGCGCCCGGCTTCAACACAACAGAGTCAGTTCGCGACATCGTGTCAACCGGACGCGATCAGCGCGACCGCGGTGAGGGTGAATCCGATCCCCACCGCCTGGACCGTGTTGAGCCGCTCTCCCAGGAAACGGCGGGCGAGCAGCAGGGTGCTCGCCGGGTAGAGCGAGACCAGGACGGCGACGAGGCTGAGCATCCCGCGCTGCTGGGCGAGCACGAAGAGCACGTTGGCGGCCATGTCGAGCGCTCCGGCCGCGATGATGACGGGCAGCGTGCCGGGTCCGGGACGCGAGAGGCGGCCGACGGCGAGGGCCGACAGGGCGATGAAGGTGATCGAGATCAGGCGGGCCCCGAAGAGCGGCCACATGCCGCTGTCCGCCGGAGCCTGGGCGATGATGATGAAGAACCCGCCGAAACCCGCGCCCGCGGCGAGCGAGGCCAGGATCGGGCCGTATCCTCCGCTTGTCTCCCCGCCCGACGAGCCGCGGCTCACCAGCAGGACCGCGAGCAGCGCGAGGACCACCCCGGCCAGCGCGACCGGCTCGGGGCGCTCCCCGGCGGCGAGCCCGAACAGCACGGGCAGCGCCGCGGAGCACGTCGCGGTGATCGGCGCCACCACCGACATCACGCCGCTCGCCAGCGCCCGGTAGAACAGCACGACCCCCGCCGTGCCGCAGAGGCCGGAGGCCGCGCCCCAGGCGAGGGCCGCGGGCGTGGGGCGCTCGGGCAGGAACGGCAGCAGCGCGGCGATCAGGGCGAGCCCGGCGATCTGGGAGAGGAGCACCACCGCGAGCACCCGTGATCTGCGGGTGGCCAGCCCGCCGAGGAAGTCGGCGGCGCCGTACACCACCGCGCAGGTCGTCGCCAGTACCACAGCCGTCACAGGTCACCTCGGTTCAATGGAGTGTACTGAAAGTACAATATATGTAGTGCAATAGAGTGCAAATCGGGTTCACTACACTGAACTCATGGATCCAGAGACGATCACCGCCGCGGTCGCCAACAACGTGCGGGCACAGCGGGCGCACCGGCAGATGACCCTCGACGAGCTCGCCGCGCGCTCGGGAGTGAGCCGGGGCATGCTCGTCCAGGTCGAGCAGGGCAGAACCAACCCGAGCATCAGCACGCTCACCCGCATCGCCGACGCGCTCGGGGTGACGGTCGCGCGAATGGTGGAGGTCTCCGACACCCCCGTGGTCCGGGTGGTCAGCGGCGCCGACGTCGTCACCTTCCCGCACGGCGTCTCCAGCACCGCGCGCCTGCTGGTCGGCACCGACGCGCCCGCCATCCTGGAGCTGTGGGACTGGCGGCTCGCCCCCGGCGACCACCACAACGGCGACGCCCACCCCCCGGGCACGCGCGAGATGCTGACCGTCCTCGAAGGGCGGCTCACCCTCTCGGTGTACGGCAAGAACCACATCGCGGAGACGGGCGACGCGGTCGTGTTCAGCGCCGACCGCCCGCACCGGTACGCCAACGAGGAGGACACCCCCCTGCGGTTCATGATGGTGGTGACCGAACCCCGCGAGGCGCCCGACCGCTCCTGAGGCCGCCGATCGGGTCGGCCCGCCCCCCGCCAACACCTCACCGGTTCCGAGACTTTCGAGCGGATCGGCCCGCACCCCGGCCAATGCCAGAGCGTTCCTGAGGCCGCCGAGCGGACCGGCCCGCACCTCGTCCGGCCGAGGCCCGGCCGTTCCTGAGAACTCCGAACAGCCGCCCCGGGCGACGTTTCCGAGGCCCGGCGGGCGCGTGCCGCGCCATGTCATGGCCGCCCGCATATGTGTGGTCCGCCTGCCTTGGGAGCTTTGAAGCTCTAACCGGTCCCATCGGATGAGACGGCCACCAGATGCGTATCTCTCCGGATGTGGCGTGAAGTGGCGCGTCGGTACGGGTAACCGGCGGTCGATGCCTCATCCTGGTGGAATACCCGGTCATGATCTTGCGGGGGGACCCCGCCGGGCTGCTCGCCGTCCCCGCGATGCTTTCGGGGGGAAGCATGCGGGTATGGCGGGTGTGGATCGTGCCGGTGGCGTCGCTGCTCGCGCTCTGGGGATGCACCTCCCCGGTCACCATGGTGGGTTCGGTGGAACGGGCGACCGTGACCTCTCCCGCCCCCACGGGACCCGCGGGGCCGGAGAAACCCGCCACCGTCCCCGGGCTCGGACCAGGCGCGGCACGGCGGCACTGGGCGTGGGAGGACCTCCCCGTCTCTCCCCGGGCGCGCCGCATCGACTGCGAGCGAAGCAGGTGCGTGGCGCTCACCTTCGACGACGGGCCGGGGACCTACACCGAGTCCCTGCTCGACATCCTCGCCAGGCACCGGGCCAGGGCGACCTTCTTCGTCGTCGGACGCATGGTCCTGGGAGACGGCGAGAAAACCCTGCGCAGGATGGTGGCCGAGGGACACGAGCTGGGCAACCACACCTGGGACCACCCGCAACTGCCCCTGCTGTCACAGGCCGGGATCAGGGAGGAACTGGGGCGTACCCAGTGGCTCGTCAAGCAGGCGACCGGGGTCGCGATGATCCTCATGCGCCCGCCGTACGGGTTGACCGACACCCGGGTCGCCACCGAGAGCCGCTATCTGGGGCTCGCCCAGATCATGTGGGACGTCGACACGCTCGACTGGCGTGACCACGACCCCGCGGTCATCGCCCGGCGCGCGGCCCAGGCCGAGCCGGGTTCCATCGTGCTGATGCACGACATCCACCTCTCCACGATCCAGGCCGTCCCCCGGATGCTGGACGAACTCGCCGCCAAGGGCTACAGGTTCGTGACGCTGTCCGAGTTGTACGGCGGACGCCCCAGACCGGGGAGGAAGTACTACACGGGCCGGGACGACCGCACCGCCGACGAGGAGGCCGGTGAGGAAAGGGGCGAAAGGCTCCTGGGAGAGTCCGGCGAAGAAAGGGGGGAAAGGCGCGGGAGAGTCCCGCGAAGGGAGGGATGACGCGCCGGGGAGGAAACTCGGTGGAAGGCCCGGCGGAAGAGGCGTGAACCTTTCGCACCCGTTTCCCGACTGTCCAGGGCGAGGAGGCAGGGTGACTGACGAACTGCTGGTGGTCCGGTGCCGGCTCGGCGAGCGTGAGGCGTTCGCGGAGCTGGTGAGGGCCTGGCACGATCCGGTGTGGAACTACGTACGGCGCATGCTGGGACCCTCGCGGGCCGACGACGTGGCTCAGGAGGTCTGGGTGGCCGTGGTGCGCGGGCTGCCGCGCCTGAAGGAGCCGGGCAGGTTCGCGCCCTGGCTGTTCACGATCGCGAGGCGTGCGGTGGCCGACAGGCTCCGCGAGGAGTACGCCAGGCCCGAGATCCCGCTGGAGGAGGAACGGGCGTCCGCCGATCCCGCCGATCCCGTCGATGCCCTCGTGGAGAGCGCCGACCTGCTCGCGGGTCTGGCGGGCCTGCCGGTCAGGGAGCGGGAGGTCCTCGTGCTGTTCTACCTGCAGGACCTCTCCCTGGAGGACTGCGCGCAGGTCTGCGCCGTCCCCGTCGGCACGGTCAAGTCACGCCTGTCCCGCGCGCGGCGCATGCTGCGCGAACAGCTCACGGAGGAGGGATACCGATGAACCCCGATGACATGATCGCCAGGCTGTCCGGCCCGTTGTCGCTGCGCCGCCGGATCGCCAACGTCGTGGCGCTGCTCGGCGGCCTGGGCGGGGCGCTGTTCGTCGGCCTGCTGTGGGCCACCGAGCCCGCCCTGCCCGGCCGTACGCACCTCGCCTTCGGCGCGCTGGTCGCGCTCGGCCTGGCCTGGGCCGGTTACGGGGCCTGGGCACTGAGCCGCAGGACCCCGCTGTTCGCCCTCGACCGGGTGATCGCCGCCTGGCTGGCGGTGGCCGCGACGGGCCTGCTGACGGCGGGAACGGCCACGGTCGCCGTCGCGAAGGGCACCTGGACGGGCATGGCGGGGGTCACCGTCGCCGCGACGCTGACCGTGCTCGCGGTGGCCGTCCTGCTCAGGGCCCGTGCCGACCGCGCCGCCCTGCTGCGACGTAAGCGCGAACTCGGCGGCTGAGGCCCGCCGCGGCGAGGGCCGCGGCGAGGCAGGCCATCGGGACCGACGGCAGCACGTAGCGGTGGTCGAAGTCGAGCACGGCGACCGGGGCGAGAAGCAGGAAGACGGCCGCGGCCCACGGCAGCAGGGCCGGGCGCCGCCGCCCGACGGCTCCGACGCCGCCCAGCAGCAGGAGCGCGCCGAGCAGTGGGCCGTGCAGGACCCCGGGGTAGTGATAGGCGCCGAGAAGGCTCCCGTAGGGCTCGACCGACGACATCCCCCGGATGTCGCCGTCGTACTCCCGGCGCACCTGGTCGATGAGCGGGAAGGCGGGCAGCGGCCAGGAGCCGACAGGGAACGTGAGGGCGGGGGAGACCCGAAGGGGATGGCGCACCGGGGTCGCGGCGAAGGTGAGCGAGGTGTCGCGGACGACCTCGCGGAGATAGTCGAACGGCTGCGCGGCGATGGCGCGCAGCGCGAAGGACCTGGCCAGGTCGTTGTGGGCGAACCGGCCTCCCGGCAACCTGTTGAGCGAGGCGTCGGCGGCCCAGACGTACTCGGAGGCGGCGTCGACCACCGTGCCGTTCGGGCAGAGCACCGCCTCCCTCGCCGGGGGTCTGATCACCGAGCAGTCGGCGAACGTCATCGTGCGCGCCCACAGCGCCACGCCGTCGGAGCCGCTCAGCGCGAACCGCCCGTGGTGCTGCTGGTACCAGCCCGCGTAGGCGGCGAGCGGCAGCAGTCCGGCGGCGGCCAGCGCCACCACCCGCTTCCAGCCGGCCCGCCGCAGGAGCAGGTGGAGCAGGACCAGACCGAGCAGCGGCACCGCGACCGTGCGGGTGAGCCCGGCCAGCGCCAGCAGCAGGCCCGCCACGGCGGCCGCCCGCGCCGAGGGCCTCGCCCGCCACATCAGGACCGTGAGAGCCGCGGTGATGAGGAAGATGAGCTGGGTGTCGGAGAGCACGGCGTGTTCGAGCCGCAGGAACGCGGGGTTGAACAGCAGGGGCAGGGTGGCCAGCGCCGCACCCCACCCGGGGAGCGCGTGACGGCGCAGCACCAGATAGATCATCAGGGCCGTGCCCAGGCCCATCAGGTGCTGCAGGCCCGCGACGAGGAAGACGCTGTGGAAGGGCAGCAGCAGCCGGAGCAGGAAGGAGTAACCGGCCGGATGGAACGCGCCGGACGGTTCCAGATGGACCGCGGTGTTGAGGTAGGTGAAGGAGTCGTACCAGTAGAGCTGGGCGGTGTCGTAGCCGAGCATGACGAGGACGCGGAGCCCCGCCGCCAGTGCGATCGCGACGGCGAACGGCAGGTGACCGCCGAGGAGCCGGTTACCCGGCGCGCTCGGTCCTGGCGCTGTGGGTACGGTCGTGACGCCGCCGGGTGAGGCGAGCATGGATGGTTCCCCCGATTCAGGGCCGGAGAATTCCGGCACGGTGGGAGCAGTCCAGCGAGTGATCGATAACCTTGACGTCACCGAATCCGGTTATGCCCGCGTTATGCGACCTGTGGCACGCTGGCGCGATTCGGCCCAGGGGGAGGCACACTGTGCGGGTTTTGGTCGTCGAGGACGAGAGAATGCTCGCCGACTCGATCGCGGAGGGGCTGCGCGGGGAGGCGCTCGCCGTCGACGTCGCCTACGACGGGGAGGCGGCGCTGGAACGGCTGCGGCTGCACGCCTACGACGTGCTCGTCCTGGACCGGGACCTGCCGGTCCTGCACGGCGACGACGTGTGCAGGACCGTGGTCGCCGAGGGCGGCCAGGTGCGGATCATCATGCTCACCGCGGCGGGCGACGTGCGCTGCAGGGTGGAGGGACTCGCCCTGGGCGCCGACGACTACCTGCCCAAGCCGTTCGCCTTCGAGGAGCTGACGGCCCGCGTCCACGCGCTGGGCCGCCGGGTGCGCCCCGCCGACCCGCCGGTGCTGGTGCGGGCCGGCATCAGCCTGGACCGGGCGCACCGGCAGGTGTTCCGCGACGGCCGTTACGTGCCGCTCGCCCGCAAGGAGTTCGGCGTGCTGGCCGAGCTGCTGCGCGCCGCAGGGGCGGTGGTCTCCAGCGAGACGCTCCTGGAGAAGGTGTGGGACGAGCACACCGACCCGTTCACCAACACGGTGAGGACGACGATGATGAAGTTGCGCCGGAAGATCGGCGACCCGCCGGTCATCGAGACCGTCACGGGAGTGGGATACCGCATTCCATGAGGATGAGCGTTCGTTTCCGGCTCGCCGTCATCTGCGGCACGGTGACCCTCTACGTCGGGGTCATGCTGGTCGCGGGACTCGCCTTGCTCGTACGGCAGAGCCTGGAACCCCGTGACGGGCTGCGACATCCCGCGTACATCCAGGTCGCGGGCCGGTTCTACAGCCCGGAGCATTCCGAGTATCGGGTGGCGGAGCAGCGCGTCGCGCAGGTGAGGCGCGTCTACCAGGCCGACACGATCAGCAAGGTCCTCACCCTGGGCGGCCTCGCGGTGTTCGTGAGCGCCGGGCTCGCGACGGTGATCGGCTGGCGGGCCGCGGCCTGGGCGCTCCGCCCCGTCAGGGAGGTCACCGCGAGCGCGCGGCACATCGCCCAGAGCCATGACCTCAGCGGCCGCATCACCTACGCCGGGCGCGACGGCGAGGTCAAGGAGCTCGCCGACATCGTCGACACCATCGTCGGCCGCCTCGCCCGCTCCTTCGACGGTCAGCGGCGCTTCGTCGCCAACGCCTCCCACGAGCTGCGCACCCCGCTCACCATCAACCGCACCCTCGTGGACGTGGCGGTCAGGAGGCCCGACGCGACGGAGGACGTCAAGCGGCTCGGCGAGTCCCTGCTGCTGGTCAACGCCCGCCACGAGCGGCTGATCGACGGTCTGCTCGCCCTGACCGAGGGCGAGCAGGCGGTCCTCGACCGCCGTCCCTTCGACCTGACCGACGTGGTCGAGCACGTGCTCGACCTGGCGGGCAAGGAGGCGGGAGAACGCGAGGTGGCCATCCACCGGCTGCTGGACCCCGCGCCGACCGCCGGTGAGCCGGTGCTGGTCGAGAGGCTCGTGCAGAACCTCGTGGAGAACGCGATCCGGCACAACCACGCCGACGGCGAGGTGTGGGTCTCCACCCGCTCTCGCGCCGACCGGGTGGAGCTGGTGGTGGCCAACACCGGGTTGCCGGTGCCGCACTACGAGATCGAGACGATCTTCGAGCCGTTCCGGCGGCTGCACGGCGACCGGCTGCGCTCCGAGCGCGGCAGTGGTCTGGGCCTGTCGATCGTGCGGGTCGTCGCCGAGGCCCACGGCGGCACCGTGACCGCGAGCTCCCGGGAGGAGGGCGGTCTGACGGTCGCCGTCGAGCTGCCGCGCGAGAGTCCCTGACGCCCGGTCGTCGTATCGGGCGCGATTCCGCGACCGGTTCCCCGGCACGGGGAGTCCTCGGCCGGATCGGCCGACCGGCGCTCGGCTGGGGCGATCGGTTCCCCGGCATGGGGGGTTCTCGGCCGGATCAGCTGACCGGTGCTCGGCCGGGGCGATCGGTTCCCTGGCGTGGGGAGTCATCCCCGGGGCCTTTGGCGGCCCGATTCGGGTGGGTCCGGTATGGCTCCTTCTCCCCACCGGAGCCGTACCGGACGAAGACGTCAGGTGAGCAGTGTCACGAGCGCGGCGAAGGCCACCCACGCGAGCAGCAGGGCCAGGTGCATCCGGCCGGTCAGGACCTGCATGGTGATCCCCCCTTTCTACGGGGAATCCTGCCCGGCCGCTCTTGGAAGGCGGTTGGGAGTCACTGGTTCCCGGTGATCACACCGCAGGCGATGCGCCCGCCGGAGTCTCCCGCCTTGAGGGTCTCCGCGTCCGGGCCGGTGCCGGGGGTCGGGTCGGCCGGGTGGCTGTAGCGGTCGGGAATGTTGGAGTGGTTGTCCGGCAGGGCGTGGATGACGACGGCACTGCCGTCGCCGTCGAAGAGCTGCCCCACCCTGAACCGGTCGGTCACGACGGTCGCCGCACCGGTGCCGTCGGCGGCGACGAGGAGGTTGGGCAGGTCGCCCGAGTGGTCGCTGTGCTTGACCGGCGGGATGGTGAAGTGCGGGCCCGCGCTGGCGAAGGGGCTGCCGGTGACCGGGTCGATCGCCTTCGGGTCGCAGACGCCCTTCGTGTGCACGTGGAAGCCGTGGTATCCGGTCGGCAGACCGCCGACGGTGATCGTCAGCCTGGACTTGCCGTCCGGCTGCTCCGCGATGCTCAGGGAACCGACGTTCTTCCCCGCGGTGTTCTTGATGACGGCCTTGGCCGACGACTGGGGTCCCGGCGAAGAAAGCTGTGAGATCTGCGATACCGCCTGGGCGGCCGGAGCCGGCACCGTCGTCCCGAGCGCGACGGCCAGGGCGAAACAGGTTCTGTGAAGCATGAGATATCCCCCCGTACGAGTCCCGGGCTCCCCGAGACGGCGGGGAGCCCGGTACAGGCTTCCTACCCCAGGTGGGGGCCGGAACCGGGGGCACCACGCCGTCTCAACGGGCAAAGCCGTGCCGTGCGAGGCAGTCCGACGCGCGACCGGACCGTACGGAGGCGTACCGCCCGAGGCCGCGCCGGACGAGCGTGACGGGGAGGTCGTACGAGGCGAGACCGCCCTGTCCCGCCGGGGGCCCGGCGGGACGGGGGATGAGGATCAGTTGGCGCGCTTGGCGCGGGCGGTGGTGCGGGCGCGGGTCGAGGCGTCGAGGACGACCTTGCGGATGCGCACGTTCTCCGGCGTGATCTCCACGCACTCGTCCTCGCGGATGAACTCCAGCGCCTGCTCCAGCGAGAGCTGACGCGGCGGGATCAGCGTCTCCGTCGTGTCGCTCGTCGAGGAGCGCATGTTGGTGAGCTTTTTCTCCTTGGTGATGTTCACGTCCATGTCGTCGGAGCGTGAGTTCTCACCGATGATCATGCCCTCGTAGACCTCGGTGGTCGGCTGGACGAACAGGACACCGCGCTCCTGCAGGTTCAGCATGGCGAACGGGGTCACCGGGCCCGGCCGGTCGGCGACGAGCGAGCCGTTGTTGCGGGTGCGCAGCTCGCCGAACCACGGCTCGTAGTCCTCGAAGACGTGGTTCACGATGCCGGTGCCGCGGGTCTCGGTGAGGAACTCGGTGCGGAAACCGATCAGGCCGCGGGCCGGGACCACGAACTCCATGCGGATCCAGCCGGTGCCGTGGTTGGTCATGTGCTCCATGCGGCCCTTGCGGACGGCGAGCAGCTGCGTGATCGCCCCGAGGTATTCCTCAGGGCAGTCGATGGTCACCCGCTCGACCGGCTCGTGGACCTTGCCGTCGACGAGCTTGGTGACGACCTGCGGCTTGCCGACGGTGAGCTCGTAGCCCTCGCGGCGCATCTGCTCGACCAGGATGGCGAGCGCGAGCTCACCACGGCCCTGCACCTCCCACGCGTCGGGGCGGTCGGTCGGCAGGACGCGCAGCGACACGTTGCCGACGAGCTCCTTGTCGAGCCGGTCCTTGACCATGCGGGCGGTGACCTTGGAGCCCTTCACCCTGCCGACCAGCGGAGAGGTGTTGGTGCCGATGGTCATGGAGATCGCGGGCTCGTCGACCGTGATGAGGGGGAGCGGGCGCGGGTCGTCGGGGTCGGCGAGGGTCTCGCCGATCATGATGTCCGGGATGCCGGCGATCGCGATGATGTCGCCGGGCCCCGCCTCCTCGGCGGGCTTGCGCTCCAGCGCGTCGGTCATCAGCAGCTCGGTGATCTTCACCCGCTGGATGCTGCCGTCGGTGCGGCACCAGGCGACCTGCTGGCCCTTCTTGATGGTGCCCTGGTGGATGCGGCAGAGCGCGATCCTGCCCAGGTAGGAGGAGGCGTCGAGGTTGGTGACGTGCGCCTGCAGCGGGGCCGTCGGGTCGTACACCGGGGCCGGGATCGTGTTCTTGATGACCTCGAACAGCGGCTCCAGGTCCTCGGAGTCCGGCATCGCCGCGTCCTCGGGACGGTTGAGCGAGGCGCGCCCGGCCTTGGCCGAGGCGTAGACGATCGGGAAGTCGATCTGCTCCTCGGTGGCGTCCAGGTCGATGAAGAGCTCGTAGACCTCGTCCACGACCTCCTTGATCCGGGCGTCGGGGCGGTCGACCTTGTTGATGCACAGGATGACCGGCATCTTGGCGGCGAACGCCTTGCGCAGCACGAACCGGGTCTGCGGCAGCGGCCCCTCGGAGGCGTCGACCAGCAGCACGACACCGTCGACCATGGACAGGCCCCGCTCGACCTCACCGCCGAAGTCGGCGTGGCCGGGGGTGTCGATGATGTTGAGCGTCATGCCGCCGTGCTTGACGGCGGTGTTCTTCGCGAGAATGGTGATCCCCTTCTCGCGCTCAAGGTCGTTGGAGTCCATGACGCGGTCGTCCACGTCCTGGTTGACGCGGAAGGCGCCCGACTGCCAGAGCATGGCATCCACGAGAGTGGTCTTGCCGTGGTCGACGTGCGCGATGATCGCGATGTTCCGCAGGTCGTCGCGGCTGTTCAAAGGCATGATGGAGTCTCACTCTGTGATCGTGGAGGCTGACCGCGGACTGTGCGGCCCTCCCATTTTAGTTGATCCGGACAATCGCTCTCACGCGTCCGGCAGATGAAGTGCGTCAATTCGCCCGCAGGACACCCTCCGGCCCCCGGCGGAGGGCGGCGGGAGGTAGCGCGGATCGCGGTTTCGGCCTTGCCGCGGCGGGTTCGCGACAGGCACTGCCTAAGCTCGGATCCATGCCTCTCGCACCCTCGTTTCCCGCGATGCTCAGAACCCGGGACAACCTGCGGATAGACGCCGCCCACACCCCCTCACGCGGCGCGGACGATCTCGGGATCGTCCTCGCCCACGGCTTCACCGGATCGTTCAGGGAACGCGCCACACGCCGTATCGCCCACGTGCTCAGCGGGTTCGGCGGGGTGGTGGCGTTCGACTTCAGGGGACACGGTCGTTCCGCAGGTATGTCGACCGTGGGAGACAGGGAGATCTTCGACATGGAGGCGGCGGTACGGCACGCGCGGGCGATCGGCTACCGCAGAGTGGTGACCGTCGGGTTCTCCATGGGCGGTGCGGTCGCCGTACGGCACGCGGGGGTGCTGGGCGGCGTGGAGGCGGTGGTGTCGGTGAGCGCGCCCGCCCGGTGGTACTACCGGGGGACCAGGCCGATGCGCCAGGTGCACTGGGCGATCGAGAGACCGGCCGGGCGGCTCGCCGCGCGGCTCGGCAAGCGCACCCGGATCATGAAGGGCGTGTGGGACCCGCTCCCGCTGGCGCCGTACGAGGCGGCGGCGAAGATCTCACCGGTGCCGCTCCTGGTCGTGCACGGCGACGCGGACCGGTTCTTCCCCCTCGACCACGCGCACCAGATCTACGAGGCCGCGAACGAGCCGAAGGAGCTGTGGATCGAGCCCGGCTTCGGCCACGCGGAGACGGCGGCCACACCGGATCTGGTCCGTCGCGTCGGGAGGTGGGTCGCGACCCGTTCCGGCCCTCCGGAATGTCTATCCTCGTGAAGATTGACCGTATGGCGAAGGCGACGTGACGAGGCGACGCGGCAAAGGTGACGTGACGAAGGTGACGTGACGGCGGCGGGCAGCGGCGACGGCCGCGGGTAGTGGCCCAGGCAGCGGTACGGACACCGGCCCGAGGCGGCGGCACGGGCAGCGACGAGGCGGCGGCGAGGGGACGGAACAGGACGCATGCGAAGCATCTACGTTGCGGGTCTTGGGCGGGGAGACGGCAGGCAGATCGTCGAGCTCGGCATGATGGAGCTGCTGAGCGGGCGGGCCGACCGCACGGGAGTGTTCCGGCCGATCACCGGTGGCGGTGAGGACCGGGTGATGGAGCTGCTCCGGGCCAGATACCGCCCCGCGGCCTCGGCGACCGGGGTGAGCGCCGAGGAGGCCGCGGAGATCTACGCGGAGCGGGGCGCCGAGGAGCTCATCGGCCGCCTGGTCGCCCGCTTCCACACCCTGGAGCGCGAGTGCGACGCCATGCTGGTGCTCGGCAGCTTCTTCGACACCGACGACCTGCCGCGCGAGCTCGCCTTCAACGCCCGCCTCGCCGCCGAGTTCGGCGCCCCGGTGATCGTGGTGGTGGGCGCGCACGGCGACGACGCCGAGGAGATCGCGACGGAGATGCGCACCGGCTACCAGGTCTTCTCCGACCTGGGCTGCACCGTGCTCGCGGTGATCGCCAACCGGGTGCCCGAGGGCACGGTCATCGAGTGCGACCTGCCGGTGCCCCACTACGCCGTACCGGAGCACCCCTCACTGTCGGCGCCGACCGTCGGACAGGTCATGCGGGCCGTGGACGCCGAGCTCATCCAGGGCGCCGAGGACGGCCTGCTCCGCGACGTGCTCGGCTTCGTCTTCGGCGGGGCCACGCTCCCGGTCTTCCTTGAGCACCTCGTCGACGGCGCGCTCGTGATCACGCCGGGCGACCGCGCGGACCTGCTGCTGGTCTCGCTCGCCGTCGAGGCCGCCGGTACGGCGAGACCGGCCGGGGTCGTCCTCACCGTGGGGGAGCGGCCCAGCGAGGCCGTGATGGAGCTCACGGCCCGCCTCGCGCCCGGCGTGCCGGTGCTCGCGGCGAAGAAGGACAGCTTCACCGTGGCGACCACCCTCGCCGAGTTGGAGGGGCGGCTCACCGCGGACAACCCCCGCAAGATCGAGACGGCCCTCGGCCACTTCGAGGCGCACGTGGACGCGACCGGTCTCGCCGACAGGATCGAGCTGACCCGCTCGGAACGGGTCACCCCGATGATGTTCGAGCACACCCTGCTGGAACGGGCGCGGGCCGACCGGCGCCACATCGTGCTGCCCGAGGGCGAGGAGGACCGCATCCTGCGGGCGGCCGACATCCTCCTGCGGCGCGGCATCGTCGACCTCACCCTCCTGGGCAGGGAGGACGTGGTGCGGCGGCGGATCGGCGACCTCGGTCTCGACCTGTCCGGCGTGACCGTCGTCGACCCGCTCACCTCGCCGCTACGGGAGTCGTTCGCCGAGGAGTACGCGGCGCTGAGGGCCCACAAGGGGATGACCTTCGAGCCGGCGATGGACGTGGTCGCCGACGTCAACTTCTTCGGCACGATGATGCTGCACCGGGGCCTGGTGCACGGCATGGTCTCCGGGGCCGCGCACACCACGGCCGCCACGATCCTGCCCGCCTTCCAGATCATCAAGACGGTGCCCGACACCTCGATCGTCTCCTCGGTCTTCTTCATGTGCCTGGCCGACCGGGTGCTCGTCTACGGCGACTGCGCGATCAACCCCGACCCCGGCGCCGAGATGCTCGCCGACATCGCGATCTCCTCGGCACGTACGGCGAGGCGGTTCGGCGTCGAGCCGAGGATCGCGATGCTCTCCTACTCCACCGGCGAGTCGGGCAGCGGCGCCGACGTCGACAAGGTCCGCGCCGCCACCGCCCTGGTCGCGGAACGGGCACCCGACCTGCTGGTCGAGGGGCCGATCCAGTACGACGCGGCGGTGGACGCCAGGGTCGCCGCCGCCAAGCTGCCCGGGTCGCGGGTCGCCGGCCGGGCGACCGTGCTGATCTTCCCGGACCTGAACACCGGCAACAACACCTACAAGGCCGTGCAACGCTCGGCCGGAGCCGTCGCGGTCGGACCCGTCCTGCAGGGACTGCGCAGGCCGGTCAACGACCTGTCGCGCGGAGCCCTGGTCACCGACATCGTGAGCACCGTCGCCATCACCGCCGTACAGGCGCAGGAGGTCACCGAATGAGCGAACGAGCCGCGCGGACGACCGAGGTCTCCGGCCTGGACGGGGGTGCCGACCACGTGCTCGTCCTCAACTCGGGGTCCTCCTCGCTGAAGTACCGGCTCCTGTCCGGCGCCGAGCGGCTCGCCTCGGGAACGGTGGAGCGCATCGGCGAGCCCGGCTCCCCGGTACCCGACCACCGGGCGGCGCTGAAGGCCGTCGCCGAGCGGCTCGCCGCCGAAGGACTGGGACTCGACTCACCGGAACTCACCGCGATCGGGCACCGGGTGGTGCACGGGGGGACGGACTTCACCCGGCCCACCCTCGTCACCGACGAGGTGGTGAGAGGGATCGAGCGGCTCATCCCGCTCGCGCCGCTGCACAACCCCGCGAACCTGGCGGGCATCGAGGTCGCCCGGCGGCTCCGCCCCGACCTGCCGCAGGTCGCCGTCTTCGACACCGCCTTCCACGCCACGATCCCCCCGGCCGCCTCGACGTACGCGATCGACCGCGAGGTGGCCGCGCGGCTGGGCGTGCGGCGTTACGGCTTCCACGGCACCTCACACGCGTACGTCTCGCGCCAGGCCGCACTCCTCGCCGACGGGCCCGAGGCCAACGTGATCGTCCTGCACCTCGGCAACGGGGCCAGCGCCTCGGCGGTGTCCGCGGGGCGGTGCGTGGACACGTCCATGGGCATGACCCCGCTCGAAGGGCTCGTGATGGGGACCCGCAGCGGCGACCTGGACCCGGCGGTGGTCCTCTACCTGGCGCGTACGGGGGGCATGTCCCTCGACGAGATCGACGCGCTGCTCAACCGGCGCAGCGGCATGCTCGGTCTGTGCGGGGACAACGACATGCGCGCGGTGACGGAGCGGGTGGCCGCGGGCGACCCCGACGCCGAACTGGCCCTCTCGGTCTACTGCCACCGGCTCCGCAAGTACGTCGGCGCCTACTACGCCGTCCTCGGCACGGTCGACGTCATCGCCTTCACCGGCGGTGTCGGGGAGAACTCCGCCCTGGTCAGGGAGCGGGCGCTCGCGGGTCTCGGGGCGCTCGGCATCGTCGTCGACCCGGTGCGCAACGCCCGCGGCGACACGCTCGTCTCCGCCGACGGCGGGGCCGTGAAGGTCGCGGTGATCCCCACGGACGAGGAGTTCGAGATCGCCCGCCAAACTCTTTCCGTCGTTTCCCGAACCTTTCGCGGCTGAAAGACGTCTATCACGGCAGCGGATGGAATCCGCCGGGAGAAGTGCGCGAAACCGAATCATCGTTCGGTGATCGTCGTGGGCCATACTTCTCGTGGCCGGACGGTCGCCCAGCGTCGCGGGGGTGCGTTGGGCGGCCGTCCGGCGGTGTGCCCGTACGGCTCGTCGCGAGCCGTACGGGCACACCTGGGGGTGGCTGCGGAACGGTGCGAGCCGTACGGGCACACCTGAGGGCGGTCCCCTCAGCCCAGACGGGCGATCGACTTGTACTCCAGATAGGCGGACAGCCCCTCCGGGCCCAGCTCGCGGCCGAGGCCGCTGCCCTTGAAACCGCCGAAGGGCGAGCTGTTCTCGATCATGAAGAGGTTCACGCCGTAGGTGCCGGTGCGCACCTGGCGGGCGATGTCCATGCCGCGCTCGGTGTCGGCGGTCCACACCGTCCCCGCCAGGCCGTAGTCGCTGTCGTTGGCGATGCGGACCGCGTCCTTCTCGTCCTCGTACGGGATCACGGCCAGGACCGGCCCGAAGATCTCCTCGCGGGCGATGCGCATCTCGTTGGTGGCCCCCGCGAAGACGGTCGGCGCCACGTACCAGCCGCGGTCGTAGGGGCGCTCCAGGCCGCCGACGACCGGCTTGGCGCCCTCGTCGATGCCGATCCTGATGTAGTTCTCGACCCGCTCCTGCTGCCGCTTGGCGACCATCGGGCCGATGCCGGTGGCCGGGTCGGCGGGGTCGCCGACCGGCATGCCCCGTATCATCGCCGCGACCGCGTCCACGACCTCGTCGTAGCGGTTGCGCGAGGCGAGGATGCGGGTCTGGGCGACGCACGCCTGGCCGTTGTTCATCAGCGAGGCGATCGAGAGGAAGCCCATCGCGGAGGGCAGGTCGCAGTCGTCGAGGATGATCGCCGCGGACTTGCCGCCCAGCTCCAGGGTGCACCGCTTGAGCTGCTCGCCGCAGATCGCCGCGATGCGCCGCCCGGCGGCGGTGGAGCCGGTGAAGGCGACCTTGTCCACACCGGGGTGGGAGATCAGGTACTCGCTCGTCTCGCGCCCGGCGGCGACGATGTTGACCACGCCGTCGGGGATGCCCGCCTCCTTGATCATCTCGGCCAGCAGGTAGGAGTCGAGCGGGGTCTCCGGTGCGGGCTTGACCACGACCGTGCATCCCGCGACGAGGGCCGGGGCCAGCTTGATCATGATGACGAACTGCGGGACGTTCCACGGGACCACCGCGGCGACCACGCCCACCGGCTCGCGGCGGACGGTCACGCTGCCGAACGTTCCCGGGCGCTCCTCCTCGACGGGGAAGGTCTTGCCCAGCTCGGCGTAGTACTGGAGCATGCCGAGCGGCTGCGGGGCCTGCGCCAGCTGGGAGAAGGTGATCGGGGAGCCCATCTCCAGGGTGATGAGCTCGGCGATCTCGCCCTGGCGGGCCGCGTAGATCTCGGCGAGCCTGCCGACGACGGCCGCGCGCTCGGCCATCGTCATCCGGGGCCACGGGCCGTGGTCGAACGCCTGGCGGGCGGCGGCCACCGCCCGGTCCATGTCGGCCGGGGTGCCGTCGGGGACCCGGCCGACGACCTCCTCGGTGTGAGGGGAGACGACGTCGATGACGCCGGTTCCCGCGGGGGCCACCCAGTCGCCTCCGATGAAGAGCGTGTCGTGCTGGCGCATGATGTGTTGCCTCCTGGTGGGCGGGCCAGAGTCGCGATTCTCGGATGGTCTCATCGGCTGGGGAGGACGCGACGCGCCCTGCCGGTGCTTGAGACGCTGTTTGAGACCGAATCATGTTCTACCGCTGATGACAAGAGTCGCCGGACGTCTTCGGAGCCCTTCCCGCGCTCTCGCCGTGTCCTCGTCGGACTCCTCGTCACGCTCTTGGTCGGACTCTTCGTCGCGCTCTTCGTGACGCTCGTGGGGCGCTCTTCGTGACGGTCCCGGCGATGGCATTCGCGGGGTCTTGACGGTGGTCTTCGTGATGCTCTTCCCGGCGCGGACGGCGTGGTGTGTTCTGTGCGAGGATTGGCCGGAGTGACAGGAGTGGCATGTCATGCAGTGCTTATTTAAATCACCCTAAAGGGGCATATAGTTCACCAATGGTGCGCGAGTTCCTTCGTTCCGGTGGCGAGCGTCAAGATCGCCTTCTATAGTTTCGCTCCGTCTATGAGGGGGCTTCGGAGGTGAACGAAGCGTGAGGACGGCTCGCGCAGCCGCATTGGCTGTAACACTCACCGTGATGCTCCTGTCGCCCGCCGTCGCCGGAGCCGCGCCCCTCCAGACCGCCAGGCCCGACCCCGAGGCCGAACTCAAGAGGCTCACCCAAGAGGCCGCCGCGATCAACAAGAGCTACCGCGGTCAGGTGCAGAGCCTGGAGGAGACCCGGGTCCAGGCCGGCAAGGCCACGACCACCGCCAAAAGCCTCAGGCGCGCCCTGGCCAGGGCCGAGACCGACGTCGTGCGCTTCGCCCAGACCGCCTACATGGGCGGCGCCCTCGACGACGGCAGCCTGCTGAGCTTCCAGGGCGACGCCAACCAGGCCCTCAGCCAGGCCGCCACCATGTCCCACCTGGCCAGCCGCCGAGCCAGCCAGCTCAACAAGGTCAGGGACCTCGTCAAGAAGGCCAAGACCGCGGAGAAGTCCGCCGACGCGAAGATCGTCAAGCTCAAGAAGGACATCGCCGACCTCAAGCGGCAGCGGGTCAGGATCGAGAGACTCCTGGCCAAGTACGGCTTCCAGACCCCCTCGGGCAACGGCGGCCTCACCCCCCGTACGGTCACCATGCGCAACCTCGTGCTGCAGAACTTCCCGATGCCCTACGGCTACGGCTGCCTGCGCCCCGGCGACCCCGGCGAACACGGCAGCGGCCGGGCCTGCGACTTCATGATGAGCTCCGGCGGCAGCGTCCCCGCGGCCGACGCCCTGGCGCGCGGCAACCGCCTCGCCCAGTGGGCCATCGACAACGGTAACCGCCTCGGGGTCATGTACATCATCTGGCAGCAGAGGTACTACGACGTCCGTACGGGCGCCGGATGGAAGATGATGTCCAACCGAGGCGGCAACACCGCCAACCACATCGACCACGTTCATATCTCGATGTTCTGAGCTGCCAGGCTTCCGACCTGCGGTGATCTCGTTGAGATCGATCGACCTTGCCCTGCGGGATCGGACCCCAGGCCGCGGACCAGGCGTACTCCGTAGACGGGCCTGGCACGGGGCGGGCAACAAAAGTTTCGGGCCTTCCCGAAGTTTCCGTTATCCGCTCGTGGCCTGGGGGTCTCCTGTATGGCGGCACATGCGAGCGCCGCCAGACGTCCCCTCCGAGATTCCCCAACAGGACAAGGACTTCATTCACTATGAGCACAACCGCCTCGCGCGGCATCCGAGCCGGACGCGGGTCCGTCGTACGCCAGGTCCGCCGCCTGTCGCTGGCCGGTGTTCTCGTCGGCCTCCTGGGCGCCTCCATGGTGAGCGTCACCTCTCCGGCCGCCGCGGCCGAGGTGCCCCTCTCGCAGGGCCGTACCGCCACCGCCTCCTCGGCGGAGCGCGGTGACCTGTCGGCCGCGGCCGCCGTCGACGGCAAGGCCGGCACCCGCTGGGGCAGCAAGTTCAGCGACCCACAGTGGCTCGCGGTCGACCTCGGCAGGTCCACCGCCATCAAGAAGATCGTCATCAACTGGGAGAACGCCTACGCGACGGCGTTCCAGATCCAGACCGCCGCCGCCGGTGACGGCCCCTGGAAGACGGTGCACAGCACCACGGCGGGCAAGGGCGGCGTCCAGACCATCAACCTGTCGGCCACCGGCAGGTTCGTGCGGCTGTACGCGACCAAGCGGTCCGGCCGGTACGGCGTCTCGCTGTGGGAGTTCCAGGTCTTCGGCACCGGCTCGGGCACCACGAACCCGACCCCGACTCCCACCTCGACCCCGAAGCCGACCACCACCGCGACGCCCAAGCCGACGTCCAGCGCCACCCCGACCACCACCGCGCCCGCCGTCGGCTGGGTGCCGGTGAACCAGGCCGCGTGGAAGAAGGCCCTGGACGTCTACAACAAGGTCGCGCCCCAGGCGGTCCCCGCGGGAATCGTGAGGGTCCCCGAGTTCCACACCAACTGCACGGTGGCCAACGAGGCCAAGGACGACCCGATCGTGCTGCCCGGCCTGGTCGGCGCCTCCCACCTGCACACCTTCTTCGGCCCGAAGGTGTCGGCGAACACCACGACGGAGGACCTGCTCAAGAGCGCCACGACCTGTGACGCTCCTGGGGACAACAGCGCCTACTGGGCACCGACCCTGCTGAAGAACGGCAAGCCGGTCCCGATGAAGAACTTCCGCGTGTACTACGGCTCCCGGCTCAAGGACCCGTCGGAGGTCGTACCGTTCCCGCCTGGCCTGCGCGTGGTGCAGGGCGACGCGAAGCGGCAGGTGGCGACGCCGAAGGGTGCCTCCGGCCAGTTCTGGTGCGCCGGCAGCGCGGAGACCGGCCGCAGCGCCGACGGCAACTGGCCCGTCTGCGCCCCGGGCGGCAACCTGATCTACCAGCTGACGTTCCAGGATTGCTGGGACGGCAAGCACATCGACTCGCCCGACCACAAGTCGCACATGGGGCCGGCCAAGAACGGCACGTGCTCCGGTGACTACCCGGTCGCGGTCCCCAACCTCTCGTTCATGCTCGGCTACGACTCCCTCGGCGGTGACGGCCTGGCGCTGTCGTCGGGCCTGCCGTCCTCGATCCACGGGGACTTCATGAACGCGTGGACGCCGGAGACGCTCGGCGCGCTCGTGAAGGTCTGCCTCAACGCGAAGGCCAAGTGCGGCACCACGCCGGGTTGGGGTCGCTGACCGATCCCCGCCACCACCTCGCATGACATGCCGTGCCGGGGCCTCCTCGTACCCGACGTACGGGTTGAGCGGGGTGACGATCGACGGCGACGACTCCGCGTACTCGCGCATGCGGTCGAC
>NZ_JBEPDA010000026.1:0-38347 GCF_040299985.1 Streptosporangium sp. NPDC000563 | reverse complement strand
ACCAGATACTCCACCTCCCCCAACAGGAGCCCGGCGCCGGGGCGGCCCCGGGCCGCCGGCCCCGGGGGCCCCCCCCCCCACGGCCGCCTGGCGGTGATCCCGCGTTCCGTGATCGTGCGGTGGCCGCGGGCCACAGCTCGACGCGGACCGGTCGTCAGAGGTTGTGCCCACCGGAGACCTCGATGTCCTGCGCGGTGATCCAGCGGCTTTCCTCGCCGAGCAGCATCGCGATGGCCATGCCGACGTCGTCCGGCTCGCCGATCCGGCCGAGGGCGGTACGGGCGGCGATGCCGGGGATCAGCTCGGGGAAACGTTCGAACGCGTTGTCGCCGATGCGGGTGCGGGTGACGCCGGGAGAGACGGAGTTGACGCGGATGCCCCGCTTGCTGAACTCCTTGGCCATGTAGCGGGTGAGGACCACAAGACCGCCCTTCAGGCTCCCGTACGCCGAGTAGCCGGGCTCCAGGCACAAGGGTTGGGACGAGCTGCTCGTGGTGTTGACGATCGCGCCGCCGTCGACCATCAGCGGCAGCAGCGTCTGGGTCAGGAAGTACGGTCCCTTGAGGAGTACGCGCGTGAGCCGGTCGAAGATCTCCTCGGTGGTGTCCTCGAACAGGGCCATGTGGCCGGCCCCGGCGTTGTTGACCAGGAAGTCGAAGCCGTCTCGCTGCCAGGTGTCGCGCAGTGCCGCGACCACCGAGTCGCGGAAGGCCGGGAACGTCTCGGAGCGGCCGACATCGAGGGGGAGCGCGACGGCCGTACCGCCGTCCTTCTCGATCGTCGCGACCGTGTCCAAAGCTCCGGCTTCGTTGCCCTGATAGGTCAGGATGACGCCTGTCCCGCGCCGCGCGAGCTGGACGGCGGCGCTCTGCCCGATGCCCGAGCTGGCCCCGGTGATGATGGCGACGCGCATGATTGAACCACCCGTTTCGTTTCGTGGATTCGATAGCTGTAATAACAACAGCTCCACGTGCGCGGAGGTAGAAGAAAGCTCGCGGCGCCTTGCACATTCCTACTTAATCTTCAGTCGCGCCACTTCCGGTACTTCGCGTTCAACGGCACCCTCCGAGACGCCGAGAGGATTGGGCAACGACGCGAGAGGATTTTCCTTCTCACTCGTACGCTTGATCGTGTTGTCTGAGGAGCAGACAACGTGAGGTGCGTGTGGGTGAAATCGGGCTTCGCGGTCGAGGCGCTGAACCAGAGCGGGTTTCGACCCGCCTCGGCGCGCTCTTCGGCATCCGGCTCGCACAAGGTCACGGAGGGCCAGTCTCGGGGCAGGTGCCCACGTGCCCTGGTGAGGTAGCCGCACAATGCGTCCATTTTCTTCGATGCCCGGCCGCACCACGATGATTGACCGGTCGGTAGAGGAGCCCGTTCGCTCAGGTGCGCTTTCAGAACGTGATGAATCCGTACAGCGCGAGATGGTTCGACTTCGTGCCGCTCACCGTGTGGCCGATGCTCGACGGTCGCACGGTGCCCTTGACGAACAGGTAGTCGATCTTCCTGGAGCCGGAGGTCGCCTTCGTGCCGTAACCGGCCATGCCGAAGCCGCCCAGCGTCGTCGGGGCGATGCCCGTGCGGTTGGCGTCGATCCCGATCACGCGGATCGTCGACGCGTTCATCAGGCTCGTGGCGTCCGCGCCGAGATGGATGCCGGATTTCGCGATGCCCGCGGAGCCGGCGCCCGCGCAGGCGTTCGCCCCGTTCTCCTCCGGGAGGTGCATGGTCGCGGCGAACACCGGTGTTCCCGTCGCCTTGACGGTGAACTTCGCGGCGATGGCGCTCGTGCGCTTCCACTTGTGCTCGTTGGCGCTGCTCGCGTCGTTGCTCGGCGGTTTGTACAGCGTGCAGCCGGCCCCGTCGCGGTAGGACGTTCCCGGCTTGAGCCAGCCCGCGCTCCAGTATTTCGAGATGTCGCCCGACGCGAGGCTCAACGTTCTGGTGTTGTAGAGGATCCCGTTGGTCTGCTTCTTCTTCAGGTCGCCGAGCGACTGCTGACTGCACCTGTGCGTGCCGCCCCACTCCTCGGGGTCGTCCCAGGCCACGATCGCCCTGTAGGTGCCCGCCGGATAGCCGAACTTGGCCGAGAGCTGGTCGGCGTACGCGGTGGCCTGTCCGGTGCCGCGCACCTGCTGCACGATCAGGAGGTCGGGTGCCTGCACGCCCGAGGTGCCGGTTCGGCCGTTGTCGTCGACCAGCATCGAGGTGAGGTGGTCCGGACCCGAGACCCGGGTGCACGAGCCGTCGGCGTTGTTCCTGACCAGGTTCTCGATGTTGTTGTTGTAGACCCGTAGGACGCGATCCGCCGAGGTCGTGGGGGTTTCGTGCGCCCGCGCGGCCGAGGGGGCGGCCGTGGTGAGTGCGACGGCCGCCGTCAGCGCTGCCGCGCCAATAGATCGATGATCGAATGGCATTGCCGCAGACTACCGATTCTCCCGGGGCGGACAAGGTGAACGCGACAGATAACGGACGATGGTCTCGTCCCGTGTGAACTCCTCCCAGAACGATCTCTCAGGGTGTCGCGACGGTACGGTGTGCCGATGGGGGACATTTACGAACTCGTGCTGTCGGTGAACATTCGCGCTGACGTGGCCGACGACGAGCTCGCCGAGCTGCGGTGGCACGTGGGGCAGGGGCCGCGGCCCGAGCGCCTGCCGATCGGCTCTGACCGATACGTGGAGACCTATCCGCTCGGTGATCCCGACGACCCCGACTGCGAGTGGGAGGACGCGGAGGTGGAGCCGGTGTTCGCGCGGCGAGGCGCCGCCTGGCGGGTAGGAGGCGCGCTCGTCGCCGAGTTGGTCGCGCGAGAGCGGCCTGACGGCTGGGCGCTGACGGTACGCCAAGAACTCCACCCCGACGACTTCTACCGGCTCCGGACACTGCTGGACTGGCTCGGCGGGTGCTCGGTCGGCGCGCCGGCCGATGGTGTCGAATCCTTCGTCGGCTACCTGCGCTTCCACGAGAGCACCGAGATCGCGCCACTCGTTCTCGTGGACGGGCGGATTCGCGTGCCGGAGGACGTCGAATCGCATACCCCGCACTGGGAGGACGCCACGCCGTGACCGGTCCCGTACCGCAGGCCGGCCGCGATGACGGATCGGATTTCGATGCTCTGGGAGAGTGAATTCGAACAGGTACCGGTACCGGTGGAAATCTCAGGTAGAAAACAGGTACCGATACCTGTTCCATCCGCTGTCAGGGAGCCACTGTCAGGTGGTGGCGCCGGTCACGGTGCTTCCGGACTTGGTGATGTAGTACGTGAGCTGCTTTCCACTCCAGAAGTGGAAGGTCAGGGTGATCCGGCCGTCGTTGACCTCGGCGAAGAACTCGGGCTTCAAGATGATGCTGTTCGCGTTGTAGTCGGGCTGGAAGTTCTGCCAGAACTCCTTGTAGGTGGTCCAGTTGGCCGGTCCGGCGGGGCTGCCGTCGGCGTACTTGGCCTCCATCGTGGCGAGCTGGTCTCCGCGGAACTGGGTGGGGATGGTGAACGAGCCGGTCGTGCCACTCGCGGCGGACTGGGTCGGTGTGTCGGAGCTGATGATGCTGATCGACCATGGGGTGCCCTGGGAGAACCGGGCCTCGATGGTGGAGTTCACGCCGTAGGCGCGGTTTCCGGCCAGCCTGGTGAGGGCTGAGGCGGTGAGGGTGAGTGTGTTGCCGGAAACGGTGTAGTCGGCGCCCTGGGCGAGGTTGGTGCCGCCCTGCCGCAGGCCCTGGAAGGTGGTGCCGTTGGGGTTGAGCGTGAGCGTCCGGCTGGTGATCGTGCCGGTCCGTGGCAGGTACACCTGATCGGAGGATGCCGTCCCCGAGCGTGTGGTCCAGCTCGCCTTGAACATCTCGTAGACGCCCTGGTCGCGCCACTTCAGTTCGTTGCGGTTCAGGAACTGGCCCGCGTCCCAGACCATGGTGGTGAGGTTCCGGATCCGGGCGTGATATCCGACCGCCTCCAGATACTTCAGGAACTCGCCCCGCTCGATGATGCCGGGCCGGGTGTGATCCCAGCTGAGCAGTGCCCACTCTCCGATGATCACGGGGATTCCGCGGGAGACGAATGTGGTCCGTACCCGGTCGAAGGAACCGACGAGGTCCTGTTCGACATTGCTGTCATATCGGGTGCCACCCGCGATGTTGACGCTGAACGGCCACCAGCCGTAGAAGTGGACCGTCGCGGCCAGGTTGGGATCACGCAGTGCGGTGATGGTGGCGTTCAGCGCGTCCAGCCGAGCCTGCTCGCCGCTGGTGTGCAGGGTGGGCAGCACGAGAAGCCGGGTGGCGTTGCCTCCGCCCGACTGCCGCACGAGGTGGACGAACTCCGTGTTGAAGGTGTTCGTCACCTGGTCGCCCTGGTCGTCTCCGGACGTGCCTGCGAACTGCGGCTCGTTGATGCTCTCGAACACCAGCTTCGGCGAGTGGTTGCGGAAGGTGCCGGCGATCTGCCGCCACAGGGCCTTGTACCGGTTCATCACGGTTGTGGAGTCGGCCGGGTAGCCGTTGATCCACTGCCATGAGTCGTGGTGGAGGTTGATCATCACGTAGAAGTCCTCGGCCAGCGACCAGTCGACGATCTGGCGGACGCGGTTCAGCCAGGCGGTGTCGATGGTGTAGTCCGGTGCGGGGCCGTGGTGGTTGCTCCAGGTGATCGGCAGCCGGATGCTCTTGTACCCCTGGGACCGTACGTGCCGGAGCAGGGTCTGGGTCGTCAGCGGGTTGCCCCAGGCGGTCTCGTCGGGAATCGCGTCGAGGGTGTTGCCCAGGTTCCACCCGGGTTGCATCGCGGCCACGGTGTCCATCGCGTTCCCCGGCTGCGGGGTCGGCGAGGGGGAAGGGGTCGGCGAAGGAGAGGGGGTCGGTGAGGGGGAGGGGGTCGGGCTGGGAGACGGTCCGACGTTTCCCGAGCACGTGACGCCGTTGAGGGTGAACGTGGCGGGCGCGGTGTTGCTGCCCGACCACGAACCGTTGAAGCCGAAGGAGACCGAGGCGTTGGTCGCCACGGTCCCGTTGTAGCTCATGTTCGCGGCGGTCGTCTGTCCCCCGGACGAGGTGACGGTCGCGTTCCACGCCTGGGTGACCTGCTGTCCCGATGGGAACGTCCAGGTGAGCCGCCAGGTGTTGACCGGGTCGCCGAGGTTGGTGACGTTCACGTTGGCGGTGAACCCGCCTTGCCATTGGGACGAGACCGTGTACTCCACGCGGCATCCGGTGGCGGCCTGGGCGTTGAAAGCCGTCATCGTGCTGACTGTCAATAACGCGACCAGGGTGGCGAGGGCGGCGCCGATCCGTGAGCGGGCTCTTCGTAACCTGTGCGGTTTCACGGTTGTCCTCCTTCGGGCGCGTCGACCTTTGACGGCGCCGATCAGCACTCCTTGATGAAGTGGCGTTGGACGAACGGGTGGGCGGCGATCGGCGCGACGGTGAGGACGCCGACAGCCGTCTCGCTCGCCTCGGTGGGCGGTGTGGTGGTGCCGGCGGAAGCGCCGGAGTCGAGGGCGGCCACCATGCGCGCTCCATCCGGTTGCTGAGAAAGTTTCTGTCAGATTGACCGGAAACATTAAATAAGAGGGTGGAGTGGTGCTGTCCATCCCCTGACGACATGCTCGATGAAAGGCTCGGATCGGACATGGCGGACCCTGTCCTGATGAGGAAGGCAAAGAGGCAGGCCAAGAGCCATGTATGCTCCGTCGCGGTGGTCGCCCACAGCGACGAGAGGGCGAGAGATGAAGAAAGTTTCTGGCTACGGTTCCTGAATGTTTCAGGCCGACGATCATTCGATGAGGGAGCGGGAGCGGAAACACGAAATCCTGTGGCGGAGCTCTGGACCGACGGCACGTTCGTCAACCCGGTGATCTCCGGTACGCACCCGGATCCGAGCATCCGCAGGGTCGGCGACGACTGCTTCCTGGCCTGTTCCAGCTTCGAGTGCTTCCCCGGCGTGCCGATCCTCCACGCCGGGATCCGGTGCACTGGGCACAGGTCGGCTCGCTTCGCACCGTCGCGGCCATCCGTCACACAGCCCCTGGGCCGGTCCGGCTTCGAATCGACATCCTCGCCACCCGGCCCGAGGAGCGGCATCCCCGGAAAGAACCCGATAGGCTCCGTTTCGGTATCGAAGACGCGGACGGCCGGGTTCGACGTGCCGGCCGAACTCGACGGCGGATACCCGTCGACGGAGGTCGCCGACGGTTTCACCGGGCGTGTGACAGGTCTCTACGCCGCGGCGGACACCGTCCGGTGCGACTGGTTCGACGACGAGTCGCTCGACGAGGACGCACGGTGCCGTTCAAGCGAAACCCGACGGGGTGTCCTCGCGCCGTGAACAGGCCCGCGACGGCTCACCGGGAGAGAACGAAACGCGAAGAAGGGGGCCACGTTGTCGTACGCCGAGGCGGGCGGCCCGGTCTCCGACGGAGAGCACCCCGCAGGCGACCCCACGCGTCCCGTGACCATTTCCTACATCGCGGAGACCGCCGGAGTGTCCGTTCCGACGGTCTCCAAGGTCATCAATGGCCGTGCCGGCGTTTCCGCCGACACCCGTGCCCGAGTAGAGGCGCTGATCAGCGAGTACGGCTATCGAAAGACCAACCGTAAGAACATGATGGAGCTCGTCTTCGGCGAGCTCCAGGACATGTGGGGCCTGGAGATCATCCGGGGGGTCGAGAGGGTGGCCCGTGAGCACCGAGTGGGTGTCGTGCTGACGGAGTTCGGTTCTCGCCAGGATTCCACGGAACACCCGATCGACGAGACCCTGGCCCGCCGTCCGGCATGCGTGGTGACGGTGGCCCAGCTGTCGGAGGAACAGCGGAACCGGTTGCGGGCCAAGGACATTCCGTTCGTGGTCTTCGACCCCACCACCGAACTACCGGACGGCGTCCCTTTCGTCGGAGCGACCAACTGGGCCGGCGGACGGTCGGCCACCCGGCATCTCGTCGAGCTGGGCCACCGGCGCATCGCGATGATCGCAGGCCCGGACCGCGTCCTGTGCTGCCGCGCCAGGCTCGACGGCTACCGCTCCGCCCTGGAGACGGCGGGTCTGTCGATGGACGACAGCCTCGTCGTGCGTACCGAACTCACGAGAGAGGACGGCCGTGAGGCCGCGGTCAGGCTGTTGGGAGGCCGGGAGCGACCGACGGCGATCTTCGCCTGCAACGACCTTCAGGCACTCGGGGTCTACCAGGCTGCTCGCGAGCTGGAACTGCGGATTCCTGGAGACCTGAGCGTGGTCGGCTTCGACGATCTGCCGGTCGCCGCGTTCGTCGACCCTCCGCTGACCACCGTCCACCAGCCACTGACCGAGATGGCCGTTAAAGCCACCGAATTGGCGCTCGCTCTTGGCCGCGGCGAGGAAACGCAACAGGTCGGCCTCGAACTGGCGACCACGCTGACGATCCGGGAGAGCACCGCCCCGCCGCACCAAGGTGACTGACCGCCGGGAGAGGAGATCGGGAGCCTGTTCGCTCAGGTGCGCTTTCGGAACGCGATGAATCCGTACAACGCGAGATGGTTCGGCTTCGTGCCGCCCACCGTGTGGCCGATGCCCTTGACGAACAGATGGCTCACCGTCTGGCGGGTGCCACGGATGAAAGTTTCACGATGGCTCATCGTGACGGTGAGGGTGTGTCACGGCAGAGATCCAGGTAATGCGTCGACGGCGGTCGGATGTCCGAGAAATTCAGCCCGCCCTATTGACGCGAGGGCATCCGTTGAATGTACTCCGCAGTATCTTCAGCCGCGAATCGCTGTCAGACGAGCCATTCATGTTAGCGCTAACATCACGACCTGGCCTGTCGTCCCGGCGCCGTCCTGCCGCGATTTCCTCATCGAGAGAAGAAGGCATGATGCTTTTCGGGACCCTGAGAAGGTCGCTCGCGATCGGTGCGAGCGTGCTGATCGCCATGACGTGGCCGGTCGGCGCCGGTACGGCCGAGGCCGCGGCGGCGCAGTCATGCGACATCTACGCCGCGGGCGGCACGCCGTGTGTGGCGGCGCACAGCACGACCCGGGCTCTGTACGGCGCCTACAACGGGCCGCTGTACCAGGTCAGGCGCGCCTCGGACAACACCACCCAGGACATCGGCCTGCTGAGCGCGGGCGGAGTCGTCAACGCCGCCACCCAGGACTCGTTCTGCGCCAACACGACCTGCGTCATCACGATCATCTACGACCAGTCGGGCCGCAACAACCGTCTCACCCAGGCGCCACCCGGCTACTGGCCCGGCCCGGGACCCGGCGGATGGGACAACCTCGCCGACGCGAAGGCGGCCCCGATCACCATCGGCGGCCAGAAGGCGTACGGCGTTCGCGTGGAGCCCGGCACCGGCTACCGCAACAACAACACCAACGGGGTCGCGACCGGTGACCAGCCTGAAGGCATCTACGCCGTCGTCGACGGCACGCACTACAACCAGTGGTGCTGCTTCGACTACGGCAACGCGCAGACGGACGGTCAGGCCGACGCCCGCGGCATCATGGAGACCGTCTACTTCGGCGCCAACAAACAGTGGGGCTACGGGGCCGGAGCCGGTCCCTGGATCATGGCCGACCTGGAGTGGGGACTCTTCTCCGGGGTGAACGCGGGCTACAACAACCTCCCGTCGATCAACCACCGCTTCGTCACCGCCATCGTCAAGGGTGAGCCGAACCACTGGGCGATCCGGGGTGGGAACGCGCAGTCGGGCGGCCTGACGAACTACTTCGACGGCCCGCGCCCCAGCGGTTACCACCCGATGAAGAAGGAGGGCGCCATCCTGCTCGGCATCGGCGGCGACAACAGCGTCTCCGGTCGCGGCACCTTCTTCGAGGGCGTGTTGACCTCCGGCTATCCGACGGCCGCCACCGAGAACGCCGTACAGGCCAACATCACCGCCGCCGGTTACGCACCTGCGGGCGGCGGCAACCCGCAGCAGGGTGTCCAGATCGTCGGTGGCCAGTCCAACCGCTGCGTCGAGGTGCCGAACTCCAGCACGACCAACGGCACCCAGGTGCAGATCTGGGACTGCGGGAGCGGCACCAACCAGAGGTTCGTCAACACCTCGGGCAAGCAGTTGCAGGTGTACGGCAACAAGTGTCTGGACGCCTACGGCCAAGGTACCGCCAACGGCACCCAGGTGATCATCTGGGACTGCAACGGCCAGGCCAACCAGCAGTGGAACGTCAACGCCAACGGCACCATCACCGGCGTGCAGTCCGGCCTGTGTCTCGACGCGAACGCCGCCGGCACAGCGAACGGCACGAAGCTCATCCTCTGGTCGTGCAACGGCCAGGCCAACCAGCGGTGGACCCTGCGCAGCTGACTCCGACCAGCCGGTCCGGCGAATGAGGGCGATCGGGTGAAGCGCCTCGGGCGGAGGTCCGGACACCTGGGGGGCCACGGCTCCCCGGGACGGGCCTTCGCCCGGTGGCGTGAACACGCGGCCGGGACGATTTCGAGATCCGCGAGTGGTCTCACGGCCGGAACGTGCGGCGGTAGGCGTCCGGCGGTACGCCGATCGTGCGGTGGAAGTGGCGGCGCAGGGTCGTCGCCGTGCCCATGCCCGCGGCCGAGGCGATCGCCTCGACACTGTCGTCCGTGCTCTCCAGCAACTCCTGCGCGCGGCGGATCCGCTGTGTCAACAGCCACTGCAGCGGGGTGGTGCCGACCACCGAGCGAAAGTGGCGGGTCAGGTGGCGCGAGCTCATGTTCGCCTGACGGGCCAGGTCCTCAACGGTGAGAGGCTGGTCCAGTCGCCGCATCACCCAGATGAGCAGCTCGGCCAGGGGGTGGCCGTCCTGGGCGGGCACCGGTGTGGTGACGAACTGGGCCTGGCCGCCGGCCCGGTGGGGCGGTACGACCAGGCGGCGGGCGACCACGTTGGCGATCGCGGAGCCGTGGTCGCGGCGTACCAGGTGCAGGCACAGGTCCATCGCCGCGGCCTTGCCCGCGGATGTGAGCACGCTGCCGTTGTCGACGTAGAGCACATCCGGGTCGACCTCCACCCGGGGGTAGCGCGCGGCCAGTTCCTCGGTGTGAGCCCAGTGCGTGGTCGCGCGCAGCCCGTCCAACAGGCCGGCGGCGGCGAGCACGAACGCGCCCGTGCACAGGGAGACCACCCGCGCGCCCGACGCGTGAGCTGCGCGCACCGCCTCGACCAGGTCGGCCGGCGGGTCCTCGTCGACGTCCGCCAGGGCGGGGACGATCACGGTTCCGGCGTGCGCCAGCCGGTCGAGCCCGCAGTCCGGCTCCAGCAGGAACCGGCCGACCCGGACGGCGTGCGTGCCGCACACCTGGACGTCGTACCAGGGGCCGGGCAGAGCGGCGGGGGCGGAGCCGAAGACCTCGTAGGCGAGGGCCAGTTCGAAGTGGAGCATCCCGTCGGTGGCGGCGACCGCGACGGAGCGCGGGACGGAACTCATGTCGGGAATTGTACGGGTCATGTCATTCCAGACACTGGCCTCGATGGGGCGACGAGGACAGGATTTCGGCGGTGGATCACTTCGAGTACGCGGGAGCAGGCATGGAAATGGGTCGGAACGTGGCGGTGTTCGGCGCCTACGGGCACACCGGGCGGTTCGTGGTCGCGGAGTCGCGCGAGCGCGGGTACGTCCCGCTGCTGCTCGGCCGTGATCAGGACAAGCTGACGGTGCTGGCGGAGGCCCACCCCGGAGTTGAGACGCGGCGGGCGTCGGTCGACGATCCGGCCTCGCTCGACCGCGCGCTGAAAGGCGCGGTCGCCGTGATCAACTGCGCCGGGCCCTTCGCCACGACCGCCGCCCCGCTCATCGAGGCGGCGTTGCGCGCCGGCATTCCGTATGTCGACGTGGCCGCCGAGATCGAGGCGAACGTCGACACGTTCGCGCGCTTCGCGGAGCGCGCCCGCGCCGCGGGCACCCTGGTGGTCCCGGCGATGGCCTTCTTCGGCGGGCTCGGCGACCTCCTGGTCACCACCGCGATGGGCGACTGGACGGCGGCGGACGAGGCGCACATCGCCTACGGCCTGAGCAGCTGGCACTCCACCGGCGGAACGCTCGCCTCGGGCGTGGTCTCGGGGCAGCGGCGAGGTGGTCGCCGTGTTCGCTTCACCGGTGGACGGCTGGAGTATCACGACGACGCCCTGCCGACCCTGGAGTGGCCCTTCCCTGCTCCGCTCGGCTCCCAGAGCGTGATCGGAGAGTTCACCATGGCCGACGTCGTCACCGTTCCCAGCCACCTGGCGGTCCCGGAGGTGCGCACCTACATGACCGCCAAGGCGGCCTCGGACCTGTCCGCTCCCGACGCCCCGGCTCCGACCGCCGTCGACGAGCGTGGCCGTTCCGCGCAGACCTTCGTCGTCGACGTCCTCGTCCGCTCCGGCGGCACGGAACGCCGGGTGACCGCCGCCGGTCAGGACATCTACGCCATCAGTGCGCCGCTCGCGGTGGAGGCCGTCGACCGTATCCTCAGCGGCCGGACCAGGGGTGCCGGCGGCGCCGGGACCAGCGGAGGTACCGGAGGCGTCGGCGGCGCTGAGAGCTCCGGCGATGCCAAGGGCAGAGGGAGCACCGGCGGCGCCGGGAGCGCTGGGAGGGCGGGCGTCGCCTCCGCGGGCGCGGTCTTCGATGCCCCGGACTTCCTCCGTGCCCTGTCCCCGCATCTCTCGCTGTACGCCCCGCTCGACGGTCGTCGCTGAGGTTTCGCGCGGCTGCGGCCACGGGTGCGGGTGCGGTCAGCGGGTCGGAGGCCGGGGGCGGTTCCACCAGAGGGAGAGGGCGAGGGCCGCGGCGACGAGGAGGCCGCCGCCGGTGGCGAAGGCGGCGGCGGTGTCGACCTGTTGGCGGATGACGGTGAAGGTGCCGGGGAGGGCGTCGAGGGCGCTTTGGAGCTGGTCGGCGTTCTCGGCGCGGTGGTAGGAGCCGCCGGTGGTCTGGGCCATCTGTTTGAGGGTGGGTTCGTCGATGGTGCGGGGGTTGCGGCCCCTGTCGAATCCGCCACGGCCGCCTCCCCAGCCGCCACCGCCCCAGCCGCCGAAGCCGCGGCCGTCGAACTGGGAGTTCTCGCAGACCATCGGGGCCGGGTCCGTGGTGCCGAAGCCGATGGTGAAGACGCGGACCCGGCGCAGGGCCGCCTCCTGGGCGGCGACCTGCGGGTCGACGCCCTGGATGTTGGCGCCGTCGGTGAGTACGACGATCGCGGCACCGGCGTAACCCGATCCGCTGTCGCCGGGGTCCGCCCCGGTGGGGTCGACCGACGGGTCGACCTCCGCGATCGCGTCGATCGAGGTGAGCACGGCCTGCCCGATCGCGGTGCCACGGGACACGGTGAGATCGTCCAGCGCCTCGATCAGCGAGTCGGTGTCGTCGGTGGGTGGGACGAGCAGGCCCGCGGTGCCCGCGAAGGTGACCAGGCCGATGCGCGGCCCGCCCCGCTGTGACTCGATGAACTCGGCGGCGGCCTTCCTCGCGGCGGTGATGCGGTTGGGGTCGACGTCCGTCGAGCACATGGAGCCGGAGGTGTCGAGCGCGAGCAGGATCGTCGCCGAGGTCTGCGGCACCGGGACCGACGCCTGCGGTCGCGCGGCCCCGACCGCGAGCAGCGCGAGCCCGACCGCGAACAGTGCCGTGGGGATCTTCCGCGTCCAGAGCGTACGGCCGGGCAGGGCGCCGCGTACGAGCGCGATGGAGGTGACGCGCACGGCGGCCCGCCGACGGCGGCGGCGCGCCCACTCGCGGACGGCGAAGATCAGCGGGAGGACGAGGAGGGAGAGCAGCGCCCACGGCCACGAGAACGACATTCAGATCACCCGTCCGGTTCGGAGTACGGTGAGCGCCGCGCCTGCGGTGAGCAGGGCGAGGGCGAGCCCGATCAGTCCGCCGGCGAGGGGCAGGGGTTCGTCGGAGACGGTGACCCGCAGGTCGATCGTGTCGGCGATCCCGTCGAGTCGCGCGGTGTCGGAGGCCGGGTGGTAGGCGCCACCGGTGGTCTGCGCGATCAAGGTGAGGGTGTCCTCCTCAAGCGAGGTCTGCAGGTGGTAGCCGTCGACCTTCACCGTCGCCCCGGCCGTGGTGCCGACCCCGACGGTGTGGATGTGGACGCCCGCCCGCTGGGCCACCGCGGCGGCCTGCTCGACGTCCCCGCCCCCGTTCTGGCCGTCGGAGAACATCACGATCGTCGCGGACGGCCAGTAACCGATGTCGGGCGCGGGGCCGTCGCGGCCGACGGTCACCTGTTTGCCGGTGATCGCCGACAGGGAGGCCGTGATGGCCGTCCCCAGCGAGGTGCCACCGACGACCTTCAGCCGGTCGATGGCCTTGAGCGCGACGGAGTGGTCGGCGTCGGGCCGCGCGGTGGTGAGCGCACCGCGTTCGAACGCGACGACTCCGATGTCGACGCTGTCGGGTTGCGCCGCCACGAACGCGCGGGCCGCCCGTTGCGCGGCCGCGAGCCGGGTGGGCGCGACGTCGTCGGCCCCCATGCTGTTGGAGACGTCGACGGCGAGGATGACGGTGCCCGCGGTCCGCGGGACCGGCACCATCGCCGCAGGTCCGGCGGCGGCGACCGCGAGTATCCCGACGCCGGCGATCACCAGGCCGACACCGAGGTACGCCTGGCGGCCGCCGGGCACCGCGACCCCGGCGGCGGTGAGAGCGGCCGTTCTGCGGCGTGCCGAGACGACGGCCGCCCAGGTGAGCGCCGCCGTGAGGAGCAGTCCGACGGCGAGCAGCAGCGGGAAGGACAGCGTCACGAGGCCTCCTTCGCCGGCCTCGGGTATCCGTTGACGGCCTCTCGGTTCCCGGTTCGGGTGATGGTTCCGGCGTGCTCGGTCATGGCGACCGGTCCTTGGTCCGGGCGACGACCTCGACGAGTGCCTCGCCCAGGTCGCGGTCGGTGTCGATGCGGTGGACGGGCACCCCCGCCCGGCGCATGCCCGCCTTGAGCCGGGCGTCGCGGGCGTCGACGGCGGCGCGGAGGCGGACCCGTAGCAGCGGGTCGGCGGAGTCGACGACGAGCTGCTCACCGGTCTCGGCGTCCTCGACCACGATCAGCCCGGCCTCGGGCAGTACGTCGTCGGCCGTGTCCACGATCCGCAGGGCGACCACCTCGTGCCGCCGGGCCAGGCGCTGGAGTGATCGCTCCCAGTCGCCGTCGCCGATGAAGTCGGACAGCACGACGATGAGCGCGCGGCGGCGCGCGAGCCGTCCGGCCGCGTCGAGCATCTCGGCCAGGTCGGTGGTGGTGCCGGAGCGCGCCGTGGAAGCGCGTTTCGGCTCGGCGTCGGCGCGTCCCTTGAAGGCGCGTCTCAGCGTGGCGCCGACGCCGGTCCTGGCAGTACGTTCCGGTTCCGCGCCGACGCCGATCTTGGGAGGACGTTCCGGTCCGGCGCCGCCGCGCGTCGTGGAGGTGCGTTCCAGTTCGGCGCCGATCCGCAGCGCGTGCCGCCGGGAGGTGCCGGGTGGCACGACGCGCGGCTTCCCGGTGTCGAAGAGCAGGGCGCCGACGCGGTTGCCGCCCCGGCCGAACAGCCGGGCGAGGACGAGCGCGAGTTCGGCGAGTACGTCGTGCTTGCCGCGTCCCGGCCGGCCGGCCGTCATCGACGCCGACCGGTCGAGGACGAGCCACACCGTCAGCTCACGGTCCTCGGTGAACACCCGCAGGTGCGGCTCGTCCAGCCGTGCGGTCACGTTCCAGTCGATGTGCCGGGCGTCGTCGCCTTCGCTGTAGGCGCGCAACCCGGTGAAGTCGATTCCCGAGCCGCGGTGCGCGGTGCGGTGGGCACCCTGGAGCCGGCCGTCGAGCCTGCGGACGACCTTCCACTCCAGGCGGAGCAGGAGTTTCTCGGGGGCGGTGGCCATGGCGGGTCAGCGGTTCTGCAGGACGACGTCGGGAGCACGGACGGCCCCGAGCACCGCGGTGATGATCGCGTCGGTGTCGACGTCGTCCGCGAGGGCCTCGTAGGACAGCACAAGGCGGTGGCGCAGCACGTCGAGCGCGATCTCGGACAGGTCGTGCGGCAGGACGTAGTCGCGGCCGCGCAGGAACGCCAGCGCGCGGGCGCCCGTGACGAGCGCGATGGACGCCCGCGGGCTCGCGCCGTGGGTGACGTACCGTTCCAACTCGCCGAGCCCGGCCATCGCGGGGGAACGGGTCACGGAGACGAGCCGTACCGCGTAGTCGACGATCGCCAGGTCGACGTACACCTGCTGGGCGCGGGCCCGCATCGCGATCAGGTCCTCGGCCGTGACCATCGGCTGCGGCGGCTCGGGTGGGCGCAGCGCTCGTTCGACGATCGCCCGCTCCTCGACCTGGGTCGGATAGTCGACGACCACCTTCATCATGAAACGGTCGACCTGCGCCTCGGGCAGCGGGTAGGTGCCCTCCGACTCGATCGGGTTCTCCGTCGCCATGACCAGGAACGGCTCGGGCACCCGGAACGTCTCGCGGCCGATCGTCACCTGGTGCTCCTGCATCACCTCCAGCAGGGCGCTCTGCACCTTGGCGGGGGCGCGGTTGATCTCGTCGGCGAGCAGCAGGTTCGCGAACACCGGGCCGAGTTCGGTTTTGAACTCCCCGGAGTGCTGGTGGTAGACCCGCGTGCCCACGAGGTCGGCCGGTACCAGGTCGGGGGTGAACTGGACGCGCTGGAAACTGCCGGCGATCGCGGCGGCCATCGACCTCACCGCGAGCGTCTTGGCGAGGCCGGGTACGCCTTCGACGAGCAGGTGGCCACCGGCGATCAACGCGACGGCCATGCGTTCCAGCAGGACGTCCTGTCCGACGATCGTGCGTTTGACCTCGAACAGCACCTGTTCGAGCGGGTGGGCCGACTCGGAGAACCTGGTCGAGGTCATCGTGTTCCTTCCGGCGTGGAGGCCCCTGCCTTGAGGTGTGGGGAGGACGCGAATGGTGTTCCTTCTCGTGGCGTCGCGGTCAGATCTGGGGTCCGTCACCTGGCGGCCCGTCGCCTTCGCCGCCGCCCAGGGCCGTACCGATCGGCACCGCGAACGCGATGCCGGCGAACGCCTCGTCGTTTCCCGGGTCGGCGATCGAGACGACGACCCCGATGACCAGGCCGCGGGCGTCGAGGAGGGGGCCGCCGGAGCTGCCGGGGTTCACGGAGGCGTCGAACTGGATGAGCCCGTCCGGGCCGCCGTCCTTGGCGGTCCGGTTCAGGCCCGATACGACGCCGGTGGAGACGCTGTAGGTGAGGCCCAGCGGATTGCCGATCGCCACGACGGGCGCGCCCACGGCCGCGGTGCCGCCGAGCGTCGCCGGGACGACGATCTCGGGCAGCTTCTCGGGTTTGAGGGTGGCGACGTCGAGCTTGGGGTTCGACGACGCGACGACGGCCTTCGTCCTGGTGCCGTCGGCGAACGTCACGGTGACCTTCCCGGCGTCTTCGCCGGAACCGCCTTTGTCCGAGGTGCCTTTGACGACGTGGTGCGCCGTCAGGATCGTGCCGTCCTCGGCGGCGATCACCCCGGTGCCGAGCGACTTATCGGCCTGGATGACCACCACCGACGGCCCGACCCTCTTGAAGACGTCGTTCACCGTGAGCGTCGCGCTGGGCGTCGGTGTCGCGCTCGGCCCGGACGCGGCCTCCTCGCCGCTCCCGCCGCCGCTTCCCAGCCAGTACGCGAGCAGCGCGACGACGACGAGCGCGCCACCTCCGACGACGAACCGCCCGGTCCTTCCGGCCATGGCTTTCCGAGCCCCGGCCGCATCGGTCTCCTGCGGCATGGGCTCCATCTACCCATACTCATTAATCTCAGTCGAAAGTGCTACAAACTCTGCCTGGGAACTCCATGAGAACCGGGCCGGACGGAGGGCCGGCAGATCCTGTTGAAGACACCACGGTCGGCCGGACGGCGAGCCAGACCTCACCGGGAGGCGTTCACCTCCATCCTCACGGTCAGAGGGCGCCGACGGTGAGAGCTTTCTGGGGGAACAGGTTGTCGAACACCGCGGCCCGGTCGAACGTCATCGCGCGGGTGCGGGCGCGCTGTTCCAGCTCCTGGCGCTCGGCGGCGGACATCTCCAGGACCACCCGGTCCACGGCCGCGGCGAGGCCGCCGATGTCCCTGGGCTCGACGATGACGGCGGTGTCGCCGACCGCCTCCAGGGTCCCGCCCGTCCTGGTCGTGACGATCGGTCCGCCTCCGGCCAGCATCTTCTCGGCGAGGGCGATGCCGAAGGTCTCGACGAAGTCGGGCTCGGGCTTGGTGGGCAGGACGTAGGCCGCGCAGCCGCGCATGAGCAGTGGCTTCTCGTTGTCGTCCACATCGGTGAGGATCGTCACCCGGTCGTCGTCCTTGGCCAGCGCCCGGATCTCCTCCAGCGCGGGCCCGGTGCCGGCGACGACCAGCTTCACCCGCGACCGGCAGCGCATCCGGCGGTAGGCGGCCATCAGGTCGTGGATGCCCTTCGCCTGGGTCACCCGGGACAGGAACAGGATGTATCCGTCGCGCTCCAGACCGCGTTTCGCGAGCGCGGCGTCCACGTCGGCCGGATCCGGGTCGAGGAAGGCGGCGGAGTCGATCGGCGGATAACTGACGGTCACGCGACGCCGGCACTGCTCGGCGAACGTGGTGCCGCAGTGCGCGTCCACCTGCTCGGCCGAGGCGACGATCTCCTCCCGGGTGTACTCGGAGACCGCGACGACCTCGTCGTTGGCGAGGAACGTGGTGAACAGCACGGTCGCCGCGCCGAACCGGCCCTCCCGCAGGCACGACCGGATCACGTTGGTCACGTCGGAGCCGACCGCCTTCGCGACGGTGTGCACGTCGGGCGCGAATCCGGCGGCGCGCGCGGAGACGACCGCGTCCATGACCACCGAGGTGTGCGGCACGAGATACATGGACAGGCAGGTCGTGGGCACCGGTTCGGCGAGCAGTTCGACGAGGCGCCCGGTGAGTCCCGCCTGGTGGCGCCCGTCGGGCACCCGGTAGTCGCCGACCGCCTCGGGACGCTCCACGGTGATCCCGGCGCTGTACGGCAGCAGCCGGTCGAGCGGCTTGAGCGGCAGCCCGGCCGCCTGCAGCGCGGGGATCGGCCAGGTCAGCAGGCGTACGTCGTCGAACCCGCGGGTCAGTGCCACCTCGGCGAGGTTACGGGCCTCGCCGGAATGGCCGCAGATGACCGGGTCGGCCCTGACAACGATGACGAGACGGCGGCGGGGGTTGGTCATCGTGCTTCCTTCGTTCTGGCGGGCGGATCTGAAAGAGACGGGGGGCGGACCTCCCGCCCCCACCCGGACGGTTCCGGGCCCAGCCGCAGGTGCAACACGCCGCCCCGATGCACGGTGGCGGCGCTCAGATGCGTCGCGTTCATGGGTTCGCCGTTGAGGGTCGCCGACTGGACGTACTGCGCCGGCGGGTCACGGTCGACGCCGTCGACACCGATCGGCGTCTCGCGGTGCCCGCTGGTCTCGATGACGAACTCGTTGCCGCCGGCCTTGAGCACCGCCCCGGAGAACGCGGGCGCGTTGATCAGGAACAGGTTCTGGCCGGCGATCGGGAACAGTCCCAGCGACGCCCAGACGTACCAGGAACTCAGGCCGCCGGAGTCGTCGTTGCCGGGCAGCCCGCCGGAGCCGGTGCCGAACTGCCAGGTCAGCGCCGCCTGGACCACCTCGGCCGTACGGTCGGGCCGTCCCGCGTAGTGATACGCCCACGGCGCTTCCATGTCGGGCTCGTTGTTCAGCCCCTCGAACCGGTTCAGGGCGTATCCGGCCGCCATCTCCGCAGCCTGGGGGCGCAGCCCCGGCTGCGTCACCGGTGCGGCGTCGAAGCCGAAGAACCTGTCCAGCATGCCGATGAAGGCCCGGTCGCCGCCCGCCAGGGCGATCCTCGCGGCCATGTCGTGTAGCAGCCGGAACGAGTAGTTCCACTTGCCGCCCTCGTAGAACTCCGAGTCGCGCAGCAGTCCCGTACTCGGGTCGAAGGCGTTCACCCACCGGCGGCTGCGGGCGTCGAGGTCGTCGGCGAGGCGCCGGTCGTTCATCGCCCGGGCGACCTGCGCCGTGCAGTGGTGGCCGTAGGCGAGGTCGAGGGTGTGGGTGATCGGGTGCACCACCCCGTGCTCGAAGAACTCCTCGCCGTACAGGCGACGCAGGTCGTCGACCATGTGCACGAGCGCCCAGTTCCAGTCCAGGCCCGCCCGGCCGAGAGCGTGGGCGTCGGCCAGCGCGGTGTGCGCGAGCGCGCTCGCCTGACGGTAGAACCGGTCGGCGCCGCGAGCCATCCGGTAGCCGATGGGGAAGTTGCCCTCCTCCTCGCAGACCCGGATCAGCGACTCCAGCAGATGCGCGGCCCGGTCGGGGACGATGGCCGCGAGCAGCGGCAACTGCGTCTTGTAGATGTCCCACATGGTGCACACGTCGAACGCGAACGGTCCGGAGGTCGGCCAGAACGGGCTCTCGTCGTCGGCGAAGCACGGCTTGATCAGCGAGTGGTAGAGCGCCGTCGCGAACACGGTGCGGCGGGCCGGCGTGCCGCCCTCGACCTGGACGCGGTCGAGATGGTCGCCCCAGCGGACCCTGGTCTTGGACCGCACCACGTCGAACGCCGGCCGGGTCCCGCACTCGCGCTCCAGGTTCTCCCGCGCCTGGTCGCACCCGCGCAGCGAGAACCCGAGCCGCACCTCGATCGTCTGCCCGGGCTCGGTGGGACCCATGAAGAGCATGCCGAAGGGACGCAACGTGGTGTGCCGGATGCTGTCGAAGTCCAGGCGGGTGCCGCCGTCGATGAGCCGCCGGTCGTACCAGAGCATCTGCCGCCAGCCGGGAGCGTCGACGTCCAGGTACACCGAGAGCGGGACGCCCTCCATCGCCACCGTGCCCTGGGCCCGGCCGTGGCCCATGCTCTCCACCTGCGCACGCAACGGCACGGTGCGGCCGTGCTCGATGGCGAGGCCGCCGCAGGACAGGTCGACCACCACGCGGGCGCTGCTGTGCCCGGGGAACGTGTATCGGTGCACGGCGACCTTGGTGCCGACGGTGAGCTCGCAGCGGATCCCGGTGTCGAGGGTGGCCGCGTAGTAGCCCGCCTCCGCCACCTCGTCGTGCAGCGGCCAGGCCTCGCCCAGCGCGTCCAGTGGCTGCACCATCGGGGTGACCCGGACGTAGTTGTAGTACTTGCGGATCGCGCCGGTGCCCGACTGCTGGAAGTGGGTGAACCCGGACGCCTGCAGCCGCTCGAACATCTCCTCGGGGACGCCCTCGGTGTTCTTGGTGTATCTGCCGTAGCCCGTCGGGTACGCGCCGGAGTAGGCGCAGGCCGACACCATGCCCAGCGGTGACGTGGCGCCCGGATGGGTGTTGCCCACCTGCGGTTTCGGCCACCACCAGGTAGCGGCCAGACCGTGTGCCCGAGGCAGGTCGGTGGCCGCTGTGCCGATGAAGGGATCAACATTGTCGAGGATGGCGGGACTCTACCCAGACGCGATACCGCCGTAGGTTTCGGTGAGGTGAAATCCTGTGTCCGGAGTCACAAAAGACCTGGATCGGCCGATGATTTCCGTGATCTTCTGTGATCTTCCACGACGCCCGGGAGCACCGCGACGGCGCGCGGATCCGCTCGGCGAACCCGCGCCTTCCCCCGGCCGGGGCACGCTCGGCGAACCGGCGCTCCTCACCCGGCCCTGGACGCGCTCGGCGAACCGGCGTCTCTCACCTCGGCCCGGGCACGCTCGGGATCACGTGCCTTCGGGATCCTTGGGCCTCATAACGGTGGACAGCTTGGAAAGGCCCTCGACGGCGGCGTTCGAGACCCCGACGATCTCGGCGAGAGAGGGGCCGCGCCCGGAGAGGCTCCCCATCACCGCCTCGAACGGTCCGTCGAGGTCAGGGGGCGAGGCGCTCGTGGCGGTCACCCTGACGTCGTCCTGACGCCCCGAGATCTCGTACACGCCGTCGGGGCTGCCCACGAGCTGGAAGGACACCTGTGGGAGGTCACCGATCAGCGCGGCGACACCTCCGGCGAACAGCAGGCCGTACAGGGCGGCGAGGCGCTGGACGGTGACGTCCGGCGGGCCGTCCGTCCGCAGGGTCCGCGACAGGTCGCGCTCGTGGAGCCAGGTGTCCCACAGCACGTGCAGGGACCGCACCGACCACAGGGTCTCGCGACCCGCGACGTTGCGCTCCAGGGAGGCGTCGCCCTTCTCGATCCGGGCACCGAGGCTGTCGTACTCGTCCTCCGTCACTCTCAGGAGCGCCTCGACCGTCTGCTCGGGGGACCGGCCCGCGGAGTCCTGGAGCCACAGGTCGGGAGTCGAGGCGGGATCGAACGATCCGAGCCCGTTGAAGCGGGTGTACCCCGACTGGCCGGTGAGCTCGGCGACGTGATACTCCGCCACATCGACGATGTGGCGGACGACGTCGTGAACGGACCACTCCGTGCAGTGCGTCGGAGCCGCCCAGTCGGACGGCGTCAACTCGGCGAGGCGACCGGCGAGGCTCCTGCGCTGCGTGTACAGCGCCTCGCGCATCACCTCTGGGCCGCAGCTCAAGCCCGCCCTCTCGGTGAGTGTCAGCCGGGTCGAATCAACGCTCACGAAGACTCCGCTCATTTCCTCGGGGGTGCGCAGGCTATCCGGACGGATTCGCGCCTGTCGAGAATCTTCGCGGCCATCCGCTCGTCGGACATGTCACCCGAGAAAGCCCGCTGAGTCGCCGTCCCGCCACCGTCGGGTCGCCTCCCCGGTGTCGTCGCCGAACGCTCGCGGAACCGCCCGGCGAGCCCTGACAGTTCGCAGGGCGGTGCTGCGAGGGGTCAGCAACGGTCGCGTTTGACGCAGGTGGTCGAGGCGTTGAAGAACTGCCAGATGCTGAACCTTCGTACGTAGAGGGGGGCGGAGGCCCGGCCGAGCACCTTGATCCGCCTGATGCCGGTCTGCTTGTTCATCGTGACCTTCACGCACGTCAGGCACGCCCCGTGGTATCCCGGCAGGACGAAGCGGGAGATGGTCGCGCCGCGGTGCCCCAGCCCTCGGTTGGAGAGTCCCAGCCCCACCTCCCGGTAGATGCGCCTCGACCCCTTGAGGTTGAACGCGCCGGAGCCGATGATCGCGTGGTTCGAGTTCGGGGGGCAGTGCACGAATATCCGGACGCTGCTGGCCTGGCGGGGCCACGTGGGGACGACGCGGAGCGAAGGGACCTTTTTCAGCCACGGGGGGATGGTGTTCCTGCCGCCGAAGGGAGGCAGCCAGACCGTGCTCTTGGTCTTGCTCTTGATGGTCGCGGTCGCGGTCGAAGTGGCGTTCACGGTCGCGGTGGCGCTGGCGGTGGCGCTGGCGGTGGCACTGGGGGTGGCACTGGGAGTTGCCGTGGCGAGGGGGGTGGGGGTGAGCGTGGGAGTCGGGGTGGGTGCGGCCTTGGCGCCGGCCGTGGCGACCGGGGTGGGGACGGCTCTGACGCCGTTCGTGGCGACGGGTGCGGGGGTGGGGGCGGCGTTGGCCGCGACGATCGGGGTGGGGAGGGCCTTGACGTCGGCCCTGGCGGCCGGCGCGGGAGTGGGCGGGGCGACCGGCCTGGCGGCGGCCGCGGGAGTGGGCGGGGCGACCGGCTCGGCCGGGGCGCTCGGGGCGGCCATGAGAGTGGTGGCCACTCCGATCCGGATGGCGAGACGCATGCGCTTCCTCCTGTCTGACGCCCGGGTCGCTGTACGGTCGTCACGTGGCGTGACGTGGGTGTCGGTGGAGGGGATCCGCCCGGCGGTACGAACCGGATGGGAGCATCGCGCGTGCGCCCTGACCAGGCTGATCGTCTCGATTATGCCGGTTGTGACGCAGAGTGGGGGGAGCCACGCTGGTACGGACCCGATCGTGACCGTACGCGGGTATGGTCCGCCGCCCCGGCGGGCGACGTGTCCCGTGCCGGATGATCCGTACGACCCGAGTGGACGCACCGCTTCCCCAGCGGCGACGTGTCCCGCGTCAGCCGGACACCGCGCGCAGCGCGCCCGGTCGGCGGCCGGTGAGGCGGTCGAGTGCGGCGGCGGTGGCGTCGTCGGCGGGGAGATGGACGATGAGGCGCTGGTCGTCGTCGACGGGTAGTTCGAGGGTTTCGTACGCCAGGCGCAGCTCACCGGCGTCGGGGTGGACCAGCCGCGTGACGCCGCTGGACTTCGGGAGGCCGGGCAGGGTGTCCACCCGCCCGGCGAAATCCGCCCCGGCGGTGACGGCGAGCTCGTCGGTGAGCGCGGCGATGTGCCAGTCCGCCCTGAACGGTCCCTGCTTGAGCGCGGCGACCTGTTCGTCGGCGACACGCTCCCAGTCGGGGTAGGCGGTCCGAGCCCGGCTGTCGGTGAACACGAAGCGGGCGAGGTTCGGCGGATCGCCGTCCAGCAGGCCGACCGGCCGCGCCAGCCGGTCGTACCCCGTCGTCCAGGCGAGGATCTCGCTCAGCCGGTTGAGCAGCAGGGCGGGGGCGGGTTCCAGCCGGTCGAGCAGTGCCCGTACGGTGGGGCGGACCGCGCGGGCCGGCGTCGGCGCGTCCATGCAGGTGAAGCCGCCGTCGGTCGACTTGGAGAGCCGGTGCAGGTGGACGCGTTCGCTCGTGGTCAGCCGTAGCGCGGTGGCGAGCGCGGAGAGTACGGGGGTGGACGGGCGGCGGTCTCGTCCCTGTTCGAGCCGGGTGAGGTATTCGACGCTGACTCCGGCGAGCGTGGCGAGCTCGGCCCTGCGCAGGCCCGGCGTGCGGCGGCGGGGTCCGGTGGGCAGACCCACCTCGGCGGGGGTGACGGCTTCACGGCGGATGCGCAGGAACATGCCCAGCTCGTTGTCGCTCACGTTTCGAACGTAACAGGCCGTGGCCGCCGTGGTCGTGGCCCCGCCACTACCAGTCTCGGCCCGGTCTTCCTGGTCTCCGCGCCGCCCGGCAGGTTGGGGGACGTGACCCCTCCGGTCACCCATGAACCCGTATCTCCAGCAGGGAGCACAGCCATGCCCAGTGAGACCCTCAACCTCGCGGTGATCATCGGTAGCGTGCGGCAGGAACGGTTCGGCCCCGTGGTCGCGAACTGGTTCGTCGAGCGGGCCGAGCGGCACGGCCGGTTCGCGGTGGACCTCGTCGATCTGGCGGACACGCCCCTGCCGCTGGAACTGCCGCCTCTGCCGCCGATGCTCGAACCCGACATGGCCCGTCCCGCCGAGATGGCGGACCTCACCCGGCGGATCGACGCGGCCGACGCGATCGTCGTGGTGACGCCGGACTACAACCGCAGCTTCCCGGCCTCGCTGAAGGCCGCGATCGACTGGCACTACACCGAGTGGGAGGCGAAGGCGGTCGGCTTCGTCGGCTACAGCGGGGGGAGCGGCGGCCTCCTCGCGATAGAGCAGCTGCGGCAGGTCTTCGGCGAGTTGCACGCCCACACGGTCCGCGACTACGTCAGCTTCCCCCGGTACTTCGAGCTGTTCGGCCCCGACGGCGACCTCAAGGAGCCCGAGAGGCACGACGCGAACGCGAAGGCGATGCTCGACCAGCTTCTCTGGTGGGGCTCGATCCTGCACGACGCCCGGCGCGACCGCCCGTACACCCCCGAGGGGTAGGAACCGCTCGAAGGGCTGTCTCTCGCCCGCCACTCGAACGCGGGCCTCCCGTAGGACCCGCCGGAAGGAGCGCCCCGTACGGGCGGGAACCCCCGGGTCGGCCGACGGGGCGGGCCGGACCCGGAGGTTCCCGGGTGTCATCGGTGCAGCAGCTCGAAGAGCGTGAGCCACCGGTCGGGATGGACGAACGCCACCACGGTGTCGCGGTCGACCCGCGCCTCCGCGAACGCGGCGTCGACCCGGTGGGACGCGTACCGCATCCGCAGCGAGGCGTGTAGCGAACCGCCCAGCCCGGTGAAGCCGTACTCGACGAACTCCCGCCAGGCCGTGTCCCGGCCGCCGGGCAGCAGCGGGACGGGACGCGACTCGATCCGCAGGATCGCGGAGTCGACGGCGGGCACCGGCCGGAAACTCGCGCGGCCGACGTGGCCGAGCAGCTCCCAGGAGTGGCCGGGCCAGGTCAGCACGGTCAGCTTGCTCCAGCGGCCGAAGTCGCCGGAACGCTTGCGCGCGTACTCCAGCTGGGTGAGCAGGGTCGCCGAGGTGAGCGCCGGTGCGCGCAGGCACCAGTCGACGATCTTCGAGGTGATCGAGTACGGGATGTTCCCGGCGACCGCGAACGGCTCGCGCGGGACCCTGGCGGTCAGGAAGTCGCCCCTGACCACCTCGATCCGGTCGTCGTCGCGGGTACGGGCGGCGAGTTTGCCCGCGTGCAGCGGGTCGATCTCGTACGCCACCACCCTGGCGCAGCTCCCGGCGAGGGCGAGGGTGAGGGCACCCTCGCCCGCGCCGGGCTCCAGGACCAGTTCGTGCGATCCCGCCGCCTCGGCCATCCGCCGCACGGCGTGCGGATCGACGAGGAAGTTCTGCGAGAGGGTGCGTCTGGCGCGGTCGCGGTCACTGCGGCCACCGCCGTTCTTGACCTTTCTCTGGGTGTGTGAATGGTTTCCGTGCGCGAAGGAGTGCGCCACAGCTTTTCGCCCTTTCGGGTCCGAGGTGAAGGAAGGTCTCGGAGGCCCTGGGCGCGCTCAGGGGACGCGTGCAGAACGGAAAAATCAGGTGAACGCGGTCCCCTAGCGGGCCGAAGGCCGGCTGTGGCGGGGACGGATCACGTAGCCGGCCGTCTGGCAGGCGAAGTACAGGCACATGGCCCTAGACGGTACGACCCGTCTCGTTTCGTTGCAACGGGTTTTCCTGCGGCGCGGCACACCGGGGGCGGCTCGTGAAAGGGCGCCCCGGCGCCTCACGGGCGCCGAGGAGGGCCGAGGAGGTCGGTGTGGGCGGCGCGGCCGGGTGCGGTGAGGGGGCCGCCCGCGCCGCGCGTCACGACGGGGAGGGCGCGCCGCGCGAGATGCGGTCGCGCAGCCAGTGGTAGGAGGCCTTCGGGGTGCGCGTACCGGTGGGGAAGTCGACGTGCACGAGCCCGAAGCGCTGGCTGAAGCCCTCGGCCCACTCGAAGTTGTCCAGCAGGGACCAGACGTAGTAGCCGCGCACGTCCACCCCCTCGGCCCGCGCCCGCCCGAGGGCCTCGATGTGGCCGTCGAGGAAGGCGATCCTGTCCTGGTCGTCCACGGTCCCGCCGGGGCCGGGCTCGTCGGGCTGGGAACAGCCGTTCTCGGTGACGTAGACCGGCGGGAGCGCGTCACCGTACCGGGCCTTGAGGCCGCAGAGCAGTTCGCGCAGGCCGTCGGGGACGACGGGCCAGCCGAAGGCGGTGGTGGGGTGGCCGGTGACGCCCACGTCCTCGAAGGGGAGACCCTCACCGGTGGGCGCGCCGATCCGAGTGGGGTTGTAGTAGTTGATACCGATGCCGTCGAGGGGCGTGCCGATCAGGTCCAGGTCGCCGTCGCGCACACAGTCGAGGCTCACCCCGTACGCGGACAGGTCGGGATAGGCGCCGAGGAGTACGGGGTCGTTGAACAGGCGGTTGTGCAGGGTGTCGTAGGCGTCGGCGGCGGCGAGGTCGGCGGGGTCGGGGGAGGCGGGCCAGACCGGGGTGCAGTTGTTGGTGATCAGAACCTTCTCCGCGCCGCGCGCCCGCAGCTCCCGCACGGCCAGGCCGTGCCCGAGCAACTGGTGGTGGACGGCGGGCAGCGCGTCCAGGACGAGGGTCCTGCCGGGGGCGTGGGTGCCCAGGGCGTAGCCGAAGACCATGTGGATGAAGGGCTCGTTCAGGGTGATCCACAGGGGGACCCGGTCGGCGAGCCTGTCGGCCACGGCCGCGGCGTACTCGGCGAAACGGTAGGCGGTGTCGCGGTTCAGCCAGCCGCCCTCGTCCTCCAGGGGCTGGGGCAGGTCCCAGTGGAAGAGCGTGGCCGCGGGGACGATGTCCTTCTCGTGGAGCGCGTCGACGAGCCGGTCGTAGAAGTCGAGGCCCGCCCGGTTGATCGCGCCCTTGCCGTCCGGCTGGACGCGCGGCCAGGCGATGGAGAAGCGGTAGGAGTTCACCCCGAGATCGGACATCAGCCCGATGTCCTCCGGCCAGCGGTGGTAGTGGTCGCAGGTCACGTCGCCGGTGTCGCCGTCGCGGACGCGGCCGGGCTCGTGGGAGAAGGTGTCCCAGATCGAGACACCTCGTCCGTCCTCGGCGACACCGCCCTCGATCTGGTAGGACGCGGTCGCCGTACCCCACAGAAACATCCCGACCTCCAGATAGCGCGAGTCTGGCTCATGTTAATCCCTCGGTCTGTCCGTGGGGGATGATGGGGAGATGACGAACGTCTCCGGGGGAACGCTTCGCCGTCGGCCCGCCCAGCGCCGCAGCCTGGAACGGGTGGAGCGCATGCTGGACGAGTGCGCGCGACTGCTGGACGAGGTCGGCTACGAGGCACTGACCACCAAGGAGGTCGCGCGCCGCGCGGAGGTGCCCATCGGCACCTTCTACCAGTTCTTCCCCGACAAACAAGGACTCGTGCGCGCGCTGGCGCTGCGCAACCTGGAGGCGTTCCTCGGCCGGGTCACGGCCAGGCTCTCCGAGGTGCGGCTGTCGGAGTGGACGGAGATGGTCGACCTCGCGATCGACGAGTTCGTCGCGATGAAGCGGTCCACGCCGGGCTTCGGGGTCGTCGACTTCGGGGAGGTGCTCGCCACCCCCGGCGGTCCCGCCGTCAAGGGGACCAATCGCATGCTCGACGCCGCGCTGGAGAACAACGCCATCGTGGCCGACCGGCTCCGTACGATCATCGTCGAGGTGGTCGGTGCCCCGATCGGACCCGAGCTGGACCGGGTGCTCTTCGTCGCGGTGGAGGCCGCCGACGCGGTGCTCAAGCTCGCCTTCCGCTCCCTGCCCGACGGGGATCCCGACCTGATCGTCGAGTGCAAGCACCTGGTCCGCCGCTACCTGTCGGCGCACCTGCCCCAGGACTGACCGCCCTTCCCCTGCGGACGACGGCCGGTTCCGCCGGCCCGTCAGCGGGGCCGGCCGGCGAAACCGGCCGTCGTCGGTGAGCGTCGCCGGGGAATCCGACGAGGCCGCGGTGGGTGCCGTCAGCGGGCGGCTTCCAGACGGGCGCGGTGCTCGTCGTCGAGCTTGAGGTCCAGGGCGCCCAGGGCCTCCTCCAGCTGGGCGATGGAGGTCACGCCGACGATCGGGATCGTCCGCACGTCACCGCCGATCAGCCAGGCCAGCACCACCTGGTTGACGGTCGCGTTCAGCTCACCCGCGATCTCCCGCAGCACGGCGAGCCCGCGCGTGGTGCCCGGGTGATCATAGATGTCCTGGATCGGGCGGTCCTCGCGGGTGTAGGCGCCGAACATGAGCGTGTTGTACGCCCACAGGGTGAGGTCGGACTCCGAGCGCAGATAGTCGAGCATGTCGTCCTGGGCCAGGACGTGGCCCCCCTCCCGCAGCGGCACCCCGGGCCGGGGACGCAGGTAGGTGTGGCGGAGCTGCACGTTCGTGTAGGGCGGCCAGCCGTTCGCCCGCGAGACGGCGCGGGCGCGCTCCAGGCGCCAGGCCGGTACGTTGCTCGCGCCGATCTCGCGGACCTTGCCCGCCTGGGCGAGCTCGGCGAAGGCGCCCAGGGTCTCCTCCAGGGGAACGGAACGGTCTTCGAGGTGTGCCCAGTACACGTCGACGTGGTCGGTGCCCAGCCGGCGCAGGCTGCCCTCGGCGGCGGCGGCGATCACCGGGGCGGACAGGCCCTCGGCGGAGTCCAGGGTCCGGTCACCGGGGACGGTCGGCCGCCCGCCGCACTTGGTGCTCAGCAGGATCCGGTCGCGGTTGCCCCGGGCGGCCAGCCAGCGGCCGATGGCGAGTTCGCTCTCGTCGCCGGTGGCGCCCTCGTTCCAGAACGGGTAGTTGTTCGCGGTGTCCAGCAGGGCGCCTCCGGCGTCGACGAACCGGTCGAGGATCGCGAAGACGGTCTTGTCGTCGACCGTCGTGCCGAAGGGGATGGTGCCCAGAGCGAGGGGGATGTGAGTCATGGGCACCACCTTGAATGCTGGAGTGAACTCCAGGGCAAGTGGACGGCCGGGAAATGATGGAGAAAAACTGTTTGTGAGGGCCGGGAGGGCATAGGTAGGGTTATGCGTGGTTTATCCCCTGGACTCTCTGCAGGTGGATATGACCGGGCTCTGAGCCGGTGTGGGCACACCGGATCGGGGCCGTTTTTGGTTGTGCCGATTCGTCGGTGGCGACAGGTCGGCAGGGGCGACTTTTCGGTTAGGCGGTTATTCGATGGGGGCCACGAGTGTGAGTGTGTACACACCGAGACAGGTGGTGGAGGAGACCGGCTTCAGCCTCGACACGCTCCGCTACTACGAGCGGATCGGGTTGCTTGAGTCGATCGACCGCAACGCGGCCGGGCAGCGCAGGTTCACCGAGAAGGACGTCGGCTGGCTCGGCATGGTCCGCTGCCTGCGCGACACCGGCATGCCGGTCGCGGAGATGATCCGCTTCGCGGAGATGATCAGGGAGGGCGACCACACGGTCCACGACCGGATCGCGCTGCTCGAAGCCCACGACCGGCGGGTGCAGGAGCAGGTCGAGAACCTGCGCGAGCGGCAGCGGGCGATCCGGAACAAGATCGCGTACTACCGCTCGGTGGCCGACTAGAAACCGCGGGGCCCGCCCTGGCGGGAGGTCGGGGGCCGCGCGGCCCACGCCGACGGTGGGCGATAGGCCGTGCGGCCCGTGCCGGTGGTGGGCGGGGGATCGTGCGGCCCGCGTTGGTGGTGGGCGGGGGATCGTGCGGCCCGCGTCGATCCGCCCTCCCCGAGAACCGCGCGGCCCGCGTCGATCCGCCCCGTCGGCGGCCGCGTGTCCAGGTCGGTGGGGAAGGGGGCTGCCGCGCGGTTCGTATCGGCGTGACCCCTGAGGTATATGGCCGTTCAGAAGTCGTACGACGGCTTTGCCCCCCGCCGAGGTGCCCTTTTCGGTCCGGCTGTTAAACCGGTATCGAGGTCGGGTGTCCGGGGAGGGGTAATGATCGCACCGCGGGCACGCCGGATCAACATTCCGCTGCGTCACGTCGCTCTGATGTGCGGGGGGATGATGTTCGCCCTTCTCGCCAATGTGACCTACCTCCAGGCGCTGGACTCCGAACGGCTCAACGAGGACCCGCGCAACCGGCGGACGATGATCGCGCGCATGGAGAACCCCCGGGGCGGGATCCTGCTCCGCGACGGCACGGTCGTCGCCACCAGCCGCAAGGCGGGGAAGGCCGCCTACCGGTACCGAAGGGTCTATCCCGGGGGTCCGCTCTACGCCACGATCACCGGGCACTTCTCGCTCCGCGGCACCGGCGGCGTCGAGCAGGCCGAGGAGGCACTGCTGTCGGGCAAGGACCCCAGGGTGAAGGTGCACGGGCTGGTCGAGGGCACCCGCGACGGCGCCACACTCAGGCTCACCGTCGACGGCGCTGCCCAGCGGGCCGCGTACGACGGGCTGCGCGCCACGGGAAGGCCCGGCGCCGTCGTCGCGATCGATCCTCGCACCGGCGCGATCCTCGCCATGGTCTCGCTGCCCTCCTACGACCCGAACCTCTACGCGAGCTTCGACGCGGCCATCCTCGACATGACGGACAAGCGGCTGCGGGGCGACCCCGCGGACCCGCTGCTGAACCGGGCGATCCAGCGGACCTACCCGCTGGGATCGGCCTTCAAGGTCATCACCAGTGCGGCGGCGCTCGGCTCGGGACGCTACGACCTCGGCACCCACGTCGGCACCCCGCCCTCCTTCCACCTCCCCGGCACCGGCACCCACCTGCGCGACGGCCGCGCCGCCTGCGGCGACGTCGACCTTCCGCTGCTCCAGGCGTTCAGGCTCTCCTGCGACACCCCCTTCGCGAAGATCGGGATCGACCTCGGCCAGGACGCGCTGCGCGAGCGCGCGGAGGCCTTCGGGTTCGACACCGACGACCTGGAGGTGCCCATGCCGGTGACCAGAAGCGTCTATCCCGCCGAACTGGACGACGCGCGGACCGCGATGTCGGCCCTAGGACGGTCCGACGTCCGGGCGACCCCGCTCATGATCGCGATGATCGCGGCGGCGGTGGCCAACGACGGCTCGCTGATGCGTCCCCATCTCGTGGACGAGGTCCGCCTCGCCGACGGCACGGTGATCGACGTGACCGAGCCCTCGCCGTACCGCCGCGCGGTCGGCGCCGAGGAGGCGGAACGGCTCACCGAGATGATGATCGCCACCACCGGCAAGGAGAGAACCGGTGCCGCCGCGGCCTTCCGGAGGACGAAGGGTGCGGGGAGGACCGGTACGGAGGAGAACGTCCCCGCAGGGGAGGACCACGCCGTCTTCAGCGGCTTCGCCCCCACGGTCTCCCCGCGGATCGCCGTCGGAGTGCTGGTCGAGGGCGGCGGCCCCGACCGGCGGGCGGCCTCGATCGCGAAGGGCGTGATCGAGGCGTTCCTCGGCGGTCAGGCCGAGTAGGCCCTCGCCTGGAGGCCGTAGAGGTCGGCGTAGAGGCCGTCCAGATCCATGAGCTCCTCATGGGTGCCGTGCTCGACGACCTCGCCGTGGTCGAGGACGTAGATCCGGTCGGCGTAGCGGACGCTCGCCAGCCGGTGGGTGATGAGCAGCACGGTGCGCCCGTCGGCGTGCCGCCGGATGCGTTCGAACAGGGCGTGCTCGGCGCGGGCGTCCAGGGCGGCGGTGGGCTCGTCGCAGATCAGCAACGGGGCGTCCCGGTGGAACCCCCGGGCTATCGCGATCCGCTGCCACTGGCCGCCCGACAGCTCCTGGCCGTCCTTGAAGCGCCGGTCGAGCAGGGTGCCGTAGCCGTGCGGCAGCTCGGCCACCACCCGGTCGGCGCCCGCGACCTCGGCCGCCGCGACGAGCGCCGGCTCTCCCTTGTCGGTGCCCATGCTGATGTTGTACCGGGCGGTCAGCGGCCAGCGCGTGTGGTCCTGGGCGATGACCGCGATGCGAGTGCGCAGCTCGTCGGGGTCGACGTCCGCCAGGTTCGTGCCGTCCCAGCTGACCCGGCCGCTGTCCGGTTCGTACAGCCCCGACAGGATCTTGGCCAGGGTGGTCTTGCCGGAACCGTTCTCCCCGACGAGGGCGATCACCTCCCCCCTGCCGATGGTGACCGTGAGCCCTCGGAGCGCGGGCTCCGTGGCTCCCGGGTAGGTGAAGACGACGTCCTCGGCGGTGATCCGCTCGAAATCCTCCGGCGCCCGCGCCGGGCGTCCGGTGGGCAGCCCGCTCTCGGTCTCGACGCAGAAGTCGAGGAAGTCGGTGAAGTACAGGCCCTCCTCGTAGAGGCGGTTCGTGGCGTGCATCAGGTTGGCGAGGTAGGTCTGGCCGGAACGGATCGCGAGCACCGCGGTGCCCGCGACCGCGAGGGGGACCGCGCCCATCGCGAGCAGCACGCCCAGGGCGACGTAGACCACGGCCGTGCCGACGCCGCCCAGCGCCTCGCCCACCACCCGCGCGAGGGCCTGGCGCCGTGCCAGTCCGAGCATCACGTTCTGCTCGGCCGTCGCCACCGCGTCGTACATCCGCATCAGGAAGCCGCGCATGGTGAACGAGCGCACCTCCGCGGCCGGCTCACGATCGGCCAGCAGCTCCGCGATGATCCATTTACGGCGCCTGGCCGGGATCAGGGCGTACATCGTCGTGTAGCGCATGCGCGCCGCGCGGACCGCCGCCCACGCGTCGGGGAGCACGGCGAGCACCAGCAGCGGCAGCAGGACCGGGTGCAGCACCCCCAGCACGCTCGCCGCGGCGACGATGCCGATGAGCGCGGTCAGCGTGTTGATCGCGGTGCTCACCACCTCGTCCGCGACGTCGACCCCACGCCCCCTGGCCCGCTGGAGCGCGTCGTGGAATTCGGGGTCGTCGAAGGACGCGAGGCCGACCCGGCTGGTCAGCCCGTACAGACGTTCCTCGGCGATCCGGCCGACCTGGGGTTCCAGTCGCGACTGTGCCCAGCCCGCGCCCGCCTGCGTGAGGGTACGCAGGGTCGCGGCCACCCCCACCAGGATCAGGCTGGGCAGGGCGGCCCGCACCCGCTCGGGGGTCGGTCCCGCCTCGAACAGCGCCGACAGCACCCCCGTCGTGGCGAACAGCCCGAACGCGGTGAAGATCCCGCCCAGCAGGCTCAGGGTGATCGCGACGACGGTGTCACGGGGGTCGGCCAGCCACGCCAGTCTGACGGCCTGCGACACCAGCGCGGGAAGCCTGCGAGCGATGGTGAGGAAGCCGACCTTCGCCATCTTGTCGGTGTGGGCGTACCAGCCGGAGACGCTGATCTCGCCGATCTCGGGAGCTTGGTCGGCAGGGGAGTCTGTCATGGGAGCAGTGTGAGTCGACGCGTCGGTGATGGCCATCGGATGGCCGGGGGCGGCCAAGGCCGGGCGGGACGATCCACGCGGGCGGCTTGACGAGAAGCCCTTCCCTTCGAGGAAGGAGGAGTCGCAGGCGAGAAAAGGTGCTAAGAGTTGGGCATGGTTCGGTAATTGATGTCACACTTTCTGTGACGGTTCTATCCGCGACCTCGTTAAGAGCCGATGACCCAGGACACCGCACACGCCTCCCTCACCGGAGGCAACCTCCCCCTCGAACCCAACGGTTTCGTGGGGCGTGAAGCCGACGTGGAAGAGCTCATCGACCTGCTGGGTGTCGCCCGGGTGGTGACGCTCTGCGGTGCGGGCGGCATCGGCAAGAGCAGGCTCGCGGTCCGGGTCGCGCGTCAGGTGGCGGAGGATTTCCCCGGCGGCGTCTGGCTGGTCGAGCTGGCCGACGCGGTGCGCGGCGACCAGATCGAACCCCGGGTGGCCGCCGTGCTCGGGGTGAAGGCCGAGCCGTCCCGTGCGCTGGCCGACACCCTGATCGACGCGCTCGGCGACCGGCGGCTGCTGCTCGTCATGGACAACTGCGAGTCGCTCATCGAGGAGGCAGCGAGGTTCTGCCGCGCCGTGCTCACCGTCTGTCCCGACGTGCGCGTGATCACGACCAGCCGCGAGCCGCTCAGGGTGGCGGGGGAGACCGTGTGGCGGGTGCCACCGCTCACCCTGCCCAGGGGGGGCGACCACGACCTCGGCACCGGCGAGGCGGTGCACCTCCTCCTCAACACCAGCGAGGCGGTGCGCCTCTTCGCCGACCGCGCCACCGCCGCCTCGCGGGCCTTCTCCGTCACCGAGCAGAACGCGGCCGACATCGTCGGGCTCTGCGAGGCGCTCGACGGGATGCCGCTCGCGATCGAGCTCGCCGCGGCCCTGTGCAGGGTGCTGACCGTGGAACAGATCAACGCCAGGATCAGGGACAGGTTCCGGCTGCTGTCCGCGGGCGACCGGACGGCCCCGGCCAGGCAGCAGACGCTCAGGGCCACCGTCGACTGGAGCTACCAGCAGCTCAACGAGCCCGAGCGGATCCTGCTGCGCCGGCTGGCGGTCTTCACCGGCGGGTGGACGCTCGACATGGCCGAGCAGGTCTGCGCGGGCAACGCGCTGTGGGCCGAGGACGTCCTGGGGGTGCTCTGCGACCTGGTCGACAAGTCGCTGGTCCTGGCCGACGCCCAGGTGGCCGGCGAGACGCGTTACCGCATGCTGGAGACGATCCGCGAGTACGCCGTCGAACAGCTCGACGCCTCGGGCGAGGAGCCCGAGTTCCGGCGGCTGCACCGCGACCACATGATCGAGGTCGCCGCCAGGATCCACCGGACGATCGTCCGGCGCCCCCGCCCGACCTGGCCGGAGATCTGCCCGATGCTCGTCATGCTGGACGAACTCCAGGCCAATGTGTGGGCGGCGGTGCGCTGGTCGGTCGAGTCCGCGGGCGACCCGGAGAGCGCGCTGCGCCTCCTCGTCCTGCTGCGCTGGCCGATCATCGCCGGAGGGAGGTTCACCCCGGCCGACAAGTGGCTCGACCGCCTGCTCGACGCCGCACCCGAGGAGCTGACGCCGTGCGTGCGCGGCGACGCCCTCGCGCTGCGCGGGCAGGTGGCCTTCGGGCAGGGCGACCCCGACACCGCGCAGATCGCCTGCACCGCCGCGGTCGGCCTGTGCCGCGAGGCGGGCCTGTACGGGCCGCTCAGCGGCGCGCTCGCCATCCTCGCCTGGGTGGCCATCTACCAGCGGCGCCCCGAGAGGGTCAGGTCCCTGCTCGACGAGGCGCTGGAAGCCGTACGCACGGTCGACGACCCCTGGCACGAGACGGTCATCCGTTCCATGGAGGGCACGTTCGCGCTGTCCGAGGGCAGGGCGAAGGAGTCACAGCGATCCTTCGAGGCCGCGCTCGCCATCGCCCACGAACTCGACAACCACTGGGCCGCGCCGGTCGCCCTCATCGGCCTCGCCCAGGTCGCCTGGCTCCGCGGCGACCTCGTGGAGGCACGCGTCCGCTACGAGCGCGCCCTCGACATGCTCCAGGACATCACCGCCCACTGGCAGGCGATCACCTGCCTGTCGGGGCTCGGCCGGATCGCGCTGGCCCAGGGAGACCTCCCCACCGCGCGGGTCAGGCTGATCGAGAGCCTGAGGCTCTGCATCGGGACCGGACAGCGGCTTGGCGTGGCCCGCCGCATCGAGACGCTCGCACAACTCGCGCTCGCCGAGGAGGACGACCGCCGGGCGGTGCGCCTGGCCGGGGCCTCCGCCGCGATCAGGAGCGCGATGAGCGGCGCCGTACTGCCACCCGGGTTCGGGGCGCGGATGGAGGAACTGCTCCAGCCCGCCCGCGCGCGCCTCGGTGACGCGCTCGTCGCCCAGCTGTGGGCGCACGGCCAGGAGATGTCCCAGGAACAGGCGGTCCGCTACGCGCTGCAGTTCGACGAGCCGTCCGAGGCGCCCCTGCTGCTCGGCAAGCATCCGGTCGCGGCCCCGCTGACCACGCTCACCTGCCGCGAATGGGAGATCGCCGAGCTGATCGCGAGGGGGATGAGCAACAAGGCCATCGCCGACGAGCTGGTGATCAGCCCCGCCACCGCCGCCAGGCACGTCGCCAACATCCTGGGCAAGCTCGGCTTCTCCTCCCGCACCCAGGTGGCCACCTGGGTCATCGAGCAGAACCGCCCTTAGTGCTGTGACCGGAAAGGTTCACCGGGTCGCTGCTCGCGGTGGTCAGGCTCGGGCGGGTTGGATGTGAGTCATCAGATCCGGTTCAACGTGGTGACGCGCCAGCCGAGATCCCGGACGAATGTCACCATCCCCAAGGGTTCGTCGTCGCTCCCTCGACCCGGAAGGCCGTGGTCCGGCGAATGGGGATCGAATCCGGGCCCACGAAAACTGTGACCGTATATTCGGCCAGTCCGGCGTATGAGCGGGTGGCCGCAGGTTCGTCGAGCACCGTCAGTGCGACGCCCATGAAGTCCTCCGCTCCTAGGACTTCGGGCCCAGAGTCGATGGCGAATTTTTTGGGAATCCGAATCGTTGTGCGCGAGAAGCTTCCCGGCTCCAGCGGGACATCGGCCGGCAGCTTCAAAGTCAGAATCGGCCCCTTGTTGCAGACGGCTGTTCCTTCGACTTCTCTGACAAAATCGTCTGGCTTGCCGGCCTCGTCTACCACGGCCACTGCTCCCCGGATGGCGGCGGTCCCGACGCCGCCCAGGCCGACTTTCATTTCTTCGATCAACGCATAGGCAGGATCTCCACCGGCGGAACAGAGGCTGCCGTTGTTGCAGCCGTTGAGGCTCCCGAACGAAGGACGAGGACTGGGATTGTCTTTCTTCGCCTGTAGAATGAGTTCCATTCGGTTGGCCATCAGCTTCTTGTTGGCGCGGTTGAAAAGAGTGGCCTCTACCCGGTAGGCGGTGTCGGACCGGGCGATGCTTACGTTGGTGATCAGGACATCCCGGCGGATGTCGGGGTAGCCGAGGATCGTGTGGAGGAAGTAATCTCGGCTTGGTGGCGTCGTCAAGCCGTCCAGGCACATCAGGAGCAAGAAAGTGACGGCGAGGGCGAGGCCTCCGCGTAAATGTGGATATCGGATGCCACCGTCTGTTGTTCTGGCTCGCCAGATGTAGACCAATCGCATTGAGATCGCGGCAGCCGCGATCAGCAGAAGTGCGATCATGAAACTCGTTCTATCGGTGGTTGTAGCCGCGATGATGGCGGTCAGCGTTCCGATCGCCCCGAGGAAAACCATGAGCCGGTCAAGCGTCCGCTGACCCTGATCTGATGACATACATCAAGTCTAAATTTCAGAAGTCGTTTCACGCTGAACCGTTTCCTTCCTCACCGGGATGCCGTCAGCGTCGCGAACAAGGCGAAGACCGGATGGGGTGTTCCAGATCGAGCGCGACCATGTGGGCCGGGGTCGGCAGGTGTTCAGACATCGCGACATCGACGTGGTATTCGAGAATCTCGGTGATCGCACACATCTCATTGAGTCCATTTCGTGCGCCCAGCAGAACAGGAGGTGAAGCCGTGACGTAGCGGCTCGTCTTGGTCTTCGTAAGCTCGTCGTCGCTCGCCGCTGAAAGGCCGGTCCGGGTAGCTGCCAGGAGGCCCGGTAGCAGGCCGGCGGTTTCGTCTGGAAACGGGCGGGGTCGAAGCCCGGCGTCAAAGGCCCTGTAAGAAGGGGAGCGCCCCCTGGCCGCCCAGCGCCGCGAACGCGCCCGGATCCGCAGCGAAAAGGGCATCCGCTTCGGCGGACGCCCTTTCCCACTCGCCGCGTGATCACCCAACCCGGTGAACGCATGTGGTCACAGCACTAGGTCGTTTCGTTCGGATCTCGCTTTGCTGCACGCCGGGTACGTGGTAAAGGCAGAAGTTCTGCGGTCCCGGGCCGATATGCCGAGCTAGCTAAAGTGGTCTCCATGAGTGATCATTCCGGACCTCAGGCCATATCGCCGGTGCTGCTCAGCGTGGGTAGTGGCGACTGGTTGCCTGTCACCGCGGGCGAGTCGGGAGCCGCTGTCTTTCGCAACGCGGACGCCACCCGATATGCCAAGTGCGTGCCTGCTGCGGATGCAGCCGACCTGAAGGCCGAGCGTGACCGGGTCGCATGGCTGAACGATCAGGGTGTACCTGGTCCCCGGGTGCTCGACTGGCACTCCGGTGACGTGGGCGCCTGCCTGATGACCAGTGCCGTTTCCGGCATATCTGCTGATCAGGTGCCCGCTGAGAAGCTACGGGTCGCCTGGGAACGCATCGCGGACGCGGTCCGCCGACTGCACGAGGTGCCGGTTCCGCAGTGCCCGTTTCGCCGGGACCTGGACGCTATGGTCGCCGTGGCGCGCGGCGTCGTGGCCCGTGACGCCGTCAACCCGGAGTTTCTCCCCGTCGAGCAGCAGCACACGCCCCCTGGGGAGCTACTGGACCGCCTCACCCGGCAGGTGCCACGGCGACGGGAGCAGGAGGCCGCCGACACGGTCGTCTGCCACGGGGACCTGTGCCTGCCTAACATCATCCTCGATCCGCGGACCCTGGACGTGTCAGGCTTCATCGACCTGG
>NZ_JBEPDA010000025.1:0-104451 GCF_040299985.1 Streptosporangium sp. NPDC000563 | reverse complement strand
TTTCACTTTCTCTTTTTTTGTATTGTGGGGGGCCCAGTCGCTGCGGCTATTAAACCCCCCGGGCGGGGCGGGGGCGGGGGCCCCCCCCCCCCCCCCGCGGCCGGGGCCGCCCCCCGGGGGCCCTCCGGCTGGCGCTGGGCAGGCACTGGTACGCCTGGGCCATGGTCGCCCCGGTGATCCTGGTCACCGCCCTGCTGGTCGGCTGGCCGCTCGCCAGGGGCGTCTACCTGTCGCTGACCGACGCCACCGAGGCCAACATCGGCCGGACGATCGGCGTCAACGTCATCCCCTCGACGTATGAGTTCGTCGGGTTCGACAACTACGTCGCGATCCTGACCAGCGGGCTGTTCTGGGAGAAGCTGACCTGGACGGTCGTGTGGACCGTCACCTGCGTGGGATTCCACTACGGGCTCGGGCTCGGTCTGGCCCTGCTGCTCAACCGCAAGGTCAGGTTCCGCTCGGCCTACCGGCTGCTGCTCATCCTGCCGTGGGCGATCCCGGGGTTCGTCTCGGCGTTCATCTGGCGCTACCTCTACAACAGCGACTTCGGCGTGATCAACGCGATGCTGCGGGCCGCGGGCCTGGGAGGGGTCGGCTGGCTCGACGACCCGACCACCGCGAAGATCGCGGTCATCGCGGTCAACGTCTGGATGGGTGTGCCGTTCATGATGGTCGCCGTGCTGGGCGGGCTCCAGTCGATCCCCGGTGAGCTGTACGAGGCGGCCGAGGTGGACGGCGCCACGCCGTGGCAGCGCTTCCGCTTCATCACGGTTCCCAGCCTGCGTACCGTGTCGAGCACGGTTGTCCTTCTGGGCACGATCTGGACGTTCAACATGTTCCCGGTGATCTATCTGATCAGCGGGGGAGGGCCGGGAAGCTCCACCGAGATCCTGGTCACCTACGCCTTCCGCGAGGCCTTCACCGGCGTCCGCAACTACTCCAACTCCGCGGCCTGGGGAGTGATCATCCTTCTGCTCCTCGTCGTGCTGGCCGTGGTCTACCGGCGCTCGCTGCGCAAGCAAGGGGAGGTCTGGTGAGCACCGTCAGTGGCACCGCCGGCAGCACCGCCACCACCGGGGCCGGAAGCGGACGCGTCAAGGGACGCGGGGAACGCGGGGAACGCGGGGAACGCGGTGTGGGCGCGTCGATCCTGCTGCACGCCACCCTGCTCGCCGCGGTCGCCGTCTCGCTGTTCCCGATCGTCTGGCTCTTCCTCACCTCGCTCAAGCCGCGCGACGGCTGGCTCTCCAGCGAGCTGGAGATCTTCAACCAGCCCTCGCTGGACAACTACGTCCGGGTGCTGACCGAGACGCAGTTCCCGACCTGGCTGCTCAACTCGGTGATCGTCGCCGGGCTCACCACGGTCATCGGCGTCTTCCTCGCCTCCACGACCGGGTACGCGGTCAGCCGCTTCCGCTTCCCCGGCTATCGCGGGGTGATGTGGATGCTGCTCGTCATCCAGATGTTCCCGGTGGCGATCCTGATCGTCCCCCTCTACAACCTGATGGCGGGCCTCGGGCTGCTCAACCAGATCCCCGGACTCGTCATCGCCTACATGACGGTGGCGGTGCCGTTCTGCGCGTGGATGATGAAGAGCTACTTCGACTCCATCCCGCGCGAGATCGACCAGGCCGGGCTGGTCGACGGGCTCACCCCGTTCGGCACGTTCTGGCGGGTCGTGCTGCCCCTGGCCAGGCCGAGCCTCGCGGTCACCGCGTTCTACTCGTTCATGACCGCCTGGGGCGAGGTGGCCTACGCCACCGTGTTCATGTCGCAGGAGGAGAAGCGCACACTCGCCATCGGGCTCCAGCAGTTCGTCGGCCAGCACTGGTCGGACTGGGGCCTGCTCACGGCCGCGGCGGTGCTGATCGCGGTCCCGGCCGCGGTCGTCTTCCTGCTCGTCCAGCGGCATCTGGTCACCGGGCTTACCGCCGGTGCCACGAAGTCGTAACACCACCGTGCTACTACATCCTGGTACGTCATCCGATCGGGGGATTTAATATGACCGAGCTTGTCCGGGCGGGCCTCGCTGCCGGGGCCGTCACCCGATGGTGGCGCGACGCGGTGATCTACCAGGTCTACGTGCGCAGCTTCGCCGACGGCAACGGCGACGGCGTGGGAGACCTGCTCGGCGTGCGCGGCAGGCTCCCGTACTTGGCCGACCTGGGGGTCGACGCGATCTGGCTCACCCCGTTCTTCACCTCGCCGATGGCCGACTTCGGCTACGACGTGGCCGACTACCGGGACGTGGACCCCATCTTCGGGTCGCTCGCCGACGCCGGGGCGCTGATCGAGGACGCGCACCGGCACGGCCTGCGGGTCATCGTGGACGTGGTGCCCAACCACACCTCCGACCGGCACGCGTGGTTCCTGGAGGCCCTGGCGGCGCCTCCGGGAGACCCCGCGCGTGAGCGCTACATCTTCCGCCGGGGCAGGGGCGCCGACGGGGAACTGCCGCCCAACGACTGGGAGTCGGTCTTCGGCGGCCCCGCGTGGACCCGGCTGCCCGGCGGCGAGTGGTACCTCCACCTGTTCGCCCCGCAGCAGCCCGACCTGAACTGGGAGAACCCCGAGGTCCACGCGGAGTTCGAGTCGATCCTGCGGTTCTGGCTCGACATGGGCGTGGACGGCTTCCGCGTCGACGTCGCCCACGGCATGGTCAAGGCCGAGGGCCTGCCCGACGTCGGCCACGCCGACCAGGTCGGGATGATCGGCACCGAGGTGGTGCCGTTCTTCGACCAGGACGGCGTGCACGAGATCCATCGCGCCTGGCGCAAACTGCTCGACTCCTACCCCGGGGAGCGGATCGGTGTCGCCGAGGCGTGGGCGCCGTCCTCGCAGCGGCTGGCCAACTACGTCCGTCCCGACGAGATGCACCAGGCGTTCAACTTCCACTTCCTCGTCACCCCCTGGGAGGCCGCTCCGTTCCGCGCGGTCATCCAGGAGTCGCTCACCACGGCGGGGACGGTCGGCGCGCCGTCCACCTGGGTGCTTTCCAACCACGACGTCAAACGCCATCTCACCAGGTATGGGGGCGGAGAGATCGGCCTGCGCCGCTCCCGTGCCGCCGCCCTGCTGACGCTCTCCCTGCCCGGCTCGGTCTACGTCTACCAGGGTGAGGAACTCGGGCTGCCCGAGGTCCTCGACCTGCCTGAGGAGTTCCAGCGCGACCCGCAGCGCCTGCGCAACCCCGACCACGGGCGTGACGGCTGCCGGGTGCCGCTCCCGTGGGCCGGCGACGAGCCGCACTTCGGCTTCAGCCTGCCCGGCGCCGAGGCGACCTGGCTGCCCATGCCGCCCTCCTGGGGGCCGCTCAGCGTGGCCTCCCAGCTCGACGACCCGCTCTCCACGCTGAACCTCTACCGGGAGGCGCTGCGGATCAGACGCGAGCGCCGCTCCTTCGACGACGCCCCGCTCACCTGGCTCGACTCCCCGGAGGGCACCCTCGCCTTCTCCAGGGGCGAAGGCTTCGCCTGCACGCTCAACCTCACCGGCGAGCCCGTGGAACTGCCCGCCCCCGGGCGGATCCTGCTGGCCAGCACGGAGACGGCCGTCGAGGACGGCGTGGTGCGGCTCGCCCCCGACTCCGCCGTCTGGTGGGAACCCGATGTCGCATAGCACCGGGCAGCTCGGCGCCGGCGGCGGCACTGCGAGGCTGACCGACATCGCCGCGCAGGCCGGGGTGAGCGAGGCCACGGTCAGCCGGGTGCTGAACGGCAAGCCGGGCGTGTCGGCCCTCACCAGGCAGGCGGTGCTGACGGCTCTGGACCTGATGGGCTACGAGCGCCCCCAGCGGCTGCGGCAGCGCAGCAACGGGCTGATCGGCCTGGTCACTCCCGAGCTGGACAACCCGATCTTCCCCGCCTTCGCCCAGGCGTTCGAGAAGACGCTCACCCAGCACGGCTACACCCCGGTGCTCTGCACCCAGCTGCCCGGCGGGGCGGTCGAGGACGAGTTCACCGAGGTCCTCGTGGAGCGCGGGGTGAGCGGCATCATCTTCGTCTCCGGGCTGCACGCCGACATCACCGCGCGCTCGGACCGCTACACCCAGCTGATCGGGCAGGGCGTGCCGATCGTCCTGCTCAACGGGCACGCCGCCGACGTGCCCGCCCCGTTCATCTCCCCGGACGACCGGGCCGCGGCCCGGCTGGCGGTGCAGCATCTGGCCGACCTCGGGCACGAGCGCATCGGCCTGGCCGTCGGCCCCGGCCGGTTCGTGCCGGTGATCAGGAAGATCGAGGGGTATCGGCAGGCGATGGCGCAGTTGCTGGGGGTGACGGAGGTCGACGAGTGGATCTCGCATTCGTTGTTCTCGGTGGAGGGTGGTCAGGCGGCCGCGGCGCAGTTGCTGGCGCGGGGGTGTACGGGGATCGTGTGCGCGTCGGATCTGATGGCGTTGGGGGCGATCCGGGCGTGCCGGGATCGGGGGTTGTCGGTGCCGGGGGAGGTGTCGGTGGTGGGGTTCGACGACTCGCCGTTGATCGCGTTCACCGATCCGCCGCTCACCACCGTGCGCCAGCCCGTGCAGCCGATGGTCACCGCCGCCGTGCACACCCTCCTGGAGGCCGTCGCGGGCGCGCCGGGACAGCACTCCGAACTGATCTTCCAGCCGGAACTCATCGTGCGGGGCTCGACGGGATCGGGTCCCAAGATCGTTCGCTGAACGTGCCCGCGTCGCCCTCTCGCCACGATCCGTGCCCCGCCTGGGCGAGGCGTAGATAACGGTCGGCTGTGGGTCCGTCACTCGGATCGCTGAGCGAACTCCGGGTGTGCGAAGATCTGCGCTGACATAACGGCGGTGAAGGCGATGGAGCGTACCAGGAATGAACTCGACGAGGCCGTGGGCCGCTCCCGTGGCGGGGGCTCTCATGGTGGGAAGCCTGCTTGTCGCCGTGCCGGGGGCCGCCGGAGCCACGGGGGCCGCCGGAGCCACCGCGGCCACGGCGGGCACCGTCTACTACGTCGATTCCAGATCCGGTGACGACTCCGCCGCCGGGACCTCGGCCGCGACGGCCTGGCGCAGCCTGGACAACGTGAACGCCGCCACCCTGGGCGCCGGTGACACCGTGCGTCTCAAGCGCGGCGGCAGCTGGCCGGGAGTGCTCACGCTGTCCGGCAGGGGCACCGCCGCCGCTCCCGTCGTGGTCGAGCCCTACGGCAGGGGCACGGCTCCGAGGATCAGCGGCAGGGACGAGGACTGCGTGGTGATCACGGGTTCCTACGTGCGGGTCGTCGGGGTGAGGGCCGTCAACTGCCGGTGGGCCGGTTTCGAGGTCAGCGGCAACCGCAACGAGCTCGACCGCGTGATCGCCGAGCGCAACATCACCGGGGTCCACCTCATGGGCAGGTACAACGTCGTCAAGAACAGCCTGCTGAGCGAGAACAACCGCATGAGCGTCAACACCAAGGGCGGCGACGACGACTCCGGCGCGTTCGGCGTGCTGCTCAACGGCGACGACAACCTCGTCACGGAAAACGTGATCACCGGTAGTTACGCCGCCAGCGAGGACTACGGCACCGACGGCGCCGCCGTCGAGGTGTTCAACGGCAACCGCAACCGGGTCACCCACAACATCGCCAGGAACAACGAGACCTTCGTCGAGCTCGGCGCACAAAAGGGGAAAACCGCCGCGGGCAACATCTTCGCCCACAACGTGGTCACCTCCTCGCGCAGGGCCGCCTTCCTCGTCACCCGAGGCGCTCGCCACGTGGTCGGGCCGGTGAAGGGCACCGTCGCGGTGCACAACTCGGTCTACCTGCCCGCACGCAAAACCCTCGGCTGGATCTGTCACGACGGCTGCTCCCCGGGAATCCTGAAGCTGCGCAACAACATCATCGTGGTCGGCGGCGAGGTGGGCTTCGAGGACGGCAAGGGGGCCGACGAGGACGCCGGCGTCTACAAGGGCCGTTCCCGCAAGTTCAAGCTCGGCCCCCGGTCGATCATGGCCGATCCCCGGTTCAGGAGCCGGACGGACCTGCGCCTGCGCCCCGGTTCCCCGGCGCTCGGCCGCGGTGTCAAGCTCGGCCCCGACTGGTACGGGGGCACGGGGCTCGCCCGTGACCTCTCCGGCGCCGCGCTGTCCGCGTCTCCCGCCGCCGGGGCCTATCAGTCCTGACTTATACCTATTTCAGGTCTTATTTTGGACATCTCCCTGGAACCTCCGTGAAACCTGGCTAGGACAGTCTGGTGCGCAGAGTGAGGTGATCGGCATGATGTTGCGGCTACGCGTTTCCTTCCCCGACAGGCCAGGCGCCCTGGGGCAGGCGGCCCGGGTGCTCGGCACGCTGGGCGCGGACATTCTCCAGGTGACGGTGCTGGAACGTGAACTCGGCCGGGCGATGGACGACTTCACCGTCTCCTGGCCCGGCACCGTGGACGCGGAGACGGTGCGAGACCGTCTCTCCGGTGTCCCCGGGATGCGCGTCGAGGGCGTCTGGCCCACCCGGGAGATTCCCGGCGCCGCCCCCGACTACGACCTGCTGAAGCATGTCGCCGCCGATCCGGGCAGGGCCTTCGCCACCCTCGTGGACGCCGTGCCCGACCTGGTGAGCGCCGATTGGGCGGTGATCGTGTCGCCGGAGAGCGGAGAGCTCCTGCACCGCAGCTGGCAGGCGCCCGAGGCCTTCGACGAGGGGAGCGGTCTCGTCGGTGTCAAGGTGACCGATCTCGCCACGCTGAGGCCCGCCGTCCTCGGCTCGGGGCGGCACCAGCTGATGAGCCTGCCGGTGCCTGGGACGAGCCGGCACCTGATCCTGGCCAGGGCCGACGGCCCGCCCTTCCACCGCGCGGAGCTGGACCGTGCCATGCGTGTCCTGGAGATCGTCTCCATCATGGGACGTACTGCTTGAGTGCCAGCGTTTCCGATATGTCGGTTATGGGGTAGGAAGACGAGGAGTGGCCTGATGCCACTCCCGTGACCGGGCATTCCCGCCCGTCGTGCCCCGTCCCGCCCGTCGCGGGCCGGCTCCCCGGCGAGGCGATGGCCGCCGCCCACACCCGCATCAGCTCTCCCCCCGACAGACGCCGCAGGTCGTATCGGTACCGGGCCCTCGCGGGTCCGGGAGGAGGGCAGCCTGATGCCTAAGCGCCATCACGTCGTGACGACGAGCCTGCTCGGGCTCTGTCTGGGGGTGAGTACGGCCTGCGGGAGCGGGGGACCGGTCGCCGTGGACGCCGCCCCCGCGCGGGGCCTGGAGACGGTGCGAAGCCCCGGTCCCGGGCAGGGCGCGACCCCCGGTGCCACCGCCACGCGAAGCCCCGCATCCGTGCCCGAAGGATTCAAGCTGATCGGAGGGCCCGCCAACGGCGTCGTCGTCGCGGTCCCCAAGGACTGGGTCGCGCTCGACCTGGCCAAGGACGACCTCGACAAAGGACTGAGGAACAGCGGCCTGTCGGGGCCCATGCTGGAGCAGGCCAAGGAGAGCCTGCAGACCCTGGTCGAAAACAAGGGCCTCTGGGCCTCGGGCGGCGCCTCGGCAGGGCCCTCCGCGAACGGATTTCCCACCAACCTCAACGCCTTCTGCCAGGCCGGCCGGCAGATCTCGACGGAGCAGCTGATCAAGGAGACCAGAACCCAGCTCGAACAGCTCGGCGCCAAGGTCGTCGAGGCGAGGAGGGTGCCGATCGGCTCCAAGGAGGCGGCACGGCTCGTCTACTCGTTCGAGACCAACGGCGTCCGCATCCGGGGCACCCAGTACTACGTGCCCGCCGAGGACAAGACCTGCATCGTCACGCTCAGCACCGACACCGAGGGCGAGCAGGCGCTGTTCGACCGGATCGGCGAGACGATCAGGACGGTCTGACCGGCGCCCCCGCCCGTACGACCGCCGCCACGACGGTGCCGGGGTGGTGCCGGGGTGAGTGTCGTCTCAGCGCTGCGGCGGGTCGATGCGGGCGCCGTCCATGGTGAAGAGCATCAGGCGGGTGACGTCGACCCCCACCCTGGCGGGCTCTCCCGCCCGCCAGACCGGCCGGGAGCCCAGACGGACGATGAGGTCGGCCCGGCGGTGGCCGCCGGAGCGCTCCTGCTCCTGCTCCGGCTGGGGCTCGTCCTCGTCGAACATGGCACTGGGCATCAGCCTCCGCAACACCGAACGGACCCGCCCGCCGACGAGGGGGACGCCCATGCCGTTCATCTTCTGACGGGGGTCGGGAGGCTCGGGGACGGTCACGGAGGTGAGCCCGCTCTCGACGTAGGCGAGCCACTCGTGGCCGTGGTACTCCAGGGCGCGGACGCGGCCGAGGAAGGTCGGTCCCTCGAAGCTGTCGGGGACCGGGGCCAGGCAGTCGGGACGCAGGCCGACGATGATCTGGCGGCCCACGTGCTGTGAGATGACGTACGCCCTGGGATCGGTCCAGGGGATCATGATCTGGTGCGGGCCGAAGTCCAGCAGGATGAACTGGTTCTGCGGGGTGCGGACGGTGGCCGCGAGCAGGTTGATCTGCTGGGAGCTGAGGAAGGCCGCGGTGAAGGCGGTCGCCGGGTCGTTGTAGACCTGTGCGGGGGTGCCGACGTCCTGCAGGACGCCGCGGTTCATGATGGCGATCCGGTCGGCCAGGGTGAGGGCCTCGACCTGGTCGTGCGTCACGTAGATCGTGGTCACTCCGAGGGAGCGGACCAGCGACGAGATCTCCATCCGGAGCTCGGTGCGCATGCCCGTGTCCAGGTTGGAGAGCGGCTCGTCCATCAGGAAGAGGGAGGGCTGACGGACGATCGCGCGGCCCATCGCCACCCGCTGGCGCTGGCCGCCGGAGAGCGTTCCAGGGCGCCGCTCCAGGGTCTCGTCGATGTGCAACGCCTTGGACAGCTCCGTCACCCGCTCCTTCACCAGCGAGGGGTCGGCCTTGGCTATCTCCAGGGGGAAGGAGAGGTTGCCGCGTACCGTCCGGTGCGGGTAGAGCGCACCGTTCTGGAACACCATCGCCACGTCGCGGTCGCGGGGAGCCAGATCGTTGGCGAGCGTGCCGCCCAGCCACAGGTCTCCCTCGGTGACCTCCTCCAGGCCCGCGATCATCCGGAGCAGGGTGGATTTACCGCAGCCCGAAGGGCCAAGCAGCACGAGAAACTCCCCGTTCTCGGCCCGCAGGCTCATGCGGTCGATCGCGAGGTATCCGCCCGGGTATACCTTGCTCACGTTGTCGAGAACGACGGTACTCATGCGCGCTCGTTCCTCCCGGGCGCCCCCGCCCGGATCCCAGCTGTGTGATTGATGAGGTAGTACATCGCGACACTTACCCGCGTGTCCATAGATGTCGTTAGAAATCGCTCATCTGTTAGTTACTTCTCCGCTCCCCGACGTGACGACCAGCGGTGACAGGGAGCCCTGACCAGACCGCCAGACGAGGGTTGAAATGTTACAGTTTGCGAAAAGTTGCAGAAACGAATTTCATGGAGGGCGCCGGACGCCGATCGGTTCGCGCCCGGTTCAGCCGCATGGTGGGGTGACTTCCTGATGGACGATGAGCTCCCTCGGAACTCGCGATCCCGCTCCGACGGGACGACGATACGGCTGGCCGACATCGCCGCGCAGGCCGGGGTGAGCGAGGCCACGGTCAGCCGGGTGCTCAACGGCAAACCCAGCGTCTCGCAGTCGACCAGGCAGGCGGTGCTGACGGCTCTGGACCTGATGGGATACGAGCGTCCCCAGCGGCTGCGGCAGCGCAGCAACGGGCTGATCGGCCTGGTCACTCCCGAGCTGGACAACCCGATCTTCCCCGCCTTCGCCCAGGCCATCGAGAAGGCGCTCACCCAGCACGGCTACACCCCGGTGCTGTGCACCCAGCTGCCCGGAGGAGCCCCCGAGGACGAGTTCACCGAACTCCTGATGGACCGCGGGGTGAGCGGCATCGTCTTCGTCTCCGGGCTGCACGCCGACACCACGGCGAAGATGGACCGTTACAGCCGCCTGATCGAACGCGGACTGCCGATCGTCCTGCTCGACGGCTACAGCGAGCGCGTCGAGGCCCCGTTCATCTCCCCGGACGACCGGGCCGCGGCCCGGCTGGCGGTGCAGCATCTGGCCGATCTCGGGCACGAGCGCATCGGTCTCGCCGTGGGTCCGCGCAGGTTCGTGCCGGTGATCAGGAAGATCGAGGGGTATCGGCAGGCGATGTCGCAGTTGCTGGGGGTGGCGGAGGTCGACGAGTGGATCTCGCATTCGTTGTTCTCGGTGGAGGGTGGTCAGGCGGCCGCGGCGCAGTTGCTGGCGCGGGGGTGTACGGGGATCGTGTGCGCGTCGGATCTGATGGCGTTGGGGGCGATCCGGGCGTGCCGGGATCGGGGGTTGTCGGTGCCGGGGGAGGTGTCGGTGGTGGGGTTCGACGACTCGCCGTTGATCGCGTTCACCGATCCGCCGCTCACCACCGTGCGCAAGCCCATCGGCGCGATGGCCTCGGCGGCGGTGGCGACCCTCCTGGAGGAGATCAACGGCGTCCGTGCCAAACACGTCGAGCTGATGTTCCAGCCCGAACTCGTCGTCCGCCGCTCCACCGGCTCGGGCCCCCTGGTCAAGGGAACACGTTGAACACGTTGAACACGTTGAACACGGTGAACGCTGTCCACGACGTCGTCGTCATCGGCGGTACCGGCGTCGACACCACCGCCTACGTGCCCTCGCTCCCCCTGCCGTACGCCGACACCTACCCGGTCCCCCCGGTGATCGACCGGATCGGCAACACCGGCAGCGGTGTCGCCCTCGGCTGTCACGCGCTCGGGCTGAGGGTGAAGCTGGTCGACCTGATCGGCGACGACCCGCAGGGCAGGTTCATCCGGGCCCACTTCGAGGAGAAGGGGGTGGACACCGGCTGGGCGCTCGCCCCGCAGGGGACCCGGCGCAGCGTCCTGCTCGTCGGCCCGGACGGGCGGCGCACCTCGCTGTTCGACCCGCGCGCCGCGGCGGGCGAGCGACTGCCCAGGGAGCTCTACCTGGACGCGGTCCGCGCGGCCCGGCACGTCCACGTGTCGATCACCGACTTCTCCCGGCACGTCTACCCCGACCTGCGCGACGGGTCCGGCCCGCGTACCGCTCCCGAGCCGGTCCGCGGCACCGGGGCGGGAGCCGGACCGGCGGCGGGGATCGCCCTGGGCGCCGGGTCGGTCTCCACCGACCTGCACGACTGGGACGGCGAGAACGACCACCACAGGGACTTCGCCTACTCCTCCGACCTGGTCTTCCTGTCGGCCACCGCACTCGGCCCGCGCCGCGACGAGGTCATGCGCGACATCCTGGCGCGCGGCAGGGCGAGGGCCGTGGTCTGCACGGAGGGCGCCGAGGGCTGCCACGTCCTGGACGCGGACGGGCCGCGCGCCTTCCCCGCCGCACCCCTGCCGGGCCCGGTGGCCGACAGCAACGGCGCCGGGGACGCGTTCGTCTCGGGGGTCCTGTACGGCCTGCTCTCCGGCCGTTCCCTCGACGACTCCATCCCCCTCGGCGCCGTCGCCGGAGCCCACGCCTGCACGTCGGAGGGCACCCACGAGAACCCCATCACCGAGCCGGACCTCCTCGGCCGCGCGGGAGCGCTCGGTGACGGAGCTCAGGTGTCGCGACAAGTTCGCTGACCTCCTCGGCCGGACAGGGAAGCCGGTCCCCGTGAGGCCGCGCGAGCGGTTCGGCGGGGAGTCGCCCCCCGCCGGCGGCACGGGAGTCGTCCCCACGCCCTGACGTTCAGCCCTCGCGCAGGTCGTCGAGGAGCGCGGTCACGCGCTCACGGTAGGCGGCCACGTTGCGCAGCTTCACGTGCTCGTACCCCCTCACCATGGCGGGCAGCTCCGCGAGCTCGCGGACCCGCTCCTCGGTCGCCGGGCGCAGGTGGTCCAGCGCCCGGTGCACGTCGCGGGTGTACTCGGCGACGAGCTCCCGCTCCGTCGCGCGCACCCCGCCCAGGCCGAACGGGTCCAGCCGGGTGCCGCGCAGCACGCGCATGCCGTACAGCAGGCGGAAGGCCGGGTCGAACCAGGGGCCGAGGCGGAGCTTGCGCCTCATGCCCAGGGCGCGCAGGAACGGCGGGTGCAGGTTGTAGGAGACCCTCGCGCCCTCTCCGAACTCGGCGGCGATCCGCGCCCGCTCGGCCGGGTCCAGGTGCAGGCGCGCCACCTCGTACTCGTCCTTGTACGCCATCAGCCGGTGCAGCTGCCTGGCGTAGGCCTCGGTGACGGCGGTGCCGTCCGGAAAGACCTCACGCTCCCTGGCGAGGACCGCGCGGACGGCGTCGACGTACCCGGCGGCGTAGCGCGCGTTCTGGTACGCGACGAGGTCGGGGACCCGGACGGTGAGGATCCGGTGCAGCTCGCCGCCGGGTTCGGCGACCGCGTCGACCAGCTGTGCCGCCGACCTGTCGGGGAGCGGCGCGGCGGGGACGGCGGGGCGGGTCACCGCCGCCACGGCCTCGGGGGCGGCGACCACCGCGCGGCCCCAGTGGAAGGCGGCGACGGTCCGCTCGGCGGCCCTGCCTCCGCCCGCGCGGATGGCCCGCTCGACCGACTCCAGGCCGAGCGGGATGAGCCCGCGCTGCCAGGCGGCCCCGACGATGATCGTGTTGGCCGGCATGTGGTCGCCGAACAGCGCCTGGGCCAGCTCCTCGGCGTCGAGGTAGACGTTCAGCTCGCGCCGGGTCCGCGACTCCAGCGCGGCGATCGGCGAGCCGGGGTCGGTCAGGTGGGTGGACGGGTCGAGCACCATCGAACCGGTCGGCACCAGGCTGGTGGAGACCACCGCCACGGTACGGTCACGGTCGGCGGCGGCCAGGTGGGCGGGGTCGGTGGCGCCGATCAGGTCCAGCGCCAGGTAGGCGTCCACACTGGCCGCCCCGCCCCGCGCCGAGCGCTCGCCGTCACCGTCGAAGATGAGGATGTCGGAGACGACCGTGCCGCCCTTCTGGGCGAGGCCGGTCTGGTCGAGTCCCCGCGAGCGCCTGCCGTCGAGCATCGCGGCGGTGCCGAGGATCTGCGCGACCGACACCACGCCGGTGCCGCCGATGCCGACCAGCCTGATCGAGGCGTCCCCGGTGCGCGCCTCGGGGAGGGGCATGTCCGGCGGCGCGGGCACCGGTGCGCGCCCGCGGGAGGACGCCTTCTTCGTGGCGGGCATGACGGTCAGGAAGGACGGGCAGTCGCCCTCCACGCACGAGTAGTCCTTGTTGCAGGACGACTGGTGGATCTCGGTCTTGCGGCCGAACTCGGTCTCCACCGGCAGCACGGACAGGCACTCGGACTTCTGCCCGCAGTCGCCGCAGCCCTCGCAGACGCGCTGGTTGATCGCGACCCGCCTGACGGGGTCGGGCAGGTCGCCCTTCTTGCGCAGCCGCCGTTTCTCGGCCGCGCACTGCTGGTCGTGGACGAGGACGGTCACCCCGGGGATCGCGGCCAGCTCGCGCTGGGCGTCCTCCAGGGCCGTCCTGTCGCGGACCTCGGCGATGCCCGCGAGCCTGACCCCCCGGTAGCGTTCCGGCTCGTCGGTGGTGACGACGATCCTGCGCACCCCCTCGGCCTCCAGCCAGCGGGTCAGGTCGGGCACCGACAGGGCCGGGGTGATCGTCTGGCCTCCGGTCATCGCGACCGCGCTGTTGTAGAGCAGCTTGTAGGTGATGTTCACGCCCGCCCCGACCGCGGCCCGCACCGCGAGCGAGCCGCTGTGGTGGAAGGTGCCGTCGCCGAGGTTCTGGAAGATGTGCGGGGTGTCGGTGAACGGCGCCTGGCCGATCCACTGCGCGCCCTCGCCGCCCATCTGGGTCAGGCCGGTGAGCGTGCCCTTGCCCTCGCGGTTGAGCACCACCATCGTGTGGCAGCCGATCCCGGCGCCGACGGGCGCGTCGTCGGGGACGGCGGTGGAACGGTTGTGCGGGCAGCCCGAGCAGAAGAAGGGGGTGCGCTTGGGCGCGAGCAGTGTGAGCGGTGCCGGGCGCGAGATGACGGAGAGCCCCTTCGCCACCCGCTCGCCGAGGTCGGTCAGCCCCCTGCGGCGCAGCCGGAAGGCGACGGCCTTGGCGGCCAGGTCGGCGTCGACCGCGCCGTGCGGGGGAATGAGCCGCGCGCCGTTCTCGTCGAGCTTGCCCAGCACGCGCGGGGCGTCGGCGGTCCCGTACAGGATGTCCTTGACCGAGGTCTCCAGCAGCGGGGCCTTCTCCTCCACCACGAGGATCTCCGAGAGCCCTCTGGCGAAGGTCCTGACGATCTCGGGGTCCAGCGGCCAGAGCATGCCGATCTTCAGGAGGCGGACACCGGCCTCCTCCGGCGTGACACCGAGCTTGCGGAAGCCCTCACGGACGTCGTGGTAGGCGGTTCCCGAGGCGACGATGCCCAGCCAGGCGTCGCGGGGGTCGGCGGTGACGTGGTTGAGCCCGTTCTCGCGGGCGTAGGCGCGGGCCAGGTCGAGGCGGGGGCCGAAGAGCGTGCGCTCCATCTCCAGCGACCACGGGGTGAGCAGGGTGGCGTCGGGCACGTGCCGGTACGGCCTGCCCTCGTACTCGACGACGGGCGTGACCGGGACGACCCGGTCACGCCCGACGTCCACGGTGCCGGTGGCGTCCACGACGTTGGAGACGGCCTTCACCGCGACCCACAGGCCGCTGGCCCGGGACGCCGCGATCGCGTGGCGTCCCAGGTCGAGCAGCTCCTGGACGCTGCCGGGATGAACGATCGGCATGCCCAGCGTGGCGAGCGTGCCCTCGGTCGCCGAGGGGAGGGTGGAGGACTTGCAGGTGGGGTCGTCGCCGCAGAGCGCGATCAGGCCGCCCTCGGGGTGGGCGCCGACGAAGTTGCCGTGCCGGAACGCGTCGGCCGCGCGGTCGACACCGGGCGCCTTGCCGTACCAGACGCCCAGCACGCCGGAGGTGCGCGGACGGGGAAGCGCGGGCACGAGCTGGCTGCCCCAGACGGCGGTGGCGCCGAGTTCCTCGTTCTGTCCCGGGCGGTGCACGACGCCGAGCGGCTCGGCGTGCCGGCGGGAGCGGGCCAGCTCCTGGTCGAAGCCGCCGAGCGGGGAGCCGGGGTAGCCGGACACCATCGCGCCGCTACGCAGGCCCGCGGCCCTGTCGGCGCGCATCTGGTCGAGGATGACCCGCACCAGGGCCTGGGTGCCGGTCATGAAGACCTGGCTCTCGTCGAGCAGGTAGCGGTCGTCGGGGGAGATCTCACGGGCGTCTGCGAAGATCGTCATGGTTTGTCGTCCCGTCGTCGGCGCTCCTGCAGTGCCGCAAGGTTATGCCAGGTAGAACAAAATTCGATGTCAAACTTTCCAGGAAGAGCACCTCTCGTTAGCATCCGATGTCATGGATGTGACGGATCGCGCAATTCTCGGTCTCCTGCAGGTGGAGGGGCGGTTGAGCAACCTGGAGCTGGCCGAACGGGTGCGGCTCACCCCCTCGCCGTGCCTGCGCCGGGTCCGCAACCTGGAGGAGACCGGAGTGATCACCGGCTACCGTGCCGTGATCGACCCGGTGGCGGTGGGGCGGGGCTTCCAGGTCGTCGCCTACGTGGAGCTGGAGGGCCAGGACGCCGAGACGGTCACCGCCTTCGAGGCCGCCGTGATGGAGATCGACGACGTGGTGGAGTGCCTGCGCATGTTCGGCCGCCCCGACTACGTGCTGCGGGTGGCGGTGCCTGACATGGACGCCTACAGCCAGCTGTGCCTGGAGAAGCTCGGCCGCCTGCCCGGTCTCGACAAGCTCACTTCCCAGATCGCCATGAAAGCCCTCAAACCCGGCGGCGTCCTGCCCCTCTGAGCTTCCGGCCGCCCTCAGGACACTCCGGAGTTCGAGGCGGGGCCAGGAGGATCCGTGACGCATGGCTCGCCGGTCGGCCGGGCTTGCACCGGCCCCGTTCCGGCTGGCTAGGATCACTCGTCATGAGGGTGACGGTGCTGACGGGTGCGGGGATCTCGACCGAGTCGGGGATCCCCGACTACCGCGGGCCGAACGGCATGTGGCGCAGGGACCCCGACCACGAGAAGCTCGTCACCTACGACCATTACATGGCCGATCCCGAGATCCGGCGGCGCTCGTGGCTGATGCGCCGCGACAACCCCGCGTGGGAGGCCGAGCCGAACGCGGCGCATCGCGCCCTCGCCGCCCTGCCGGACGCGTGGATCGTCACGCAGAACGTCGACGGCCTGCACCAGCGGGCCGGGTCGCCGCCCGAGCGGGTGCTGGAACTGCACGGCAACATGTTCGGCGCCCTGTGCACCGCCTGCGGCGCCCGCTCCACCACGCGCGAGGCGATCGACCGGATCGACGCGGGCGAGAGCGACCCCGCCTGTCACGAGTGCGGGGGCATCCTCAAGACGGCCACCGTGATGTTCGGCCAGTCCCTCGACCCGGTCGTCCTCACCCGCGCGGCCGAGGCGGCCGAGGAGTGCGAGGTGTTCCTCGCCGTCGGCAGCTCGCTGCAGGTGCAGCCCGCCGCCTCCCTGGCGGCGGTCGCGGTGCGCGCGGGTGCCCGGCTGATCGTCGTCAACGCCGAGCCGACCCCGTACGACCACCTCGCCGACGAGGTGATCCACGACCCCATCGGCGTCGCCGTCCCGCGCCTGTGCTCGTCCCTCACCTGAGAGAGGGGGCGGGCGTGCGTCCTCAGTCGCCGATGTTGACGACGCTGGTGAGGATGACCACCGACTCCTCGTCGGCCTCCAGCGAGTGCCGCCGCTGCGGGATCGGGGCCGTGTGGCCCTCGCCGAGTTCGACGGTCCGCTCGTCGTCGACGAGCCGTACCCGTCCCATCAGGACGTGCAGGCTCCCGGCAGGCGCGGCCTCGTGGTCACCGAGGGCCGTCCCGGCGGTCAGCGCGATGACCGCCTGGCGCAGGGTGCCCTCGTTGAGGTAGGTGTGGGCGCTGCGGCCGTGCGCGCTCGCCCTGGCGAGGGTGAGATGCTCCTGGGCGAGAGCCAGTACGTCGGTCATCGGGTTTCCTTCCGGTCGTTGTGAATCTTGCCCTGGGCGGGCGAGACGCAGAGCCAGGCGAAGGTAAAGTCATCCGCCCCGCCGGGCGGAGGGCCGCCCGTCGAAGCGGATGGTCCGAAGCAGGTCCGCGGCGGGACGGTCGAGGATGGTGACGCTCGCCGCGGGAGGGAGCGAGCCGCCGCGGGCACGCTCGACGAGCACCCGCCAGCGGCGGCAGTGCCGGGCGAAGGTCGCGCTCGTGACGACCCGGCCGCGCGAGAGCTGCCCCTCGCGGGCGAGCCTCGGCTCCACGTCGAGCAGGATCAGGTGGACCTCGTTGCCGGCCCTGCGGGCCAGCCAGGCGAACCCGTACAGGATGTGCGGCCACGTGCCGCGGGTGTGCGCGACGACGGCGTGCCCCTTCCACATGGCGCGGGCGATCCGCACCGCGTGGGTGGTGTGCACGAGCGGGACGCGGGCTCTTTGCGGGATCGGTCCCAGGTAGGGGGCCCACCAGTTGCGGGACTGGCGTGAGTCGATGACGAGGGCGTCACCGGCGCGCACCGGCTCCCTCTCGTCGCCGCGCAGCCCGTACAGACGGTCGAGCAGGGTGCTCTTGCCCGCGCCGGGGATCCCCGCGAGGAGCACCAGCGATCCGGCCGGATAGCGCAGATCCCCGGCGGAGGGCCCGCTGGCCGGTGTGGTGGCCATCACGTGCACCTCGCTGGTGTGGGGGGCTTCACTCATGCCGCGTCCCGCGTTCCGGGGGAGAAGCCGGTGGGACGGTGCCCGGAGGGGGAGGGGGGTGTCAGGGGGCATGCTCGCTCCTCGAATGCGCTCGGCCATTCGAGGTCTCCTTCACCCGCGTCTCGCGGGCGACCGCCCGGGGACGCCACAGGGCGTCCGTACTGACCGGGCCGGTCTTTGGGAAGTACTCCCCTCGTTCGTTCAAGGTTAAAGGAAAGCGGGCGATCTCGCGTTCATGAAGGGTGACTCTTCCGGACGCGCCGCGGCGCCGGCACCCCTCCCGCGATCCGTACGGGCCGGTCTGCCGGCTCGGCCTCGTGGTCCGCTGGTGTAGGGGTGCCGGCGCCGCCGGGAAAGCCCTGGGCCTGACGCCCGTCGGTGGTCCGTCAGTAGTTGTAACCGGAGTTGTTGGAGCCGGAGTTGTTCGAGTTGCCGGAGTTGTTGGAACCGGAGTTGTGGGAACTCGGGTGCGAGGAGGGCGTGGGGGAGGAACCCCCCGTGGGGGAGGTCGTCGAGGTGGCCGCTCCGCCGGGCCTGATCAGGCCGAGCAGGCCGTGCGTACCGCCGTCGCTGCCCGCGCTGAACCACAGGGAGTTCGTGCCGCCGACGGTCTCGGTACCTGGCTCCAGGTCCCACAGGCCGCCGAGGGTGATGGGCCTGCCGTCGGAGGAGCGCAGCGGGCCGAGCGAGCGGCCGTTGCGCGGGTTGTAGGCGTTGATGCGGCCGTCGCCGAAGTTGCCGACCAGCAGGGCACCGGAGAGGTTGCCGAAGTTCTTCGGGGCCAGCGTCATCGCCCAGGGGGCGTTGAGGGCTCCGCGAGCGACGAAGCGGCCGAGGAACCGGCCGGAGCCGTTGAACTGGCTGACGAACCCCTTGCCCTGCCCGGCCACGGACTTGCCGGTCTCGGGGTCGCGCTTGGCGTACGCGACGAGCACGGAGTTGCCCACGACCTCCACGTTGAACGGCGCGTAGTTCTCCGGCAGGCCGGGGTCCTGGAACGCGCGGCGGCCCATCGAGATCCGGTCGAAGTCGCCGTTGAAGACGTGGATCCGGTTGCGGGCGAAGTCGGCGGCGAGCAGCATCGGCCCCCGGTTCGTCTGGGCGAGGGCGAGGCCCTTGAAGTCGGCGCCCTTGACGAACGCGCTGATGATCGCGTCGTCGGGGTCGGCCTCGGCGTTCCAGCCGGTGATCGCCCCGCTGGGGCTGGCGAAGATGAACGTGGCCGGCCCGGAACCACCGGGCCCCTTCACGACGAACTCCTCGCCCATGTTGACGACCTGCCCGGTGGGCCTGCCGCCGGGGACGCGGACCTGGGTCTTCTCCTGCTTCACGGTGCCCGCGCCGCCGGAGTAGACGGTGGCCAGGCCGGTGCCCGTGGCCGAGACCCAGAGGGTCTTGCCCATCGCCAGTCCCCACGGGTTGACCAGCGCGGGGTCGGTGACCGCGGCCCGTCCGCTGACGTCCGAGACCAGGTTGGTGACCGCGAAATGCTTTCGCAGGCTCTGTTGACCGGCCTTCTCGGGACCGCTCGCGGTCCCGGCCTGTTTCGCTCCGGCCCGCGCCTGATGGGTCCCGGCGGACGCCGTACCGGCGACGCCCATGACCAGGACCGTGGCGCAGATCGTGACGGTGCGTACTCGCATTCATGGCTCCTCTGTGAGGGAGTGCCTTTCGCCGCGAGATACGCGTGGGGTCCGTGCGCGGTTCAGTCCGCTTCTCCAGGGCCGGCACCCGGGAGGAGTCGTGGGGACGGGGGAGTCAGCGGAGGGCGGCCGCCTCGGCGGCCAGTTTCTCGATGCGCGAGTAGTCGCCGTCGGCGAGCGCGTCGGCCGGGGTGAGCCAGGTGCCGCCCACGCACCCGACGTTCGGCAACGCGAGATAGTCGGGGGCCGTCGCGAGCTTGATGCCACCCGTCGGGCAGAACGTGACCTGCGGCAACGGGCCGCCGAGTGCCTTCAGGTACGGCAGGCCGCCGGCGGCCTCGGCGGGGAAGAACTTCATCTCGGTCACCCCGCGGTCGGCGAGCGCCATGACCTCGGAGGCGGTCGCCACACCGGGCAGGAACGGCACCCCGCTCACCTCCATGGCGTCGACCAGCCCCGGGGTGGTTCCCGGGCTGACCAGGAACCTGGCACCGGCCGCGACGGAGGCCGCCACGTCGGCCGGGGTGCGGATGGTGCCGGCGCCGATCACCGCCTCCGGGACCTCGGCGGCGATGCGCGTGATGGAGTCCAGGGCGGCGGTGGTGCGGAGGGTCACCTCGATGACCGGCAGGCCGCCCGCGACCAGGGCTCGGGCCAGGGGGACCGCGGTCTCCGGATCGTCGATCACGACGACCGGGACGACCGGGGCGATGTCGAGCAGACTCATGCGAACTCCAGGTTGGACAGGCGCCGGCTCAGCCAGGCCGCCGCGCCGGTGAGGGCGGGCTGAGGGGCCACGATCAGCACCGTGGCGATGTCGGAAAGGTAGTCGTTCAGGGTCGGGGTGGCCTCGAAGCGACGGCGGAAGTCGCTGGAGCGGACCCGGTCCACGATACGTGGCAGCACGCCGCCGCCCAGGTAGACGCCGCCCCGCGCGCCGAGGGTGAGGGCGACGTTCCCGGCGAAGGTGCCGAGCATGGCGCAGAAGACCTCGACGGTCTCCGCGCACAGCGAGTCGTCCATCCGGGCCACGATGTCGGAGGCGGACAGTGCCGGCGCGTCCGTTCCGCGGACGAGCGCGAGGGCCCGGTGCAGACGTGACAGCCCCGGCCCGGACAGCAGGTGCTCGGCCACCACGTGCTCCAGGCCGTCTCCGCGCAGTGCCCGGACGATCTCGTGGTCCCGCCTGTCGAGGACGGGCGCCGTGACGTGCCCGCCCTCCCCGGGGATCGGCACCCATCCCTCGGCCGCGGGCACCAGACCGCCCACGCCGAGACCCGTCCCCGGCCCGAGCACGACCTTGACGCCGTGCGAGGGCTCGGGACCGCCCAGGGAGACCAGGTCGTCGCCCCGCAGGTACGGCAGGGACGCGGCCAGCGCCTCGAAGTCGTTGAGCAGCCAGGCGTTCGGGATGCCCAGGTCGCGTACCGACCCGGTCCACCCGGAGTTGGTAAGCCGATAGCGGTCGCCCTCCACGGGCCCCGCGATCGCGACGCACGCGGCTCCCGGCTGAACTCCGCCCGCATGATCTGCGATATAGGCGGCTACGGCTTCGGGAAGGCCATCGTGTTCCGCGCCCGCGAGCACGGCCACCGCCTCGGGCTGTCCACCGGGCTCGGTGACCAGCCCGAACCGGGCGTTGGTGCCGCCGATGTCGGCGACGAGCCAGGGAAGGCTCACGAGATCTCCTTCGCGGACCGTGTGAAGGAGACGATGTGCGCGCTCACGCCCGGATCCCGCTCTGGGCGGTCGCCGGGCGGGTGCCGTTCGCGACGGCCTCGGCGTGGCCGTTCAGCGCGAAGACGCCCGCGCCGCGTTCCGCGGGGCCCGCCGCGCGGCGGAAGGCGCCGAACAGCTCGCGGCCGGTGCCGACCCACTGGGCGTCGGTGAGCGGCGCGCCCTGAAGGGGCCTGGCCGCCAGTTCCTCGGCGCCGACCAGCAGCTCCAGGGTGCCCGCGGCGGCGTCGAGGCGGATGGGGTCACCGTCGCGCACCAGTGCGATGGGGCCTCCGTCGGCGGCCTCCGGCGACAGGTGGATGGCCGCGGGGACCTTGCCGGACGCGCCGGACATGCGGCCGTCGGTGACGATCGCCACCCGCTGCCCCCTGTCCAGCAGCACCGCCATCGGCGGGGTGAGCTTGTGCAGCTCCGGCATGCCGTTCGCGCTCGGCCCCTGGTAGCGGATGACCGCCACGAAGTCCTGCCCGTCCAGCTCGCCCGCGTCGAAGGCGCGCAGCAGCTGAAGCTGGTCGTCGAAGACCTTGGCCGGGGCCTCGATGACGAGGTGCTCGTCCTTGACGGCGGAGACCTTGCTGACCGCGCGGCCCAGGTTGCCGTCGAGCATGTGGATGCCGCCGTCGGCGGAGAACGCCTCGGAGACCGGGCGCAGCACGTCGAGGTCGGTGCTGCCCTCGGTGCGCTCCTGCCAGACCAGCTCGCCCTCCTTGAGTTCGGCGGCCGAGCGGTAGTGGTCCAGCCCTCGCCCGGCGATCGTGAGCACGTCGCGGTGGAGCAGCCCGGCGTCCAGCAGGTCGCCGATGAGCACCTGCATGCCGCCCGCGGCCTGGAAGTGGTTCACGTCCGCGTGGCCGTTGGGGTACATGCGGGTCAGCAGCGGCACCGCCTTCGACAGCGCGGCCAGGTCGTCCCACAGGAGCTCGATGCCGGCCGCCGCGGCGATGGCGACGATGTGCATGGTGTGGTTGGTCGAGCCGCCGGTCGCGAGCAGTGCCACGCAGGCGTTGACGATCGCCTTCTCGTCGACGACCTCGCCGACGGGGGTGTACTCGGAGCCGTGCGCGGTCAGCTCGACCGCCCGCCTGCCCGCGGCCTTCGTCAGGGCCTCGCGCAGCTCGGTGCGCGGGTTGACGAACGTCGAGCCCGGCAGGTGCAGGCCCATGACCTCGATCATGACCTGGTTGGAGTTGGCGGTGCCGTAGAAGGTGCAGGTGCCGGGGGAGTGGTACGACTTCGCCTCGGCGTCCAGCAGCTCGCCCTTGCCGACCTTGCCCTCGGCGAACAGCTGCCGGGTGCGGGCCTTGACCTTGTTGGGCAGGCCGGAGGTCATCGGACCGGCGGGGACGAACACCGCGGGCAGGTGGCCGAAGTGCAGCGCCCCGATCAGCAGGCCGGGAACGATCTTGTCGCAGACGCCGAGCATGAGGGAGGCGTCGAACATGTCGTGCGAGAGCGCGATCGCGGTGGCCATCGCGATGACCTCGCGGCTGTAGAGCGAGAGCTCCATACCCGCCCGGCCCTGCGTGACGCCGTCGCACATCGCGGGCACGCCCCCGGCGAACTGCGCGACGCCGCCGGCCTTCCTGACGGCGGCCTTGAGGATCGCCGGGTAGGTCTCGTACGGCTGGTGCGCCGACAGCATGTCGTTGTAGCTCGACACGATCGCCACGCCGGGCTTGACGCCTGCGCGCAGGTCCCGCTTGTCGCTCTCGCCCACGGCGGCGAAGCCGTGCGCGAGGTTCGCGCAGCCCAGGCTCGCCCTGGCGGGGCCGCGCAGGCGGGCCGCCTCGGCCTCGGCGTGAAGCCGGTTCAGGTAGGCGGTGCGGCTGGGGCGGCTGCGCTCGACCAGACGGTCGGTCACCTCCTGGATCACGGGGTGCATCCGGACTCCTCGATCGTGGTCGGCGTCATCGTTGCCGGGATGGTCGCTTCGGGCAGGGCGGTCGGCTCGCGTGCTCACTCCGCCCCCTCCTCGTGCCAGACGCGGCCGCTGCGGCCGACGAGCTCGTGGGCCGCGGCGGGTCCCGCGCTGCCCGCCGGATACGGCTCGGGCGGGGTTCCCCGCGACTCCCACTCGTCGAGGATCGGGTCGATCCACCGCCAGGCGGCCTCGACCTCGTCGCGCCGCATGAACAGGGTCGGGTTGCCGGCGAGGACGTCCATGAGCAGCCGCTCGTAGGCCTCGGGCACCCGGCCGGTGAAGGTCTCGGCGAAACTGAGGCTCAGCGGGACGGGCTTGAGCGCCACCTCGCCCGCGCCGGGCTCCTTGGCCATGATGTTCAGCTGGATGCCCTCGCTCGGCTGCAGCCGCAGCACGAGCCGGTTCGGCGTGCTGTCAGGGAAGATCGAGTGGGGCACGTCCTTGAACTGCACCACGATCTCCGAGTAGCGCTGCGGCATGCGCTTGCCCGTACGCAGGTAGAACGGCACCCCTGCCCAGCGCCAGTTCCTCACCTCGGCGCGGATCGCGGCGAAGGTCTCCACCCGGCGGGAGTCGTCGGTGGGCGCGGTCTTGTCGGGCTCGTCGAGGTAGCCGGGCACCGGGACGCCGCCGGACTCGCCCGCCGTGTACTGGCCGCGCACGGTGAAACGGTCCACCTCGCCGCCGGTGATGGCCCGCAGCGCCTGGAGGACCTTGACCTTCTCGTCGCGGATCGACTCGCGGTCGTTGCGCGACGGCGGCTCCATCGCCACCAGGCAGAGCAACTGGAGCAGGTGGTTCTGCACCATGTCGCGCAGCGCGCCTGCGTGGTCGTAGTAGCCGCGACGGCCGGGGGTGCCGACGGTCTCGGCGACGGTGATCTGGACGTGGTCGATCCACAGGGAGTTCCAGATCGGCTCCAGGAACGCGTTGGCGAACCGGAGCACGAGGAGGTTCTGGACCGTCTCCTTGCCCAGGTAGTGGTCGATGCGGTAGATCTGCCGCTCGTCGAAGATGGCGCCGACCTCGTCGTTGATCCGCATCGCGCTGCGCAGGTCGCGTCCGAGCGGCTTCTCCAGCACCACCCGCGAGGCGGGGGTGACCAGGCCGGCGCGGTGTGCCTCGCGGCAGAACGGGCCGAATGTCATGGGCGGGCTGGCCAGGTAGAACACCCGGTCGCGGCGCTCGTGCCCGTCGAGCGTCTGGGCGAGTCTCGTCCACCCCGTGGGGTCCTGGCCGCTGATGTCGATGGTGACGTGGTGCAGGCGGCCGAGGAAGCGCCGCCAGGTGTCGAGGTCGTCCTGCGGCACCGAGCCGCGCATCGCGGCGTCCACCTTGCCGCGGAAGTCGGCGTCGTCGAGCCCGCCGCGGGACATCGCGATCACGCGGGTCTCGGGGGCGAGACGTCCGTCCCGGTCGGAGTGGTAGAGCGCCGGGAGGAGTTTCCGCATGGAGAGGTCGCCGGTGCCGCCGAAGACGATGAGGTCGGCGGGTTGCGGGGTCTCGGACATCGGGGGAACTCTCCGTGATGATCTATCGAATTTGGGGATAGATCGGACACTAGCTAGATCTTGCGCTCTACACAAGCGGAGTTTTGTAATTTGAGATGAGAAAGTAGGAAGTTTTCATTTCCTAAGTGGGTGTGATTCACTTGGCGGATGCCTCGACGTCCCGCTGCCGCGCTGGCCACCAGCGGTGAGGTGTTGCACCTCATCCGCTCGGGCGAGGCCGCCACCCGAGCGGACATAGGGCGTGTCACCGGCCTGTCCAGACCCGCCGTGTCCCTGCGCGTCACCGAGCTGCTGGAGCGGCGCCTCGTCGTGGAGGACAGTGAGGGCCCCTCCACCGGAGGCCGCCCGCCCACCCGCCTGGTCTTCAACGCCTCAGGCGGGGTCGTCCTGGTCGGATCTCTCGGCGCGAGCCGCGCACAGGTCGCCGTCTGCGACCTCGCGGGCAAGGTGCTGGCCGACACCGCCCTCTCGGTGGACGTGGAGGAGGGGCCGGACGTCGTCCTGCCGCTGGTCATGCGGAGCTGGAGCGAGCTGCTCGGCGACCGCCCCGTCTCCCTGGTCCGCGGCGTCGGCCTGGGGGTCCCCGCCACGGTGGAGTTCGCGGCCGGTCGCACCGAGAGCGCCCGGATCATGGCCAGCTGGACCGGTGTGGCCATCCCGCCGATCATCGCCGAGAGCTTCCCCGCCCCCGTCTTCCTCGACAACGACGTGAACGTCATCGCGATCGGTGAGCACCGCGAGGTCTACGCGGGCGAGGCCGACGACCTGCTGTTCATCAAGGTCTCCACCAGGATCGGCTCCGGGGTGATCGCCGGGGGCGAGATCCTGCGGGGGGCGCTGGGCGCCGCGGGGGAGATCGGGCACATCCCGGTCCGCGACGGCGGGGGCGTCCTGTGCCGCTGCGGCAACATCGACTGCGTCGACTCCGTCGCCAGCGGCACCGCGATCCTGCGTCAGCTCCGGGCCAGGGGGCACGAGGTCACGAGTCTCGCCGACGTGGTGAGCCTGGTCAGGGCAGGGGACGCGGAGACCATGACCGTGGTCCGCGACGCCGCCCGGATGCTCGGCGAGGTCGTCGCCAGCGCGGTCAACCTGCTCAACCCCTCGGTGGTCGTTCTCGGCGGAGACGTCGCGGAGACCTTCCAGCCGATGGTCTCGGGGGTCCGCGAGGTCATCTACCGCCGCTCGACGGCGCTGGCCACCCGCAACCTGCGGATAGAGCGCAGCCGGCTCGGCCCGAGCGCCGGGATCATCGGCTGCGCCCACATGGTCCTGGACCACATCCTGTCGCCCGAGGCCGTCGACTCCGCCGGCTGGCAACCGCCGCGCTCGGTCCGCTCCGTCCGCTCCCTCGTCTGAGCCCTCTCGTCTGGAGCCCGTCTCGTTGCCTGCTACGCCTCCTGCGGGGTCTCCCTGCGATCCGCCGTGCCGGTGGACCTGGCGTTGAGCACCACCAGCGCCAGCAGGACGAGCAACCCGGCGAAGGTCGCGGCCAGGCCCACGAACTCGGCGAACCAGCCGACCAGGACGGGGCCCAGCAGCAGTCCCGAGTAGGTCAGCGTGGTGAACCTGGCCAGTGCCGCGGCCGCCCCGAGGCCCTCCGCGCCGCCGTGCCCCACTGCGCTGAAGATGAGGGGGAGCAGGACCGAGAGACCGATCCCCACCACCGCGAAACCCGCGATCGCGACGACGATCCCCGGGCTGAGCACGACCATCAGCAGGCCGCAGAGGGCGATGCCGCCGCTCACCCTGACCAGGGCGGGCGCGCCGTACCGCTCGTGGAGGCGGTCACCGACGAGGCGGCCCGCGGTCTGGCACAGGTTGAAGAACGTGTATCCCAGCGAGGCGACGGCGAGGGTGGCGCCGCGATCCTCCAGGAGGAAGACACCGCTCCAGTTACCGACCGCGCCCTCCAGGATCAGGATGACGGCGCCCATCGCGCCGAACATCAGCACCCGCGGGGTCCACCCGTCCCGCCACTTCACCCGGACCTTCTTCTCACCCTCCCGGCTCGCGTGCCGGTCGGCCGAGGCCGGCAGCATCCACAGCCCGGTGACCAGCGAGAACAGCGCCACGGCCACACCCAGCCACAGGAAGTGCGACATGGGGGTGAGGCCGGCCTGGATGGCGAGGCCGCCCAGCACGGAGGCGATCATCGCGCCGATGCTCCACGCGGCGTGGCAGCGGTTCATGACGGACCGTTTGTGAGCGCGCTCGACCGCGATGGCGTGGGCGTTCATGGAGACGTCGAGAAGCCCGTCGATCAGACCGAAGATCACCAGTGCGACGGCGAGCTGGATCGGATCGGAGGCCAGCGCGAGGCCGACCAGGGAGAGCGGCAGCGCCACCCCGGTCACCCGGGCGATCGGCGCGCTGCCGTACCGGGCCACCAGGCCACCGGCGAGCTGCATGGCGACCAGGGCCGAGACGGAGGGGACGACGAGCAGGAGACCGAGCTGCCCGGCGGAGAGGTCGTGCTCCACCTTCAGCGAGGGGACCCTGATCAGGAAGCTGGCGTAGGAGATCCCCACGATCAGGAACGCCGACATCGCGGCGAGGCGGGTCAGGCCCGCGGCCCGCGACATCACCGCTTCGGGAGGCGTCCCCGGCGGCTCACCGGCGGGAGAGTCCACCCCGGGCGGCTCGTTGGGAGGCCGTCCTCCGGAGGCGGGTTCGGTCATGTTCTCAGGCGCCGTCATCGCCGGCCCACTCCTTCATCCACCTGGGGTCCACTTCGTCCTCCTCGCGGATGAACCGCACGTCGGCCGAGACACGCATGACGTCGGTCACGGTGTCGAGGGAGGCGTGCACCACGTACGGGTTGTGCACGGTCAGGTCGCCCGCCTCGTAGTCGCTCCACAGCCATCGCCGGTCGACGACGCGGGCCGTCGTCTGGAGGTCGTGGCTGATCGGCCGGGAGTCGTGGGCCCGATCGGTTCGAAGCCGCGCCGGGTCGAACCGCTCCGCGGACTCCCGGTGCGAGCCCTCCAGGTAGACCAGGCCCCCGGTCTCCATCGGGCAGTCGCCGACCGGTATCCACATCGTCAGGACGCGGTCGCTGCCCTGGGACATGTACGCGTGATCGGTGTGGGCGCGGGAGGCCCGCAGCGAGCCCGCGTAGAAGTGGCGCAGGATGCCCCGGGGCAGCAGCCGGACGGGGCCATCGAGCAGGGTCGAGGCGAGCTTCGTCAGGGCCGGTTGCCGGGCGAAGGAGGCGAACCGCTCGGTACGCACGAAGTCGTAGGCGGGGTGGTCCCTCACCCCGTGGGAGGGCAGCCCCTCCGGCGGACGGCCGGAGAAGACGCCCTCCTCGGGGGTGGTCCCCGGCTTGAGCAGACCTTCGGGAAACGCCGACAGGTACGCCGCCCGCAGGGAGAGGACCGCCTCGCGGTCGAGGAACCCCCGCAGCAGCAACAGGCCGTCGTCGTGGAACCGCCGCCTGAGCGCCTCGGGATCGCCGAGCAGCGCGCTGCTGTCGGCGAGCGGGGCGAACAACTCGTCGGTGAACGGGATGGGCACGCCGTTGGAGGAGACGGCCCGCCTGTCTCCTGGCATCAGTAGACCCCCTCGGTGATCTGGTCGGCGTCCTCCGCCTCGTAGGGCCCCACTCGCGCCACCCCCGGCCACGGAAACCAGGGATGCGGCGGGGCGGAGACGGCGCTGTCCCGCTCCAGCAGGTTGGGCAGGAAGAGATCCTCCAGGAGGGTCACCGCCCTGATCCGGCCCCGTTCACCGGTGGCGGCCTCCCGCCAGACGTCGTCGGGCCGGACGACGTGCATGACCGCGAAGGGCGGCGGCAGATGGTAGCTGTGCGGCTCTTCGGGGGAGGGGGCGTCCCCCTGGAGGGCGTGCCCGACGAGGGTGTTGCCGTAGGTGTCGATCCACTGGACCCCGTCCAGATACTCCTCGCGCAGATAGCGCGCCTCCTCGGGGGAGCAGGAGGTGCCGCCGGTGCACACCGCGCGGACGCCGTACTCGGCGAGGGGCTTGTCCAGTGCGGGGGCGAGCGACAGGAGCAGTTTGGCGGTCGTGAAGAGCAGGCTGACCCGCTCGTCCCGCAGGAGGTCCGCCGTCTGCGCGACGAGGTGCTCGACGTAGGCGTCGGCGCCGTCGCCGTCGTTGGAGGCGCGAAGCCGGTGTTTCACCCAGCGCGGGTCGAAGTCCACGGAGAAGACCGCCGCCCCCCAGCTGTCGCCGAGCAGCTTGACGAAATGCCCGTAGGCGTGCGGGCCGCTGGGCGTCATGGCCAGGATGTCGCCGCCGAGCAGGCCGCGGGCCTCCAGCATGACGCGGTACATCTTCACGTCGTAGACGGCGCGGGTCACATCGACGACCCGGTACGGCGGCCCGGACGTCCCGCCGGTCTCCACGACGCGGAACGGCCGCCCCGCGAAGCCCTTGGGCACGAGGTCGCGCGCGCTCACCCCCCGCAGGTCGGTCTTGTCGAACAGGCCGAACAGGCGCAGGGAGGCGTAGTCGGTGACGTCGCGGATCGGGTCGAAGGGCAGGCGGCTCCTGCGCGCCAGCCAGAACGGTGAGCCGGTCTCCTCGCTGAAGTGCCAGCTCATCATGCGCGCCGTCCACTCGTCGAGGGACTCGCGCATGGCGGGGATCTGTTCTCGCATGGCGTCCAGCAGGGAGCCGACCGTGAGGTGATGACTGCTCGGGTTCAGGACGACACTCCTTGGGGAACGGCCGCGAAGCAGGCCGGGTGTACGAAGCGGGACCCGGCGGCGACGTCACGCGCTCCCGCCTCGTCCGCGGAGACGACGACGGCGAAGGGGAAGGGCAGCTCGCAGCCGACGAGTGGATGGCCGACGTCGTCGACGTGGACGAGGGTGGGCGCGAGGAACGTCGTCCCGCCCGACCTGACCAGGAGCGGCCGCCGGGTGAGGACGCGCCCGCCGGGGGCGAGCCGGTCGGAGACGAACGCGGCCATGCGCGCGGCGTCGGCCTCGGGCCACGACGCCTGCGGCAGGCGCGGGTCGGGCGGGTCGAGGGAGATGCCGTCGAGCACCGCCGCGACCGCGCGGCCGCGCTCGACGGCATCTTCCCCGGCCGTCCGCAGGCAGACCACCGTGGACACGCAGGTGCAGAATCGGCCCGCGTCCCGCGCGATCCGGAAGGCGAGCTCGGTGGGATCCACCGGCTCCCGCGCGCCCACGATCACGCAGGCCCGCCCGGGGCCGCGCAGATCGAGGGACGGCGTGTCCATCGCCGGTTCCGCGGCCAGGCCGTCGCCGCCGTAGACGACCTGTCTGTCGGTCGCCCGGATCAGCGCGGGCAGGACCCGGGGCGCGCTCGGGTAGTAGCCCAGTGTCTCCGGCGGCCAGCCCACGCTCAGCAGGGCACCGATCAGGCGGGCCGACGACAGCGGCTCGCGCCTGCTGGGGCGGACCCAGACCGCCGCGCCCGACAGCGCCGCCTCGAGCACTCCCTCCAGGCAGGTGAAGGTGTTGGCGGGCAGGGAGACCAGGGTGAGCCCGCCGGTCTCGCGCACGTCCGCCGCGAGCTCCTCCAGCCGCTCGCCGAGCATCGCCGACCAGCGGCGCACGAGAACGGAGGGGAGCCCCGCCGTGGCGCGCATCGCCTCGTCGAACCCCCCGGCGTCCTGGACGCCGAGGGACTCGACGGGTACGCGGCCGTGCCCGAACAGCGCGACGGCCTCGCGGAGCATCTCCATGCGCCGGGCGAAGGGGGGAACGGTCGTCGCGGCACGACGCGCCCGCAGGCGCGCGGCGTCGTCGCGGACGAGGATCTCCGGGGCGAGGGAGAGCGACGGCCCTCCGGGGACGGGCACGGTGTCCATCGACCGGTACCACCGTCCCGCGCGCAGCAACGGCAGGACCGCCTCGCCGGTCACGACAGCGCGTCCCGCAGCGCGTGGACGACCCGCTCCTGCTGGGCTCGCGTCATGCCGGGAAAGAGCGGCAGACAGATGTGCCGGGAGGTGAACGCCTCGGCGTTCGGGAAGGACCGGTTCGCGAAGCGCCGGGCGAAGTAGGGCTGGCGATGGAGCGGGACGTCGTACACCTCGCCCGCGAGCCGTACCCCCTCGGCGCGGAGGTGCCGCTTGAGCGCCGCGCGGTCGACGCCCTCGGGCAGCAGGGCGAGATACTTGTAGTGGTTCGTCGCGCACCCCGCGGGTACGGCGGGGCGCTTCAGTGAGGGCACGCCGGCCAGGCCGTCGTCGTACCGGGCGGCCAGCTCGGTACGCTCGGCCAGCACCTCGGCCAGCCGGGCCAGATGGGTGAGGCCCACCGCCGCGTGCAGTTCGCTCATCCGCCAGTTGCTGCCGAGATCGTCGTGGAGGTTCTCCTCGAAGGAGCGCTTGCCGTGGTCGCGCAGGTGCATGACGCGCCTCAGGTCGCTCTCGTCCGCGCTGAGCAGGCCGCCCTCGCCACTGGTGATGATCTTGGTGGGGTACAGGGAGAAGGCGGCCAACCGGCCGAAGGTGCCCGCCCGGCGTCCGTGCAGCGAGGAGCCGAGGGCGTGGGCGGCGTCCTCGACGACGGCGATCCCCTGCCTGTCGCACTCGGCCAGCACCTCGGCCAGCGAGTCGGGGACGACCCCGGCGATGTGCACGGGCACGACCGCGGCCACGTCCTCGTGGGCGGCGAGGGCGGCGCGCAGCCCTTCGGGGTCCATGCCGAGACCGTCAGGCTCCATGTCGACGAAGTCGACCCGGGCGCCGGCGCGGACGGCACTCGCCGCGGTCGCGAAGAAGGTGTTGGCCGGGACCAGGACGGTGCGCCCCTCGACCCCGACGATTCGTAGCGCGATCTCCAGGGCGGAGGAGCCCGAGCTCACCGCCGCCGTGCCACGCCCGATCTCCCCGGTCGCGAGCGCCTCCAGCCGGGTGCCGCGCGTTCCGAGCGTGAGGGACCCGGAGGCGAGGGCGTCGTCGACGAGGTCCAGGATGTCCAGGCGGGCCCGGACATCGAACCCGATCTTGGCCGCGGGCACGTCCGGCGCGGCGGTGGCGGGCTCGGCCAGGGACCGGGTGAAGAAGTCCGCCGCCTCGGGCAGGCCGGTGCCGTGGCCCATGGGCAGCGGCAGGATCTCGGCCGAGGAATGGGCGCTCACGATCCGTTCGCCGGCGGTCTTGGCGTCGCCGGGATCGAGGCGTCCGTCGGCCGTGCCGTACTGGACCTGCAGCGGAGCGGGGGCGAGCGCCGCGTACAGGTCGGGGAGGTCGGCGTGGCGCAGGATGGACGGCAGGGCGACGTACTGGTTCCAGGCCAGCGACCGGCCGATCATCGTCTCGTACGTGCCCAGGTGGCTGGCGGCGCACAGCGGGAGCGGCTCCTCGCGCAGCAGCGCGGCGTGCAGCGCCACGGCCGCGCCCATGCTGTGCCCGAACAGGCCGACCCGCCCGGGCGCCACGTCCGGATGCGCGCCGAGCCAGTCGAGCGCGGCTCCCGCGTCCTCCGCCATCGCCCCGAGGAGGCTCCCGCCGCGCAGCCGCAGCGTGCCGTCCAGCACGTCGCCGGGATCGCGCCCGCCCAGCGTGGCGGGCTCCGCCCAGCGGTCGAGACCGTGGTCGAGGGTGAGGGTGAGGAAACCGGCCCGGGTCAGGTGCGCGGCGACGTCGCGCCCGGGATGGTCGGGAGGCAGGAGCCCGGTGACCCGTTCCAGGGTCGCGTTGCGCCCCGGGCAGACCAGCACGGCCGGCCACGGCCCCGGGCCCGGCGGGGCCAGCATGACCGCGCGCAGCTCCCGGCGGTCCTCGTGCTCGAAGAGGTAGTGGTCCACCCGCGGCTCCCCGCCCTCCTGCCTGCGGGTGGAGCGCACCCGAAGGGGCACCTGCCGGGTGGCGGCCAGCCGGGCCACCGCCCTGCGCACCTGGCCGTTGCGTGCGGCGGCGAGGGCGGGGTCGGACGTGGGGGAGCCGGGGGTGGAATCGACCGGAGAACGGCCGAGATGGTGGAACCGGTCGATCGACGTCAACGCGAACCCCGGATCTCAGACGAAGTCGGCGTGGAGCGTGTGCGGAACCTCGACGCGGTAGGTGTTCAGTGCGTCGTCCAGCTTGATCCGCCCCTTGCGCAGCCATTCGAGCAGCTCGTTCTGCGGCCGGTAGAAACAGGATTTGCACAGGTCGGTCCTGAGCGGGTTGCTCGACTCCCACTCGGCTCTGGGGCCGCCCTCCAGGACGTTCAGGTAGCCGTCCTGGAGCACGTTGCCGATGCGGTAGCGGCTGTTCAGGTGGACCTGGGGGCAGGGGTAGAGATGGCCGTCCGCTCCGACGGCCGTGACGAAGCGGCTGTAGTGGCAGTGGTCGAAGTCGCCCTCGACGGACTCCACCTGGTCCATCGGTCCCCGGTCGAGCTTGGGCACGGAGACCTCGAACTCCTCCGACGACAGCGCGGAGACCTCGTCGAGCGAGGCGGAGACCTCCGCCATGACCTGCTCGATCGTCTCGTGGCCCATCGAACTGTAGAACTCCGGCTCGAACCGTACGTAGTGGGCTCCGGAGTCGCGCGCTATCAGGGCGGCCTGCGTGATCTCCCGGTAGTTCTGCATGGTGATCACGAAGTTGAACCCGATGCGGAACTCGGGGTCGACGGCGTTGTCGCGCAACCTGCGGACGGAGCCGAGGAAGGACTTGAACGTCTGCTCGCGGTCCCGGGTGATCTCGTTGAAGGTGGCCTCGGTGCCGGCGTTGAGGCCGATGCGCACCCAGGTGTGGGTGTTCACCACGCAGTCGGCGATGTCGTCCCTGTGCAGGCGGGAGCCATTGGTGATGAGACCGATGCGCAGCCCGGCCGCGTGCCCGGAATCACAGATCTCCGTATAGCCCTTGTGAATGGTGCATTCACCGCTGCCGCAGAATGTGACGGCCCGGCCGCCGGACTCGGCGAACTCCCGCATGAGCCTGACGCTCTTGTCGGTGGGAATTGCGTCCTTGAAGGAGAACAGATCGTAGAAATTCTCCTCGTTCGGCGAGTGGAAGTTGCAGAAATTGCAGCGCATATTACAGGCACCCATGATGCCGATGCGCATATGGACGGGCCGGAAGCTCTCCCCGTTGACGAACTTCCTCAGCAGATCCTCGTGGGCCATGACCTTGTCGGGAGCGTGTGCCTGGTCGAGTTCGACCTCCGCCAGGCCCTCTCCATTGGTGGGTCTCGCCGCCCGGTAACTCTCGTTCGACATTTCATCCCCAATCGACCAGGAAGGATTTGATCAACCCGGTCCTTGTGCCAAATTCGGCGCGCTGGCAACGTCGTTCGGATACGTGTTGAAGTAGGTCGATTTAGGGTCGGGATCGTGACATTCGGACTATGGGAGCGCTCCCAAATGGGGATCCTAAATGACGCTTCAAAATGGGTCAAGACCTCTTGTAGGGCATTTTCGGACACGGTACGGTACGTCGGGGTCCGACATTCGCGCGGCCGGAGGGAGTTCGTGCAGGTGGAGGGAAACGGCATGACAGAAACCCCAATAGCGTCACCCCAAATGCCAGGTTCCTTCCCGGACACCCGGACACTCGGGTCCAGGCTGGCCGCCTATGCCTTCCTCGCCAACGACCCGTCGGTTCCCATGGTCGCCGCCGACTGGTGGGAGATCAGCGGCCCGCACTACAAGGCGGTGGCCGCCGCTCTCGCCCACTTCGTGGCCGGAGAGCCCGCGGCGGAGGACCTGCGCCGCTTCGCCGCCCGCCCCGGGGACGGCGAGCTGGAGACCGCGCTGGTGAACGCGCTCCTTCCCCTGCTGGACCGCTCACCCGCCGACCGTGCGCGCCTCGGGGAGCTGGTCGTCGCGGCCGACGCGCGCGTGCTGGTTGACTACCACAACGGCGTGTCGGCCGACCGCTCCGCCGCCGAGGTGTCGGTGGCCGACGCCTCCGCCTGGTCACGGCCGAGAACGCTGGGGACACCGGGGGCGTCGGGGGTGCGGACGGTGGTCGTCATCCCCTTCAGGGACCGCGTCGGCGGCGCCCGTACCCGCAACCTGCTGGCCTGCCTGGCCGCCCTGCGCGACCAGGACGGTCACGACGCCCGGGTGAGCGTCACCGTGGTCGAGTCCGACTCGGCGCCCACCTGGCGTGACACCGTCGAACCACTGGTGGACCACTACGTGTTCGCGCGACACGACGGGCACTTCAACAAGTCCTGGGCGGTCAACGTCGGGGTTCGCGACACCCCCGGCGAGCCCGAGCTGATCTGCGTGCTGGACACCGACATCCTGGCCGACCGCCGGTTCCTGAGCCGGAACCTGGACCGCATGGCGAGCGAGCCCGAACTCTCGGCCTTCCTGCCCTACCGTCGCATGTTCTGCCTCGATCCCGAGTCCTCCGCCGCCGCCGTCCGCCGGCGCTGCGAGCACGGCGAGGCCGGCGTGCCGCTCGACGCCGTACGCGCACTGGTGCTGAAGGAACCGCCGGGCGCCTGCCTCTGGGCGAGAAGGACGACCTTCGACGCGATCGGCGGGTTCGACGAGCGATACCAGGGCTGGGGCGGCGAGGACGACGACGTCGTGGCGCGGCTGAGCCTGGCGGGAGGGTTCACCCGGTTCGACGACCCGTTGCTGCACCTGGCCCACCCGCGTCCGGAGATGACCCTGGACGGGGTGCCGTTCAACGCCCACATCGCCCCGCTGAGCTGGAGCGTCGCCGGCGGATACGGCGACCTGCGAGGTCCCAGGGCATGACCTTGGCCGTTCGCGCCTACGCGGCGCGCACCTCGGTGCCGCAGGGCGGATCGCTGCGCTTTCGTCTCCTGCCCGACGATCCGACGACCGAGGACCCGATGCCCGGCGGTGTCGCCGCCGGCGAGACGGCGGCAGGCGGCGGGCACGGCGCGGCCGGCTGCCGTGCCCGGGTTCGTGACGCCGTGACCGGCGAGGTCAGGGCCGAGCTGGACGCCTCCGGGCCCTGGTGGACCCTGCGGGTCCCCGAGAGCTGGCCCAGCTCCCTCTACGCCGTGCGGTTCACCCTCGGCGAGGAGGACGACGGGACCCGGGAAGGCGAGGCCCGGGCCGGCGGGAGCGACGAGAGCGGGGACGACGAGACCTACTTCGTCGTCCTGGCCCGCGAACCTGGACCCACCGGGGCGGTCCTGGTGTCGGTGCCCTTCCTCACCTGGCAGGCGTACAACAGGGCCGGAGTCCCGGGAGAGGGCCTGTATCCCACGGAGAGCCCTGAGCGAGCCGGCCGGGTCACCTTCGACCGGCCGGGCGGCGGACCCGCGGGCAACTGGGAGGACAACTTCTACCGGTGGCTGAGCCGTAACGACGTCCGGGCCGACTACTGCTCCAACCTGGACCTGCACGAGGATCCGGACACGCTGCTGCGCGGCCGCCGCCTGCTCGTGATCCCCGGGCACGACGAGTACTGGACCCGGGAGATGCGCGACGCCGCGGAGTCCTTCGTGGCCTCCGGAGGCAACATCGCCTTCTTCGCCGGCAACACGTGCTGGTGGCAGATCCGGCTGGAGGACGAAGGCCGCACCATGGTGTGCCACCGCGACGCCCTGCTCGACCCGATGGCCGCGACCGATCCGAGCCTGGTCACCGTGGAGTGGTCGGGTTCGCCCGTGGGCCGGCCGGAGAACAGCCTGACCGGCGTGAGCTTCCGGCGCGGCGCGGGCTGCTGGGAGGACATGGACGCGATGAAGTCCGAGTCGTACACGGTGCGCTTCGCCGAGCACTGGGTGTTCGAGGGCACGGGACTGCGCGACGGCGACACCTTCGGCAGGGGCGCGGTCGGGTACGAGACCGACGCCGCCGAGTACGTCGAGGTCGACGGCGTCCCGCTCGCGACCGGCGCCGACGGCACTCCCGCCGACTTCGCCATCCTGGCCACCGCCGACCTGCGCCACTGGCGGCACCTGGGCCAGGGCGGCCACGCCACCATGGGCATCATGCGCCGTGGGGCGGGCACCGTCTTCAACGCGGCCACGATCGGCTGGGGCGACGCCCTCGACGACCCGGTGCTCGACCGCGTCACCCGCAACGTGCTCGCCAGGCTCGCCGGTGATCCCGGCTGGTGGGAGCCGATGGGGCACGGGGCCGCCGCGCTCGCGCTCGCCGCCTGCGAGCACCGTCTCTTCGCCGTCCGCACCGACGGTGACCTCTGGGTGAGGCCGTACCGCACCCAGAACCTGAGATGGCGGCGGATCGAGCCCGCGCCCGGTCTGGTGGCGCTGACCGCGCCGAGAGAGGCGACACCGGGCTCACCCGTCCTGTTGTACGGCCTGCACTCCGAAGGGCGCGTCGTCGTCCGCGAGCCGGTGACCGAGCGGGCTTCGTGGCAGGACCTGTACGACGCCCCGCCGGAGGCGGTCGGGATCGCCCCCGTCGACCAGACCATGTTCGCCGCCGGTGCCGGAGGCGAACTGTGGCAGCGCCCGCTCGCCGCGGGTCGGTCGCGGCCGTGGACCCGTGCGGGCGAAGGGCCGAGGCTCGCCGCGCTCGCCCACGTGGGGGGACGGCTGATCGGGCTGACTCCCGACGGGGAACTGCGGGTCAGGACACGGGATGACGAGTGGGCGTTTTTGGGCACCACACCCGGGCTGGCCACGCTGACCGGCACGACCGGCAGGCTCGTCGGCGCCACGTCGGGCGGCGACCTGTTCTGGCGCGAACTCGTCGGTGGCGCGTTCACGGGACCTCCACCTCCCGTGGCGGGCGATACGGGTCCGGGACGTCCACGGCCTCTGGCGGGCGATGCGGCCCTGGGACGTCCACGGCCCTTGGCGGGCGAAGCGATCACGGGACATCCGCAAACCGGAAACAACGAGGAGTGACGTGCGCCGGATCGAACTCGTCGGCCGACATCGCATCCGCCTGGACGGCGACGCGCCGGTCCCGCCCATCGGGCCGGGCGACGTGCTCGTCCGGGTGGGAGCCTGCACCGTCTGCAACCGCAGCGACCTGGCCTACTATCACTACTTCGGCCTGCGCGATCACTGCGCGACCGGTTGCTTCGGCCACGAGGTCGCCGGCACCGTCGAGGCCGTGGGGGAGCGGGTGACCCGCGTCGAGCCGGGGCGGCGGGTGTTCGTCCGCACCCCGCTCACCCCGGGTTTCGCCGAGTACGCGGCGGCGAGGGAGGTGAGCGTGGGTGTCCTTCCCGACGACGTGCCCTTCGAGCAGGGGGCGATCCTGCAACTGCTGCCCCTGGCCGTGCACGCGACCCGAGGGGTGCGGCTGGGCGATCGGGTGGCCATCGTGGGGCAGGGGCCGGTCGGGCTGATGGCCCTGCGGGTCGCACGGTTGCGCGGCGCGGCCGAGATCGCCGTCGCCGACCTGGACCCCTGGCGTCTGGAGCGCTCGGTGCTCCTCGGCGCGGACCGGACCTCGCTGGTGAAGTCACCGCAGGCCGTACCGGAGGAGCTGGGAGGGGAGTTCGACGTCGCCATCGAGGCGGTCGGCACCCCGCACACCGCCAACGCCTGCGTCGACCTGGTCCGGCAGAACGGTCTCGTCGTCTTCCTCGGCACCCACCACATCGACACCCACGTCACCTTCGACATGGTCAAGTGGGAGAAGAAGGGATTGCGGGTGCACAGCTCCGCCGAGCCGACCGACACCGCGAGGGCCGAGGCGATGCGAGTGGCCGAGCGGCTGGCCGCCACGTTCACCAAGGATCTGCGTCTCGACGCGATCCTCAGCGCCGTCTACCCACTGGAACGGCTTCAGGACGCCCTCGACCGCCTCTCCGAGAGTCCCACCCTTCATCCGGCGGGAAGCGCGGCGCCGTTCCAGACCCCGCCCCCGCAAACCCTGAAGATCGCCATATGTCCCGGCCAGGGCTGAGATGGGGGATCGCCGGATACGGCGACATCGTCCGCAGGAAGGCCCTTCCCGCCCTGCTCTCCCTGGAGGAGACCGTCACCTGCGTGTGGGGCAGGGACGCCACGCGGGCCCAGGCGATCTGTGAGGAGTTCGGAACCTCTCCCGGCGCCTTCGGCACGTCCGACTACACCGAACTGCTCGACGTGGCGGAGGTCGTCTACGTCGCCACACCGGTCGCGGCCCATCTGCCGCTCGCGATCGCGGCGGCGCGTGCGGGACTGCCGGTCCTGGTGGAGAAACCGCTCGGCGGGGCGGCGCCCGAGCCGGCCGCGGCCCACGTGGGAATCGACCGCCGGCACGGAACGGCGTCCGAGCCGGCCCCGGCTCGCGCGAGGGACACCTGCCGGCGCGGATCGCCATATGTCCCGGCCTGGACCCCCCCGGGGATCGCCCACCACCGTGAGATGGTGTCCGAACTGGCCGGCGCCCACGCGGGCGTCGCCTACTACCGCCGGCTCGCGCCCGCGCTCGGGTGGGTGCGCGAGATCCTGCGCGGGCGTGCCGTACACCGCGCGATCGTGGAGTTCTCCAGCCCTTTCGACCCGGGCCCCGACGATCCCAGGCTCTGGCGCACCGACCCCGCGCTCTCCGGCGGGGGAGTACTGGCCGATGTGGGCAGTCACCGTCTGGACCTGCTCTGCTGGCTGCTGGGAGAGCCGGTCGTGACCGCCGCGTGGACCGGGCGGCCCTTCGACCTGGGCGCCGAGCGCCTCGCCCGGATGGAACTGGCCTGGCCGTCGGGGACCACGGCCGGCCTGGAGGCGGCGTGGAGGCCCGGTGCCCGCCACGACCGGCTGCGCCTGTTCTTCGACGGCGGTCACCTGGAACTCGACCCCCTCGACTCGGGGACCGTGCGCGGCATCGTCGACGGGGTCGCCGTCGACGAGTTTCTTCCCCCGCCGCAGAACCCGCATCTCCCCCTCATGGCCGACTTCGCCCGTAGCGTCAGGAACGGGACCGATCCGGTCTGCACCGTCCGCGACGCCGACACCGTCGACCGTCTCATCGCGACCGTCTACGCGATCGCAACCCCTCTGGAGGAACACCCGTGAGCGAAACCGTCTCCCTGCCCGCCTTCCCCACGCCGCTGCGCTGGCTGAACCGGCCCGAGGACTGGAGCGCGGACGGTGACGCGCTCTCCATCGTCGCGGGGGCGGGGACCGACCTCTTCTCCGACCCCGGAGAGCCGAACCGCTACGCCAACGCCCCCGCCCTCGTCGGCCGCCTGGACGGCGACTTCACCCTCAGTGCGCGGGTCAGGCTCGACCTGCTTTCCACCTACGACGCGGCCGTCCTGCTGCTGTACGCCGACGACGACCGGTGGGCCAAGTTCTGCCTCGAACTCTCCCCGCAGGGCAAGCCCACGATCGTCTCGGTGGTCACCCGCGGGGTGTCCGACGACTGCAACTCCGTGACCATGGACGGCCGGGACATCCGGCTGCGGATCTCCCGCATCGGCTCCGCCTTCGCCTTCCACGTCGCCGACGAGTCCGGTTTCTGGAACCTCATCAGATACTTCGCGCTCGACGGTGACCCGGAGGTCGGCTTCCTCGCGCAGAGTCCCACCGGCGACGGCTGCACCGTACGCTTCGAGGACATCGAGTACTCGCCCAAGCGTCTGGCCGACCTGCGCGGCGGTGAGTGACCCGCCTTTCCCGGATGAGGGTTCAAGGGTTGCCCTGATGCGGGCAACCCTTGGAAAATCGCTGTGACCTGCCCCGATGGCTAGCCGTCGGGGCTGAAGCAGGACGCGGGGTTCGCCGGACGAACGCTACTTCTCGTAGTGATATCGACAGGCGGCGATCATGATGGTGTCGTCGTTGACGCGGTAGACGAGCCGGTGTTCCGAGGTGACGCGCCGTGACCAGTAGCCGGACCATTCGTACTTCAGCGGCTCTGGTTTGCCGATGCCCTCGTTCTCGTTCCGGGCTATGTCGGCGATCAACTGGTTGATCCTTTTGAGGATGCGTCGATCTTCTCGTTGCCAGTAGCAGTAGTCCTGCCAGGCGAGTTCGTCGAAAAGGATCTTCACGAGGTGGCGTCCTCATCCGCCAGCTCGCGGATGGTGCCGCCTCCGGCCTCCAACCGGGCGACCGCTTCCGACAGCCTTCTGCGGTTGACGGGAGAGGCCATCAGATAGAGCGTCTCGCGCATCGACTCGTATTCGCGCTGCGACACCATGACGACGCCTTCTCCGCCGGGGCGGGTGATGAGGACTTCTTCCTGGTCGTCGATGACGGCGTCGAGGGTGGCGGCGTAGTTGGCCCGCGATTCGGACATGGTCATCACCTTCATGTCGTCAGTGTACATGATGATGTACATCAAGGGGGATCAGCTCCCCGGTACGATCCCCGAAGCTCGACGGACGTCCCAAGGAACTCGTGATGCCGAAGCTGAACCGCCCTCCGCTCTCCATCGTCGGCGAGCACGACACCCCGATGCCGGTGCGCGACGGCACGATCCTGCGCGGCGACGTCTACCGCCCCGCCTCCGGCGGGCCCTTCCCCGCCCTGCTCGTCCGCACACCGTACGGCTCGGGCTCGTTCTCGACGGCACCGCAGATCCCCGCGCTGGAAGCCGGCTTCGCGGTGGTGCTCCAGCACTGCCGGGGACGCGGAAGCAGCGACGGGGAGTTCCGGCCGTGGCTGGACGAGGGCGACGACGGCTACGACACCGTCGGGTGGATCACCTCCCAGCCGTGGTCGAACGGCGAGGTCGTGGCCTTCGGGATGTCCTACCTCGCCGGATGCGCGCTCCAGGCCGCCGCGACCCGCCCGCCGGGGCTCAGGGCGGTGGTCGCCTCGATGACCCCGCACGACTTCTACGACGGGCTGAAGTATCACGGCGGGGCCTTCGCGCTCGGCTCGGCGCTGAACTGGGGACTGCTGCAGGAGATGCTCGGTCTGACGCATGCGATGGAGGCCGGCCAGGACGTGGGGGCGGGCTTCGGCACGCTCCTGCCCGTACTGGGCGACCAGGCCGCCGCCGCGCGAACGCTGCCGCTGCGCGACGTCCCCGCCGGGCCGTGGTGGAATGACTGGATCTCGCACCCGACCCGTGACGCCTACTGGGAAGGGCCGGCCGAGACCCTGCGGCACGACCGGATCGAGGTGCCCGTGATGCACGTCGCGGGCTGGTTCGACCTGTTCCTCGCCGGGACCCTGGAGAACCACCGGCGGCTGGGCGGCCCGCTGGTCATCGGCCCCTGGTCGCACGGTTCGGAGGCGACGGGTACCGGCCGCCTGGACTTCGGGTTCTCCGCCTCGGCGCAGGCGATCATGCTGCCGCAGCGGCAGCTGGACTTCCTCCGCGGCGAGGACGCCGGCCCGGCCGTGAAGATCTTCGTCATGGGCGACAACGTCTGGCGGGACGAGGAGGAGTGGCCGCTGTCTCGCGCGGTCGACACCCGCTATTACCTGCACACCGGCGGCCTGCTGTCCGCCGAGGCCCCCTCGGACCCCGCGCCGTCCACCTTCACCTTCGACCCCCGCGATCCCGTGCCCACGACCGGTGGCCCGCTCCTGCTCCCCGACGTGACGAACATCGGCCCTCAGGACCAGCGCGACGTCGAGCTTCGCCCCGACGTGCTCTGTTTCACGACCGAGGCGCTCGCCGCCGATGTCGAGGTGACCGGCCCTCTCTCCGTCACCCTGCACGCCGAGACCTCGGCGGTCTCCACCGACTGGACGGCCAAGCTCGTCGACGTCCACCCCGACGGCCGTGCCATGAGCGTGACCGACGGCATCGTCCGGACCTCCGTCGCCTCCGGGGTGCACGAGATCGACCTCGTCGCGACCAGCCAGGTCTTCAAGACCGGCCACCGCATCCGCGTCGAGATCTCCAGCTCCAACTTCCCCCGCTTCGACCGCAACCCCGGCACCGGCCGGACCTCCGCCGACTCCACCGAGGCCGACCTGGTCGTCCAGCACCAGACCGTCTTCCCCGGCTCCTCCATCACCCTCCCGATCGTCCCCCGGTAACGGACCCGCACCGATACCTGTCGTACCTGCCGCCATCGGATCCGAGCGGGCCCGGAGGAAACCCGGTCACCGTCGACGCCCGCCGGTGACGATGTCTCCGGACTCCTTCGAGGGCGAGAACCCAAGCGCGGTGAGCGACCCACCCCTCCCGAAATGAAAGTTTCAGGGTCGTCCCGAGGTGGGCGGCCCTCGGAAAATCGCGGTGACCTGCCCCGATGACGAGTCGTCGGGGCCTTTCGCCCATCAGGGCTTCTCATCCTCGTCCACCGTGTGCTTCACTCCAAACGCATGTGGGAAAGCGCTTACCAATAGAAGATGGGCGACCTTCTCCATGCTGTCCGGCGGGCGTGCCCGCCGGCGAAGGGAGCTTGACGAGGACGGTGACGATCAGGGCGTCCGGGCCGCCGCAGGTGTGGCCGTCGAGAAGATCGCCCCTGACGCGCTTCGACCCCGCCAAGCGCTCACACCCCCCCGACCGAACTGGAGATGACGATGCGCAAGGACCGAAGACTCGCGGTCATGCTGGCCGCCGCCCTCGTGACGGGCAGCGGGCTGGTGACCGTGCTCTCCACCCCGGCCTCGGCGGCCCCCTCCAACGGCAACTACACGCTCGCCAACGCGGGCAGCGGCCTGTGCGCCGCCGTACCGGGGCAGAGCACCGGCGACGGCGTGCAACTGGCCCAGAACGCGTGCACCAACGCCGCCGGACAGGTCTTCACGCTCACCTCCTCGGGCGGCGGATACCAGATCAAGGCGACGCACAGCGGCAAGTGCCTCGGCGTGCGGGACGCCTCCACCAGCGCCGGCAAGGCGGTCCAGCAGGAGTCCTGCACCGGGGCCGCGTCGCAGACCTGGCAGCTCACCGCCTCCGGGTCCAACTACCGGGTGGTCAACGCCAACGGCGGCAAGTGCCTCAACGTCCAGGACAACTCCACCTCCTCCGGCGCCCTGCTGCAGCAGAACTCCTGCGACTCGGTGGCCACCAAACAGTGGACGTTCCGGACCGCCGGCGGCACGCCGCCGCCGAACCCCACCCCGACTCCGACCCCGACCTCGCCGCCCCCGGGAAACGGTGACGGCAGCGGCTCGTGGCCCTCGGACACCGGCAGCGTGCACCAGACCACCACCCGCAACGCCGGCACGTTCTTCGACGGCGGCATGAAGCGCTACTACGGCATCGGCGACGGAGGCCAGAGCGAGAGCCAGGACCCGATGTTCGTCGTCGCCAACGGCGGCACGATCCAGAACGTCATCCTTGACGCCCCGGCCGGTGACGGCATCCACTGCGAGGGCTCCTGCACCATCCGCAACGTGTGGTGGAACGACGTCGGCGAGGACGCCGCGACGTTCAAGTCCTCCAGTTCCTCGGCCACCTACCTGGTGGACGGCGGCGGCGCCAAGTCCGGCGCCGACAAGGTCTTCCAGCACAACGGCGCCGGCACGCTCACGATCAGGAACTTCCAGGTGCACAGCTCCGGCAAGCTGTACCGGGCCTGCGGCAACTGCTCCTCCTCCTACACGCGCCACGTGGTGATGGACGGCATCACCGCCCGCTCCACGAAGGTGCTGGCCGGGATCAACTCCAACTGGGGCGACACCGCGCGCTTCAGCCGGATCACCGTCTACGGCAACACCACCATCTGCGAGCGCTACAAGGGCGTGCCGAAGGGCAGCGAGCCCAGCAAGATCGGCGAGGGACCCGACGGCACGCACTGCCTGTACTCGGAGTCCAACATCACCCGCCGCTAGAACCTCCGGGTAGGCGGGTCCTCACACACCCGCCTACCCGGGCTTTTCGGAAGACGACCGCCTCCGGCGCCCAGGACAGGCGCCGGTCCTGACCTGGGCGTACGGTGTCACGACCGTCCACCGTCCTGAGTCGTTGTGACCCGGTCTTGGCGGTCCTGCGCATCTTCTCCAAGGTGTACGGGCCGGCGGGGCTCCCCGGGAGGGCTTCCGCCGGCGTGAAATCCAGTTGAGCCCGTACACCCCATCGGTAGGGTTAAAACGTCGATGGACGCGGTCTATGTGCATGGAGAAGCGATGCGGCCGGCGGTGGGTGACCCGCTGAGGATCTGTCCGGCCTGTGACTGCTGGGAATACGGTGGCGCCCCGGACTGCGCACGTTGCGCCGCACTCGTGGACGACATCGTCGAGGAAGGCTGGCAGGAGTTCCTGCGCACGGAAATCGGCCCCATCTCTCCCGCCGAGGCGATGGCCGTCGGAGAAATGGTCGTCGATGAGCCGGACCGGCACGACTGGCGGGTGGTCGATGCCGCGCTCGACAAAATGGTGTGCCCGAAGTGTCATGGGGTCCTGAGCCGCGGGCCGGTCGGCTGCGACCCCTGTGACCTCGCCCATGGTTTCCGTTACGCGGCGATCGAGACCGACCGGCCGGGGGTGCCCCGGTTGAACGAGCACGCGGTCCGCGTGAACGTCTCGGTCCTGCGCCGCCCCCACGCCGTCTCCGGTCCCGAACTGCTGGCCCGTCGCCTGTTCCTGCCGATGCTGCTCGTGGGCGTCCTGCCGACGACGCACGAAGCCCAGAACTTCAGCGCGCGGGTCAAGCAAGGCGCCGGTTACCGGGAGATGATGCCGGAGGTGCTCGCCATCATGGAGTCGGCCAGGTAACCGGTAGCCCCGGCGGGATCGTTGGACGAGGAGAAAGTGGACCTACCCTGCAGCGGGCCGTGGCCGCTTCCCGGCTGAATGAGGCGGTCTGAGGAGGCGGGCGGCGAGACACGGGGAAGACACGGGAAGACACAGGCGCGTGGCCGGAAGCCGGAGAGGCTCCGGCTTCCGGCCACGTCTTCCGGGCGTCAGCACACGATGAAGATGCTCTTCCAGCCGACGGGCGTCCTCAGCTCCGCGTTGCGGTTGGACGCCAATTCGAAGTGCATCACCCCTTGTGTGTCGGGCTGGTTGTACATCCGGCCGCTCTGGCCGTCGCCGTACCACTTGTAGGACCCGTGGAAGGGGATGTTGGACGGGCCGCACCGGTCGATGACCACCGACCGGCCGGTGAAGCCCGGCCCTTCGTAGGCCACGTACTGCGAGGCGTAGGCGGCGCTGCCCATGACCACGACCAGGGCGGCGGAGATGACGGGGACGAGGGCGATTCGCTTCACGACGATCCTCTCGACGATCTCGATTCTCTGCAATGAGTAATGAGACTATCACTCAGAGTGAAAGAGGTGGTCGGTGCATGGTCCGGATCACCTGCCGGAGGTATCGCCGAGGCCATGAGGTGGGCCGCGCGGCGTGTCGCGATTCCCGGCGGCTCGTCGCGGGGGCACCTGATCCCTCCTCGCGCTGAGGCCGTTCGCCGTAAAACTGGCGGCTCGTGCCAAGGGGCGGGTGTTAACCTGACCGCATGAACACGTCCGGACGCCAGGTGATGATGCCCCGCTCACGGGGCCGCTGACGCCGCACGGACGTTCGTTTCCGAGGCCCTGTCACGGGGCCTCGGCGCGTTTCACCGGCCGGAGCCCCCGTTCTTTCGGAGGTTCCGATGACCACACCGCACATCTACGTCACCACCACCATCCCCTACGTCAACGCCCGCCCCCACCTGGGGTTCGCGCTGGAGCTCGTGCAGGCCGACGTGCTCGCCCGGTTCCGCAGGACACAGGGCGAGCAGGTGCGGTTCCAGACCGGCACCGACGACAACTCGTTGAAGAACGTGCTGGCCGCCGAGGCGGCCGGTGTTCCCGTCCAGGAGTTCGTCGACCGTAACGCCGAGGCGTTCGTCGCGCTGCGCGAGCCGCTGGCACTCACGGTCGACGACGTCGTCCGTACCAGCCGCGACCCCCGCCACCGGAGTGGCGTGGAGAGGCTCTGGCGGGCCTGCGCCGATGCCGGTGACCTCTACCGTAAGCACTACGAGGGTCTTTACTGCGTCGGCTGCGAGCAGTTCTACACCCCCGCCGAGCTCACCGGCGGACGATGTCCGGAACACGGTGTCGAGCCCCAGCGGGTGGCCGAGGAGAACTGGTTCTTCCGCCTGTCGCGCTACGCGGACCGGCTCCACGACCTCGTCGCCGACGGACGCCTGAGGATCGAGCCCGCGGAGCGTCGCAACGAGGTCCTCGGCTTCATCGCCGGTGGCCTGGAGGACCTCTCGGTCTCCCGGTCGACCGCCCGTGCCCGGGGGTGGGGAATCCCGGTTCCCGGGGACCCCGGCCAGGTCGTCTACGTGTGGTGGGACGCGCTCGGCAACTACATCACGGCCCTGGACTACGGCACCGGCGGTGAGAACCACGGCCGCTGGTGGGTCGGCGCCGACCGCCGGATCCACCTGGTCGGCAAGGGAGTGTTGCGCTTCCACGCCGTCTACTGGCCGGCGATGCTGCTGTCGGCCGGGCAGCCGCCGCCCACGGACGTGGTGGTACACGACTACCTCACCGCCGGTGGCCGCAAGATCAGTAAATCCGGTGGGGGCACGGCCGATCCGATCGCCCTGGCAGGAGAGTACGGCACCGACGCCGTCCGCTGGTGGTTGTTGCGCGAGGTGCCGCGCGTCGGGGACGCCGACTTCACGGTCGACCGGCTCGTCGCCCGCGCCAACGACGAGCTCGCCAACGGGCTGGGCAACCTCGTCAACCGGGTCGTCGCCATGGTCCACCGCTACCGCGACGGGCACGTTCCCCTCGCCGGGACCGGGACCGGGACCGAGACAGGTGGTGGGATCGGCGCGCCGGGAGGGGAGGCCCTGGAGGCGGCCTGCCGCCAGGCGCCCGGTCTCGTCCGCTCGGCCCTGGACGACTTCGCGTTCCGCCGGGCCACCGCGCCGGTCTGGGCCATTGTCGACGAGGCCAATCGCTATGTCGACCTCACCCGGCCCTGGGAACTGGCCCGGGCAGAACGCGACGGTGACCTCGGCGCCGCGGCCCGGCTCGACGCCGTCCTCGCCACGCTCGTCCGGGCGTGCGAGAGGTTGGCCGATCAGCTGGCGCCGTTCCTGCCGGGTACGGCCGCCCGGATCGCCGCGCAGTGCACGGCCGGGGAGGGGGGCCTTCCCGAGCCGCGCCCGCTCTTCCGGCGGCTCACCGTCCCGGAGCCGGAACCCCTGCCCTGACGCGCACCGCGAACGAGGGCCGGGTTCCGCGCTCCGGCGCGGGGTGTGAGAGGGGCCGTGCCCCGATCCGCGCCGGGTGCGACGCGGACGGGGCCGTGTCCCGGCCCTCACCGCGACGCAGCGGCGATCGGAAACGCTCCCGTCCGGGGGCGTTGTCACCCGGTTGGTCACCCAGAACTGGCGCTCCCCGCAGGCTTGCGTGGCTCCTCTGCCCAGACGTTCCTCCCATTACTCCACAACTCGGAGGCGTGGTAGCCGAACCGGTCGAACAGGCCGTCGTCCTGGTAGCGGCGCAGATGCATCATCGGCGAGTCGTGGCCGACGAGTTTGGCCAGGTGGGGGGTCACGAGCATCTCCGAATCGAAGCGGAAGACGCTCATCGCGATGTGCTCGTCTCCGAACCTGGCCTCGATGCCGGGCACGTCCCGAACCTGCTCGATCTCCGAGAGGGTGATCCGGATGCGGGTGGAAACCGTCAACGGAACGCTCTCCACCTCCTCCCGGCGGCGGGTGACCTCACTGTCCGGATCACCGATCAGGAACCGGATCTTGCACCCTTGCTCGGCCTTGCGCTTGAGGACCTTGGCGAGGTTGGGGTGTTCCAGCCACAGGAAGTAGTTGGTGTACCCGGCGAAGACGATCTCGTTGCGGGCCGAGGTGATCAGGTTGCGCCAGATCGACTTGGGGCACGCCGACCGATAGGGGTAAACGGTCAGAACCTCTCGATCCGGGCCGGTTTTCACGGTGTTACGGATAGCCTCTGGCCACAACACGGACGTATCAACTCCTAATGCCTCGGCGGCGGCCAACTGGTGCCGGAGGTGCGGGACTCGTGCCTCATCCTGTAACCAGCGTTCCACCGTTTTAACGTCCACCTCGCAGCGGTCTGCCAGATTCTGGTTGCTCAGCTTCGCATCGAGCATGGCGCGGCGTAAGGGGACGTTGGCCACGGTGCACCTCGGGGAGTGAGGACGTCAAGGACGTTTTCGACTCTAACTTTGAAACGTCCTGGACGTCTCTGGAACGCGGTGGGTTCGTCACTCAAATGGAACGACGCTTACTCCATGTCAACACCCGTGATTCTGGAAGACCTCCAGGCAGCATTTCCCGGATGGTGTATTTGGCGTAGTTCTGCGGGTCGTTTGTGGGCCACCCGGAATGGCCGACACCTCACCGACGAAGAGATAAATCGTGGCATTTACCGGACAATCGACGCCGACGACGTCACCGAACTCGCCCAGCAGCTCCGCGACCAGGAAGGGCTGGAGTCGTGAGCGCCCTCGGCGGCAAAGGGCCGGCTCAACGATGCCCGGCGGCCCTGGCTGCTGAGCGCCTGCGGATCGGCCTCGAACACTGCGGCGTCTCGGCCGACGTCCACGAGGGCCACGGCGTCGCCCTGGTCTCCGTCTGGGCCGATCTCCTGGTCTGGACGGACGGGCGCGCCTACCGCTGGTGGACGGGGAAGACCTCGGTGAAGACGGGGCGCCGCCTGTATCGGGTCTACGGCGTGGACAACCCCATCACCGTCGCCCACTACGTCGCCCAGCGGTACGAAGAGCTCCTCAAAGCGGCCTACCGGTGCGGAGGCGTCGCGGAGCGCACGTCGTGATTCTGCTCGACGAGTGCCTGAGCCCACATGTGGCAATGCCGCAGCGAGATCATCTCCGGCTGGACTGGCAACAGCCCTACCCAGCACTTGAGCGGGCGCGCTCGGTGGCCTGGACCTGTTGGTGCCGTGCCACGGTCTACGAACTGTACGAAGGCGCCGGTCGGGCGTTCGTCCGGCGAACCATCCAACTCGACAGCGGCCACCAGGTCCAAGAGACCTTTTCCTGGCCGATCAATGAGGCTCGGGCGATCTGGACGGCGTTGCTGTCCGGAAGAGCCCGGTGAGACGGGCGTGGCGGCGCGGGATCTGGAGGGACCCGTGTCGCCACGCCTCAGCAAACAGAAATACGACCTTCCGCTTTTCAGTCTTTGATGTGGCTGTGCACGCCCTGCGGGCATGAAAATCGGGGGTGGTTGCCCGCCGACGTCGAGTCCGCCTGGTGCCTGGTCGAGGCCGGTTTTCAGTCTGACGCCGGGAGCCGCCCAAGGGGCCCTGAACTGTCGCTTCGAGCACGAGAGCCCGGCTCTTGATCCTTCCCCTACCGGCTCCCCGGGCAACCACCTTGCCCACGATGGAGGAGACGAGGGACACCTGTGCAGGAAAGTGATGAGCCACTGGAACTGGTGGAGCGAGTCGCGGCGATCGACATCGGCAAGGAGCGGCCTGGTGGTGTGCGTGCGCGTCCCCCATGACGACAAGCCCGCACGGCGCCGCCAGGAGGTACGCGAGTACACCACGCTGACCGCCTCCCTGTTCGCCCTGGCCGACTGGCTGCGCTGCCAAGCCGTCACGCTGGTGGCGATGGAGGCCACCTCCGACTACTGGAAGCCGGTCTACTACCTGCTGGAAGCCGAGGGATTCACCTGCTGGCTGCTGAACGCCAAACACGTCAAGAACGTCCCCGGCCGCCCGAAAACCGACAAGCTGGACGCGGTCTGGCTGGCCAAGGTCGTCGAACGAGGCATGTGCCGGCCCAGCCTGGTCCACCCCAAACCGATCCGCCAGCTACGGGACCTGACCCGCTATCGGCGCAGCCTGGTGCGCGAGCGCACCCGCGAAAAACAGCGCGTGGAAAAGCTGCTGGAAGACGCCCAGATCAAGCTGTCCAGCGTGATCAGTGACATCTTCGGCGTCTCCGGCCGCGAGATGCTGGCCGCACTGATCGGCGGACAACGCGATCCCAAGGTGTTGGCCGCGATGGCGCGCGGTCCGATGCGCTCGAAGATTCCTCTGCTGCAAGAAGCGCTCACCGGTCACTTCACCGATGAGCACGGCTTCTTATGCCAGATGATGACCGATCGAGTCGATGACCTCACCGCCCGGATCGAGGCCGTCTCCCGCCGGATCGAGGACAAGATCGCCCCGTATGCCGCCGCGGTGGCTCAACTCGACGAGATCATCGGTGTCGGCACCATCGCCGCCCAGGAACTCATCGCCGAGATCGGTATCGACATGAGCCGCTTCCCCACCGCCGGCCACCTGGCCTCCTGGGCCAAGTTCGCGCCCATCGACAACGCCTCCGCCGGCAAGAAGAAGGGCGGCTCCACCGGGAAGGGCAATCCCTGGCTCGGCGCCACCCTCGGCGAGATCGTCGCGGTCACCTCTCGCTCCAGTACCTTCCTGGGCGAGCGCTACCGGCGACTGTCCAGACGCCGCGGACGAAAACGCGCCATCGTCGCCGTCGGCAACTCCCTCCTCACCATCGTCTGGCATCTGCTGTCCGACCCTGAGGCCCGCTACCGCGACCTGGGCCCCGACTTCTACCAATCCCGTATCGCCACCAGACGCCGCGAACACGACCTCGTCCGCCAGCTCGAACGCCTCACCGGCAAAACCGTCACCCTGCAACCAACCGCCTGACCCCAACCCGCCCCCACAAAACCCTGACCCGACATCACCGGCCAGGGCTCGCTGCCGCCTGCCCGCTAACGCACCGATTTTCGAGCCAGGCGGACCAATCACGCTGGTGGGGTAGCGGAGACCGTGGTCAGAGGGTGGTGGACGGTGGCCGAGGTGTGGCCGTGTGTGGGGACGTTGCTGTCAGCGCTGCTGTCACCTGAACAGGCGACAGTCGGTGAGCGTCCCAAACAGGCCAAGCCATTCGGGACGCTCATTCGAGGCACCCGCGATTAGGGCAAGATCTCCGCTCGCAGCACTTCGTCACGCAAGGCACGGTGAACCTCAGCAGAGTCGGCGTTGTAGCTCGTCTGGCGTCGAAGCTCCTTGCGCACCGCATCAACCACGACTTCCGACAGAAGCACCTGCGCCAAAGACTTCGGCGACGTCGCGGCGCGCGCCCTCCACAGGTCATCCATCAACCGGCGCTTGAACGACTCCTTGGTCAGGTAGAAGAGCCCATCAACCTTGGTCGCCAAGCTGGCGTCTCCAAGAAGGTCGACCTCAAGAGCGAGATCGATGACCACGGGAAGGCCGGCGGTCATGTGGTACGCCTGCCAGACTTGTCCGTTGGACAGGATCATCCACTCAACACCCTCGTTGACGGCGTACATCTGCACCTGGCGCAGGTGCTTGGTGTTGAGCTTCTGGCTGCACCGCTTCACCTCGATGAAGGCGACCAACTGCTTGTCGATGCGAATGCCATAATCAGCGAACTCACCCTTGACCTGGTACTCAGTGGTGAGATCCTCGTACTTGTCGTAGCCCAGCCCTTCGCACAGGAAATCTGTGATCAGAAGCCGCGTGTCTCCTTCGTTGGCATCACGGGCCACCAGATCAGCCAGCGGCTTGGAGTAGCGGCGCACGGCCGTTCGGACTCGGTCTCGCGCGTCGGTCTCGCGCGTCGGTCTCCCACTTGGGAACTGCCCGCCCAGCGGGAGGCTTCTTGCCGCCGGAGCTGTCGGTCTTTTTCGCGGTACCGGGAGGGGCGGAGACCTGCTCTTCACCGACGATCACCTGTGCCGACTGCTCACTCATGCGCTCACCTGCAGGTCTAGTAGGGACAAGCAGGTTATTCATCCAAGATAGATCAACTCATCCCGCAATTTTCAATCGATACACAAACGAATCCTTCCGCTACGCAGCGAATCCCTAAACATGAACAACGTCTCGAAACGGACAGAAGTGGCATTTAGGCTTAAATTATACTAAATGCTCACCTCGTCTACACACTAGTTAGACATTACGGAACGCCCAAAAAGCATATTTTGTCCTATCTAGTAGCGATCACCGATGCCCCAAAAGGAGGTGCCAGGTCCCGCACCGTCACGTCTTCCGTTTCTTAGAATCTCCGCCCCCTCGCGCAAGAAACGCTTTGGGGCGCCTCCACTTGCCAAAATCCCTCCCGAATGGGCACACTAGTCGAGCCGAAAGGAGGTATGATCAGATGGGAAATGGATACGGCACTTGCATTTACTGCCAAAATAACCAGCACGAGACGTGCAATGAAAACCGATGCTCCTGCGCCGACCGCAACCATGTGTGATTTATGGCAAGTTCCCCGATCCGTGCCGGACCAGGGAAATTGCTATCAAAGATGTAAGCCGGAGTGACATACTGAGCCTTCTTAAGGCGTCATTTCCTGACGCGGTATCCGGGACAGCGATAGGCCGAAGATCGCACGCAGCAGGGCATTTGTGCTTTCAAGCCCCGAATGTTCCGGACGGTTGCCATCTCTCTGCGGCTTACACCTCTTCATTACGAGTTAGAACACGACCGTCCAGGACCGTCCACGGCTGTCTTCCAGGCCTGGTAGGGCGGGCTCTACGGGGTCCCTCGCTCCATGGTCGTCCAGGTCCGTCCAGACCTGTTGTTAGCACCGGCGTTAGCAAGATCACCAGTCGTTGGAATCGTAGGGCCCGGGAGCGTGGGCGCTGTTTCAGATCGCCTCATCAGGCTCGTCGGCTCCGAGCTGGCGCTGGCGGTTGACGTACTCGTGGGTGCCAGGGGTGTTGGCTCTGGCGCGCATGAGATTGCCTTGCTTCGTCCGGAATTCTTGCTCCTCCTGGGTGACCTTCGACGGTCGACCCTCTTTCTCGGCCGCGGCTCGCTTGGCGTCGATTTCCCCTTGCTTTCGGCGGACCCGAAGCTCATTGGCGCTCGGCTTCGCGGGATTAGGCTTGGCGGGCTGGTGCCGCTTCTGAGACTTCCCCATACCCGTCATCGTGAAGAGACTGCAGTCCAGTGACGAGCCTTCGTCAGGCGCTTGTGGCGCATCGGTGAGCCGGTTTGAACCGCTTGGTCACCCGCTCTTCAGCAGGATCTTCATCACCTGGAGCACGTCAGTGACGACATGATCAGCGTTGTGACCGTGGTCGGGCCACGTGCCTCGGTCGACCCAGATCGTACACAGACCGGCTGCGCGTCCTCCGTCGATATCAGCAACGAGGTGGTCACCGACCATCCATCCCCCATCGACGAGAACCGCACCACAGCGCTTGGCCGCGACCTTGAACAGATCGATGTCGGGCTTACGGATGCCGTCGAGTCCTGAGAGCGCGCAGGCGTCGACGGCCTCGGCCAGTCCCGTTCGCTGGATCTTGCCGAGTTGGTTGTCCGCGGTGCCGTTGGTGACGATCGCTACCTTCCAGCCCGACGCGCGGAGCCGAGACAGCCCGTCCATCACCTCGGGTCGACAGCGAACGAGGTACGGCATGCGCTGACGGTAGCGGCTCCATAGTTCGTCAACCGGTTCCGGTAGGGCGAAGTGCTCGCGGACCTTGGTGAAGAAGACTTCACGGTGCGGGTAGCCGGCCCGATCAAGAGCGATCAGCCAATCAACCGCTTCACGGTCTAAACCGTGTTCCTCGGCGAACCCCCTGGCCCATACATGGAACGCCTCGTCCAGGTTGACGAGCGTATTGTCCAGGTCGAAGAGCGCGAGCCGCTGCACGGCACCCCACCTTAGGAGGAAACGTCTGGTCCTGAGACACCCGCATTAAGAGAGCGGCACTTTTGCGATTCGGCGTGTTGGGTGACCTGCAGGGATGCCGAGCAATGATAGAGTCATTCCTTGATCATCTCACACATGTCCCACACCTGGAGATCATCGGGGGCAGCCCTGGCTTTGTGCCTGCGCACGCAGCAGCCACTCGAAACGGGATATCTTCCTCCTCATGAGTGCCCAGTACGCATGGTCTGAACGCTTCCCTGCAAGACATCCGGTAACCGATAGTTCCGATCTCCCGGCGATCAGTCCACTCGGCGATCTGTACCCCCCCGCTACCGAGTCAGAGATCCGCCAGCTTGAACAGAGGCTAGGCGTGGAGCTGCCGCCGAGCTACCGGCAGTTTCTCCTGTTCGCGGGCGGTTGGGGCAGCGACGATGACTGCTGCCTGCTGCGTGTCGAAGAAGTCGGTTGGCTCCGTGATGTTGATTCTTCGAGGGTCGAGATCTGGTCAGCACCCAAGCGAGAGAACTCATGGAGCGTGCCCGACGAGCTCTATTTCGTCTACGGGCCGGGACAGGACTCCATCCATTACAGAGGGGAGTATGTGCCCGACACCCTTCTGGTTGGATATTGGGGTGACGGAGTGGCTCTCCTCAATCCTCATGTCAGTACCTCTGAAGGTGAATGGGAAGCCTGGTATCTCGAACCAGGACTGCCCGGCGCCAACCGTTACAGGTCCTTCTGGGATCTCGCAATGGACGAGCTGCAAATGCGATATACGCGTTGATATCCCTTTCATTGTTGCAGTCGTTATCCGCGTTCTGCATAATTCATACTTACTAGAGCCAAAGTAACCCTTGATTGGTTGTGGCCGATCAAAGGTTACATGGAAAGATTTAATGCCTGGGTGTCGGATTTGATATCAACTTCAAATCCGACACCCAGTGGTGCGTCGACTACTATTCGATCATCACCCAGAAAGAGTTCTCATTGCCGACTCTGAATTGGGCGTAGAATCTACCTAGAGCATTGCCTTGAGCCTGATTATCCTCTGCTTTGATTGCGCGAATCGAGAAGTCCCAGTCGGTGCTTGCAGCCCCCTCCAGCGTGGTTTTGAACGGGTACTCGTCGCAGTTCAGGTCGTTGAATTTTCTCTGGGCGAGATATTTCTCCCATTGGTAGTACTTGCAATAATTATTGCCGTAGTTTTCTGGCCATTGATAGTCTTTCTCGTCACCGCGGTCGGCAATGAAAGCACGTCCCGCAAAGACTAGATTGTTCGATTTCTGTCTGAGCACGCTGGTGGTCCTGTGCAGCGGTTCGCCTGCATCGCTCCCCACGGGGGCCGCCCAGTTACCCGGGATGCGCTTAGGCTTCTCAGTACCGAGAACAACCCTGCTCGGCGGATTCGGAACCTCGTACTCCCCTTCACGTTTAGGCGGGTTGGTATTCTTGTTCGTTACGGGATTGAGGGCGTCCTTGATGTGCTGGGCTGTCTCCGGGAATTCGGTGCCGCTTCTCGTGGACATGACGAATACGCGTTTCGACCTGGTGTTGATGCAGCCACCAACGCGATCTTCGACCTGCGGATCACCCGCGCCGAAAGCGAGGCTGTCGCAGCGGAAGTGAGGCATCCATCGCTTCCAGCCCGTAGGCACCCCATCACCCTGGCGTGCGACGCCGACCCACTTACCGTTGATGTCAATGACCTTTTGGCTGAAGAGGGGCAGGCGCAACCACTCCGCCCCAAGGTCGGTGTAAAGCACGACCTCGGGATGGAACGAACAGGTGACTACGCCCGGATTGTCAATGGTCGTTCGAATGTTGAAGGTATCGAACGAACTGGATTGCCAGGTGGAAATATCCTTCTTCTTTTCTCTGTCGCTAGTAGTGCAGCCCTCGTCTGTGAAAGGAGGATCCGGAATATGCAACCTTGTTGTGAGGGGTAGATTCCTCAATTGGTTCCCGGGCTTGAGTATGCGCCCGTCTTCGCCGATAAGTGCGAAATCGTCAAGCTGGATGAACATTTTCATGTCCGTTGGCTTGATGCCGGTTCCGGCTCCGTCCACTACACCGGTCCCAGTTGCGTTTCCGAGATAGCTGTTGATGACTACTGTGGCCCGGAAGCGAAGGGCGAGGTCTTCATCAAACGGCTCGTCCAACTGATTGCAGGCCCATTTGATGATCGGGTTCTGTTTCTCGAATAAGAATTTGCAGCCGGCTTTCACCCATCTGCCGGTCGATTCGTCCTCTACATAGTCGTTTACTTGAAGGTAGGAGGACCAGCAAGAGTTGTACGGCAATTCGCGGATTCGTGCATCATACTCGCCATGCCCGGTTTCACTCCCGCTGACCTGGCATGTTTGCAGATTGATGCGCTCGTAATCAAAGTCGCCGGTCGCAGCCGCGGCCTGAGTAGACGCGGTCTTCTGCGGTGCGGGCACAGCCACAGGCATCGGAGCCGGGGCCATCACACTGGCGACCTCATAAGCGCTAAAGGGACGTTGGTAGATTCGCACCTCGTCGATGCTCCCTGCCATTGCCGCGCCGATCCGTAGCGGGGCCTGGGCGTTCCAGGTGGGGAAGGACAACTGCGCGGTCCCGGCCTGTGTACCGTTCAGATACAAGGTGGCCGTACGGGTGTCCGCGTCGTACACACCCGCCAAGTGGAACCATTCATCTACAGGCGGCTCGATCCCAGACAGCACGCCCTCCACCGTCGCACCGGCAGCGTCGGCGCTGGTGAAGGTGAACACCAGACCACGATCGGCAGTGTTGCCGAATCGGAAGGGCGCCTGATGAGTGCCCTTCTGCTCAAGGACGGTGTAGACGCCGTCCTTGTCGCTCCAGCGCAGCCAGGTGGCGGCGGTGAAGCTCTGGTCTGTGCGGATCACCGGTTCGGTGGTCTGGGCTAAGGGCTCCTCGCCCGGCTGGATGACATTGACGGTGATTTGCTGCCAGTCCGACCAGGCCGAGGAGGCATCATCGGTGACTGCGCGCAGGCGCCAGCGCACTTTCCACCCGTCGGCCAGTTCGCCTGCCGGGACGGTGATCCTGGCCTGGGTGCCGGAGGCTACGTTGTCGAGGTTGCCGGCCCAGATCTGGCCGGTGCCCTGCCCGGCAGGAGCGGCTGGGTCGTGCTCGATCTCGGCCTCGGCGCGCAGTGCCTGGCCGGTTGGGTGGGTGAGGGTGGCCTGCAGCGTGGGGGTGAGCTTGGTGCTCACCGTCACACCGTCCACCACCTTGGATGGGGTGATGGTCAGGTCGGTCACGGTGGGCTTGGGCAGGACGACAGTCAACGACTGCCAGTCCGACCAGGCGGAGGCGGCGGTGGCGGAGACCACGCGGGCGCGCCAACGTACTTTCCACCCGTCGGCCAGTTCGCCTGCCGGGACGGTGATGCTCGCCTGGGTGCCAGCTGGGACGTTGTCGGCGCTTCCGGTCCAGATCTGGCCGGTGCCCTGCCCGGCAGGAGCGGCTGGGTCGTGCTCGATCTCGGCCTCGGCCCGCAATGGCTTGCCGGCTGGGTCGCTCACCTGGGCCAGCAGTGCCGGGGTGCGAGTGTGAGTGACGGTGGTGCCGTCTACCTGTTGGGATGGGGTGACTTGAAGAGCGCTTACTGCCGGTTCGGAGACCGGATCGGGGACGTCGACGGTCAGGGACTGCCAGTCCGACCATGGTGAACCGATCGTGGTGGCGGTGTTGATCGCCCGCGTCCGCCAGCGCACCTTCCATCCGTCGGTCAGTTTCCCCCCGGGGACGGTGATGCTGGCCTGGGTGCCGGAGGCTACGTTGTCGAGGTTGCCGGCCCAGATCTGGCCAGTGCCCTGCCCGGTGGCGGTGGGATCGTGTTCGAGTTCGACCTCGGCGCGCAGCGGCTGGGCGGCTGGGTCAGTGACCGTGCTACGCAGGGTCGGGGTCACACTTGTGGTCACGATGACGCCGTTGTTCACCTGTGAGGGGGTGACCTGGAAGGCGCCGACCGTCGGGTTGGGTACGTCCACGGTCGCCGTCTGCCAGGCCGACCACGCGGACGTGGTGGAGGCCGCGGTATTGGCCGCGCGGGCCCGCCAGCGCACCTTCCAGCCGTCGGCCAGCTTGGCGGCTGGGACGGTGACGGTGGCCGAGCTGCCGGAGGCCACCGCGGGCGAGGTGCCGGCCCAGATCTGGCCGGTGCCCTGGCCGGTGGCGGTGGGGTCGTGTTCGATCTCGAACTGGCCGGTCAGGGTGCCGCCGACGGTGTCGGAGACGGTGGCCGCCAGTTGGGGGGTGAGGGAGGTGACCGTCGTGATGCCACCTGAGTTCTGGGCCGGGGTGACGCTCAGGGCGCCGACGGCCGGGGTGGAGGCCGGGCCGGTGGTGGTGACGGTCAGCTTCGGCGGGCTGTTGAACTCGAAGGTGTCCTCTGAGGCGGGAAACACCCGGAAGTTGCTGACGTTGTTCTCGGTCGGCGACTGCAGCACCAGGCCATGGTTGGCCGCGCCGCCGGCCCAATCCTGAGCGATGGCGGTGACCGGCCACTCCAGCGCGGTGGGATCGGCGCAAGCCGAGTCGTAACCCGCCCTGTTGGTCTGGGCGTCCTCGGTGGTGGAGGTCGGCTTGTTGGCCCAGTGCAGGTTATTCTCATCCCACGCACTGGTCAGTCGACGCACCTGGATACCCGCGCCGACCGTGCTCCCGCACCCCTGGGCGGCGATGTTCAGCAACGACAGCTTGGCGTCGCTCACCGTGGCCCCGGTCAGAGCGGGGGTGTCGAAGCGCAGGTGTACCCGGTACTTCAGGTTGCCGGTCTGAGTACCGGCCATCATGACGGTGCTGGTCGGGTCGGCCGGCCAGTCGGCGTCGTTGGTGGAGGAGACCTCCACGTCGTAGTTGAACGGCAACGTGGTCGTCGGATCCACCCGCACCGGATACTTCGTGGCCGGGTCGGACAGGAAGGCGTGATCGGGCTTGAGCACCAGCTCGGTCCGGCCGCCCGTGGTCACCACATCGGTAGTGATCTTCACGTGCCTGGTCTGCGGAAGACGGCCTGTGGTCAGGCGAGCTCCGGCGGAGGAGTCCCACATCACCGGCTGCGGCGCCGAGGCGACGAGCTTGTCGCCCCTACTCTTGTCCGTATCGGTCGTACCGGTCTTGGTGTCGGTGAGCAGCAGGCGTCCCCCCTTGCCCTCGGATAGGGTCAGACCCTCGGTCTGCACGCCGATGCGTATCTCCAGCGGTTTGGCGGGCCGCTCACGCAGCACCACGTCATGTCGGAACCCGGTCGGCAGTACGGTGACTACCAGGTCGGCACCCTTGCCGGCTGCGTCGGTGTAAGTGGCGACACTGCTCTTGACGGCCGGCTTGGGCAGTGGCGTCGGCCAGGTCAGTGCGTACCGCCGCCCGTCTGCGGTCATGTTCACGAAAGCGCCCGTGCCACCGGTGGAGACCTTTACGTTGGCCTCGGCATCGATCGCCTTGGGTACGAGCGCCCCCCCTTGCTCGGCAAGTGAGGTGTCAATCGGCACCCACACACCGTCCTGCCGGGTCCGCACCGGCCCCGCGGCAATCTCCGTTTTGAACGTCTTTCCATCCGGTTGGGCGTAAGTGATGCTGGTCGCGGTCGTCTCGTCGGCAACTTCGACGGCCTTGCTCTGCTTGGCGGCCGCCTGGGAGGCGGCGATCCGCGCTTGTGACGGCACGTTGGAGACCGCGTTCCCGCTCTTGCCAGCGATCCAAGCCGCCGTCTCGTTCAGGCTCGCGTCGTGATCATTGCCCGACGAGTCCGCAGCCGTGGCGCCGTTTCCCTCGTCGAACTTCCAGTGGCCTGCGGCCTGCTGCAGCGTGGTGAAGGACCAGGTGTGGGGAATCATCGCGTTCTCCCACATATCAATCGCTTCCGACACCGTGGCGGCGTACGTCGTACCGGGGTGGAACGGCTGCACAGGAGTAAAAGTTGCGATCTTCTTAGTGTCGTCCAGCGTGGTGGTGCCCTGGATCTGGACGCCTTGCATGCTCTTTACCACGAACTGTGGATCGAAGATCTCCTCAGAGAACGTCACCCGCACCTGAGAGCCTAGGGAGACATCAGTGGCGTCGCCGGCCGGCTCTGTCACTAGCACCCGAGGCGGTGTCGTGTCCTCCCCCTCTGGATTGGTGGTGTCGTCGCTGTCGCCGGGATAAGGCAGCGCGGGGGAAAGTTTGTCGGTTCCGATCAAGGAGCCTTCACCATCCCGCTGCTCTTCGTTTGCAGCGATCAGCTCATCGCTCAGCGAGTCGATCGGATCATCAAGTCCCGGCACGTAGACAGATTTGGTGAGCGCTTCCTCATATTCAGGAATCGAGGTGAGTGGCTCCCGCGAGGTGGTAACCACCGTCTCCTGGCGGGGTGGTGTGGGTGGTGTCGGTAATTCGACGTCGACGGTCAGGATGGGCGGGTGGAGTTGGAATTTGCAGTCTTCCAATGGCTTAGTCCTGCAGCCGCCGGCGTCCTCGGAAGCGTAGCGTCGCCAGTTTCGCAACTCGGATTCGTTGCCCGCGGTGAGCTGGATGCCGTAGTTGGTGGAACCGTCGATCCACTCCTGGACAATGCCGTTGAGTGAGTGGGTCAGGTTCCAAGCGTAGTTGCAGTCTTCGCTGTAGGCGCCGTACTCGGTGTCCGCGCCCGTACCGGTGACAGACGGCTGGCTGCTCCAACGCAGCAGCATGTCATCCCAGTCGGATGTGATTTGCCGCGCGGTGATGCCGGAACCGACCGATATGCCGCAGGTGTTGGACAGGTGGTTCCATAGGTGCAGGTCGGCGTTTTGCACCGTGCTGCCCGCGAACTCGGCGGGGATGTTGGGGAACTTGAGGTAACCGCGCCAGCGCTTGGCGGTGCTGCTGGCGTAGGACTTGCCGACCACGATCTCGGAATCAGCGAAGGTGTCCCAGCTGTCCGTGAGGTCGACATCATTGATGTAGGCGTCCATGCCACCGCCGGTGTGGCCTTCGTACCAGTCATCCGCCGCAGCGGTCATCGTCACGGGGTAGGTCGTCGCCGCGTCGGCCAGGAACGCGGCGTCCGGCGTGAAGACCAGGGTCTTGCCGTCTTCGGCGAGGGTGATGGCGGCCTTGCCGATTTTGCCCGTATCGAGCGGAGCGCTCGCATCGGCGGCCTTAGCGTCCCGCAGCAGTGTCGGTCGCACCTCGGTCAGCGTCTTGCCATCCTTGCCCACGATAGTGGGCTGGCCAGCGGCGCTCTTTCCGAAGGACATCCCCTTGGGCAAGTCGAACGGAACTCGGAAGGAGACCGGGCCGGTGGGCCGTTCGGCGATGGTGATCTGCTGCTGGAACCCAGTCGCGTTCGCGGTCACCACCAGGTCGCGGCCCTTGCCGTAGGCGTCGGGGTAGGTGGCGGTGTTGCCCTTCAGTGTGGGCTTGGGCAGTTTACCGTCAGGGGCTTCGATCTCGGTGGTGTCCTGAGCGGTCTTGCTCTTCAGCAGGACGGTGTCCGCGCCCGCCGACAGGGTCAGGTCGCCCATGGTGGCCTTGGGTTTGATGACGCCGTCTTGCTGCACCAGTGTGGTGTCGATCGGGGTGAAGCCCTCGCCGTTGGCCTTCTTGACGCGCACCGGCTCGGTGGACAACTCCACGCGTACAGTCTTGCCATCGGGGTTGGCGTAGTACGTGGCGCTCTCCGAGCGCAGCGACTCGATCTCGACGCGCCGGTTGTCCTTCTTGGACTGCGCCAGCGCTTTGCCGACGGGGGTGGTCGGAGTAGTGGGGTTGCTTGGCGGCGATGTTGCAGGGGTGGGGGTGGGGGTGGGGGGTGACGTGAGGTCCTGGGCGATCGCGGGCGCGCTCATCAGCGAGAGCGGCAGCGTCAGAGCCGTCATCAGGGCAGCGCGACGGCGCGTACGAGCAGACAAGCCCGACGCTAATCGTGATGTGTTCACTCCAGCCTTTCGAACAGATGTATCAAAACTGAATGATCATCACATGCGTCGTGGGTTTATGTAAAGATCTTTTTCGGTGACGGGAAGGTAGGTTTCCGTGTGTACGGATTTGTCGAGCCCGTCTCACTACTGGCGCCATGGCGGACCGCCAGCGTGTAGGAGGAAGCCATGGCAAGGCTGCACGAGCAGGAGCAGTGGTGAGGGGGGCGATCCCGCACCACGTGTTGAGGTCATCGACATCAGTGGGTGTGCGGTGCCAAGCTTGGCGACCTACGCGGTCGTTACGGCGATAAGAAGGTCCTCGGGGCGAAACGCCGCCTGCTGGTCGATGCCCTTGATATCGCACTGGGAGTCTGCATCATCCGATGGCAAGGCCCGATGTCCTACTTCGGCTGATGCTTGACGGTGCGGCTTCGGCTGATGCTTTACAAGGGCGGACTTTATGTGGTCGCCCTCTGCGAAGCGAGAACACCGCGACGTACCTCGGCCGGTTCCGGCTCGCCGGGGACGAGGTCCGGACGGCCTGTCCGCGCGTGACCGGCGGCGCGGGCCGCGCCTTCACTTGAGCGGGTCGTGCCCCCAGTTCATGAGGGAGTATCGCCAGCGGGTCTCCTTCACGTCCCCGGACGGCCGCTGCGTCAGATGGCGGCGGACATAGCCGATCACCTTGCGCATGTGGGCGTAGTCGTCCTCTCCCAGGTCGTCCTTCCGCTTCCGCAGGATCTCGATGATCCGGCGGCCGGACCGGTGGCCTGTCGACTCCTCGCCACCTGACTTGTCCCCGACGCTCTTGGACTCCTCGGTGTCCAGCCAGCGTTCCAGCTCCGTGGCCGTCATGTTGACCGCCTGGTCGAAGTCCGAGGTGATCTGCTCGCCGTCGTCAGTCATGGCGATCCTTCCTGCGCAGCGCCGACTGCTTGTGCACGGCGGTCTTGCCGCTCTTGTCACTGCGCACGAGATACTGCGGATCGTCGGCCGAGGCGTCCACGGTACGGCCCGCTTCCTCGGTCCGCTCCGTGATCTTCTTCTCGACCCTGCCCGAGGTCGACGAGCCGTGGCTCTCCCACGTGACCTCGTCACCCACGTCGAGGTCGTCCTGCCTGCGCTTGTCGGTCATGGCCGCCCCTTACCCGTACCCTTTCGAAACCCATCGTGCCGGGCTCGAACCCGGGCGCTTCGCTGGATCGGATCGCCCTCAACGATCGACGGGGCGCCGTGGTCGATGGCCGGTGTTCAGCCGGTGGTTACTCGCCGATTGCCACCCCGGCCCGGGCCCGGCGAGAGCCGGCGCCGGGCTCCGGGGCGGCTGCGAGCGGTTCCACACCTCCGCCGAGTTCACCCGCGCTGCCCGGAATCCGGAATACGGCGTCGAGCCCTGAGGGGAGCGCGGGTCACGGGTGGGCGAGGACGAGGACGAAGTCGCCGGTGGGGTCGATGTACTGGCGGATCATCCCGAAACCGGCCGTCAGGAGTTCCCTGCGCAGTCCCTCGGTGCGGAACTTGGCGCTGATCTCGGTGCGGATCTCCTCTCCGGCCGCGAAGGAGATCCGCAGGCCGAGGTCGCCGATCCGCACGCGCATGGCGCGGCTCGCGCGCAGCCGCATCTCGACCCACTCGTGCCGCGCGTCGTACAGCGCGACGTGCTCGAAGGCGTCCGGCTCGAAGTCGGCGTCCAGCTCTCTGGCGATCACGCGCAGGACGTTCCGGTTGAAGGCGGCGGTCACCCCGCTCACGTCGTCGTACGCCGCGACCAGCCGGTCGGCGTCCTTGACCAGGTCCGCGCCGAGCAGGAAGGTGTCGCCGGGGCGGAGCGTGGCGCGCAGTTCCTTCAGGAAGACCTCGCGCGCCGCCGGGGTCAGGTTGCCGATGGTGCCGCCGAGGAAGGCCACCATCCGCCGTCCGGTACGGGGCAGCAGGGCGAGGTGCGCCTCGAAGTCGGCGCAGACCGCGCGCACGGTGAGGCCACGGTAGCGGGAGGCGAGGCGGTGCGCGGCCTCGCTCAGGGTGGCCGCGTCGACGTCCACCGGCGTGTAGGCGCGCAGCGTCCCGGCCGCGGAGAGGGCGTCCAGCAGCAGGACGGTCTTCTCGCTCGTCCCCGAACCGAGTTCGACCAGGGTGTCCGCGCCGCCGCGTACGGCGATGTCGAGGGCCTCCCTGCGCAGGATGGCCAGCTCGCGACGGGTGGGATAGTACTCGGGCAGCCGGGTGATGCGGGAGAACAGCTCGCTGCCCGCCTCGTCGTAGAACCACTTTGGCGGCAGCCACTTCGGCGTCGACGTCAGCCCGGCGCGGACGTCGTGTTCGAGTGCCTGCCGGAGATGGTCGCGGCCGAGATGGTTGACCAGGCGGATGGTCGGCTCACTGACGGTCACTGGGCCTCCTGGATGTGTGGGGGCCACGATCCCGCTCGCCGGTCCGTGGCCGGGTGCTGTGCTTTTCTCGTGGTCTCGTCCCGCCCGGTCACAGCGGCTGGACGCTCACTCCGTCGGGTGAGGCGAGGACCAGGGTGTGATCCGGTACGGCCTGCCAGCCGGGCCGGTCGTCCAGCGGCTCGCTCGCGACGAGCACGCCGTCGCGCGGGTGGCCGTCGAGGCGGAGGAAGAGCGTGTCGCCCCAGGCGGTCGCGGCGATCGACGCGCCGTCGCAGGCGAGGAGGTTCAGGCGGGCGCGGGAATCCTTCAGCCCGGCGCGGGTGACGACCTCCGCCAGGGCCTCGCCGAGCGGGTCGCCCACCCGCCGCCTGGCGAACACGGCGGCGGCGAGCCACGCGGAGTCGCAGGAACTCTCCGCTTCGTCAGCGAGCTCCCTCACCGTCTCTCGCGAGACGCGGCCGTTGTGACTGAGCAGCCACGGCCCGTCGGCGAAGGGCGCGGTCGCGCTCTCCTCGATCGGCATCCCGGCACTGGCCGACCGTACGCAGGCCAGCAGGCAGCCGGAGCGGGCCGTTCGGGCGAGGCCCGCCAGGTTGGCGTCGGCCCAGGCGGGGATCGTCCGGCGGTAGCGGACCGGCTCCGCGAGGGCGTCGTACCAGCCCATGCCGAAGCCGTCGGCGTTCAGCCTGCCGTGGCGCTGCAGGCGCGGGGCGTAGGACTGCCGGAGCAGGCCGTTGACCGGCTCGTGGATCAGCGAGGCGAGGGTGCGTGGAGCGCCCAGCCAGGACGCGTGGCGGCACATCTAACCGCGCTCCGCAGGACGCCCGGTAAGACGTTCCGCGAGGCGCTCCGCCGGGCGTTCCCGGTGGCGTCCCGGCGAACTTCCGGGCGGACCTTTCGGGGAGTCCCCTGAAGATCGGGGCGTGGAGCGCCTGGCGGAGTGGCCGGGGGAACGCCGCGGGGAGTGTTCGGGGGAGGCCGAGCGGGCGCACCGGAAGCCGGCGAAGATCTGCCTGCGGGCCGGGCGGTCCCAGTTCCTGAACGTGGTGCGGACCACGGCCGGGTCGGAGGCCCATGACCCGCCGCGCAGCACCCGGTAGCGGGCGCCGAAGAACACCTCGCTGTACTCGCGGTAGGGGAAGCTGCGGAAGCCCGGGTGGGGCAGGAACCACGAACCGGTCCACTCCCACACGTCCCCGATCATCTGTTCGGCGCCGCAGGGACTCGCTCCCAGCGGGAAGGCGCCGAGCGGGGCCGGCCGTGCCGCCCGGTGCCCGAGGTTCGCCACGCCGGGGCCGGGGTCGTCGTCGCCCCACGGGTACGTCCGGGCCCGACCGGCCTCGGCGTCCCAGCCGCAGGCCTTCTCCCACTCGGCCTCGGTGGGCAGTCGCTTTCCCGCCCACCGGGCGTAGGCGTCGGCCTCGTACCAGCACACATGCTGCACGGGTTCGTCCATGGGCACGGGCTCGGTCCTGCCGAAACGGCTACGCCACCAGGTGTCGCCGTCCCTGGTCCAGAACAGCGGGGCGGAGGCGTGGTTGCGCCGCAGCCAGCGCAGGCCGTCCGGGGACCACCAGCGGGGGTCGTCGTAGCCGCCGTCCTCGACGAAGTCCGCGTAGGCGCGGTTGCCGACGGGCAGTCTGTCGATCCAGTAGCCGGGCAGGTCGAGCCGGTGGGCGGGGCGCTCGTTGTCGTAGGCCCACGGCTGGGTGTCGGTGCCCATCATGAAAGGCCCCGCGGGGACGAACACCTCCTCGGAGCCGGGCGCTCCCGCGGGAGGCAGGTCGCCGTCGCGGACCAGTCCCGGCCGCCCCGACAACTGCAGGGTGGCGAGCATCGTCTCGTCGTGCTGGTGCTCGTGCTGGATCACCAGGCCGAAGACGAAACCGTTCCTGCGCAGCGGGTCGGGGTCGTACGGGTCGACCGTGTCCAGGACGTCCAGCACCCGGCCGCGCACCCCCTCGATGTAGCGGCGCGCCTCGGCCGGCCCGAGGATGGGCAGGGACGGGCGGTCGGCACGCGGGTGCTTGAAGGCGTCGTACAGGTCGTCGATCTCCGGGCGGAGCGGGGTGATCCCGCCGACCTCCCGCAGCACCCACAGCTCCTCGTAGTTGCCCACGTGGGCCAGATCCCACACCAGAGGTGACATCAGCGGCGAGTGCTGCCTGACCAGCAGGTCGTCCTCGGCGTCGGTGTAGGTCGTGGAGCGGTTCCGCGCGGCGGTCAACTCGGCGGCGATCCGTTCCTTGAAGTCGCTCATCGGGTCTGTCCTTCCTCGGCCAGCCAGTCGGGCAGACGTTCCGCCGATCCCGTCACCAGATCGAGCAGGTCGGCGGCCGGGGACCGGCCGGGTGTCACGTGGCGGTCGGCGAAGGCGGCCACCTCGCAGACCAGGGCCGGGGTCGCCCTCAGCCGGGGCAGCGCGCCGAGGGCGGCGCGGAAACAGACGTCGGCGGCTCTGCGCAGCCGGGGCTCGGCCAGGCCGTGGCGCGCCGCCGACGCCCACATCCCCGCGCACGGCCCGGCCGCGGCCAGCGCCGCGTCGGCCGCGCGGTCGTCCGTCACCAGGGCGTGGGTGACCGCCGCGCACACCGGCCAGATCGCCGGGTGCTGGGCGTCGAGGTAGCGGATCTCCAGCCAGCCGCGCGGCCGTACGGGCGGGAAGAGCGTCGTGGCGTGGTAGCTCAGGTCCGCCAGGGTCGGCGGGTGTTCCGGCGAGGCGAGCCGGTCGCGGAAGGTCGAGCCGTCGAGAACCGGACGGTAGGACTCACCGTCCTCACCGTCCTCCCCGTCTCCGCCGGTGTCGCGGTCGGTGTCGCGTACGGCCATGAGGCGGGCGTCGAGCAGGTAGTCCGTCCACGCGGCGCCGGGGTCGCGGCTCACCGGGACGGCGGCCGTGCGCGTGCGGTCGAGCCGCTCCCACACCGCCTGGCGTCCCGACATCCATCCGCACGGCCGTCCCTCGCTGAGCGGCGAGTTGGCGAAGGCCGCCACGAGGACGGGCCCCAGCAGGTGGGCGCGTTCCCAGCGGGCCGCGGGTCTGTCGCCCAGGTCCAGGTTGACCTGGACCGACGCCGTCGAGCACATCATCAGCGCCCCGTACGGGGTGCCGAGGAAGCGCGCCATCACCTCGTACCTGGGCAGGCGCAGCTGCCGCCTGGGCGGTCGCAGCGGGTCGAGACCCACCCCGCCCAGCACCAGGCCGGCGTCCCGCAGTGCCCGGCGTACCGCGTTCACGTCGGCGCTCAGCAGGGCGATCGCCTTCGGCAGCGAGCCTGGCGGTCCCGAGAGCTCCAGCTGCCCCCCGGGTTCGTAGGTCACCAGGCTCCCTCCGGGGAGCGGGGGCAGGGCGTCGGTGATCCTCGCCGGCGGAACCTGGCGGGCGGGATCCGTACGGTCGAAGACCAGGAACTCCAGCTCGACACCCACCCGGTCGCCGGGGGAGCCGAGGAAACAGCGTCGTGCGAAGGTCTCCACATCCGCGGCGTTCCGGATAAGTGTGTTCTCGGTCGCCAGACCGGTCATCCTCATCCCCTTTCGCCTTATATGTCCATTTAGGTATGGATTTATAGAGCCGCGAAGGCTCAGGCGTCAGGGGGAGTGGAGGGCGTCGAGGCGCGCGAGGTCGCGGCGTCTCGTCCGGCCTTTCGGTCGTCGCGGCGCCCTCCTGGACGGAGGGCGCCGGAGAAATGGTGGCTCTGGAGGGGAAATTCCCGTTCTAGCCTAGTTCGACACCTTTTGGTGAGTTACGCGCAGTATTTGACGGTGTCAGCCGGGGTTCTGTGCGGGGACGGTCGCGCCGGTGCCAGGCTTCTCGGTCTTCGGCTTCTCGGCCTCCGGCCCGCCCGTGCCGGGCCCGCTCGTGTCCGGCGCGCCGGTGTCGGGTTCCCGGGGCGGGTCGCTGAGCTGTTCGCGGATGTAGTTCCACACCACGGCGATCAGGGCGGCGACCGGTACGGCGAGCAGGCTGCCCACGATGCCCGCGAGGTTGCCGCCCAGTGTCACCGCGAGCAGGATCACCGCGGCGTGCAGGCCGAGGCCGCGGCTCTGCACCATGGGCTGGAACACGTTCCCCTCAAGCTGCTGCACCGCGACGATGATGGCGAGCACGATCAGCGCGTCGGTGAGGCCGTTGGACACCAGCGCGATGAGGACCGCGACGAAGCCGGCGAACAGGGCTCCGACGATGGGGATGAACGCCGAGACGAAGGTGAGGACGGCGAGGGGGAGGACGAGGGGCACGCCCACGATCCACAGGCCCAGGCCGATGAAGACGGCGTCGAGCAGGCCGACGAAGGCCTGGGAGCGGACGAACGAGCCGAGGGTGTCCCAGCTGCGGGTGGCCACGGCCGGGACGTCCGTGGCGAGGCGGCCGGGGAGCTGGCGGGTGAGCCAGGGCAGGAAACGCGGGCCGTCCTTGAGGAAGAAGAACATCAGGAAGAGCGCGAGGACGGTGTTGACCAGGCCGTTCACCACGGTGCCGACCCCGCTGAGGGTGGCGGTGACGATGCTGCCGACGCTGTCCTGGATGCGGGAGGCCGCGGTGTCGAGCGCGGTGCTCACCTGGTCGGCGCCGATGTTGAAGGGCGGCCCGGCGGCCCATCTGCGGAGTTGCTGGATGCCGTTGCCCACACCGGTGGCCAGCTCGCCGGACTGGGACGCCACCGGGACGGCGATCAGCACCACGGTGCCAGCGGCGAGCAGGAGGAAGAGCACGGTGACGGTCGTGGCGGCGAGGGTGGGGTGCCAGCCGTGCCGGCGCAGCAGGCGGGTCACGGGCCAGGTGAGCGTGGTGAGGAGCAGGGCGATCACGAGCGGCCAGAGGATGGACCACATCTGGCCCAGGATCCACAGGCTGACCGCGGTCATGAGCACGACGAGCAGCATCTCCAGGGAGATGCGCGCCGAGGTGCGCAGCGCGGTGCGGGTCTTGGTGGCGTTCAGCATGGCGGGCACGTGTTCACCCTAGACATGGTCGGGCCCACGTCAACGCGAGGCTCGGACCGGACCGCCCCTGATGGGGGGATCGGCACGTTTCCGCAGGTAGGGCGGGTATGTTCGGGAGCCGGTGGTGGGGAGACGGGGTAGCGTGCTCATATGAGCAAATTTTGGCTCATGTGTTGCCGTGAGGTTAACGTCCGATTTAGCGTGCGTTATCTAAATCACACCCCGGAGGTCCCATATGCGTAGATTGCGGCTGCTCACCATGCCCGCGCTCCTCCTCGCCCTCACGGCGATGTCCGCCTGCTCGGTGTCGTCCACCCCCGGCGGATCCACCGCCGGTGCCGACCAGAAGGCGGACGGCGCGATCACCATCGGCTTCAGCCAGGCGACCCAGCAGTCCCCCTTCTACGTGCAACTGCGCGAGGGGGCCGAGGCCGCCGCGAAGAAGGCCGGCGCCACGCTCCACTTCGCCGACGCGGACGGGGACGTCACCAAGCAGAACAACGACATCCAGGACCTCATCACCCGGCAGGTCGACATCCTGCTCATCAACCCGGTGGATCCGCAGGGCGTGCAGCCCAGCCTCGCCGCGGCCAAGGCGGCCGGGGTCTCCGTGGTGACCGTGGACCGGCCGGTGGCCGAGGGCGCGGTCGCGCACGTCGGGCGGGACAACAAGGCGATGGGAGAACTCGTCGGCAAGCGGCTCAGCGAGAAGCTCGGAGCCGAGGGCGGCACCGTCATCGAGATCCGCGGGGACGCCGGTGGAGCCGTGGCGCGCGACCGCAGCGCGGGCTTCCACGAGGCCGTCGAGGCGAACCCCAAAATCAAGATCGTCGAGGGGCCGTACTCCGACTACGTCCGCGCCAAGGCCGTCACCGCGATGCAGGACCTGCTCCAGGTCCACCCGGACGTCGCCGCGGTCTACGCCCACAACGACGACATGGCGCTCGGCGCGCTGCAGGTCCTCACCGAGAACGGCAAGGACAAGGTCCTGGTCGCCGGAGTGGACGGGCTCATGGAGGCGGTCAAGCAGATCGCCGACGGCGACCGGTACGTGGCCACCGCGCTCAACGACCCCATCTCCCTCGGCGCGACGGCCGTCGAGACGGTGCTCAAGGTCCAGAAGGGCGAGCAGGTCGAGCCCTCGGTCGACGCGGGCACCGCGCTGATCGACGGTGAGAACGCCGCGAAGTACGTCGGAGAGACCGAGTTCGCCCAGACCCTCCCGTAGGCGACCGTTCCCCGAAGGACCGGCCCGCAGGGGCGGGCCCGCGGGCATCCGCGGCGAAGCCGGTGGTCCGGGTCGTGAAAGACCCAGGGAGGACCCCTGGAGGACACGACCCGCGACGACCGACACGCGAGAAGCAGAAGACGAGGAAGAAAGAAGAAATGCCGGAAACCATGCAGGCCGCAGTGCTTCACGCCCCCGGGGACATCCGGGTCGAGCAGGTACCCGTGCCCACACCGGGCCCCGACGAGGCGCTCGTCCGCGTCGCGGCGTGCGGAGTGTGCGGCTCGGACATCCCGCGCATGCTGCGTGCCGGGGCCTACCGTTTCCCGATCATCTGCGGCCACGAGTTCTCCGGGCACGTGGTGCGGATGGGCGATCGGCTGTCGGCCACCGGCCGGGTGCGGGAGGGCGACCTGGTCACCGTGCCGCCGCTCATTCCCTGCCACGCCTGCGGACCCTGCAGCCAGGGCCGGTTCGGCCTGTGCAAGAACTACGGCTACTTCGGCAGCCGCAGGGACGGAGCGTACGCGCAGTACGTCTCCGTACCGACCGAGAACCTGATGGTGCTCCCCGACGGCCTCGACCCCAGGGCCGCGGCGATGCTCGACCCGGCGGCGATCGCGCTGCACGCCCTGTGGCGCACGAAGATGCGCGGAGGCTACCGGGTGGCGGTGGTGGGCGCAGGCCCCATCGGGCTGTTCGCCGTGCAGTGGGCGCGCATCGCCGGGGCCGCCGAGGTGCTCGTGATCGAACTGGACGAGCGGAAGGCGGCCATGGCGACGGAGGCCGGGGCCACGCACACCGCGGTCAGCGCCGAGGCCGCCGCCGAGGTGGCCGGAGAGGGCTACGACGTGGTCATCGAGTCCGCGGGCGTGCCCGCCACCGTCGACCAGGCCGTGGGCCTGGCCGGACGGCACGGGGAGGCGGTGTTCATCGGCATCCCGCACGACCCCGTGGTGCTGCCCAAGTCCACCTTCAGCTCCTTCCTGCGCCGCGAGGTCACCCTGCACGGCGCGTGGAACTCCTTCTCCGCGCCGTTCCCCGGCGAGGAGTGGCGGGTGGCGGCAAGCACGCTCGCCTCGGGCGACCTCGCCTGGAAGTTCATGATCACGCATGAGCTGGGGCTGGACGCGCTCCCCGAGACCATGGTCAGCCTCGGCGAACGCTCCATTTTCAGCTCCAAGGTCCTGTTCATGCCGAACGAGGGGTGACCGTGAGCGCTTTCCTCGCCCTCGACCTGGGAACCGAAGGCGCCCGCGCGGCGGTCTACGACGCCGACGGCGCGCGGCTCGGGGCGGGCGACGAGTCCTACCCGACCACCTTCCCCAGGCCGGGCTGGGCCGAGCAGGACCCGGACCACTGGTGGCGGGCGAGCGTCCACGCCGCGCGGGCGGCGCTCGCCGAGGCGGGCAACCCGGAGATCGCCGGTGTCGCGGTGGCGACCACCGCCTCGACGGTCGCCGTGCTCGACCGCCACGGGCGCCCCCTGCGCCCGGCCCTGCTGTGGATGGACGGCAGGGCGAGCGAGGAGTCGGCGCTGACCGCGCGGATCGACCACCCGGCCCTGCGCTACTCGGGCGACTGCGACGCGGTGGAGTGGCTGGTGCCCAAGGCCATGTGGCTGGCCCGTCACGAGCCCGAGGTCTACCGCGCCGCCGCACGCGTCGTCGAGGCCGTGGACTACATCGTGTGGCGGCTCACCGGACGGTGGGCCGGATCGCAGATGAACGCGGTCTGCAAGAGCAACTACGATCCGCGCGGGGCGGGGTTCCCGCACGACCTGTACGAGAAGCTCGGCATCGGCGATCTCGGCGACAAGCTGCCGGACGAGATCGTGCCGGTCGGTGACCCGGTGGGGCCCCTCGGCCCCGACGCCCGCGAACAGCTCGGGATCGTCGGCCCCGCCGTCGTCGCCTCCGGCGGGATCGACGCGCACCTGTCCCTGCTGGCCGTCGGGGGCGCCCGCGAGGGGCGGGTGTCGATCGTGTGCGGCACGTCCAACGCGTTCGTCACCGAGATCGCGGAACCGGTCTTCCCCTCCACCGTGTGGGGCCCGTACCCGGACGCGTTGCGCGAGGGGCACTGGCTGGTGGAGGGCGGTCAGGTGAGCGCGGGCTCGGTGCTGGCCTGGGCGGGCGAGCGGCTCATCGGGCGGCCGAGATCGGAGATCGGCGGGCTCATCGAGGCCGCGGCGGCGCTGCCGCCGGTCGAGCACGGGCTGATCGTCCTGGACTACTTCATGGGAAACCGCACGCCGCTGCGCGATCCGCGGCTGCGCGGCGCGGTGCTCGGGCTGACCCTCGCCAGCACCCCCGAGCAGGTCTACCGGGCGGCCGTGGAAGGGGTCGCGTACGGCACCCGCCAGGTCATCGACTCCTTCGTCGCGGGTGGGATCGGCGTGCAGGAGATCTTCGTCTCCGGCGGCATCCGGCACAACGAGCTGTGGCTCCAGACGACCGCCGACGTGCTCGGCCGGCCGATCAGCCTGGCCACCGGGGACAACCTCACGCTGCGGGCCTGCTCGGTGATCGCCTCGGTGGGTGCGGGGCGGTACGCCTCGCTGGCCGAGGCCGCGGCACACTACGAGCCGAGGATTCGCGTGGTCGAGCCGGTGGCCGAGCACCGGAACCCGTACCGGCAGGGCTACGACGACTATCTCGCGGCGACCGCCGCCACCACGGCGATCGCGCACCGGCTGAGCGCACCGCGACGAGGGGACGGGCTGACATGAGCATTCCCGTGGACTATCACGACCAGCTCTACCAGGTCGCCGTCCGCTACTACGAGAGCGGGGAGACCCAGGAGCAGATCGCCCACCGCATGCATCTCACCCGCTGGAAGGTGGGCCGGATGCTCGCCGAGGCCCGCCAGGCCGGGATCGTGCGGATCGAGGTGCTGCACCCCAGGTCGAGGGTGCACGCCCTGGAGCGCTCGCTCAGGGAGCGGTTCGGCCTGCGCGAGGCGATCGTGGTGGCGGGGAACGCCAGGAACGACCCGGAGTACCTGCGTGACCGGGTGGCCGCCGCGGGGGCCGACCACCTGATGGCGATGCGTCCCGCGCCCCAGCTGATCGGCGTCTCCTGGGGACGCACGCTCGACCGGCTGGCCGGCGGGCTCACCCCCGGGTGGGCCACGGGCGTCAACGTGGTGCAGGTGAACGGCGCGCACAGCCGATCACGGCAGCCGACCACCGCGCACAGCATGGCGAACCTGATCGCGCACCACGGCGGCGGCACCGCGACGCTGCTGCCCGCCCCGGCGATCCTGGAGCAGGAGAGCACCCGGGCGGTGCTGGAGAGCGACCGGGCCGTCTCCGACGTGCTCGCCCTCGCCGGCCGCGCCGACCTGTTCCTGTTCAGCCCAGGAGGCATGGGCAGCGACTCGGTGCTGGTGGACTCCGGCCAGATCGACGCCGACGACGTCACCCGGCTGGCGCGGGCCGGCGCGGTCGGCGACGTGCTCGGCCGCTTCGTCGACGAGCGCGGCCGGATCGTCGATCCGGGCCTGGACGGGCGCACGCTCGGCCTCTCGCTGGACGCCCTGCGCTCGGCCACCACCTCCGTCGCGCTCGTCAGCGGCGCGGCGAAACACGCGGTGTGCCGGGCGGTCGTGGTGAGCCGCCTCTGCGACGTGCTGATCACCGACGACCAGAGCGCGACCTACCTGCTGGACACCGCGACGAGGGAGGAGCCATGACGGACACCGCCGAGCACCCGAGGCTGCGGATGGCCGGGATCGTCAAACGCTTCCCCGGCACCGTCGCCCTGGACGGCGTGGAGCTGACCGTACGCCCCGGCGAGGTGCACTGCCTGCTGGGCGAGAACGGCGCCGGCAAGAGCACGCTCATGAAGATCCTTTCTGGCTCCTACCAGCCGGACGAGGGCACGATCCTGCTGGACGGGGAACCCTTCAGGGCCGCCACCCCGCACGCCGGGCTCGCCGCGGGCATCGCCGTGATCTACCAGGAGCTGGACCTGCTGCCCGATCTCACCGTCGCGCAGAACCTGCTGCTGGGCAGGGCGCCGAGGTTCGGCCCGTTCGTGCGCAGGTCCCGGCGGGCGCGGCTGGCCCGCGAGGCGCTGGACCGGGTCGGCGCGCGCTTTTCGGTGACCACGCCCGTCAGGGAGCTGCCCATCGCGGCGCAGCAGCTCACCGCGATCGCCAAGGCGCTCACCGCCGACGCGCGAGTGATCGTGATGGACGAGCCCTCCGCCACCCTCGGCGAGAGCGAGCTGCTCGCCGTCTTCGACGTCATCAGGTCGCTCACCGCCGAGGGACGCTCGGTGATCTTCATCTCGCACCGGATGGACGAGGTGATGGAGATCGGCGACCGCGCCACGGTGCTGCGCGACGGCCGCACGGTCGGCGTCTACGACCTGGCCTCGACCGGCCCCGGCGAGATCGTCGCCGCGATGATCGGTGAGGCGAGGGAACTCATACGCCCCACCGACCACCCCGCGCCCGAGGGTGAGCCGCTGCTGAGCGTCGAGCGGGTCCACCTGCCGGGCCTGATCGACGTCCGCGACCTGGAGGTGCGGCCGGGCGAGATCGTCGGGCTCGCCGGACTCGGCGGCGCGGGCCGTACGACCCTGCTGCGCGCGCTCTTCGGCGACCTGAGGGCACAGGTCACCGCGAAGCTGGACGGGCGCCCGATGCGCGTGGGCAGCCCGTCGGCCGCGGTACGCGCCGGGCTCGCGCTGGTGCCGGAGAGCCGCAAGGAGCAGGGGCTGATGCTCGGCCTGTCCGTGGGCCGCAACGCGGCGATCGCGGCGATCGGTCGGCCCCCCTGGCTGCTGCCCGGCCGCCTCGGGCGGAGGCTCACCCGGCCGGCGCTGACCGACCTGGGCATCAAGTCCGCCGGACCCGACCAGCTCGTGGGAGAGCTGTCGGGCGGCAACCAGCAGAAGGTCGTGCTGGCCAAGTGGATCACCCGGGGCGGGATCAGGGTCCTGCTGCTGGACGAGCCCACCCGCGGCCTCGACGTCGGGGCCAAGGCCGACCTCTACCGGCAGGTGCGCCACCTGGCCGACCAGGGGGTGGCGGTACTGCTCGCGAGCAGCGAGCTCACCGAGCTCACCGCCAACGCCGACCGCATCCAGGTCCTGTACGAGGGCCGCAACGTCGCGTGTTTCGACCCGAGGGTCAGCCCGGAGAACGTCATCGCGCACACCGTCATCACAGGAGCGACTCCATGACCACATCGATCGGATCCGCCACCCCGGCGACCAAGGACCCCGGCGGCTCCAGGTCGCGCCGCGGCACCGACCTGATCGTCAAATCCAACCTGCTGCTGGTCTTCATCGCCCTGTGCGTCGTCGCGACGCTGCTGGCCCCGCAGTTCCTCACCGGCCGCAACATCGCCAACCTGCTGCAGCAGTCGTCGCTCACCGGGATCGTCGCCATCGGCATGACGATGGTGGTGCTGACCGCGGGGATCGACTTGTCGGTCGGCAGCGTGGCGGCCTTCGGCGGGATGACGGTCGCCCTGCTCATGGGGTCGGACGTGCACTTCGTACCGGCGATCCTGCTCAGCGTCGCGGTGGGCGCGCTGTTCGGCGCGCTCATGGGCGGGCTGTCGGCCTACCTGTCGCTGCCCTCGTTCATGACCACACTGGCCGGGCTGACGGCCATTCGCGGGCTCACCTACCTGCTCACCGACGGCAAACCGGCGGGCGGCGGCGGCTCGGAGGCGTTCCAGCTCCTCGGCGGCGGGTTCATCGGCTACGTGCCGATCATCGGGATCGTGTTCGTCGTGATCACGATCCTCGCCGCCCTGGTGCTGCGGGGCACGACCTTCGGCGAGTACGTCTACGCGGTCGGCAGCAACAAGGAGGCCGCGCGGCTGTCCGGCCTGCCGGTGCGCGGGGTGATCACCGCCGTGTTCGCGGTGTCCGGCGCGCTCGCCGCGCTCGCGGGGGTGCTGCTCACCTCCCGGCTGACCGTGGGCCAGCCCACCGCCTTCAGCGGGCTGGAGCTGGACGCGATCGCGGCCGTCGTGCTCGGCGGCACCAACCTGTTCGGCGGCCGGGGCGGGGTGTTCGGCACGTTCGTGGCGGTGCTGCTGCTGTCGGTGCTGCGCAACCTGTGCAACCTGCTCGGACTGGGCTCCTTCTTCCAGATGGTGGTGACCGGCCTGATCCTGCTGGTCGCCCTCATCCTCAACATGCTCATCGAAAGGCGGGGCGCTCGTGCCTGACACCGTCCCTGGCTCGTTGCGGGCCTATCTGCACGGACTGCCGGGGGTCGACGAGGTCGGCGTGCACCGGCGGGCCGCGGACCTGGCGACCCGGTCGATCAAGACCACGGCCAAGCGCCGGGCGATCGACCTGGCCATCCGGATGGTCGACCTGACCACGCTCGAAGGGGCGGACACCCCGGGCAAGGTACGCGCGCTGGCGGGCAAGGCGATGCGTCCCGACCCCGCCGACCCCACCACGCCCGCGGTCGCCGCGCTCTGCGTCTACCCGGACATGGTGCCGGTGGCCGCCCAGGCGCTGTCCGGCAGCGGGGTGGGACTCGCCTCGGTCGCCACGGGCTTCCCGGCGGGCCGCACGTCGCCGGAGGTGAAGCTGGCCGACACACGTATGGCGGTGGCCGCCGGCGCCACCGAGATCGACATGGTCATCGACCGGGGGGCGTTCCTCTCGGGCGACTACCGCAAGGTCTTCGACGAGATCGCGGCGGTGAAGGAAGCCTGCGGCGAGACGCACCTGAAGGTCATCCTGGAGACCGGGGAACTGGTCTCCTACGACAACGTGCGGCGGGCCTCCTGGCTCGCCATGCACGCCGGGGCGGACTTCATCAAGACCTCCACCGGAAAGGTCACGCCCGCCGCCACGCTGCCGGTCACCCTGGTCATGCTGGAGGCGGTGCGGGACTACCTGGCCGCCACCGGACGGCGGGTGGGGGTGAAACCCGCGGGCGGCATCCGCACCACCAAGGACGCGATGCGCTACCTGGTGCTGGTCAAGGAGGTGGCGGGGGAGAGCTGGCTGGATCCGGCGTGGTTCAGGCTCGGCGCCTCGACCCTGCTGAACGACCTGCTCATGCAGCGCACCAAGCTGAACACCGGACACTACGCCGGGCCCGACTACTACACGATCGACTAGGGGGACTCCGATCACATGACGGAGGAGATCTTCGAGTACGCGCCCGCGCCGGAGTCACGGTCGACCGTGTCGATCCGGCCCTCCTACGACCTGTTCGTCGACGGCGAGTTCGTCGAGGCCAAGAGCGACGAGCGGATCGTCACGATCAACCCGGCCGACGAGGAGCCGCTGTCCGAGGTGGCCGTCGCCTCCGAGGCCGACGTCGACCGCGCCTTCACCGCGGCCCGGCGGGCCTTCGAGCGGGTCTGGTCGCCGCTGCCGGGAGCGGAGCGCGGCAAGTACCTGTTCAGGATCGCGCGCATCATCCAGGAGCGCGCACGCGAGCTGGCCGTGCTCGAGTCGCTGGACAACGGCAAGCCGATCAAGGAGACCAGGGACGTCGACCTGCCCCTGGTCGCGGCGCACTTCTTCTACCACGCGGGATGGGCGGACAAGCTGGCCCACGCCGGGCTCGGCCCCTCGCCGCGCCCGCTGGGCGTGGCCGCCCAGGTCATCCCGTGGAACTTCCCGCTGCTGATGCTCGCCTGGAAGGTCGCGCCCGCGCTGGCCACCGGGAACACGGTGGTGCTCAAACCCGCGGAGACCACCCCGCTGACCGCGCTGGCGTTCGCCGAGATCTGCCAGGAGGCGGGACTGCCGCCGGGCGTGGTGAACATCGTGACCGGCGCCGGCGACACCGGCCGGGCCGTGGTCGCCCACCCGGACGCCGACAAGGTGGCCTTCACCGGCTCGACCGAGGTGGGCAGGGAGATCGCCCGCGCCGTGGCGGGCACGGGCAGGCGGCTCTCCCTCGAACTGGGCGGCAAGGGCGCCAACATCGTGTACGACGACGCGGCGATCGACCAGGCCGTGGAGGGGATCGTCTCGGGGATCTTCTTCAACCAGGGACACGTGTGCTGCGCGGGATCGCGGCTGCTGGTGCAGGAGTCGATCGCCGAGGAGCTGTTGGCGAAGCTGCGCGCCAGGATCGAGCGCCTGCGGCTGGGCGACCCGCTGGACAAGAACACCGACATCGGGGCGATCAACTCGGCCGCGCAGCTCGCCAGGATCCGCGAACTGGTCGCCGTCGGCGAGGCGGAGGGCGTGAGCGGCTGGTCACCGGCGTGCCTGATCCCCGAGCGCGGCTTCTGGTTCCCGCCCACCGTGTTCACCGGCGTCACGCAGGCGCACCGGGTCGCCCGCGAGGAGATCTTCGGCCCGGTGCTCTCGGTGCTCACCTTCCGCACACCGGAGGAGGCCGTCGCCAAGGCGAACAACACGCCGTACGGCCTGTCCGCCGGGGTGTGGACGGAGAAGGGCTCCCGGATGCTGTGGACCGCGAGCCGGCTGCGCGCCGGCGTCGTGTGGTCCAACACCTTCAACATGTTCGATCCCGCCAGCCCGTTCGGCGGATACAAGGAGTCCGGTTACGGCCGCGAGGGCGGCCGGCACGGGCTGGAGGCATACCTTGGCTGACAGAACCGACCCCCCGTTCCCCGCGCCGGCCCGCGTCGCCGTGCGCAGGACGTACAAGCTGTATCTCGGCGGGGCGTTCCCGCGCTCGGAGTCAGGCAGGTCCTATCCGGTGACATCCTCCCGCGGGGTCCATCTCGCCAACGCGGCCCAGGCGTCCCGCAAGGACGCGCGCGACGCCGTGGTGGCGGCGCGCAAGGCGTTTCCCGGCTGGTCCGGCCGTACCGCCTACAACCGGGGCCAGATCCTGTACCGGGTGGCCGAGATGATGGAGGGGCGCCGGGCCCAGTTCGCCGAGGAGACCGCCGCGGCCGAGGGGGTGAGCAGGGCGGGGGCCGAGAGGCTGGTCTCGGCCGCCATCGACCGCTGGGTCTACTACGCGGGCTGGGCCGACAAGATCGGCCAGGTGCTCGGCGGGGCGAACCAGGTGTCGGGCCCGTTCTTCAACCACTCAGAGCCCGAGCCGACCGGGGTCGTGGGCGTCATCGCCCCGGCCGGCTCCCCGCTGCTCGGACTGGTCTCGGTGCTGGCGCCGGTGATCACCTCGGGCAACACGGCGGTGCTGGTGGCGAGCGAGTGTGCCCCGCTCCCCGCCGTCACGCTCGCCGAGGCGCTGGCCACCTCGGACCTGCCGGCGGGGGTCGTGAACATCCTGACCGGACGCCTGGGTGAGCTCGCCCCGCCGCTCGCCGGGCACGCCGACGTGAACGCCCTCGACCTGACCGGGGCGGGCGACCCCGGCTCAGAGTTGGCCTCAGAGCTGGAGGAGAGCGCGGCGACCACCCTCAAGCGGGTCCTGCGGCCGGGCCTTCACGACGACTGGACCGTCGCCGATCCCGGCGTCTCCCGGATCAGGTCCTTCATGGAGATCAAGACGGTCTGGCACCCGGTGGGCGTCTGACACCGGGGTGGGCCGGCGGGACCTCGGCGGGCGGGCGCGGTCTCCGTTCCCGCCCACGCGCCGGGGTTCGCGCGGGAACGGCGCCTCGCTCAGGAGCGTCGCCCTCGCGTCCCCCGAGGCTCCGGGGCAGGGGGCGCCTCTCACCGGCCCGCGGGGAAACGCGGGGGTGACACGGAGGTGGGTGCCTGTTAGGCCCCATTTGCCCAGGTGAGAGCCTTAAAGTATGAGATATTCAGACAGGGGCGGTGGGCTGTCGGCGCAGGAGCGGGCCAGGCGCGAGAGGCTGCGGTTCCGGGCCGCCGACATGTTCGCCGGGGAGATCACGCCCGCGCGGGTGGCCCGGCTGCTGGGAGTCACCCGCAAGTCCGCCTACGAGTGGTACGCGCTCTGGAGACGGGGAGGCAGGGCGGCACTGGTCTCCAGGGGTGCCGCGGGCGGCAGGAAGCTCACCGACGAGCAACTGGCCCGGCTGGAGGCGGTCCTGGCGGAGGGGGCGGCCGCCCACGGCTGGGACGACGGCCACTGGACCACCGCGCGTGTCGCCGTGGTGATCGCGGAGAGGTTCCAGGTCTCCTACACCGTGCGTGGGGTGGCCTATCTGCTGGACCGGCTGGGATGGACCGGCCGGTTCGGGTTGCCGATGCGCGGGCCCGCGCGGACGGGTGGCGGATCCCCGGCGTGAGCGGGCTCGTGATCTCCGTGCCGCGTGGGCGGCTCGGCGGGGTCGAAGCACATCAAGATCGACATGGATGCGCACTCCATGCCGTGCGCGCGGCTCGGCGAGAAGCCGCTCCCTTGGCGGAGCGGAGAAGCCGCTCGGATGTAACCTCCGCCTTTCCTGCCGGGAAATGATCCCGGACCAAGGCTTTGTCCTTTCTGGGGCGAAGGTCGTTATGGCTCTGAACTAGCGTCTTACATGGCGTCGATTCGTCATATTTCCTGGAAATCTGATCGGCGCTCTGTAAGTCCTGGCGGCATGCCGGGTTCAACCATCAGACACGGAGTGATCTTTCATGTTCAAGCAGGCTCTCGCCGCCGGCACCTTGGTGGCCTCCACCCTGATCGTCGGCATGACGGTGTCGGCTCAGCCCGCCGGGGCAAGCGTGGCGCCACAGCAGGTCTCGGTGGTCGCCGGAAGCAACGACCACGACCCCTTCGGTCCCTACGTCTACAGCAGGTATTCGCCATTCACTTTCTACAACACTTATACGCCCTTCGGCTTCCAGCCCTATTACCGTCCCGTTGTCTACACCTACTGGTAAACCAGGAAAAAGTAGAAAACGGTAATAGGCGAGGCGTGACGGTGCCGGGCGTGGTGACCACGCCCGGCACCGTTCGCCGTCACGGCGCCCGTGGCGCCGTCGTCCGCCGAGGCGCGGTGGACGATCCGGCCGGGACCCGCCCCGTCGTGGCCCGTTGACGACCGCCGAACGCGGCGGCTCAGCCCGCTTCCGTCGTCGTACCCGGAGCGGAACGCGACTGCCGGTGCACCGCCAGGGCGATGTCCACGATCGCGATCACGGCCAGCACGGCCATCACGACGGTGAGCCAGGTGATCCCGGCCACGAAACCGAGCACCCCGAGGCCGATCGCCGCTATCAGGGCGAACGAGCCCAGGCGAATGTGGACGACGTCGCGCGGGGTGGCCGCGACCATGGGCTTCCCGCTCGCCGAAGTCTCCTCCGGCATCTCTCCTTCGGCCGTCATGTTTCCCTCCTTGGTTGGAACGCCCTTTTACCCGGATGCCCCTCTGTCATGTGTCCGGCTCACGTCTCGTGCGACTGCCCGAGGGCTCTCACCAGTCCTTCGGGATCGGAGACCGTGAGAGTTGCGGCCGGGTGGGTGAGGAGGTGGCCGGGTACCAGGGCGGGCACCGGGACGTGGAACCGGACGCACACGCCTCGCCCGGTGCCGGTGCCGAACGTCACCCCGCGGTCGGCGAACGACAGGTGCGGTCCGATGGCCTTCCACGGAGCGTACGGGCCGGTCACGGTGGTGCCCGCGACGTTGGACAGGGGCGTGCGCAGCGACCAGGGGCCGAAGCGAACCGAGAGATCGCCCTCGCGGACCTCGGCGAAGGCCCTCTGAGGGCTCACCCCGACCATCAGCAGCGGTATCCGCCACGCCGGGTCGAATTCGAACGCGAAACGCGTCATCCCCTCAGGACTCCCAGGGGGCGCTCTCGCCCATCTTGGCGTAGTACCTGGCCAGGTGGGCCTTGATCCGTTCGAGGTCCTCCTCGGGCACCTTGACCCCGCCCCTGGCTCCCTGCAGGACCCCTCCCGCGGCTCGTACGGCCTGCGGCACCACCTTGAGCCTGCCGTCGATCACGTCGGCGATGGGAAGCTTGTAACTCCCGAAGTTGTCCGGCTCGTCGCCGTCGTACCAGAGGTGGGCCTCTCGATATCGGGCATTGGGCTCCTCCTCGGCGTCCGACCATGATCGGACGCGCTTCTCGGCCGCTTCGCCGTCCCAGGCCCTGTCGTGCTCGGCCAGTAGCAGATCCTGAAACCGGGTGACCGTCATGATCTCGCTCCCTTCGTCGAGGGTTTCCCTACCCGGCTGACCGGCCCCATGCCTGCCCGGCGACATATTTGGACTTTGTCAGGGGAGGGGGTCGGCATGACGGACACTCCTGAGACGAGCGAAGACACGGCCGAGCGTGAAGGTGCCGAGACGGGCGGCACCGAGAGCACCGGTGCCGAGGGCGCCGGTACCGAAAGTGACGCCCCCGCGCAGGATCCGCCGCCCGCGGGTCCGCGGGGCATCGACGGCGAGAGCAGGGTCGTGGCGGAGCGGTCGGGGGCGGACACGACCTTCCCCGAGCGACCACTTCTGGCGGATCCCGACGACGCGCGCCGCACTCCTGCAGAGGAGAGACCAGAGGGTGTGAGCGAGGCCAAGGCCGAGACCGAAACCGAGAACGAGGCCGACGGCGAGATCGCGGGCGACGAGGGAGAGGACACGTCCGGTGACGGGGCGCCGGAACCGGAGGTCGGCCCGGCCTCCTGAGAGCCGACCTCTTTGACCTGGCGCCCTATGGTCCCCGGCCCGAGGAGGGCGGACGGCCCCGCCCGACGAGGGTGGACAGGGCCCGGGGCAAGGACTCCTCCCGACATGGCGGTGGGGGCCCGGAAAACCGGGCCCCCACCGCCATGTGAGTCGCGAGTCAGCTCTTGAAGGCGTCCTTGACCTTCTTCGCGCTGTCCTTGACCTTCTCCCCGGCCTGCTTGAGGTTGCTCTCGCTCTGGTCGGCCTTGCCTTCGGCCTCAAGCCGCTCGTTACCGGTGGCACGTCCCGCGCCTTCCTTGACCTTGCCCCCGAGCTCTTCGGCCTTGTTGGCGATCTTGTCGTCGTGACCCATGGTGTTATCCCTCCCGTTGTGGAGTTTTGTCCACTTCGACAGGTCCCCTCTCCTCCAGAGGAGGGGGTAAACATGCCTGCTCTGGGCGCGGTCGCCGCCCGGCCGATCCGGCGTCGCTCTCCTGGAGGCGCTCGCGAGGGGGGAGCGTGATCACGCCCCGCCCCGGGGCCGCCCGAGGGCACTCATCCGGCCGGGAAACGCTCGTGGCCAGGGGGAACGGCCGTTCCGGCCGGGCGACGACCGCACCCGGAGGAAAAACGAAATGAGGGATGCTGCGCTTTCAGCGAAAAGCGCTGACAGCGAACGAACGGAAAACGCGGCTCCCCGCTGGACTATGGTCGCGGGTATTCGTTTATCGGCAAACCTCGGGTTCGGAGTAGGTGGAAGACGTGAGCGGTCCCCAGATCGTCCCCGAAGACCAGCTGTATCAGAGGCTGCTGCGCAAGCGGATCGTCGTGCTCGGCAGTGAGGTGAACGACGAGGTCGCCAACCGGATCTGCGGGGAGCTCCTCCTGCTCTCCGCCGACGACGACCGTCGCGACATCTGGCTCTACATCAACTCACCCGGCGGCTCGGTGTCGGCCGGAATGGCCATCTACGACGTGATGCAGTACATCCCCAACGACGTCGCCACCGTGGGCATGGGCATCGCGGGGTCCATGGGGCAGTTCCTGCTCTGCTCGGGCGCTCCCGGCAAGCGCTACGTCCTGCCGCACGCCAGGGTGATCATGCATCAGCCCTCGGGAGGCCTCGGGGGCACGGCCGCCGACATCGCCATCCAGGCCGAGCAGATGCTCTACACCAAGCAGATGATGCGCGAGCGGATCGCCTTCCACACCGGCCAGCCGCTGGAGCGGATCGAGGAGGACTGGGATCGCGACCGCTGGTTCACCGCCACCGAGGCCAGAGACTACGGCTTCGTCGACCAGGTGATCAGAAACACCAGCGAGGTGGTGTCCGAGGGCTGACATTCCGCTCCCGAGGACGATCTCCTTTCGGGAGGATATTCCACTCCGGGAGTGATCGCGCTCTCGGAGTGGTTTCCTACGGCCATTCTGCGTGCTTCACATGAAATGGTCTGGCGCCATTTCCTGCCTAGCCCGGAAATGGCGCCGTGCGATAAAACGGTGCCACGCGATGAATCGTCGCCCTTTTGGTCGTCGAGGGGCCCCGGCCGGGCTTTCCTCGTCAGTGCCGGCAGAGCAGGCAGCGTACGGCGTGTTCGAGGGACTCCGCGTCGCCGATGGGCGAGGGCCATGGCAGCCGGATCAGCGTCGGGTCGCTGTCGACGCCGCAGCGGACGGTCGCCCCGAAGCGGTCGAGCTCCCAGAGCCAGGCCTCCGGCACCGGTGCGGCGAGCAGGGAGACGAGCGCGGCCTCCAACTGCCGGCGGTGGGAGCCGTTGATGTGGTGGAGCATGCGCTCGGCGTCGTCCATCAGGGGGTCGGGGGCGGCGCCCAGATACTCCTCCGCGTCCAGCAGGCCCGACTCCGGCCCGGTGAGATAGATCACCCTGCCGACGTCGACGCGGATCAGCCGGGGGCCGTCCATCCCCTCCAGCGTCTCGAACAGGGCCTCGTCCGGGCAGCGTTCGGCGATCGCCACCGCCGTCTCCCTCACCTCGGCCTCGGGCACCGCCTGCGCCCAGCCCTGCACCTTGAGCAGGCCCCGCGAGAGCTCGTGCGCTCCCAGTGAGCGGGTCGACGTCAGATCCACGGTCACCACGGGCTCGTCTCGCACGTCATGGAGCGGATCGCCGGGCAGGACGAGCAGCACGGGTCGTCCGGCGCCGTCCACGCCGCCCCTGGCGGGTGTCGCGGGAGCGTTGGTTCCGGAGACGGAGACGTGGGTGGGAGCGGCGGTGGCTGCGAGGGTGCGGACCCGCTCGGGGATCGGCGGAGCGGTGACGGGCTGCATGAACCGGCTCTCCTTGAGGTCGGGGACACTGCTGTGTATAAGATTAGCCTTGCCTAACTAAGGTAAACCTAACCACAGAGGAGTGAGCATGCGCTACACCGGGCCGAAGGTGCGTCTTTCCCGGAGGGCCGGCGTGCCGCTGACCCGTAAGGCCGTCCGATACTTCGAGGAGCGCCCCTACCCGCCGGGTGAGCACGGTCGCAAGACCAACCGGCGGCAGACCGGTGACTACGGGCTGCGGTTGATGGAGAAGCAGAAGCTCCGCTGGTACTACGACGTCTCCGAACGGCAGATGCGCCGCTACTGGGACATGGCGCTGCGCGGCACCGGCCGGGCGGGCGCGGAGCTGGTGGTGCTGCTGGAGACGCGCCTCGCCTCCCTCGTCCTGCGCTCAGGGCTCGCCCCGTCCATCTACGCGGCCCGCCAGTACGTCACCCACGGCCACATCACCGTGGACGGCCGCAAGGTCGACATCCCCAGCTACCTCGTCAAGCCGGGCCAGGTCGTCGCGGTGCGCGAGAGATCACGCCGGATGCAGCCGTTCGTCGCGGCGTCCGAAGGCGTGTACGCGGACGACCGGACGGCCGCCTACCTCGACGTCGACCACGCCGACCTCCGGTTCACCCTTTTCAGCCGCCCGCTGCGCGAGCAGATCGTGGTCCCGGTGGACGAGCAGCTCGTGGTGGAGTTCTACTCGCGCTGACCCGGCGCCTATCCGCGCCGCCGGCCCGCCGCCTTCCGGGTGGCGGGCTTTCTCACGCCACCGTTCGCCGAGCCCTTCGAATCCGAGCCGTTCTTTCCCGCAGAACCGTTCTTTCCCGCGGAGCCTGAGCCGTTCTTTCCGCCGGAGTTCGTGTCGTTCTTCCCCGCGGAGCCCGAGTCGCCGTTCGCCGTTCCGTTCGTTCCCGCGGCGCCGTTCACCGGCACCGGAACCCGGTCCCGCAACTCCCGCACCTCGGCCCGGAGCGAGGCCAGCTCGGCGAGTACGGTCCTGCCCAGTTCCTCGGTCGCCTGTACGGACTCCTCGGCGTGCTCCTCCTCCATCGCGCTGACCACCACCGCGATGAACAGGTTCAGCACCACGAAGGTGCACACCAGCATGAACACCACGAAGAACAGCCACGCCGACGGATGCTCGTCCATCACCTCCCTGGTGATGTCGGACCAGGCGTCCCCGGTCATCATCTGGAACAGGGTGAACAGCGAGGTGGGCAGGTCGCCGAAATACTCGGGGGCGGTGACGTGGTAGAGCTTCGTGCTCATCACCGCCGCGACGTAGAGCACCAGTGCCAGCAGCAGCACGATCGAGCTCATCCCCGGCAGTGCCGTGAGCAGCGCGGTCACCACCCGGCGCAGGCTGGGAAGCACGGAGATGAGCCGTAGCGCCCGCAGGATGCGCAGCGCGCGCAGCACCGAGAGCCCGCCCGCCGTGGGGAGCAGCGAGACGACCACGATCACGGTGTCGAAGAGGCTCCACGGGTTGCGGAAGAACCGCCAGCCGTAGGCGTACAGCTTGGCGGTGAGTTCGGCGACGAAGACGTAGAGGGCGAGGTGGTCGACGACGGTGAGCACCGCGCCGTACGGCTCGGCGAGCGTCGCCGAGGTCTCCAGTCCGAGCGTGGCCGCGTTGATCACGATGACGGTGATGATGAACTGCTGGAAACGCTGCGTTTCGAGCAGGCGGCGGAGACGCTCGCGCGGTGGCACGGGGACTCCCGGAAGTCAAAAGGTCAAGGACAAGCAAAGATCATAACGGACCGGTGAAGACCGAAATCCGCCTTTCGTGGAGTGAGGTGTCCGAAATATTCGGGCTTTGCGGTACGGGAACGTTCCGTGCCGGGAAGAGAGTGCCACCACTGCTTTCGGCCCTGCCCCTGTGCTCTGTCCGGCAGGCAGAGGGGCAGGGGGCCGGGCCCCGCCCGGCGAGTGCGGTGTTCAGCCTGGAGGGCCGTACGGCTCGATCTTCGGGTCGGAGTAGGGGCCGCCCTCCTTCGGGGCGACCCGGCGGGCGGCGACCTCGCTCACCCGCAGGCCGTACAGGCCCTGGTCGGGGTCGATGAGCACCAGGCCGTAGTCGGTGTCGACGTCCTCCTCGGGCAGCTTCAGGCGCCGCATGGCCTGCGCGAGCGTGGCGTCGGGCGGGAGCCGTACGGTGATCAGGAGCATGCACTCACGCTACGCGTCTGGCGCGGCGTCGCAACGAGGCGAGCATCCCGGGGGTGTCGACGACTCCGTAGCCGTAGTCGTGGTCGAACCCGATGTCGCCGCGGTCGTCGGCGGTGCGCCGGAGCAGGGTGCGCAGCTGGGAGGGGGACAGCCGGGAGGAGGGCCACAGGGTGCGGATGGCCGCGACGACCCCGGCGACGACGGGACAGGCGGCCGAGGTGCCCGAGTCGGCCTCGTCGTCGCCGAAGGCCCGCGAGCCGGAGAAGTGGGTGAAGGCGCAGAGATCGGGCTTTCTCACGGTGAGGCGGCCGGGCCCCTGCGAGGAGTAGCCGACCCGCTCGCCACGGATGTCGACCCCGCCGACCGACAGGACGCGCGGGTGGGAGTTCGCGCCCGTGATCGGCCGGTTGGCGTACGCGCACCGGCCGTCGGGGCAGTCGCGCCCGCAGTTTCCCGCGGCGAACAGCACGTCGGCGCCCGCCTGCTCCAGGCTGGAGACGATCAGGTTGAACGGGTGGGCCGGGTTGTCGGAGTAGTTGCCGGGATGGCCCGCGGGGAAGTCCCAGCTGGGGGAGAAGGAGCCCCAGCTGTTGGTGACGACGAGGGAGCGTGATGCCTCGGGCTGGTCTTCGAGGACGGTGCGCAGGTGGGCGAAGGCGGCGACCGCGTCCGACAGCAGGCCGTCCAGCGCCGAGCCGCCCGGACGCCGGGAGAGCAGCACGGGCACGTCGATCAGCGACGCCCTCGGGGCGGCGATGAGCGCGTCGAAGGCGCACATCGTGCCGTGGTCGACGGGGAACTCGCCCGCCTCGCCCCGCACCCCCGACGGCTTCCAGCTGCGCTGGGCGTCGAGGGCCACGCCGCGGTCGAACTGCCGGGCCACGTGCGCGGCGTTGATACCGCTGTCGAGCACCGCGAGCGCGACGCCAGAGCCGTCGAGGCCCTCGCGCGCCAGCTCGGGGACGTGGAGCAGCCGCTCCACGTCGCGCCAGTCGCCCACCGGTGGCGTTCCGCCGCAGGTGAGGCTCCGCTGGATCATCGGGTCGGCGAAGACCCCCACCACGTCGGGACGCAGCGAGGGCAGCAGGGTGACCCGGGTGGAGATCTCGTCGTCGGAGATCTCCCCGCGGACCAGGACGGAGGCCTCGTCGTCGGCGAAGGAGAACGTGAGCGGCTGGTTGAGCGAGAGGGGATCGCCCCCGGCGAGGGGGACCGGGCGGGGAGCGACGACAGGGGTGAAGGAGGGGTCCACGACGACGCCGGGCAACGCGTCGGCGACGTCGGCCGCCGCCGTGCTCACCGAGGGGTCGGCCACGGCCGCGACGACGTCGGGGGATGGACGGAGCTGGAGCAGGACCCGCATGTGCACCACCGGGGCTTGAGAGGATCGGGCTCCACCACGTTCCTGCATCCGCCTCGATCGCGTCCAGCCGTTGAAACCACCCTCTATCTGGTCTCATGGCATGTAACCCACACAAACGACAGGGATGGATTTCCTTCCCTGTGCGGGTGCCGGTGACTAGCGTTGGGCGGCATGACCGCAGAGGCGGAGACGACTCCACCCCCCACCCCAGATGTCCGGCACACCCACTGGCTGAGCACCCGGCCCAGACTGATCGTCGCCAGTGGGTTCATGCTCTTCCTGGAGCTGGCCCTGATCCGATGGACCGGATCGAACATCGTTCATCTGAGTTACTTCACCAACTTCGTCCTGTTGGGGTCGTTTCTCGGTATCGGGCTCGGCTTCCTCCGGGTGGGACGCACCACCCGGCAGCCGTACTACTCGCCGATCGTGCTCGCCGTCCTGGTGCTGGTCGTGTGGCTCTTCCCGGTCACCGTGGACCGCCAGACCGAGGGGGTCCTGTACTGGACGAGCCTGAGCGAGAGCGGGCCGCCCGCCTGGCTGATCCTGCCGGTCATCTTCGCCGCGGCGGCGATCGTGCTGATGGGCCCGGCCGAGCTGGTCGGGCGGTGCTTCCCCGAGCTGGAACGGCTGGAGGCCTACCGCTACGACCTGATCGGCAGCCTCGGCGGCATCGCGCTGTTCACCGCGCTGTCGTTCCTCAGCGCGCCCCCGGTGGTGTGGGGGTTGATCGCCGCGGTCGCCTACGCGGTGCTGCTCTGGCCCCGCAGGGTCTGGGCCCGCGCGGCGCTGCTCGTGCCCTCCCTCATCGTCGTCGGGGTCCTCGCGACGGAGTCGCTGACGGCCGGGGCGCTGTGGTCGCCCTACTACAAGGTGACCTACGTGCGCGGCTACTGGAACGACGTGCCGCTGATGGACATCAAGGTCAACGGCATCCCGCACCAGCAGGCCAGCCCGGCCAAAAGCCGCCTGGAGTGGGAACGCCAGTACGCCCTGCCGTACGAGCGCGCGACCTCGGGCAAGCTGGACGACGTGCTGATCGTGGGCGCGGGCAGCGGGACCGACGTGTCGATCGCGCTGTCGAAGGGCGCCAAGCGTGTGGACGCCGTGGAGATCGACCCCAAACTGCTCGAACTCGGCCGCTCCTACCACCCCGACAGTCCGTACAGCGACCCCCGCGTCACCGCCCACGTCACCGACGGCCGCGCCTTCCTGGAACGGACCTCCGACAAGTACGACCTCATCCTCTTCGCGTTGCCCGACTCGCTCACCCTGGTGTCCGGGGCGAGCTCGCTGCGGCTGGAGAGCTACCTGTTCACCCAGCAGGCGATGGAGGCGGCGAGGGACCACCTCAAGCCCGGCGGCACCTTCTCGATGTACAACTACTACCGCGAGACCTGGCTGGTGGACCGCCTCGGCTCCACCATGCAGGCCGCCTTCGGCCACAAGCCCTGCGTCGACATCGTCAGCGAGACCGGGCAGCAGGCGGTGATCACCGCGGGTCTCACCGCCGAGGCGCAGCGCTGCGACTCCGAATGGGCGGGGGCGACCGCCGACACCCCGCCGCCGAGCGGTGACGACCGGCCCTTCCTCTACCTGAAGGACCGGACGATCCCGCAGATCTACGTCATCACCCTCGGCCTGATCCTCGTCGTCAGCCTGCTCGCCGTCCGCGCCGTCGCCGGTCCCTACCGGCGGATGCGCCCGTACGCCGACCTCTTCCTGCTCGGGGTGGCGTTCCTGCTGCTGGAGACGAAGAGCGTGACCGGGTTCGCGCTGCTGTTCGGCACCACCTGGGTGGTGAACGCGATCGTGTTCGGCGGGGTGCTGGTCGCCGTGCTCGCCGCGGTGGAGGTGACCCGCCGCTTCAGGGTGCCGTCGCTGCCGGTGATGTACGGGGTGCTGCTCGCGGGGCTGGTCCTCGCCTGGCTGGTGCCCAACTCGTGGCTGCTGAGCCTGCCGCTGCCGGTGCGCGCCGTGGCGGCCGTGGTCGTGGCGTTCCTGCCGATCTTCGCGGCCAACGTGGTGTTCGCCAAGCGCTTCGCCGACTCCGCGGACGCCACCGTGTCCTTCGGGGCGAACCTGCTGGGCGCGATGGTCGGAGGCTGCCTGGAGTATCTGGCGCTGGTCATCGGCTACCAGGCACTGCTGATCGTCGCGGGCCTGATCTATCTGGGGGCCTTCGTCCTGCTGCCCAGGACCGCGAGGGGCGTCGGAGCGGCCAAGGCCGGCTGAGCCCGGCGGGCTCCGGGAAAAGCGCCGGTGGCCCGTCCTCCTTCGCGGAGGGCGGGCCACATGCGTGCGGGATGGTCGGCGGCGGAGCCGGTCGCGCGGGGCGGTCAGAACCCGCAGAGCTCGTCCAGGGACGCGGCCTCGCCCTTGCCGTTCGGGGTGGGCGTCTGGCTCGGCTTGGCCACCGCCGTCCTGGAGGGCTTGGGTGTGGCGGTGGGCGTTGATCCGCTCGTGCCGCTCGTCCCGGGGGAGGCCGTCGCGGCGAGGGGCCGACGGGCCGGCTGCAGTGACTGGCGCAGCGTCCTGGCGGTCGCGGCACGGATCTTCTGCCAGTCGGGCGAGCCGGTGTAGAACTCCGGCGGCACGAACTGGAGGCTCACGATCCTAGCGTCCTTGACCTTCAGCCCCAGTTCGGTGATGTGCTCGAGCAACTCGCGAGGGATGTCGGTCTTGGCCATCTTCTTGGCCACGTTCGCGATCTTGACGAAGTTGGTGAGCACGACCGACGGGGTGGCCTGCTGGGTGAAGGCGCCGATGACGCAGCGCTGGCGGGCCATCCGGGAGAAGTCGTCGCTGCCGACGCGGGAGCGCCCGTACCAGAGGGCCTCCTCGCCGGTGAGCTTCCGGTATCCGGCCTTGATGGTCCCCGCGGTGCCGTAGAGGCCGCCCCAGGGCACGTCGCTCTCCACCCTGATCCTCAGGCCGCCGATGGCGTCCACCAGGTGGGCGAAACCGAACATGTTGACCAGGGCGTAGTAGTCGATCTTCAGGTTGAGCGTGTAGCCGATCGCCTCCATGAGGGCCCGAGGGCCTCGATGGCCGTCCTTGACGTCGGGCATGAGCTCGGGGTGGTCCTCGGCGTACTGCCAGACCTCGTTGAGCAGGCCCCCGTTGGGCAGCTCGCGCATGAACCCGTCGGGGAACCGCTTGCCGAGCGGGGTGTTCGGCGGGAAGCGGACGTGCTGGAGGTTGCGGGGGAGGCTGAACATGGCGGTGTTGCCGGTCGCGACGTGCACGCTGGCCATGGTCATGCTGTCGGTCCGCACGCCCTCCCGGTTTCCGGCGCCGTCGCCGCCGACGAGCAGGAAGTTCACCCGCTTGCGCCCGCCCCACGGGTCCTCGTGCTTGACGGGGGCCGCCGTGGGGTTGGCCGAGGCGCTCTCGAAGATGCTGTTGGCCGCGTCCTTGACGGTCAGCACGGTGCTCGCGGTCAGCGCGAACGGCGCCATCACCGACACGCACAGCACGCCGACCGCGATTCCCGACACGATCTGTCCCCTGCCGCTGAGCCGGTCGGGCCCGAGGGAGACGTAGGAGAAGAGCACCAGCAGGAACCAGGCGATCGCGCCGACGATGGCGAGGACCGCCCCGGTCATCAGCGTGCTGTCGCGGGCGACGAAGCCCGCGTTGCCGTCACCGCTGAGGACGAGCGCGCCGACCAGGGCGGCGAGCAACAGCGCGCCGAAGATCGTGAGGAGGATGTATCCGGTGCGGCGGTGTCCCGCCCGCAGGTGCGCCGCGCCGGGCAGGAGCGCCGACAACGCGGTCCAGCCGATGAGCGCGCCGACCGTCATCGGCTTGGCGAACCGCGGCCGCTTCCCGGGCGGCCCGGGAGGGGCAGGGGGGCCGGGAGGCGACCCTCCGCTCTGGCCCGGTCCTCCGGGGCTGCCGGGCCCTCCGGGCGGGGCTGCTCCCTGAGGCTGAGCCGGTCCCGCGGGCTGGTCGGGCCGCGGTCCAGCTCCGGCCTGCGAGGGAGAGGCCGCCTCGGTCTCGGGCGCCCCTCGGGAAGGAACGGACTCCTGTGCGTCGTGCGTGGCCTGCCCGTCGCGTACGCCGTTCGGGGGAGGCGTTCCCTGCCCGCCGCGTACGTCGTGGGGGGAGGGCGTCCCCGGCCCGTTGTGCGCGCCCAGAGGGGAGCGCGCCTCCTGTCCGTCGGCGGCGCCCCGTACGCCGGGCCGGGTCTGCGGGGGTGTGCCCCGCCCGTCCGGCACGCTCTGGGCCTGGCCGGGAGCCGCCCGGAGTCCGCTCGCCGCGTCCCTGGAGGGGGACGCGTTCTGCCCGGAGGGAGAGCCCTGCGCCTGTGGCGTGCCGGGTGGAGCGGCGGGGGACTGTGTCTCGGCCGCCCCCTGCGCGACGCCACGACCTGCACCTTGGCCGCCGCCGCGGCCCGCGCCCTGGCCACCGCTGCGGCGCCGGGGGCGCCGTTTCCCGTTCCCACTGTCGCCGGCGAGATCCCCCGAGTCTTGCCCAAGGCGCATCGTCACACCGCTTCCTACTACGTCTTGCCCCGGTCTACCTGGCAAAACAGCCAAGGTTCCCCGATTGAACGGAATTTGCCAGGATTCTAGTCCCCATACCTGGACATGACAGACAGATAGCTAATCTGTGGTGAATGATCGTTTAAGTCGTGATGTTATCTAAGATGTCGCTGAAGACGGTGCCAACCAGGTGTTGCACTGGAAGGTCTTGTTCTTCTCGTAGCCCTGCCGGAACCACCGATGGTTGTTCGCCGGGGAACCGTGGTCACGGGGGTAGCCGGGCCAGTCGCCCACGCGGGAGTAGAAGTAGTAGAGGGTGTTGCGCCGGGCGGGGGTCACCGGATAGCTGGCCGAGACCGAGCGCATGAACATCGCGCCGAAGCAGGTCGCCTGGAGCTCGAACCGGCGGCTGAGCGCGAGCCTTCCGCTCTGACTGCCGGAGCGGAGCGACTTCTGCCACCAGGTGTCGGACAACCCCGACAGATGCTGCACATGGTGTCCGTACTCGTGCGCCATCATGCTGACGACCCCGCCGTGCCAGTCGGTGATGGAGCCGTACCCGCCGGAGTTGCCCACCCCGCGCACCATCGCCCTGGTCGAGGCGTAGATGGTGGTGTTGCGCGGGCAGTAGTAGGGCACCATGCTGCCCGGCGAGGGAAAGTCGCCACAGGCGCCGCGGCCCTTCGTCGCGGTGAGGGCGTAGCCGGGCGGACGCCAGTCCATGCCCTGCTCGCGCATGATCCGGGACCACCCCTTGTCCATGCATCTGGAGGTCTTGAGGATCAGTGCCTTGAGCTGACTGTGGTCGTAGATGCTGGCCGATCCCGCCGGGCAGTTGACCCTGGGAAGCCCGCCGGCCCGGTAGAGCGTGTTCTTCTCCAGGCTGGTGTTGAGCGCCCGTGCCCTGGTCGGGGGCGTGACCGTGTCCTTCGAGGCGTCGGAGGAGGTCGTCGTCCGCCGCGGTTCGCTGGACGCGGTCCGCGCGGGCTTCGCGGTGGGCCTGCCGTCCAGGGAGGTGGGCGGCGGCGAGATCGCGACCGGCGAGACCGAAACCGAGCGGCGGCTGTTCTTGGCCACCGCGCCCATCACCACGAGCCCGAGGAAGACCAGCGCGAACACACCGAGGAACCCGCCGGCGATCGCCCCGGCGCCACTGGAACGAGAGCGCTGCGGCTGCCACTGCGGTGGCGGGTAGGCGTGCCGCTGCCGCAGGTCCGGTGGTGGCGGGGCCGGGTGACTGTACGGCGGCGGGGTCGGATGACCGTACGGCGACGGTGGCTGGGATGGATGACCGTACGGCGGCGCCGGTGGGGCCGGATCGCCGTACGGCGATGGCGGTGGGGTCGGATGACCGTACGGCGCCTGACCGCCGGGCAGTGTGGGCATATGCCGGTATCCCTGTTCCGGCGGCGGCTGCTGCGGGCGCGCCGGCGAAGACGGAAACCGGGGCGGATATCCGGAGGGCGGTGGCTGGGGGTGGCTCTGGGGCGGGCTCGGCTGCCGGGAGGCGGGGGGATACCCGTAGCCGGGAGGGAATCCCTGTCCTGGCGGCGACGCCGGGTGGCTCCCGTGCCCCGGCGGCGACGCTGGATGGTTTCCCTGCCTCGGCGGTGCCGGTGCGTATCCGGCCTGTCCTGACGGGGGTGCCGGCGGATATCCGGCCTGTCCCGGAGGCGGCGCCGGAGGGTTTCCCTGTCCCGGCGAGGGGTGCCCCTGCTCCGGGTACGTGGGCAGGATGAGCGTGTGCGGATAGCCCTGCCCCGGCGGCGACGGGTGTCCCTGCCACGGCGACGCCGGACGGTCTCCCTGTCCCGGCTGCGGTGGATACCCCGGTGGCGGCTGGGGGTGGCCGTGAGCCGCCCACCCGGGCGGCTCCTGAGGTGGTCGCCCCCCTGGTGGAGGGGGTGGTGGAGGATGTTGTCCGTTGCCTGTCACGCTGTCTCCCCGTTACCCCGAGCGTCTGATATGAGCTACAGGTCCGGACTTTTGCCGAATTTGGGGCGTAAGCATACTGATTTATCATCCGTCACGGATGTCGCTGCATTCGATTACATTCCGAAATCATCCGAGGTGATCTCCGCTATGTACCGGACCGATCCAGGGCCCGTGACCTAGCTTCAAACCATGAATCTGCAGCAGCTCCGCTATGTGGTCGCGACGGCGGAGCATCGCACCATGACCGACGCGGCCAGGTCGCTGTACATCGCACAACCTGCCCTTTCCCGTGCGATCAGGGATTTGGAACGAGAGCTCGGGATGACGTTGTTCGCACGTTCCGGACGTGGCGTGGTCGTCACGGCACAGGGACGCCGGGTGGTCAAGCTGGCCCGGGAGGCACTCGACGCCGTCCGCGAGATCGAGTCACTGTCCACGCACGGCCACGCGTCCGAGGCGGAGCTTCGCATCGCCTCGATACCCAGCCTCGAACCGGGGCTGGCAGGACGCCTCCTCCCCGCGTACACCGCGGAACATCCCGGGGTACGCATTCACATCGTCCGCTGTGACGGGCGGGACGGCGTGGTGAGCGCCATCAGGGACCAACGGGCCGATCTCGGCCTGACGGACCTGCCCGTCCCCACCGATCTGGTCAGCCACCCGCTGGAGCGCCAGGAGATCGTGCTGATCTCCCCGCCCGGCGTGGACCTGCCCGACCCGGTGCCGATGAGGAGACTCAACGGCATGCGGCTGGTGCTGCCGGTTCCCGGCAGTTCCCGGCGCAGGGAGTTCGACGCGCTCTTCGCCAAGCACGGTGTGGCCCCCGTGGTGGCGACGCAGCTCGACGAGCGCGGCAACTGGCTGGGCACCGTCCGTTCGGGTACGGCCTCGATGCTCTGGTACCGGGGGATGGCCGAGCAGGCCTCCCGCGCCGGGCTCGTGGTCCGCACCCTCGATCCCTCGGTCCGCCGGGTGATCGCCATCGTTCACGCGCGGCGGCGGCTGCCCGCCATCGCGCAGGAGTTCCTGTCCGTGGCCGAAAGTGGGTCGGCCGCGTAAGGACCCTGTGGTTCGCTGGTTTTCCCAGATTTCCCCCAGAGGCGGCGCAGGTGGGAGCGCCGTCCTCTCCGACACCGGGGCTATAGGCTCGGTCTCGATGACTATCCTGCGCCTGCGTGGCCGTGAGTTCCGGCCCGGCGAGTTCGCGATCATGGCGGTGGTCAACCGCACCCCCGACTCCTTCTTCGACAGGGGAAGGACGTACGGCTTCGCGGCGGCCCTGGAGGCGGTGGACGGTGCCGTCGCGGGAGGCGCGGACATCGTCGACATCGGCGGCGTGAAGGCGGGTCCCGGCGACGAGGTCGATCCCGCCGAGGAGATCCGCCGGGTGGCCGACCTGGTCGCCGAGGTCAGGCGCCGCCATCCCCGGCTCATCGTCAGTGTCGACACCTGGCGCGCCGAGGTCGCCGAGGTCGTCGCCGAGGCGGGCGCGGACCTTCTCAACGACACCTGGGGCGGGGTGGACCCCGAGCTGGCAGGAGTCGCCGCCAGGCACGGCATCGGCCTGGTCTGCGCGCACGCCGGGCGCGTGACCCCGCGCACTCGCCCGCACCGCATCGCCTACGCCGACGTGGTCGCCGACGTCATCGGCTACACCGTCGACCTCGCCGAGCGCGCCGTCGCCGCGGGGGTGCCCAGGGAGTCGGTCCTCATCGACCCGGCGCACGACTTCGGCAAGAACACCTGGCACTCCCTGGAGGTCAGCCGCCGCCTGGACGAGATGGTCGCCACCGGCTGGCCGGTGCTCGTCGCGGTCTCCAACAAGGACTTCGTCGGAGAGACCCTCGGCGGCCTGCCGGTGGACGAACGCCACGCCGGGACCATGGCCACGCTGGCGGTCTCCGCCTGGCAGGGCGCCCGGGTCTTCCGCGTCCACGACGCCGCCTCCGCCCGCGCCGCCCTGGCCACCGTGGAAAGACTGCGCCGGTGACGCCGGTGGATCAGGAATAGATGACGGAGAGGAAGCGGATCAGGATCGCCTCTCGCCGATCGGCGGGAAGGGCGTCGAGAACCGCGTTGACCACGGCCATCTCCGGCTGCCCTGAACCGCCCAGGTCCACCCCGACCGCGGACGCCAGCTCACCGAAGGCGGCGTCGTCGAGCGCGTCCAGGTCCAGGCCCGCCACCAGTTCCACCAGCCCTTCCGGCAGCTTGGCGGGACCCCGCTCCCGCGCGGCCTCCACGGATTGCGCGATCACTTCCAGCATCGCCTCGACGCCCCGCAGCGTCACCCCGGTCACCGTGATGTGGATGTTGGCCGGGATGCCCGCGTAGGACAGCTGCGGCTGCAGGAACCAGCCGCGTCTCCGCGCCTCGTCCGACAGCACGAACACGTCCACCCCTTCGCCGCCGGAGTCCCCGTGGGAGCCACTGCCGGAGCCTCCGTCGGAGCCGAAGGCGACGAGCGCCGACTCCGGGTCACCGAGCACCCGCAGCCCCGGGATCTTCGCGATGCCCGCGCGGAGCTCGCGGGCCGCCGCCAGGGTGGTGCGCCCGAGCTCCAGATAGCCCTCCCGGCCCAGGGCTTGGAGGGTGGCCCACGCGCCGCCCAGCGGGCCCGCGGACTTCGAACTCTGCACGGTGGCGTTGATCACCGTGTAGCCGGGCCACGACGCCGAGGCGAAGTACGCCCGCCGCCTCATCGCCGGATCGGCGAACAGCACGACCGAGGCGCCCTTCGGGGCGTAGCCGAACTTGTGCAGGTCGCACGAGAGCGACGTGACCCCGGGCACCGACAGGTCGAAGGGCGGGATGTCCGCCCCGGCCTCGCGCAGCCACGGCAGCAGCCACCCGCCCACGCAGGCGTCCACGTGGCACGGCACGCCACGCGCGGCGGCGATCGCGGCGATCCCGGCGACCGGGTCGATCACGCCCTGCGGGTAGGACGGAGCCGAGGCGACCACCAGGACGGTGTCCTCGGTGATCGCGGCCTCGACGTCCGCCGGGGAGGCGCGGAAGGTCACCGGGTCCACCGGCACGGCGTCCACCACGAGCCCCAGGTAGTGCGCGGCCTTGTGGAAGGCCGGGTGCGCGGTCACCGGGACCGCCATCCGGGGGCGCCCCGCGGTCTCCCGCGCGTCCCGTGCCGCCTTCACCGCCAGCATGATCGACTCGGTGCCGCCGCTGGTGAAGATGCCCGACCCGCCGCCGAGCAGCTCGGCGACCGCGCCGACGACCTGTTTCTCCATCTCCACCACGCTGGGGAAGGCCGTCGGGTCGAGGGTGTTGACCTCCAGCATCTCGAAGTAGGCCCTGGCTGCGGCCTCGTGCACCTCTGGCCGCCCGGTGTCGTAGACGTACGCGGTCACCTTGCCTCCGCGCACCGGCAGGTCCTCCCGCTTGAGGCGGGTGATCTCGGCCAGCAGTTCCTCGGTGCTGCGGCCCTTGTCGGGCAGGCTCATCGCTCTCCTCGGGGGTACGGCTCGCGCGGGCCGGAAGGGAACGGCCCGCGAGGGCCGCCGGGAAAATGCCAGCATCACACGAATCGACCCGTACGGGGGATACGGCGGAGGCCCGTCGCCCGGCCGAGTGGGTGATCCAACGGCCTCGATCAGGACAGCGGAAGCCGTACGACCGCGCGAAGACCCGGGGAGGCGTCCTCCAGATGGACCGCGCCGCCGTGGGCGTGGACCGTCTCGCGCACGATGGCCAGGCCCAGCCCGGCTCCGCCCTCGTCGCGGCTGCGCGAGCTGTCCAGCCGGGTGAACCGGTCGAACACCCGCTCCCGGTCGGCCTCGGGGATGCCCGGCCCGTCGTCGGCGACGGTCAGCACCGCGTCGGCCCCCTCGGTCCGCAGCTCGACCACCACGGGGGCGAAGGTGTGCCGCAGCGCGTTGTCGACCAGGTTGACGAGCACCCGGCCCAGGTCCAGCGCGTCCCCGGTGACCGTGATCGACCTGCTCTCCACCGCGCCGCCGGTGTCGCGGGACCCGTTCTCCGGCGTGCCTGCGCCGCCGGACACGCCCCCGGTCGCGTCGCCGGTCGCGTCGACGACCGCGCCGCCGGCCGGGGCGGGGCCGCTCTCGGGCGCACCGCCCGGGTCGCCGATGATCCTCACCGTGACGGCCTCGCCGTAGCGTTCGACGGTCTGCGGGACGAGCTGGTCCAGCTCCACCGGCTCCCCCCGCGCGGGCGTGCCGCCGCGCTCGTCCAGGCGGGCGAGCGAGAGCAGGTCCTCGGCCAGCCGGGACAGGCGCATGGTGTCCTCGAGCACGCCCTCGGCCGTCTCCCGCCAGTCCTGCCCCTCGGGGTGGCCGAGAGCCACCTCCAACTGGAGCCGGATGCTCGCCAGCGGGCTGCGCAGCTCGTGCGCCGCGTCCGAGACCAGGGCCTGCTGCCGGATGCCCGCCTTCTCCAGCCGGGCCAGCATCGCGTTCAGCGTCGTGGCCAGACTGTGCACCTCGTCGCGCGCCTCGGGCACCGGCAGGCGACGCGAGCGGGCGGTGTCGGTGATCTCGTCCGCACCCCGGCGCAGCGCCGCGATCGGCCTCAGGGTCCCGCCGATGATCACCCAGCTCGCCGCCGCGAGCAGGACCAGCAGCAGTGGCGTGCCGACGATCAGCACGTTCCCCGCCGTGGAGATGCTGGTCTGCACCTCGCTGAAGGAACGCGCCGCGATCACCGTCTGCCCCCGGTCGGCGCTGAGCACCCGGACGCGGAGCAGGTGCGGGATGCCGTACGGCTTGCCGTCCAGGAACCGCGCCTCGCCCTCGCCGATCGCCGCCGCCCGCTGTTCCGCGTCCAGCAGCGGCACCAGCCTGTCGGTGCCGGTGGTCGTGTGGGTGATCCGCCCCGCGCCGTCGATCACCTGCAGGAGAGTGCCGTCCGGCGAGGTCATCTCGTCGGGCAGCCGTCCGGCGTCGGCGAGCGAGACCGTGTCCCTGGCCCGCTGGTAGATCGACTCGTCGATGGTGTCCCGCAGCGCGTTGCCGAGCACGGTGATCATCACGTAGGCCGAGACCACCAGCGCCACCGCCAGCACGGCCGAGGCGACCGCCGTCAGCCGGAAGCGCAGGCTCTTGCGCCGCCACCTGCCGACCGCGCGCCCTCCTCCGTGCGGACCCGTGCCGGTGCGGGAGCCCGTTCCCGCCTTGGCGGGTGGGTCCCCGAAATCCCGGTGCGCCGGATCAGCCGCCATCGCCGGCCAGCCGGTATCCCGCTCCCCGTACCGTCTGCAGCGCGTTCCGGGAGAACGGCACGTCGATCTTGCGCCGCAGGTAGCCGACGTAGACCTCCACCACGTTGGGATCGGTGTCGAAGGTGTCCCAGACATGCTCCAGGATCTCCGTCTTGGAGACCACCTCGTCGTGGTGGCGGAGCAGGAACTCCAGCAGCGCGAACTCCCTGGGCGTCAGCTCCACCGGCGTCTCCCCCCTGGTGACGCGCCGCCGAGCCGGGTCGAGCTCCAGGTCTCCGGCCCTCAGCACGGCCGGGCGCCGGCTCGCCCCGCGCCGCAGCAGCGCCCTCAGCCTGGCCACCAGCACCACGTACGAGAACGGCTTGGTCAGGTAGTCGTCGGCGCCCAGGTCGAGCCCGTCGGCCATGTCGTACTCACCGTCCTTGGCCGACAGCATGAGGATCGGAACCCAGTTCTCCTCGGCCCGCAGCTGCTTGCAGACGTTGTAGCCGGAGATCCTGGGCAGCATGATGTCCAGCACCACCACGTCGTAGTCGCCGTGTCTCGCCTGGTGCAGGCCGTCCTCCCCGTCGTGCGCGAGGTCGACCACGAACCCCTCGGCCTGCAGACCACGCCGCAGGGCGGCGGCCATCCTCCGCTCGTCCTCGACGACGAGAACCCGCATGACTGCCCCTTTCACCGTCCCGACGTGCCCATCCTCGACCACCCGGCCTGAGAGGCGGCTGAGAAGCCTGTGAGCCCTCTCAGTCTGTCTCAGCTTCGGCACAGGACCCGTCGCGCAGGCTGCTGCTGACAGGGATTGACGGCATACCGTGGAGGAATGAGATGTCTGAGCAAGCGAGACGGGGGCGCGCGGTGAGGTGGGCGGTGCCGGTCGCCGCGATCGCGGTGGTCGCCGGAGCCATCGGAGCCGGACCGGTCATCGCCGCCGTGCAGGGGGATCCCGCGCTGCCCGAGCGCACCGCCGAGCAGCTGCTGGCCGACGCCGTCCAGGCGAGCCAGACCGGGCTCAAACCCATGTCGGGCACCGTCGTGCAGACCGCCTCACTCGGGTTGCCGGGGCTGCCCGACGTGGCGGGCATGGGGGGATCCTCGCCCGCGGGCCTGCTCGCGGGCTCGCACGAGCTCAAGGTCTGGTACGGCGGTGAGGACAAGGTCCGCTTCGCCCTCCCGGGGCGGATGAGCGAGACCAACCTGATCGTCAACGGCGACCAGGTGTGGATGTGGCAGAGCGACGCGAACAAGGCCACCCGTATCAAGGTGGGGGAGGCGAAGGACGCCGAGGGACTCGGGCACGGGGGGCCGGCCGACGGCGCCGCACGTAGCGCGCTGCCCACGGCGGCCACACCGCAGCAGTTCGCCCGGCAGCTGCTGGAGAAGGCCGGGGACGACACCGCGATCAGTGTGACCAACACCGAGAAGGTCGCCGACCGTGCGGCCTACCAGCTCGTCCTCGCGCCCAAGGACGCCTCCTCCCTGGTCAAGGAGGTCAAGGTGGCGCTGGACGGGGAGACCTTCGTCCCGCTGCGGATCCAGGTGTACGCCAGGAGCGCGGCCGAGCCCGCCTTCGAGATCGGCTTCACCTCGGTCACCTTCTCCCCGCCCGCCGCGGAGAACTTCACCTTCACCCCGCCCGCGGGCGCCAAGGTCGAGGAGACGTCGCTCGGCGAGCTCGCCGAGGAGCGCGGGCGGCAGGGGGAGAAGCTCAGGGAAGGTGAGGAGATCAGGAACAAGGCCGAGATCGTCGGCGAAGGCTGGACCACGGTCGCGGTGATCCCCGCCTCCGAGATGCGGAAGCTGACCTCGGCACCACGGGACGAGGCCTCACGAGACGCGGTCGGACAGGACGCCGACGCGATCACCGACGCCATGCTGAAGTCGGCCAAGCCGATCAGTGGCACGTGGGGCAGCGGCAAGGTCGTCCAGACCAAGCTGGTCTCCGCGCTGCTGACCGACGACGGCCGCCTGCTGGTCGGTGCCGTCACCCCGGAGAAGCTGTCCGAGGCGGCCGGTCGGAAGTGAACACGACGCCGGGAGTCAGGTGTCCGCGCCCGGCTCCCGGCGGGCGTCCTCCGATCCCATGTGCGGGATCAGGGGGCGTGAACCGGGGACGCCCCTCCGGACCACGCGGGCGTTCGGGAGATCCGGCGGATCCGGCGGCCCGCGAACGTCCGGGGCGTGAGATGAGACGGGACGGCCGCGCGGCCGTCCCACGACCGACGAGCAGTGGGGGAGAAGTGCCGATCGTCCAGAACGCGAGAAACGGCGGGGACGGTGAGAACCGGAGCGGCGAGACCTCGGAGAGCGGAGCCGGCGAGGTCGGGGACGGCGGGGTGGCCGGGGGTGCCGTGCTGACGGACGAGAGACCGGTGCCGGGTCCCGCCGCCGACGGGGATCTCGCCATCGTCACCAGCGGGCTGACCAAGCGCTTCGGAAGCGGTCAGGTGGCCGTGGACGCCCTCGACCTGGCCGTACCCGGCGGGTCGGTGTTCGGCTTCCTCGGCCCCAACGGCTCGGGAAAGACCACCACGATTCGTATGCTGCTCGGTCTGGTGGCCCCGACGGCGGGGGAGTGGCGGTTGCTCGGCGCGCCGATGCCCTCGGCGGCGGGCGGCGTGCTGCCGAGGGTGGGCGCCCTCGTCGAGGGGCCGGCCTTCTACCCCTACCTGTCGGGCGAGGCCAACCTGCGCCGCTACGACGCCGCCGATCCCTCCGCGGATCCGCGCACGGTCTCGGCCAGGATCGGGTACGCGCTGGAACGGGTGGGCCTCGCCGCCGCGGCGGGCAAGCGCTACCGCGCCTACTCGCTCGGCATGCGCCAGCGGCTGGCCATCGCCGCCGCGCTGCTCGGCCCGAGGGAGTTGCTCGTCCTCGACGAGCCGACCAACGGCCTGGACCCGCAGGGCACCCGCGAGGTGCGTGGCCTGGTCAAGGAGATCGCCGCCGAGGGGACGACGGTGTTCGTCTCCTCCCACCTGCTGGCCGAGGTGGAGCAGATGTGCTCCCACATCGCCGTCATGCGAACCGGGCGGCTCGTCGCCCAGGGATCCATCGCCGATCTGCGCGCGCGGGAGACGGTGAGGATCCGGGTGGAGACCCCCGACACCGTCGAGGCGGCGGCCGTGCTGGCGGGGCTCGGCCTGGCGGAGATCCGCCTCGGTGACGGTGAGGTCGGCGCCGCGCTGGGGAGCGGCGCGGCGGAGCGGGTGTGCGCCGCCCTGGTCGCCGACGGCGTCGCCGTCCGCGGCCTCGCCGTCCAGCGACCGAGCCTTGAGGACATGTTCGTGGGCCTGACCGGGGAGGGATTCGATGTCGACGGTTAGCGGTGCCCCTCCGCTCGCGCGGGCGGTGGGCGCCCCTCGGGCGTGGCTGCGGCTGCTCGGCTCGGAGATCGGCCTGATCTTCCGGCGGCCGAGGAACATCGCGATGCTCGCCGTGCTCGCCGTGATCCCGGCGCTGATCGGGGCGGCGCTGCGGATGTTCAGCGGGTCCATGGGGGGAGAGGGAGGCGCCGGCGGCGGGTCGGCGATCTTCGAACAGGTCGCGGGGAACGGGCTCTTCCTCACCTTCGCCGCGTTCTCCGTCCTGGTGCAGCTGTTGCTGCCGGTCACCGTCGCGGTCGTCGCCGGTGACTCGATCGCGGGGGAGGCGGGCATCGGCACGCTGCGCTACCTGCTCGCGGCCCCGGCCGGCCGGACCCGCCTGCTGGCCGTCAAGTACGCCGGCGCGGTCGTCTTCTGCCTGGCCGCCGTCGCCGCGGTGGCGCTGTCCGCGCTGCTCGTCGGCCTGTTGCTGTTCCCCGCGGGGCCGATCACGCTGTTGTCGGGAGGGACGATCCCCTTCCTCGACGGCGTGCTGCGAATCGGTGTCGTGGCGCTGTACGTCACCGCGGGCATGGCCGCGCTGGCCGCCGTCGCGCTGGCGCTGTCGACCTTCACCGAGGTGTCCGTCGGCGCCATCGCCTCGACCGTGGTCGTCGTCATCGTGTCCCAGCTGCTGGGGGTCATCCCGCAGCTGTCGGCGATCCAGCCCTACCTGCTCACCCACTGGTGGAGCGGCTTCGACGGTGTCCTGCGAGATCCGGTGGCCACCGGTGAGATGGGGCAGGGGCTGCTGGTCTTCGCCGCCTACGTCGCCGTCTTCGGCTCCGTCGCCTGGGCGCGCTTCACCGGCAAGGACATCACCGCCTGATCCGCCTGATCCGCCTGATCCGCCTGATCTCGGACGGCGCCGTCGCCGCCTCCGTGCCGGGGCCCGCGCCGGTCTCCGGGAAAGGTGCGGGCGGACGCGGAACGGCCCCGGGAAGTTCCTGGTGGTTTCAAGGGGGCGTCGCGACTCCTCGGATCGAGG
>NZ_JBEPDA010000024.1:0-107308 GCF_040299985.1 Streptosporangium sp. NPDC000563 | reverse complement strand
AACACACTGTTGAGTTCTCAAGAAACGGACGCGTACACCATCACCCTGACCCGACCAACCGGTCCGGCAGAACTCCGGGGCGTTCCATTTCGTATTTCAACCGTACAAGCCTATCAAGATTGTGTCAAATTGCTGACCGGCAGCCGTATTGTCACAAAACCTGTAAACTCGCTAGGATTCTCTCCGCCTCGCTCTCGAGGCAACCCACTGAACCAACCCTGCCATCCAGGACACAGCGAACTCAACCGGTTTTCCGGTGACCTACGCGGAGTCCGAACGCTCAGGTTCGTTCAGGTGGAGTGGCCCTGGGCCCGTCCGCCGATCGGCGTCCGGCTCGCTCCGGGGCATTGAAAAGATTATGCGCCCTTCGAAGCATCGTCAAATCAGCTGCTTCCAACAAAACCGCAGGTCAGCGCGGTTGCTTAGGAAAACCAGGAGCGTTCGCTACCGGAACGTTACTCAACAAGACGGCCGGTATCCCGGCCGGAGCCGGACGCCGACCGCTCGAGATCTTCCGCGTTGACCTGACCAAAGGCCAAAAACCAACAAAGACCGGGACAACGCGGAAGATCCACATCACACCAGTGCGCGGATGTGCGGAGGAAAAGTCAGGGCGCGAGGATCTCGACGCCGCCGACGGAACGCTTGCCACGGCGCAGCACCAGGAAGCGTCCGTGGAGCAGATCATCGGCGGACGGCACGTACGCCTCGTCGGTGACCTTGACGTTGTTGAGGTAGGCGCCCCCCTCCTTCACCGCTCGGCGCGCCTCCGACTTCGACTTGACCAGGCCACTCTCGGCGAGCAGGTCGACGAAGGACGCCCCCAGGGTGGGGACCTCCGCACGCGGCACCTCGGCGAGGGCCTCCCCCAGCGTGCGCGCCGGCAGCTCCTGCAGGGAGCCCTGGCCGAACAGGGCCGCCGAGGCGGCGATCACCGCGGCGCACTCGTCGGCACCGTGCAGCAGCGTGGTGAACTCCTCGGCGAGCGCCCGCTGCGCCTCGCGCCCGGCGGGCCGCTCGGCGGCGGCCTTCTCCAGCCCTTCGATCTCCTCACGGGACCGGAAGCTGTAGATCTTGAGGAATTTCACCACGTCACGGTCGTCCGCGTTCAGCCAGAACTGGTAGAACGCGTACGGGGAGGTCATCTCCGGGTTGAGCCAGACCGCGCCGCCTGCCGTCTTGCCGAACTTGGTCCCGTCGGCCTTGGTGATCAACGGCACGGTGAGGGCGTGCACGTGGCTGCCCGTCACCCGGCGGATGAGGTCGGTTCCCGCGGTGATGTTGCCCCACTGGTCGCTGCCACCGATCTGGAGCGTGCAGCCGTGGCGCCTGTTCAGCTCCAGGTAGTCGTTGGCCTGCAGGATCTGGTAGCTGAACTCGGTGTAGCTGAGCCCTTCTCCGCCCAGTCGGGCCGAGACCGACTCTCGGGCGAGCATCCGGTTGACCGGGAAGTGCTTGCCGACGTCGCGCAGGAAGTCGATCGCGGACATGCCCTCGGTCCAGTCGAGGTTGCTGACGAGGATCCCGGTCTTCTCGTCCGAGAAGTCAAGGAACTTCTCCACCTGGACGCGGATCCGCGCCACCCATTCGGCCACGACGTCGGAGGAGTTGAGCGAGCGCTCGGTGCTCCGTCCGCTGGGGTCGCCGATCAGGCCCGTCGCGCCGCCGACCAGGCCGATGGCCCGGTGGCCCGCCCGCTGGAGGCGGGTGAGGGTGAGCAGCGGGACCAGATTGCCGACGTGCAGGGAGGGTGCGGTCGGGTCGAAGCCGCAATAGACCGTGATCGGACCCTCGGCCATCGCCGCGCGCAGGGCGTCGATGTCGGTGGACTGCGCGATCAGGCCGCGCCAGGCGAGGTCATCCAGAATGTCGGTCACGATCCTTGCTTTCCAATGCTCGAAGGGACATTTAGCGCTCTCGTACACCCTGCCCGATCACGGCACCACCGCGCCACTCGAAACCCTTCTCGCGCCCCAGGACAGTCGGGAGAAAGGTCGGCAGGGGAGAGCATGCGCGGCCTACCGCCGGCGCGGGACATGCGGGCGGTGGGGTGAGACCGTGGGCTCGCCGTCGATCCAGAAGCGCCACGGGGTCTCCTTTCCTGACGAGACACCGGTGCGTGGCCCCGACAGGACGGACGACGCCTTGGCAGGTTCGCCCTCGATCACGGAGAGTGATCCCGGGGCGCAGGCGTCGAGCCCGTTGTGCTCGCGGGTGAATCCGAGCGCCACCGCCAGTCGCGCCGGCCCCCTGGCGAGATCGACCTCCCTGACGGGCTTGGTGCTTCCCGCGCTCCGGCGGGCCAGGGCGGTCTCCACGCCGGAGATCACCTCTCCGGCCCGCAGCAGCACACCGGAGCCGATCATCTCGGGGAGGCACGTGAGGTTGGCGCAGAAGTGCATACCGTACGTGAAATAGACGTACAGGTGACCCGGGGGGCCGAACATCACCGCGTTACGTGGCGTCCGGCCCCGGTAGGTGTGCGACGCGGGATCCTCACCCGGCAGCCCGTAGGCCTCTACCTCGGTGAGACGCAACGCGACCTGTCCGTGTACGAGCACCCGTCCCAGCAGGTCGGGGGCGACCTCGTGGGCGGGCCGGTCGAAGAAGCCGCGGGCCAGCGGCGTGTCGGACCGGTCCTCGCCCCGCATCAGCTTCCGCTCGCCCAGGCGGCCTGAGCGTCGACGATCTCCCGCAGCGCGATGAGCTGGTCGCGGACCCGGTCGGGTGCCGTACCGCCGTGCGCCTTGCGGGCCGCCAGGGCGCCGGGCACCGAGAGGACCTCACGGGAGTCGGGTGTGAAGTGCGGTGAGACCTTGGCCAGCTCCTCGTCGGTGAGCTCGCCGAAGTCCTTGTCGTTGACCTGGCACCAGACGACCAGGTGCCCGACCGCCTCGTGAGCCTCGCGGAAGGCGACCCCCCTGCGGACCAGCAGCTCGGCCAGGTCGGTGGCGAGCGCGAACCCGTCGGGGGCCGAGGCCTCCAGCTTGGCGGTGTTGACGCGCATGGTCGCGACGAGTCCGGCCATCGCGGGAAGGACCAGCAGCAGGCTGTCGACGGAGTCGAACACCGGCTCCTTGTCCTCCTGCAGGTCGCGGTTGTAGGTCAGCGGCAGGCCCTTGAGGGTCGTCAGCAGCGCCATGAGGTTGCCGATGAGACGGCCGCTCTTGCCTCGGGCCAGCTCGGCCACGTCGGGGTTCTTCTTCTGCGGCATGATCGACGAGCCGGTGGAGTAGGCGTCGTCCATCTCGATCCAGCGGAACTCCTGCGAGGCCCACAGGACGATCTCCTCGCCCAGCCGCGACAGGTGCACGCCGATCATCGCCGCGTCGAACAGGAACTCGGCGGCGAAGTCGCGGTCGGCGACCGCGTCCATCGAGTTGGGCGCGGCGGAGTCGAAACCGAGCTCTCCGGCCACGGCCCGGGGGTCGAGCGGCAGGGAGGACCCGGCCAGCGCCCCCGCTCCCAGCGGGGAGACGGCCGCGCGCCTGTCCCAGTCGCGCAGGCGATCGATGTCGCGGGCGAAGGCGTGCACGTGCGCCAGGAGCTGGTGGCCGAAGGAGACCGGCTGCGCGTGCTGCAGGTGGGTCATACCGGGGGCCGCGGTCTCCGCGTGCTCCTCGGCCTGGCTCATCAGCGCGGTCTCCAGCTCCACCAGCCTGGACACGATGTGCCTGACGTGGTCGCGGAGGTAAAGCCGTAGGTCGGTGGCGACCTGGTCGTTGCGACTGCGACCGGCCCGGAGCTTGCCTCCGAGTGTGCCGAGGCGTTCCAGCAGGCCGCGCTCCAGTGCGGTGTGGACGTCCTCGTCGGCGACGGTCGGCCGGAACTCGCCCGCCTTGCAGGCGCGCTCCAGGTCGTCCAGGGCGCCGATCATGCGCGCCAGCTCGTCGTCGCTCAGCAGGTTCGCGCGGTGCAGCACCCTGGCGTGCGCGCGCGAGGCCATCAGGTCGTACGGCACCAACCGCCAGTCGAAGTGCACGCTCACCGAGAGCCTGGTCAGCGCGTCGGCCGGACCTCCTTCGAACCGGCCGCCCCAGAGCCGCATGGGCTTGCCACCATCAGTCACCGTTGTTCTCCCTCCCAGTTCAATCCGCGACCTTAGCCCAATCGGACCGGTCGGGCGTCACGGGCGGAGGCAATCTTGGAGGGCAGGCTCCACAGCTCGACGAATCCCCTGGCGAGGGACTGGTCGAAGGTGTCGCCGGTGTCGTAGGTGGCGAGGTTGAAGTCGTACAGCGATGCCTCGGAGCGGCGCCCGGTCACGGTGGCCCGGCCGCCGTGCAGGGTCATCCTGATCTCGCCGGTGACGTGCTCCTGTGCCTCGGCGATGAAGGTGTCGAGGGCCTTCTTGAGCGGGGAGAACCAGAGGCCGTCGTAGACGAGTTCGCCCCAGCGCTGGTCCACCGACCGCTTGAAGCGGGCGAGGTCGCGTTCGACGGTGACGTTCTCCAGCTCCATGTGGGCGGTGATCAGGGCGATGGCGCCCGGCGCCTCGTAGACCTCTCGGGACTTGATGCCGACGAGCCGGTCCTCGACCATGTCGAGGCGGCCGACGCCCTGGGCGCCCGCGCGGCGGTTGAGCTCCTCGATGATCCGGAACGGGGTGAGGTGACGCCCGTCCAGCGCCACGGGGACGCCCTTGACGAAGCTGATGATGACCTCGTCCGCGTCGCGCGGCTGTGCCGGGTCGGCGGTGTAGGCGTAGATGTCCTCGATCGGGCCGTTCCAGATGTCCTCGAGGAAGCCGGTCTCGATGGCCCTGCCCCAGATGTTCTGGTCGATGGAGTACGGGTTCTTGCTGGACGTCTCGATCGGCAGGTTCTTCTTCTCGGCGTAGGCGATCGCCTTGTCCCGGGTCCACGCGTAGTCGCGGGCGGGGGCGATGACCTTGAGCTCGGGGTACAGGGCGGCCAGGCCGGCCTCGAAGCGGACCTGGTCGTTACCCTTGCCGGTGCAGCCGTGCGAGACGTGCGTGCCGCCGAACTCCTTCGCCGCCGCGGCCAGGTGCTTGACGATCAGCGGCCGCGACAGGGCGGAGACCAGGGGGTAGCGGTCCATGTAGAGGGCGTTGGCCTGCAGGGCGGGCACGCAGAAGTCGGTGGCGAACTCCTCGCGGGCGTCCACGACGACGGACTCCACGGCGCCGCAGTCGATGGCGCGCTTGCGGATGACCTCCATGTCCTCGCCGCCCTGACCGACGTCCACGGCGACCGCGACGACCTCGGCACCGGTCTTCTCGGCGAGGAAGGGAATGGCGACGGAGGTGTCGAGTCCTCCGGAGAACGCGAGTACGACCCGGTCGGTCATGATGGATATCTCCAAGATCTTGTTGGCACAGGAGTCAGATGTTGCCAGGGATGACCGCCTGAGCAGGCTAAATACGTCGGTCGGCGTGCCGCAGCAATCCCTCGGCGACAGCTGCCCCGCCCATCGGGTCGCGGCTGATGACGAGAATCGTGTCGTCTCCCGCGACGGTGCCCAGGATGGACTCCCAGTCGGCGTGGTCGATGGCGGAGGCGAGGAACTGCGCGGCGCCCGGCGGCGTACGGACGATGACCAGGTTGGCGGAGGCCTCGGCGGAGACGAGGAGTTCCTCCGCGAACCTGCTGAGCCTGGCGGCGGGTGACTCTCCGGTGCCGAGCCTGGCGAGCCCTATCCGGCCGCCGCCCTCCCCTGGCAGGGCGTAGACCAGGGAGCCGTCCTCGGCGCGCAGCTTGAGCGCGCCGAGTTCGTCCAGGTCGCGGGAGAGGGTGGCCTGGGTGACCTCGACACCGCTCTCCAGCAGGAGTTTGGCCAGTTCGGGCTGGGATCTGACCGGTTGCCGCTGCAGGAGGTCGGCGATCCGTGCCTGGCGGGCGACCTTGGTCATCGGGATCGTCACGCGGATCACCCGCCTCCGCGCGTGTCACCCGCGGGGTCGGCGTTCCGGGACCCGTCGCGGCCCGCCATCGAGACCAGCCAGTACAGCAGGGCCTTCTGGGCGTGCAGCCGGTTTTCCGCCTGGTCCCACACCAGGCTCCGCGGGCCGTCGAGGACCTCGGCGGAGATCTCCAGGTCGCGGTAGGCGGGCAGGCAGTGCAGGACGACGGCGCCGGGGGCGGCCCGGCTCATCAGCGCGGCGTTGACCTGGTACGGCATGAGGTCGGCGATCCGCTGTTCCTTGCCGTCCTGGCCCATGGAGACCCAGGTGTCGGTGGCGATCACGTCCGCGCCCGCGGCGGCCTCGGCCGGGTCGGCGAGGACGGCGACGGATCCGCCGGTCTCGGCGGCGACCTCGTCGGCCCGCCGGAGGATCTCGGCGTCCGGCAGGTATCCGGCGGGGGTGGCGATCCGCACGTGCATGCCGGCGACGGCCCCGCCGAGCAGGTAGGAGTGGGCCATGTTGTTGGCCCCGTCTCCGAAGTAGGCCAGGGTGAGCCCCGCCGTCCTGCCGAAGTGCTCCCGCACGGTCTGCAGGTCGGCGAGGATCTGGCAGGGGTGGAACTCGTCGGTGAGGGCGTTGACCACCGGCACCGAGGACGCCGAGGCCATGGCCTCGATCCTCTCCTGGCCCGAGGTGCGCCACACGATCGCGCCCACCTGGCGTTCCAGGACTCGGGCGGTGTCCTCGATCGACTCGCCCCGGCCCATCTGGGAGGATCCGGCGTCGAGGATGAGGGGGAGCCCGCCGAGCTCGCCGATACCGACCGCGAAGGAGACGCGGGTGCGGGTGGAGTGCTTGTCGAAGAGGACGGCGACGGTCTGCGGGCCCTCGAAGGGGCGGTAGGCGTAGCGGTCCTTCTTCACGGCCTCGGCCAGGTCGAGCACCTGGGCCTGCTCTGCGGGCGAGAGGTCGTCGTCCCTCAGGAAGTGCCTGACGTGCGCCTGTCCGGCGAGGTTACTGGGCATCTGCGGCCTCGTCGAGGATGGCGGGAAGGGCGGCCACGAAGGTCGCGACCTGGGCGGATGTGATCACCAGCGGGGGCGCGAGCCTTACCGCGTCGGGCTGGAGGGCGTTGACCAGGAAGCCCGCGCGCTGCGCGGCGGCCTGGACCTGGGCGGAGCGGTTGTCACTCAGCACGACGGCCCGCCACAGCCCCCGGCCGCGGACACCGGCGAGCAGCGGGTGGTCGATCGCGGCGATGCCCTCCACGAGTTCGGCGCCGAGGGTGCGGACGTGCTCCAGCAGGCCGTCCCTGTCGATGGTGTCGAGGACGGCGAGCGCGGCGGCGGCGGAGACGGGGTTTCCGCCGAAGGTGGAACCGTGGTCTCCCTGGGCGAGGACGGTGGCCGCCGCGCCGAAGCCGACGCAGGCGCCGATCGGCATGCCGCCGCCGAGGCCCTTGGCCAGGGTGAGCACGTCGGGCAGGATGCCCTCGTGCTGGTGGGCGAACCAGTGCCCGGTGCGGCCGATCGCCGACTGGATCTCGTCGGCGACGAGCAGCGCGCCGGTGGCGTCGCAGATCTCCCTCGCGGCCGTGAAGTAGCCCTCGGGCGGGGGCACGACGCCCGCTTCGCCCTGGGTGGGTTCGAGGAAGACCGCCGCGCACTCGCCGGTGACCGCGTTCTTGAGCGCGTCCGCGTCACCGTAGGGGACGAAGCGGACATCGATCGAGAACGGGCCGAACTGGTCGCGGATCGAGGGCTTGCCGGTCAGGGCGAGCGCGCCGAGAGTACGGCCGTGGAAGGCGTTCTCCGCGGCCACGAAGTAGGTGCGGCCGTTCGACTTGCCGTACTTGAGGGAGAGCTTCAGCGCGGCCTCGTTGGCCTCGGTACCGGAGTTGCTGAGGAACACCTTGGCCGGGGCTTTGAGCAGGCCGAGCAGACGCTCGGCGAGCAGCACCTCGGGCTCGTGCAGGAAGAGGTTGCTGGTGTGGGCGAGCGTGGCGACCTGGCGGGAGACGGCCTCCACCAGCGCGGGATGGGCGTGGCCGAGCGAGCTGACCGCGATGCCGCCGATCAGGTCGAGATACTCGCGGCCGTCGACGTCCCAGACCCTCGCGCCCTCGCCTCGGGCCAGCGCCAACGGGGGCACGCCGTAGTTGGCCATGAAGGCGGCCTCGAAGCGCCTGGCGAGCGCCTCTCCGGCGGGGCTTTCCTGCGTGCTCACTCGTCGTTCCCCTTCAGCTGGGCGGGGGCCTCGGGCCGCCGCCTGACCGGCTCCGGCGCGGCCGCCGCCTCGGCGGCGTCCGGCAGCACCATGGTTCCTATGCCCTCGTCGGTGAAGATCTCCAGCAGCACCGAGTGGGGCACCCTGCCGTCGAGCACGTGGGCCCGTGGCACGCCGCCCTGGACGGCGGTCAGGCACGCCTCCATCTTGGGGATCATGCCGCTGGACAGGCTCGGCAGGAGCTTCTCCAGCTCGGTGGCGGACAGCTGCTCGATGATCTCGTTCTCGTCGGTGCCGGGGCGCCAGTCGCGGTACAGGCCCTCGACGTCGGTCAGGACGATCAGCTTGGAGGCCTGGAGCGCCACGGCGAGCGCGGCGGCGGCGGTGTCGGCGTTGACGTTGTAGACGGTGCCGTCGTCGCTGCGCGCGACCGAGGAGATCACCGGGATCCGTCCGTCGTCCAGCAGCGCCCGCACGGCTCCGGCCTCGACCTTGACGATGTCGCCGACCTGGCCGATGTCGACGCCGACGCCGTCGACGACGGCGTGCTTGCGTACGGCGGTGAACAGGTGGGCGTCCTCGCCGGACATGCCGATCGCGAACGGCCCGTGCCGGTTGATCAGGCCGACCACGTCGCGGTTGACCTGGCCGACGAGGACCATCCTGACGACCTGCATGGCCTCGGGGGTGGTGACCCTGAGCCCCGCGGTGAAGGTGGACTCGATGCCGAGGAGGTCGAGCTGGGCGTTGATCTGCGGCCCTCCCCCGTGCACGATCACCGGCTTGAGCCCGGCGTAGCGCAGGAAGACGACGTCGGCGGCGAACTTCTCGCGAAGGTGCTCCTCGGTCATCGCGTTGCCGCCGTACTTGATGACGACGGTCGCGCCGTGGAAACTCGCGAGCCAGGGCAGGGCCTCGATCAGCGTGGTGGCCTTCGTCAGTGCCTCGGCGCGCCTCATGTGGAGTACGCCGAGTTCTCGTGGACGTACTCCGCGGTGAGGTCGGTGGTGTGGATCGTCGCCGAATGCGGTCCCGCCGACAGGTCGATGGTGATCGTCACCTCGCGCGGGGTGAGGTCGACCTTGGAGCGGTCGTCGCCCGCGGCGCCGCCCCTGCAGATCCAGATGCCGTTCATCGCCACGTTGAGCCTGTCGGGTTCGAACACGGCGTCGGTGGTGCCGACGGCCGACAGCACCCGGCCCCAGTTGGGGTCCTCGCCGTAGATGGCGCACTTGAAGAGGTTGGAGCGGGAAACGGCGCGGCCGACGGTGACCGCGTCGTCCTCGGAGGCGGCTCCGACGACCTCGATGGCGATCGCCTTGGAGGCGCCCTCGGCGTCCATCAGCAGCTGGCGGGCGAGGTCGGCGCAGACGGCGAGAAGCACCTGCTCGAACTCGGCGAGGTCGGGAACGACCCCGGAGGCGCCGCTGGCCAGGAGCAGCACGGTGTCGTTGGTGGACATGCAGCCGTCGGCGTCGAGGCGGTCGAAGGTGACCCGCGTCACCTTACGGAGCACCTCGTCGAGGTGCTCGGCGGGCAGGTCCGCGTCGGTGGTGATCACCGACAGCATGGTGGCGAGGCCGGGGGCGAGCATGCCCGCGCCCTTCGCCATGCCACCGACCATGTAGCCGCCCTCGCCTTTTCTGAAGGAGATCTTCGAGACGGTGTCGGTGGTGCGGATGGCGTCGGCGGCGGCCAGGCCACCGTCCCTGGCGAGCTGGGAGACCGCGAGGTCGACCCCGGCCAGCAGCGAGTCCATCGGCAGCCGCTCGCCGATCAGGCCGGTGGAACAGACCGCGATCTCCCCCGCCGAGTCTCCCAGTGCTTCGGCGACCTTCTCCGCGGTGGCGTGGGTGTCCTGGAAGCCGAGCGGCCCGGTGCAGGCGTTGGCGCCGCCGGAGTTGAGGACGACGGCGTGGACCCGGCCTCCGGCCAGCACCTGGGCGGACCACAGGACCGGCGCGGCCTTCACCCGGTTGCTGGTGAAGACCCCGGCCGCGGCGCGCGAGGGGCCGTCGTTGACGATCAGTGCCAGGTCGCGGTCGGCGCTGGACTTGATCCCGGCGTCGACACCCGACGCCCGGAAGCCGAGAGGTGCGGTCACGCTCATGGGGCGACTCCATTGAGAGGTAGGCCGAACTCTTCCGGCAGGCCGAGGGCGAGATTGGCGCTCTGGATCGCGCCTCCGGCCGTGCCCTTGGTGAGGTTGTCGATGGCGACGACGGCGACGACGCGGCCCGCGCGCTCGTCCAGGACGACCTGGAGAGCGGCGGTGTTGGCGCCGAGGGTCATCGAGGTCGCGGGCCACTGCCCCTCGGGGAGCAGCCGCAGGAACGGTTCGTCCTTGGTGGCGGTCTCGTACGCCTCGCGCAGGACCGCCGAGGTGAGGCCGGGCCTGGCGGGGGCGGTGCAGGTGGCGAGGATGCCGCGGCTCATCGGTGCCAGCACGGGGGTGAAGGAGACGGTGACCGGCTCACCCGCCAGGGGGGAGAGGTTCTGCTCCATCTCCGGGGTGTGCCGGTGGACGCCGCCGACACCGTACGCGCTGGCGGAGCCCATCACCTCGCTGCCCAGGAGGTTCGGCTTGGGCGCCCTGCCGGCCCCGCTGGTGCCGCTGGCGGCGACCACCACCACGTCGGGTCCGACGAGTCCGGCGGCGAAGGCGGGGAACATGGCCAGGGTGACGGCCGTCGGGTAGCACCCCGGCACGGCGATCCTCCGGGTGGCGCGCAGCTCCTCGCGTCGCCCCGGCAGCTCGGGCAGCCCGTAGGGCCAGGTGCCCGCGTGGACGCCACCGTAGAAGTGCTCCCAGGCGGCGGGGTCGGCGAGCCGGAAGTCGGCGCCGCAGTCGACCACGAGGGTGCCGTCGCCGAGCCGCTCGGCGACGGCGGCCGACTGCCCGTGCGGCAGGGCGAGGAAGACGAGGTCGTGGCCGCCGAGGGTCTCGGGAGTGGTCTCCAGCAGGATCCTGTCGGCCAGCGGGGCCAGGTGTGGCTGGTGGGCGCCGAGGGCGGTGCCCGCGCTTGAGGCCGCCGTCAACGCGCCGATCTCGATGCCGGGGTGGGACAGCAGCAGGCGCAGGAGCTCACCTCCGGCGTAACCGCTGGCACCCGCGATCGCCGCTCTCATCCGACCCCTCTCGGTTTCTGCATATTCATGCACTACTTCTCATGGACTTACTAGAAAGATTATGCATCTTGAAGGATTGCCATGCAAGCCCGGCGAGGGCGACGGGCTTCCAGGCTCAGAAATACCCCACCCAGGCTGAAAGATCAGAAAATCACGCTTCGCGACTTGTGAATACGGGCACGAGGCCATCGGTCATGTTTCGGCCCTGTTGCACGTACCTACCGGTCGGTATCGTGACGTTTCCGGCCCCTCGTCCTCCGGGAGTGCGAACGCATGACTGTCACCCATGACCAGCTCCAGGCCCGGCTCACCGCACCGGGGCAGCTTTTCGAGACGGAGGAGATCCTCAGCCACGGCGGGACCGTCAAAACCTGGAAGCACGCGCCCCGCGACTTCCGGGCACTTCTCGAGACGAGCAGGTTCCACGGCGACAAGGTCTTCCTGGCGTACGAGGACGAACGCATCACCTACGAGGAGCACTACCGGCTGGCCGCCACGCTCGCGCGACGCCTGGTGGACGACTACGGCGTGGTCAAGGGCGACCGGGTGGCCATCGCCATGCGCAACTACCCCGAATGGGTGATCGCCTTCTCGGCCGCGCTGGCCGCGGGGGCGATAGCCGTACCGCTCAACGCGTGGTGGACGCCGCAGGAGCTGGAGTACGGGCTTTCCGACTCGGGGGCCAAGGTGCTGATCGCCGACGGAGAACGGGCGGCCGGGCTCGCCGGGCCCGGCCCGGCGCTCATCGTGACCCGCGGCGAGACACCCGAGGGCGCCCGCTCCTTCGAGGACGTGCTGGGCGAGGTGGAGGCGGACGTGACGCCGCCACCGGTCGACCTCTCCCCCGAGGACCCGGCGACGATCTTCTACACCTCCGGCACCACCGGCCACCCCAAGGGCGCGCTCGGCAGCCACCGCAACCTCGGGCAGTCGCCGATGACCGTCGCCTACGGCATGTACCGGGGCGCGATCAGGGCGGGCAAGGATCCGGGTGAGACCTCGGGGCAGCGGCGGGTCACCCTGCTCACCGTGCCGCTCTTCCACGCCACCGGCTGCTTCGCGGTGCTGACCACCACCATGTTCAGCGGGGGTGGCCTGGTGCTGATGTACAAGTGGGACCCGGGCCGCGCGCTGGAGCTGATCGAGCGCGAGCGGATCACCGGTCTCACCGGCGTACCCACCAACGTGTGGCAGCTCCTGTCGCACCCCGACCTGGACAAGTACGACATCTCCAGCCTCAGCGGCCTCGGGTACGGCGGCGCCCCCGCACCGCCGAAACTGCTGGAGCGCATCACCGAGCAGCTGCCCAACCGCTCCTCCTCCAACGGGTACGGCATGACCGAGACCACCGCGCTCGCCATCAGCAACACCGGAGCCGACTACCTGGCCAAACCCGACAGCATCGGCCTGCCGATGGCCGTGGTCGAAGTGCGGATCGCCGACCCGGGCGGCCGCGAGGTGCCGGTCGGCGCGGTCGGCGAACTCTGCCTGCGCGGGCCGAACGTCATCCTGGGCTACTGGAACCGGCCCGAGGCCACCGCGGAGACCATCGTCGACGGGTGGCTGCACACCGGAGACCTCGCCAGGGTGGACGAGGAGGGGTTCGTGTTCATCGTGGACCGGGCCAAGGACATGGTCATCCGCGGCGGCGAGAACGTCTACTGCGCCGAGGTCGAGGCCGCACTGTTCGAACACCCGGCGGTCGAGGACGCCGCGGTGATAGGAATCCCTCACGAGGAACTGGGCGAGGAGGTCGGCGCGGTGCTCCGCCTGTCGTCCCCGGCGAGCGACGAGGAACTGCGGGCCTTCCTGCGCGAGCGGATCGCCCCCTTCAAGATCCCGGTCAGGTTCTGGGTGCGCGAGACGGAACTCCCCCGCAACCCCGGCGGCAAGATCCTCAAGACCCGCCTGCGCCAGGAGGTCCTCGACCTCTGACACACCGCTCCGCACCCGCAGGAGACCCCGGGGGGCCACATGCGGCCGGGCGTCCCGTCGTCATCGCCTTCCGCGCGCCGGAAACGGTTTTCCGACACCCCACCCCGACGGTGACCCGTTCGGAAAAATGGTTTGCCCTCGCGCAGGTCACCGTCGACACTGACTGCTCGTGCCGGAAAACGCCGATCGACCGATCAGATCCCTGCTTCGCCGTCTGGCGATGGATCTCAGCCCTCTGCGCGACTCGCGTGACTTCCGGCTGCTCTTCGGCTCCGGCGTCATCACGATGTTCGGCACCTTCCTGACACTGGTCGCGGTCCCGCTGCAGATGAAGGAGCTCACCGGCTCCTACCTGGCGGTCGGCCTGGTCAGCGTGGCCGAGTTCGTCCCGATGGTGGTGTGCGGGCTCTGGGGCGGAGCGATCGCCGACGCCCTCGACCGGCGCAAGATCATTCTCCTCACCGAGGTGGGCCTCTGCCTCACGGTCGCGATCCTGACCCTCAACGCGCTGCTGCCGAAACCACAGATCTGGGTGCTGTACGTGGTCGGCACGCTCTCGGCCGGGCTGGGCAGCCTGCAGCGGCCCAGCCTGGAGGCGCTGCTGCCGCGCGTGGTCAGGCACGACCAGCTGACCGCGGCCGCCGCCCTCAGCGCATTCCGGTGGAACCTGGGCGCCATCGTCGCCCCGGGCCTCAGCGGCCTGATCGCGGCCTGGTTCGGCGTCGCCGCCGCGTACGGCATCAACGTCGTGACCTTCCTTGCCTCCCTGGTCCTGCTCTGGATGGTCCGGGCCCAGCCGCGCTCGGAGGACAGTCCCGAAGCCTCGATCGGTTCCCTGATCGAGGGGGTCCGCTACGCCGTGGGCCGCTCCGACCTGATGGGCACCTATCTGGTCGACATCGCCGCGATGATCTTCGCGTTCTCCACCGCGCTGTATCCGTTCCTCGCCGACGAGCTGGGCGCCCCCGAGGCTCTCGGACTCTTCTTCTCCGCCTCCGCCATCGGCTCGCTGATCGCCTCGGTCACCTCCGGATGGACCGCGCACGTGCACCGGCACGGCCTCGGCGTGATCGTCGCGGCGGCCGTATGGGGGGTGGCGGTGGCGCTGGCGGCGCTGATGCCCAACGTCTGGGGCATCTTCGCCTTCCTGGCCGTGGCCGGGGCCGCCGACATGATCAGCGGTGTCTTCCGCTCGACCATCTGGAACCAGACCATCCCCGACGAGTTCCGCGGCCGTCTGGCGGGGATCGAGCTGCTCTCCTACACCAGCGGCCCGATGCTCGGCAACGCCAGGGCCGGCCTGATGGCCCAGCTCGGCGGCACCCGCTTCTCCCTGGGCGCCGGCGGGCTGCTGTGCGTCGGCGCGGTGGCCGCGATGGCCGCACTGCTGCCGAGGTTCCGCACCTATGACGCCCGCACCGACGAGCACGCGGTCAGGGAGCGCGCCCGCCGCGAGGAGGCCGCCCGCGCCTGAGACGGGCACCGGCGAACATCCTCACGGAACGCAATCCCATTGCTACTGTGAGACCATGACGGTCGACGTTCGGAGCCCTGAGATGACGGAGTCCTCACTGCCCGACTGGGCCTTCCCCCCGCCGGAGGGGTTCGTCGCAGAGGATCTCGATCGCATTCCGCAATTGCCCGCACACACAGAGTTAATTGATGGAAGCCTGGTCTTCGTGAGTCCTCAGGCTTCTTTTCACACGCGCACCATGTATCTCCTGGAGACGGGTCTTAACAGGACCATTCCAAAAGATCTTCGAGCGCGCCGGGAGATGAGCGTCGTCCTGGGCGAGCGGCAACGGCCCGAGCCCGACATCAGCGTCATCCATGCCTCCGCCGAGCACAGCTCGGAGCAGACCTTCTACCGGGCCGAAGACGTCGTGCTGGTGGTGGAGGTCATCTCCCCCGACTCCAAGGAGCGCGACCGCGACCGCAAGCCGACGCTGTACGCAGAGGCGGGCATCGCGCACTTCTGGCTGGTCGAGAACCAGTCGGGAAAGCCCGCCGTCTACGTCTACGAGCTCGACCCGGTCGCCAAGTCCTACGTTCTCACCGGCATCCACCACGACCAGCTCAAGATCTCGGCGCCGTTCGACATCGACATCGACCTGACGGACATCAACCAACTCTAAGAGGTCTGGTTTCGCACCCCGCACACCCCAAGGCGGGCTCCACCGCACTGGCCGGACATCCCCGCCCTTGGGCGGGAGCCCACAAACCGGGGCCGCGTCCCACCGGCGCCTCACCCGCTCTCGCGCCAGCCCTCATGCTCCTCGGCCAGCGCCTCCAGCCGGGCGACCCCCTCCGGCGGCAGCGCGTCGGAAGGGTCTTCGACCACCACCAGCCACTGAGCATCCTCGGCGTCGTCCTCACCCGCGAGGGTCTCCCTCACCACCTCGGGCACCCCGATCGCCGGGAACTCCCCTGCCACGATCTCAGCGACCTCCTCGGCGGCGTCACGCTCGGCGAACACCAGCAGATGCCTCATCATCCCCTCCTCCGGGGAAGCTCTTCTCCGCTCCGGGCGGGCGATCCGCCCTGAACGACCGACGGGTATGCCATCGCCACATCCCGAGAAACAGACGTCCCGGCCCGATACGGCGAAAAAGGGGCCCGGGACACGTCCCGAGCCCCTTTCGAGGCGGTCAGGCTCCGCGCTGTCGCGCCCCGGTGCGCTCCCCCGCCAGAACCACGGCCGCGTCACGGGCCGCGGTGGTCTCCTCCACGGTGAGCGTCCGGTCGGACGCCCGGAAGCGCAGCGAGTAGGCGAGGGACTTTCCGCCCTCGCCGACCTGGGCGCCGGTGTAGACGTCGAACAGCCGGATCGACTCCAGCAGCGGGCCCGCGCCCTCGCGCAGCGCCGCCTCCACCGCGGCCACCGGGGTCGCCGCGTCGACGATGAGCGCGACGTCCTGGCTCGCGACGGGGTAGGCGGAGATCGCCGGAGCCTGCGGCGAACCGGCGGCGAGCGACTCCAGCCGGGTCAGCTCCAGCTCCATCGCGCAGGTGCGCGGCGGCAGGCCGTACGCCTCGACGACGCGCGGGTGCAGCTCACCGGCGTGACCGACGAGCACGTCACCGGCGTACAGCGCGGCGCAACGACCAGGGTGCCAGGGTTCGTGCCGGTCCGCGCGGACCTCAAGGGCGACGCCGGCCTCCGCGGCCACCACGCGGGCCGCCTCGACGGCGTCCGCCCAGCCGGCCGGGCGTCCCTTGCCCCACCAGCCGGACGGCTCGAACTCCCCGGCCAGCACGACCCCGACCCGAAGCGGCTGGGCGGGCAGCGCGGACTCGATCGAGGCGAGCTCCTCCGGGCTCGGCCTGCGGTCGACGCCCAGCACGGGAGCGACGGAGGGCACGTCGGACGAGGGCCGGTAGACCAGACCCGCCTCGAACAGCGCCACGTCGCCGAACCCCCGGCCCACGTTGCGTACCAGCGTCTTGAGCAGGCCGGGCAGCAGGGTCGTCCGCATCAGCGGCTCGTCCTCGCTGAGCGGGTTGGCCAGCCTTACGGCCACGCGGCGCGCGTCGTCGGCGGGCAGCTGCAGGTTGTCCAGATCGTGCTCCCCGGTGAAGGGGTAGGCGAGGATCTCGACGTATCCCGCGGCGGCCAGGGCGCGGCCCACCCTGCGGCGCAGGCGCTGGCTCTCACTGAGACCGGCGCCCGCGGGGGCGGCGGGCAGGATCGAGGGCAGGTTCTCGTAGCCCTCCAGCCTGATGACCTCCTCGGCGAGGTCGTTCGGGTCGGTCAGGTCGGGCCGCCACGAGGGTGGGGTGACCGCCAGCATGTCGTCACCGGTGACCGCGAGTTTCGCGGCGATTCCGGCGGAGGCCGGGTCGCCCGTGGCGGCGGTGCCGCCTGCCGTACCACTCGTCACCGATCCGGTCGCGGTGGCGGAGCTCTCCACCGTGCAGCCGACCTGCTCCAGGCGGCGGATCACCGTCTCGCGGTCGTAGGCGGTGCCCGCGACCCTGCCCGGGTAGCCGCTCGGGACGGCGATGTGGACCGGTTCGACCTCCACCTCGGCGTGGGTGACGCCCGGCTGGATCGTACCGCCGCCGAGCTCGGCCAGCAGCTCGGCCGCACGCCAGGAGGCGTACAGCGGTAGCTCCCTGTCGACGCCCCGCTCGAAGCGCTTGGATGCCTCGCTCACCAGGTTGTGCCGGCGCGACATGCGCGCGGTGCCGCTGGCGGAGAAGTGGGCCGCCTCGATCACGATGTCGGTGGAGGTGTCGGAGATCTCGGTGTGCAGGCCGCCCATGGTGCCGGCCATCGAGATCGCGCCCGACCCGTCGGTGATCAGGATGTCGTCCGGGTGGAGCTTTCGGACCACGTGGTCCAGCGTCTCCAGCGTCTCGTCCGGCTCGGCCCTGCGCACCACGATCTCGCCGGTCAGCTTGGCCGCGTCGAAGGCGTGCAGCGGCTGGCCCATCTCCAGCATGACGTAGTTGGTGACGTCGACGGCGAGCGAGACCGGGCGCATACCGGCACGGGAGAGCCGGGCGCGCATCCACAGAGGACTCGGCGCCGACGGGTCGAACCCACGGATCTCACGAAGCACGAAGCGGTCGCAGGCCGACGGGTCGGCGATCGAGGCCGGATAGGACGGGGCCGACGCGGCGGGCGGGGAGACGTCGGCGGGGTCGATGAACGCCGAGTCGAAGGCGGTGGCGGCCTCGCGGGCCACACCCCTGATCGAGAGGGCGTAGCCGATGTCCGGAGTGATCTCCAGCTCGAGCACGTCGTCACGCAGGCCGAGCAGCTCGACCACGTCCGCGCCGATCGGGGTGCCGGCGGGCAGCACGAGGATGCCGGGTGAGGAGTCGGCCATGCCGAGCTCCGCCTCCGAGCAGATCATGCCGTCGGACAGGCGCCCATAGGTCTTGCGCGAGGCGATCTCGAATCCGCCGGGCAGCACGGCGCCGGGCAGCGCGACCGGAACGCGGTCGCCGGCCTCGAAGTTGGTCGCGCCGCAGACGATCTCACGTGGCGCGGCCTCGCCCACCTCGACCTGACAGTGGCGGATGGGCTTCTTGAAACCCTCCAGCGTCTCGAAGGAGATCACCTCGCCCACGACGACGTTCTTGATGTCGTGACCGTAGGAGGTGACGGATTCGAGCTTGAGCCCGGCGGCGGTGAGCTTCTCGGCGATCTCGTGCGCCGTGACGGCGGGGAGATCGACATACTCCCGCAGCCATGAAAGCGGGACCTTCATCAGATCTCCATTCCGAAGGGAAGCGTGAAGCGGACGTCTCCCTCGACCATGTCGCGCATGTCCTCGACGTTGTGACGGAACATCAGGGTGCGCTCGACGCCCATGCCGAAGGCGAAGCCGCTGTAGCGGGCGGGGTCGACGCCGCAGGCGACGAGCACCCGCGGGTTGACCATGCCGCAGCCGCCCCACTCGATCCAGCCCTCCGACTTGCAGGTGCGGCAGTACGGGTTGCCCGGCAGCGCGGAGGCGCCGCGGCAGACGAAGCACTTCAGGTCCATCTCGGCGGAAGGCTCGGTGAACGGGAAGTAGTTGGGCCGGAAGCGGGTGGTGATGCCCTCACCGAACATCACCTCGGCGAACCGGTCGAGGGTGCCCTTGAGGTGGGCCATGGTCAGGCCCTCGTCGATCGCCAGCCCCTCGACCTGATGGAAGACCGGGGTGTGGGTGGCGTCGAGCTCGTCGGTGCGGAACACCTTGCCCGGCGAGATCACGTAGACCGGGAGCTCCCGGGTGAGCAGCGCGCGGATCTGGACGGGAGAGGTCTGGGTGCGCAGCACCTTGCCGGAGTCGACGGACTCCACGAAGAAGGTGTCGTGCTCCGAGCGCGCCGGGTGGTCGGGAGAGATGTTCAGCGCGTCGAAGTTGAACCACTCCCCCTCCAGCTCGGGCCCCTCCGCCACCTCGTAGCCCATCGCGACGAAGGCGTCGGCGATGCGCTCCTGAAGGGTGGTGAGCGGATGCCTGGCGCCGCGGGGGGCGCGGGTGGAGGGCAGCGTGACGTCGACGGTCTCCTCGACGAGGACCCGCTCGTCGCGCTCGGCCTCCAGCTGTGCCTGCCGCTCGGCGAGGGCGTCGGCGACCGCCCGGCGGGCGCCGCCGATGCGCTTGCCCGCCTCGGAACGGGCCGCCGGAGGCAGTGCGCCGATCTCACGGTTGGCCAGGGCGATCGGCGAGCGGTCACCGGCGTGCGCGAGGCGCACCTGCTTGAGTTCTTCGAGGTCGCGCGCCGCCTTGATGGCGTCGAGCGCTTCGGCCTGCATGCGCGCCATCTCGTCGGCGTGCAGCGGGGTCACCTCGACCGGGTCGTAGTTTGACAAGAGAGAGCTCCGAATCCAGGGCTTGAGCGGCCATGAGTCTAGTCGGGTAAGCCCACCGGGCCGACATTCGCGATCAGGCGAAGTCGGGGGTGCCGGTGGGCACCATAAATCGAAACTCGGCGCCGCCCTCGGGCCCGCGCTGCACGGAGATGGTGCCGCCGTGAGCCTCGATCAGCCCCTTGACGATGAACAGGCCGAGCCCGGTGCCGCCCCGGCGGCGGGCGTTGCCCCGCCAGAACTGCCGGAAGACGCGCGTGACCAGCTCGGGCGGGATGCCCTCCCCCTGGTCGCGGACGGACACGCTCACTCCCCATTCACTCGGCTCGACGACTATTGTCACCGTACCGCGCCCGTGCCGCACCGCGTTTTCCATCAGGTTGGCGAGCACCTGATCGATCTTGTCCTGGTCGAGCCAGGTCTCGGGCAGCTCACCGCGCACCTGGAGCACGAAGCGGTCCTCCGGCTCGCCCGCGGCCACCCGGCCCGCGATGATCCTGGAGATCCTGGCCGGGACGTCGACCACCTGGCGGTGGATCTCCAGCCGCCCCGACTCGATGCGCGACACGTCGAGCAACTCGGTGATCAGCCGGGTCACCCGGTCGGCGTCGGCGTTGACGGTCTCCAGCATGACGAGCTTCTGATCGTCGGTGAAGCGGGTCCACTTGGCCAGCAGGGTCGCGGTGAACCCCTTGACGCTGGTCAGCGGGGAGCGGAGCTCGTGGGCGACGGTGGAGACCAGGTCGGCGCGGCTGCGCTCCAGGCGGGCGCGGGCCCCGGCGTCGCGCAACGTGATGACCACCCGGACGACCGCGCCACCCCGCCTGGGCTCGCGCACCAGCCGGGCGGCCACCAGCAGCTCCTGGCCGCCGGAGGTGCGCAGCGGCAGCTCGGGCTGGCGGGCCCGGCTGGACAGGCCGCCGTAGGGGTCGAACCACTTCCACCAGTCGCGCCCGTCGTGGTCGTGGAAGGAGAACACGTCGCGCAGGTGCCGCCCCGCGGCCCGCTCGCGGGTGACGCCGGTCAGGCGGGCCGCGGACCGGTTGACGGTGAGCACGCGGCCGTCACCGTCGGTCACCACGAGGCCGTCGGGAAGCTCGTCGACGTCGATCACAGAAGCGGCCTCGGTGCTCCGCTCACCGGTGTGTTCGCCGTGCACGACCCCGCCTCCTCGACGCTACATCGCCGACAATAGCGGGTTTCTCACGCCGTACGGCAGCCTCGCCGGGCGGGCGGCGTCACCCGGGGCCGGGGCCGGTGCGCTGAGAACGGGCAGATGCGTACAGACAGACCGCGGCGGCGGTCGCGAGGTTCAGGCTCTCCGCCCGCCCGTAGATGGGAACCCGGACGACCTCGTCCGCCAGCTTCAGGATCTCCTCGGGGAGCCCCCACGCCTCGTTACCGAAGATCCAGGCCGTCGGGCCTGACAGGTCCACGTCGTCCAGGGTCTGCCTGCCCGCGCCGTCGGCGGCGAGCACCCGCAGCCCGGCCCCCTTCAGGTGCTCCACCGCCCGCGCCACCGGGACGCCCGTGGTGACGGGGAGGTGGAACAGGCTGCCGGCGCTCGCCCGCACGCACTTGCCGTTGTAGGGGTCGACCGAGGCGTCGGTGAAAAGGACGGAGTCGGCGCCCGCGGCGTCGGCCGTACGCAGCACGGTGCCCGCGTTGCCGGGATCACGGACGTGGGCCAGCACCGCCACCAGGGTGGAGCCGGAGACGACGGAGGTGTCCAGAGGCACGTGCACGAAGCGGCACACGGCCAGCAACCCCTGGGGGGTGACGGTCTGGGCCAGTTCGGCCATCACCTCGCCACTGGCCCGATGTACGGGCACCCCCGCGGCGGTGGCGGCGGCGACGACGTCGGCGTGGCGCGACTCGGCCTCGGCCGTGGCGAACAGCTCCACCACGACCCCGTCCAGCGCCAGCGCCTCGCGGACCGCCTGCGGCCCCTCTGCCAGGAAGGAACGGTCGCGGTCCCTGAAGGCCCGCTTCGTCAGCCTCCGCGCGGCCTTGACCCGCGGTGACTTGATGTTGGTCAGCTCAGACCCGGCCATGCCCGTCCCCCAAGAATGCGAATGCGGCCCGCAGCGATGACGCTGCGGGCCGCACGGTCGTCAGTGCCTCGCTCAGCCGGCGACCGGCGCGTTCACGTCGGCGGGGAGCGCCTTCTTGGCGGCCTCCACCAGCGTCGCGAACGTGGCGGCGTCGTTGACCGCGAGGTCAGCGAGGATCTTGCGGTCGACCTCGATGGAGGCGAGCCGCAGGCCCTGGATGAGCCTGTTGTAGGTGATGCCGTTCTGGCGGGCAGCGGCGTTGATGCGCTGGATCCAGAGACGGCGGAAGGTGCCCTTGCGGTCCTTGCGGTCGCGGTAGGCGTACGTCATCGAGTGGAGCATCTGCTCCTTGGCCTTGCGGTACAGCCTGGATCGCTGACCCCGGTAGCCCTTCGCCCGCTCGAGAACGACCTTGCGCTTCTTCTTGGCGTTGATCGCCCGCTTCACGCGTGCCATGTGTATCTATCTCCCCGGGGGCGGTTACTTAGCGAGCAGCTTCTTGATCTTCTTGGAGTCGGCCTCGGAGAGCACGACCTCGGGCTTGAGACGACGCGTCAAGGTGGACGGCTTGTGCTCGTTGTAGTGCGCACGGTTGGCGCGGCGGCGCACAAGCTTGCCGGAACCCGTGAGCCTGAACCGCTTCTTCGCACCGCTGTGCGTCTTCATCTTCGGCATCTCAGCCGTCTCTCCCTCGATCGTGCCGATGTCCCGGGCCGGTAACCCAAGTCAAGGGCGTGCCTGACTACGAGACCGGACCCGGTCTCGGACTGATCTCGCGACTACCTGACGATCCAGGCTATGCGAGTTACTCCTGCGGAGCCGCCACCGCTCCGTTGACGGACACCTCGTCGTTGACGCGCGTCCCGTCCGCGGCCGATGACGCGTCCCCCGAAGGGTTCTCGTCATGTCGCGCCTTGGCGGCGGCCTTCTCGGCCTTGGCCTCGGCCTTCTTCTTGTGCGGCCCGATCACCATGATCATGTTTCGACCGTCCTGCTTGGGCTGGGACTCGACGAAGCCGAGCTCCGTCACGTCCTCCGCCAGCCGCTGCAGGAGCCGGAAGCCCAGCTCGGGCCGGGACTGCTCCCGCCCGCGGAACATGATGGTGACCTTGACCTTGTCGCCGGCCTTGAGGAACCGCACCACGTGACCCTTCTTGGTCTCGTAGTCGTGCGGATCGATCTTCGGCCGAAGCTTGATCTCCTTGATGATGGTGTACGCCTGGTTACGGCGCGCCTCACGTGCCTTCATCGCGGACTCGTACTTGAACTTGCCGTAGTCCATGAGCTTGCACACTGGCGGGCGAGCCGTTGCCGCGACCTCGACCAGGTCGAGGTCGGATTCTTGAGCCAGCTTCAAGGCGTCGCCAATGGAGACGATGCCCACCTGCTCGCCGTTCGGGCCGACGAGGCGGACCTCGGGCACGCGAATGCGGTCATTGATGCGGGGCTCGGCGCTGATGGGGCCTCCTAGGTTGCGATCCGCGGCCGTCCGGGAGGAGGCCGCAACATGCTCGATCGTGCCGGGAGGTCGTAGAACGCACACCCTGTCGAGGGCGTTCGAACGCAAGATGCCCCGCACGTCACGCATGCGGGGCCACATGAACTCGAAGGCTTCACGCCGTAAGCTCTGCCGGAGGTTTAACCCCGGTTGTGATCCTGACCTGTCAACCTTGCGGCCGACGAGGTGGGAGGATGACCTCCGCTTGCGCGTCCAGCAGGCACGCCGGACCGATCGAGTCGTTACTCTACCACAACAGCTCGCTCACACAGAATCATCCCGGCCCCGCGAGCGATCACTCCGCCGGGGCGGCACGCCTGACGATCTCGGCCTTACCCGCCTCGCGCATCGCCTCCACCGGCACGTCCGCGCGGCCGGTCATCATCTCGACCTGCCGGACCGCCTGGTGCAGGAGCATCGGGAAACCACCGACGACGATCCCGCCCCGCTCGGCCACGGCCGCGGCCAGGCGGGTGGGCCAGGGCGCGTAGACCACGTCGAAGAGAGCGGGAACGCCCGCCAACGTCCCGGCGAAGTCGTCGGCCACCCCGGAGGGCAGGGTCGAGACGACCAGGTCGACCTCGGTCGCGGTGTCGAGCTTGTCGAGGGTCCGCACCGACAGGTCCATGCCCAGCCGCTCGGCCACCCGGGTGGTATCCCCCGCCCTGGCGGGGTCGCGGACCACGAGGATCGCCTCGTCCAGGCCCAGTTCGCGCAGGGCGGCGAGCGCGGATGCCGCCGTCGCCCCGCCGCCCAGGACGGTCGCCGCACGTGGCGGGGCCACGCCCGCCTCGGCGAGCGCCTGGACGATGCCGTACACGTCGGTGTTGTCCCCGTGCCGGACACCGTCGCGCAGGATCACGGTGTTGGCTCCGCCCACCTGGAGCGCGAGCTCGGAGACGGTGTCGAGCAGCGGCAGCACGGCCCGCTTGAGCGGCATCGTGAGCGAGAGCCCCGCCCAGTCGCCCTCCAGGCCGGCGAGGAGGGCGGGGAGGGCTGCCTCGTCGCACTCGATCGCCTCGTAGCGCCAGTCGTGCAACCCCATGCCCTCGTAGGCGGCGCGGTGCAGGTGAGGGGAGAGCGAGTGGACGATCGGCGACCCCAGGACCGCCGCCCTCAGCACCCGTTCACCTTGTTCCTCTCGTACTCGGCCTTGAGCACGAAGAAGTCGGACTCCGCCGAGGCGAACTTGGTGACACGCTTCGCCGGGCAGGTGGTCACGAACCAGACCCAGTCGCCCTTGGTGGGGTTGAGCGCGGCCTGGATCGCCTCGTCTCCCGGGTTGGCGATCGGGCCGGGGGGCAGCCCCAGGTGCTTGTAGGTGTTGTAGGGCGATTCGCTCTCAAGATCCTTGTGGGAGGCCTCGATGTTGTACTTGTTCAGCGCGTACATCACCGTGCTGTCCATCTCCAGCTTGCGGGGCGGGTTGCCGTCGAGCCGGTTGTAGATGACGCGGGCGACCTTGCCCATGTCCTCCTTGGTGCCCGACTCGGCCTGGACGATGCTGGCGATCGTCATGATCTCGTGCGGGGTGTGCCCGAGAGCCTTCGCCTTGCCCCGCAGGTCGTCCTTGTCGGCGGTCTGGTTGAAGCGGTCGACCATCTTGGTCAGGATCTCCGAGGCCGTCATCTTGGGCGTGATCTCGTAGGTGGCCGGGAAGGCGTATCCCTCCAGCTTGCCCCTGGAGTAGGAGGGCAGGCCGAGCTCGCGGGTGTTTCTCGCGGCCTGCTGGAACTCCCGCAGCGGCTTGCCCGTCTGCTTGGCGAGCTGCTCAAGGGTGTCGCTCACGCGCAGTCCCTCCTTGAGGGTCACCCTCTCCCTCAGCCGCTTGTCCGGGTCGAGGAGCTTGACGGCCTCGGCGGCCGCCATCTGCTTGCGCATGGTGTATTCGCCCGGTTGCAGGGAGGAGGTCTTGCCCGCGGCGGCGACGGCGTTGACGAATGCCTTCACGCTCTTCACCACCCCCTGCTCCTCCAGGGTCTGGGCGATGTCGGAGGCGCTGTCGCCGTCCTTGATCTCCACGACGACCTCACCGGTGCCCTGACCGGCATAGTCGTCGGGGGTCATCACGTCGCGGACCCAGGTGTAGCCGTAGAAGCCGGCGGCGCCGACTCCGCCGATCAGGACGATGATCGCGAGCATGGGGGCGAGGAAGCCGCCCCGGTTGCGACGACGCTTCCTGCGGCGGCCCCGGCGGCCCGAGTCGCGGCCGGAGGACGCGTTGGAACCTCGGCGCGACCGACCTTCGTCGTCGGAGCCGACCAGGAAGTCCATATCGAGATCGTTCATAGAGGCGCTGGCCAATCTCCCGCTAGAGACGGCCTGGCGTCAAGCGGGTGTGCCGAACCGAAGGAGAGCACCCGGGAGGACGTCCCGGTGCTTCGGGAGCCGTCGTCCGATCCGCGAGTGCGGGTCGCCGCCTGGGGCGGAACGGGGGGTATTCCGCCGGGCATCAACGCTTCCCGAGGTGTTTGTTCAGCTCTTCCCGGTATCTCACAAACTCACTCTCTGTGTCAGTGAATTTCGTGATTCTATGCTCCGGATCGGTAGTGACAAACCAGAACCAATCACCTTGATCTGGCTGGAGTGCCGCGATCAATGCCTGCTCCCCGGGGTTCGCGATGGGTCCTGGTGGCAGGCCCGGTTTGAGGTAGGTGTTGTAGGGAGACCTTACCTCGGTATCCCGTTGCGAGACCTCCAGGGTTCTGCGTCCCTGCGCGTACAGCACCGTGGTGTCCATCTGGAGTGGCGTCCGGGCCCTGATCCTGTTGTAGATCACTCTAGCGATCTTCGGGTAGTCCGGATCCCGCCCGCCCTCCGCCTGGACGATGCTCGCCATTGTGACGGCTTCCAAGGGAGACAACCCTTTCTTCTTCGCCCGTTTCCTCAGTTTCAGCTGAGCGGCCATCTGTTTGTAACGTTCCACCATCGCGGTGAGCACATCCGAGGCGGTCGTGGTGGGCTCGATCTCGTAGGTGGCGGGAAACAGGAAGCCCTCGGCGCTTTCCGCGTATCGGGGCAGGCCGAGCGCCCGTTCGTCGGCCGCGGCCCTGGCCAGATCGGCCCGGCGCATGCCGGTCTGGTCGGCGAGCCGGTCGAGCAGCTCCGGCAGGCGCAGCCCTTCGGAAACGGTGACCGTACGAACGATCCGCGACTCCGGTGCCACCAGCATGCCGAGCGCCGACAGCGCGTCCATGCCCCTGCGGAGCCTGAAGCGCCCCGGGGGCAGGCCGGCCGTCCTGCCCTGCTCCTCCGCCACCGCGACGAATCCCCTGGCACTCGCCACCACCCCGGCGTCGGCGAGCACCAGCCCGATCTGGGCGGCACTCGCCCCCCGGGGGATCTCGACGACGACCGCCCCCGAGCCGGGGCCCTCGAAGTCGGCGGGCACGAGACAGGAGCGGATCACGACGAAGCCGGCCGTCCCCGTGGCGACGGCGAGCACGGATGTGCCGGCCACCAGCAACCACATCGGCCGCAGGCGGTTCACCGAACGGACCCGCCGCCCGGCCTTTCGACGTCCCCTCCGCCCGGGGTGGATCCGGCGGGAACACCCGGGGGCCTGCCGGTGGCACGCTCGGCGTCCAAGGCGGCCTGGAGCAGCACGATGGCGGCCGCCTGGTCCACCACGCCACGCTGGTTCTTCGCCTTCACACCGCTGGCCCGCAGCCCCTGCTGGGCGGTGACGGTGGTCAGCCGCTCGTCGAACAACCGCACCGGTATCGGATCCAGCCGCAGCGAGATCCGGTTCGCGAAGTCGCGGGCGGCCTCCGCCGCCTGCCCCTCGCGCCCGGAGAGCGAGGTCGGCAGGCCGACCACCACCTCGACGACCTCGTACTCGGCCGCGATCTCCGCGAGCCGGTCGAGGTCGCCCTTACCGCGCCGGACGGTCTCCACCGGTGTGGCCAGCAACCCCGAGGGGTCGCTGCGTGCCACACCGATGCGGACCGATCCGACGTCGACGCCCAGCCGAATGCCGTTTCTCATCGTTTCCGTCCCCACCCCGGTGCCGGACACGGCGCGGGGGCGTCGTTCGTCGTCAGGTGAGCGTCTGCGCGATCGCCTGCTCGACGGCGGCGAGCGCCTCGCCGATCGCCTCGGGGCGCACACCGCCTCCCTGCGCGACGTCGTCCTTGCCGCCACCGCCACCTCCCAGCGCCTTCGCGGCGACGCCGACCAGACGGCCCGCCTTCAGGCCACGGCCGCGTCCCCCCTCGTTCACCGCGGCCACCACGACCGGCCGGTCACCGGGGACACCGGCCACGACGACCACCGCGGCGCGATCGCCGGGGAACCGGCCGCGCACGTCAAGCGCGAGCTTACGCAGGTCGTCGGGGGAGGTGCCATCAGGCGCGCGGTGTGTCACGACGGACACTCCGTGCAGATCGCGGGCGTTCTCCGCCATCTCCCCCGCACCGGCGAGCACCTGGGCAGAACGCAGTGCGCCCAGCTCCTTCTCGGCGGAACGCAACCGGGTGACGATGCCCTCGATGCGCTCGGGCAGCTCCTCCCTGCGGGCCTTGAGCTGCTCCGACAGCTGGGCGACGAGCACGCTCTCCCTGGCCAGGAAGCGGAAGGCGTCGAGACCGACCAGGGCCTCCACCCGGCGCACGCCCGCACCGATCGAGGCCTCGCCCAGCACCTTGACCAGGCCCAGCTGCCCGGAGCTGGCGACGTGGGTGCCGCCGCAGAGCTCGCGGGAGTATTCGCCGACCTCGACGATGCGGACGGTGTCGCCGTACTTCTCCCCGAACAGGGCGAGGGCGCCCATCGCGCGGGCCTCCGCCTGGGAGGTGTGGAAGGCGTTGACCCGCAGGTCGTTGATGAGAACGGCGTTGACCTCGTCCTCGACGTCGCGCAGCACGCTGGGCGGCACCGCGCCCGCGGCGGTGAAGTCGAAGCGGAAGCGGCCGGGGGAGTTCTCCGAGCCGGCCTGCGCCGCGGTCTCGCCCAGCGCGTTGCGGAAGCCGCGGTGCACCAGGTGGGTGGCGGTGTGGCTGCGGGAGATGGCCCGGCGCCGCTCGACGTCGATCTCCGCCTGGGCCTGGTCGCCCACCCGGACCTCTCCGGAGCGGACCTTGCCCCGGTGCACGACGACGCCGGAGACCGGGGACTGCACGTCCACGATCTCCACCTCGGCCCCACCGGTGCGGATGACGCCCTGGTCGGACAGCTGGCCGCCGCCCTCGGCGTAGAAGGGGGTGCGGTTCAGCACGACCTCGACCGCCGTGCCCGTGCCCGCCGCGGGCACGGAGACGCCGTCGACCAGGAGGCCGACGACCTCGGCCTCGGCCGTCACGTGGTCGTAGCCCAGGAACTCGACCTTGCCGGTCTTCTCCAGGAGCGTGCCGAAGATCGAGATGTCGGCGTTGCCGGTCTTCTTGGAGGCGGCGTCGGCCTTGGCGCGGTCGCGCTGCTCCTTCATCAGGCGGCGGAAGCCCTCCTCGTCGACCTGCAGCCCCTGCTCGGAGGCCATCTCCAGGGTGAGGTCGATCGGGAAGCCGTAGGTGTCGTGGAGCTGGAAGGCCTGGTCGGCCGCGAGCGTGGCCTTCCCCTTGCGCTTGGTCTCCTCGGCCGCCACGTCGAAGATCGCGGTGCCGGTGCGGAGCGTGCCCAGGAAGGACGCCTCCTCGGCGTCGATGACGCCGTGGATCTGCGGGGCGTCGGCCCTGAGCTCGGCGTACTGCTCGCCCATCACGTCGACGGTCACCGCGGTGAGCTCGTGCATGTAGCGCTCCTCGCCCGCGCCGAGCAGGCGCAGGTTGCGGATGGCGCGGCGCAGGATGCGGCGCAGCACGTAGCCCCTGCCCTCGTTGGAGGGCAGCACCCCGTCGGCGACGAGCATCACGCCGGTCCTGACGTGGTCGGCGACCACCCGCAGCGACACGTCGGCGCGCTCGTCGCGGCCGTAGCGCGTCTTGGTGAGGTCGGCGGCCCTGTCGAGGATCTTGTACGTGGTGTCGATCTCGTAGATGTTGTCGACGCCCTGCAGGATCGCCGCCATGCGCTCCAGGCCCATGCCCGTGTCGACGCTCTTGGCGGGCAGCTCACCGGCGATGTCGAAGTCGATCTTGCTTCGGACCGCGCTGAGCTGGTACTGCATGAAGACGTTGTTCCACACCTCCAGATAGCGGTTCTCGTCGGCGACCGGACCGCCCTCGCGCCCGTACTCGGGACCGCGGTCGTAGTAGATCTCGCTGCACGGGCCGCCGGGTCCTGGCACGCCCATGTGCCAGTAGTTGTCGGCGAGGTCGCGGCGCTGGATGCGCTCCTGCGGCACCCCCACCTTGCGCCAGATCTCGGCGGCCTCGTCGTCGTCGAGGTAGACGGTGGCCCAGAGGCGGTCCTCGGGGAAGCCGAACCCGCCCTCGGACTCGGGCCTGGTCAGCAACTCCCAGGCGAACGGGATCGCCTGCTCCTTGAAGTAGTCGCCGAAGGAGAAGTTGCCGAGCATCTGGAAGAAACTGGCGTGCCTGGTCGTCTTGCCGACCTCGTCGATGTCGAGGGTCCGCACGACCTTCTGCGCGCTGGCGGCCCGCTTGTAGGGCGGCTTCTGCTGGCCCAGGAAGTAGGGCTTGAAGGGCACCATGCCCGCGTTGACCAGAAGCAGTGTCGGGTCCTCGGCGATGAGGCTGGCCGAGGGCACGACGGTGTGCCCACGCTCCTCGAAGAAGCGCAGGAAGCGGCGGGCGATCTCTGCCGACTCCATGTCAGCGGCCATCCTTTACGTTGGAGTGATAGGAGTTTTCCACGCTGTCGAGCCCGAACCTGGAACGCAACTCGATTTCCCGCTCGGCCGCGCCTCGCAGGGCCTCCCCCGCGAGGTCACGTGCCTGCCCCAGGGCGCCGGTGGCGTTGTGCACGGCCCGCCGGGCCAGGTGGTTCGGGTGCAGTGCCTGAAGCTTACGCATGGCCCACACCGCGCCGAACGCGCCCAGCCCCATGTAGAACAACCTGCGGATCATCGCGGGCGCCTCTCCAGCGCCGGCGCGGCGAGCCTGGCGCGTCTGCGGGCGCCCAGGGCCCTGCGGACCCCGTGACCGAGAGCCGCGACCTTGATCATCGGTCCGGTGACCAGGTTCTGGGTGACGTCGCTGACCTTGGCCACGTGCCCGCTGACCTGCTTGACGTCCTTGGTGATGGCCTCGATGGCGACCAGCTGGCGGTTGGTCTCGCCGACCGCGGCCGAGACGTCCTCCAGCAGCGGCACGACGCGGTCGCCCAGCTGGGAGACCATCTTGGTCGTCTCGGTGAGCAGCCGGGCCAGCCTGACCATGACGACGGCCATGAAGGACACCAGGATCGCCCAGGCCATCGCGGCGATCAGCCCCGCGACCTCTCCTGCGGTAAGCATGTGCGGCCCCGCTCCCCTCACTGGTTCATAGGTGACCCCGGCCATGGTCGGGCGGATTGGCGAAACCCTATCGTGCCCGACATCGCTCATCCCCGCTCACCGCGCGCTCCGGAGGTGATCCTCGCGGGAGGCTACTCCCCACGGAGGAAGGCGCGAATCCTGGACCAGCGGTCGGCGAGGCCCGCCTCGGCACCGTGACGGGTGGGCTGGTAGTAGCGCCGGTCCCTGAGCTCCTCGGGGGCGTACTCCTGGCGTACCAGTCCGTGCTCGAACTCGTGGGGGTATCTGTAGCCCCTGCCGTGGCCGAGCTGCTTGGCCCCCGCGTAATGGGAGTCGCGCAGATGGTTGGGTACGTGGCCGATGTCGCCGCGCCGTACGTCCTCGGAGGCCGCGCCGATGGCGTTGATCACCGCGTTGGACTTGGGGGCCAGCGCGCAGTGGATGACGGCCTGGGCCAGGTTGAGGCGTCCCTCGGGCAGGCCGACGAACTCCACCGCCTGAGCGGCGGCCACCGCGATCTGCAGGCAGGTGGGGTCGGCCATGCCGACGTCCTCCGAGGCGAAGACGACGATCCTGCGGGCGATGAACCGGGGGTCCTCCCCCGCCTCGATCATCCGGGCGAGGTAGTGCAGCGCGGCGTCGGCGTCGGAGCCCCGCATGCTCTTGATGAAACCGCTGATCACGTCGTAGTGCTGGTCGCCCTGGCGGTCGTAGCGCACGGCCGCCTTGTCCACCGCCCGCTCCACCACCTCGACGGTGATCTCGCCGTCGGCGATCAGCGCGGCGGCCTCCAGGTAGGTGAGCGACCTGCGGGCGTCGCCGCCGGCGAGCCGCACCAGGTGCTCGGCGGCCTCGGGTGCGAGGCTCGCCCTCGCGTCCAGGCCGCGCGGGTCGGTGACCGCGCGCTCCAGCACCACCCGGATGTCGTCCTCCGACAGTGACTCCAGGGTGAGCAGCAGCGAGCGCGAGAGCAGGGGCGAGATGACGGAGAAGAAGGGGTTCTCGGTGGTGGCGCCGATGAAGGTGACCCAGCGGTTCTCCACGGCGGGCAGCAGGGCGTCCTGCTGCGCCTTGTTGAAGCGGTGCACCTCGTCGACGAACAGGACGGTCTGGCGGCCGGACATGCCCAGTTCGCGCCGGGCCTGCTCGATGGCCGCGCGGACCTCCTTGACACCGGCCGAGACCGCGGAGACCTCCACGAAGCGGCGCTTGGTGACACCCGCCACCACGTAGGCGAGGGTGGTCTTGCCGGTCCCCGGAGGGCCCCAGAGGAACAGCGACATGGGCGCCTCGGCCTCGACGAGGCGGCGCAGCGGCGTGCCGGGACCCAGCAGGTGCCGCTGGCCGATCACCTCGTCCAGGCTCCGGGGGCGCATTCGCACCGCCAGGGGCTCCTGGCCGCGATGGGCCTCCTCCGCCGCCGAGTCGAACAGGCTGTCCACGTCTGAGACAGTACCGCCGCCCGGCGGGGCCTCGGCCCGCGCGGACGGCGGTGCGCCGGACTCCCCCGGCGTCACGCGACATCACGGCCCCGGCCGGCTCAGCTCCAGACCGCGACGGCCCCGCTGTGCCCGCTCCGTACCACGTAGTAGATCGTCACGACGGCCAGGACAACGGTGAGCGCCGAGAGCGCCAATTCGGCCGTGCGTCCGAACCTGTCGCGGCGCGTGACGTGGACGAGGGCGGCCGAGGCCACCCCGAGGGCGAGGGAGACGAGCAGCAGCGGGACGCTGAGGTTCGCGTGTTCGGTGATGAGCTCGGCGAGCCGTCCCCCCGCGGAGGCGAAGCGGCCCTCCTCCAGCGCCTCCCCGCTCTCCCGCGCCACGAAGACGCTCACCGGCACGACCGGGGCGAGTCCGACCACTGCCCAGGTGAGCACGGGTCGCGTGCGGGGCGCCAGGGCGTACACGGTGGCGAGCACCGCGAGGAGCGGCGTCAGGACCACTGCCGCGTGAACGACCAGGGGATGAAGAGGCAGGCCGAGGATCTCGTCGAACATGGGGGCGCTCCGCTGGTGCGTGGTTCATCATCTGCAAGTACGGATCCCACCATGAGCGGGTTATGGCGAGCGTGAAGAGGTCTCCCCTTTCTCTCCGTCCCCCTCTGATGAATTCCGCCACTTACGTCCAGCACATCTTGGGGCCGGTACTCTTTTCGCCAGCCCGTAACCATGGATCAGCAATCTTGGAGGACATAGCGGTGAGCGCCGAGGACCGCCAGAGCCGGCTGGCTCGGGAACACAAAGAGCGGCAGGCGAAGCGTGCTGCGCAGGCGACCACGTCGTCGAAGCGCAACGCCGTCATCGGAGCGGTCGCCGCGGTGGTCGTCGTCGCGGGGGGATTGTTCGCCGGGGTGACCCTTCTGGGGGGCGACGGTGACGACCCGAAGGTCAACAACGCCGCCGCCACCGGTTCGCCGTCTCCTTCGGAGACACCCGCCGCGACGCCCGAGCCGACCCCCACGGCCGCTCCGGCCAACACGAGGTGTACCTACCGCAAGGACACCAGCGGCAGTCCGATGAAGAACGTGGGCATGCCACCGGCCAGGCCGAACCTGAAGCTGAAGACCATGACGATCGCCACCAACCACGGCAATGTCGTGATCGACCTGGCGACCCAGCAGGCCCCCTGCACGGTCAACTCCTTCGCCTTCCTGGCCAAGAAGCGCTTCTTCGACAACACCAAGTGCCACCGTCTGGCCACCCCGGAGAACTCCGGCGTGAGCCTGCTGCAGTGCGGCGACCCGCAGGCCAAGGCCGACGGGAAGAACCCCACCGACGGCCAGGGCAGCTCGGGATACGTCTACGACAGCGAGAACCTCGACGGCGAGGTCTCCTACGCCAAGGGCACGGTCGCGGTGGCCCAGGCGATGGACGCGATCAACGAGAACGGCAGCCAGTTCTGGATCTCGCTGGGGGACGACACCGAGCAGGTGGAGAAGGCCTACACGCCCTTCGGCGTGGTCTCCCAGGGCATGGAGATCCTCGACGAGATCGCCAAGGGCGGGTGGATCACCAACCCCGACGACATCACCGGTGACGGCGGTTCCAACGCCCCCAAGATCCCGGTGATCATCAAGAGCGTACGGCTCTCCTGACCGGACTCGCGGCGCCTCGCCGCCACAGGACGCCCCGGCGGTCGGACGACCGCCGGGGCGTCCTCGTGTCCCGGCGGTCGTAGCCCCGGCCCCGCCGTCTCCGCTCGCGAGCACGGGCGGCACGCGGCCCACACAGGCCTCAGCGCGACCGTACGCGGGCCGCGCCTCCCCCTCACCCTCTGGGGCGGAAAAACGCCATCGGCCGCCCAGGGTGCCTGTGAGGGACGCACAGGGCGGTCTCCTCGACGATCGCCGATCCGGGAATCGAGGAGAGGAGATCCCCTCTCACATCACCTCTTTCGCCGGGGACCGACACCCCGGACCCGCCCAGCTGTGCGCGCCGCGACAGCGCACGACAGCCGACAGCGCCACGGCAGCGCATGCCGCCGCCATGCCAGCGCATGACAGCGCATGACAAAGGCCCCCGGAACGCCGTCCGAGGGCCTCGTCACATCCGGATCAGGCGCCGGCCTTGGGCCTGCCGTCGACGCCCGCCTCCTTGCGCTGCTCCACCGTGATCGGGGTGGGCGCGCCGGTCAGCGGGTCGAACCCGGAGGCCGTCTTCGGGAAGGCGATGACGTCGCGGATGGAGTCGGTGCCCGCCAGAAGCATGCAGATCCGGTCCCAGCCGTAGGCGATGCCGCCGTGCGGCGGCGGGCCGTACTTGAACGCCTCCAGCAGGAAGCCGAACTTGCTCTCCGCGTCCTCCTTGGAGATGCCCAGCACGTCGAAGACGCGCTGCTGCATCTCGGCCCGGTGGATACGGATCGAGCCGCCGCCGATCTCCATCCCGTTGCAGACCATGTCGTAGGCGTAGGCCAGGGCCTCGCCGGGGTGGTCCTGGAAGGTGTCGGCCCACTCGGGCTTGGGACCGGTGAAGGGGTGGTGGACCGCGGTCCAGCCGCCCTCGCCGTCCTCCTCGAACATGGGGGCGTCGACGATCCACAGGAAGTTCCAGGCCGACTCGTCGATCAGGCCGCAGCGACGGCCGATCTCCAGGCGGGCCGCGCCGAGCAGGTCGCGGGAGGCGGAGGCCGCGCCGGCCGCGAAGAAGATCGCGTCACCGTGCTTCGCGCCGACCTTCGCGGCCAGGCCGGACGCCTCGGTCTCCGACAGGTTCTTGGCGACCGGCCCGCCGAGCGCGCCGTCCTCGCCCACCAGCACGTAGGCCAGGCCCCTGGCTCCGCGCGACTTGGCCCACTCCTGCCAGGCGTCCAGCTCCTTGCGGGTCTGCGAGGCACCGCCGGGCATGACCACGGCGCCCACGTACGGCGCCTGGAACACGCGGAAGGTGGTGTCCGCGAAGAAGTCCGTCATCTCGACGAGCTCCTGGCCGAAGCGCAGGTCCGGCTTGTCGGAGCCGTAGCGCGCCATCGCCTCCCGGTAGGTCATCCGGGGCAGGGGGGTCGGCAGGTCGTAGCCGACCGTCTCCTTCCAGATGCGGCCGATGAGCCGCTCGCCCAGGGCGATCACGTCGTCCTGGTCCACGAAGGACATCTCGACGTCGATCTGGGTGAACTCCGGCTGCCGGTCGGCGCGCAGGTCCTCGTCGCGGTAGCACTTGGCGAGCTGGTAGTAGCGCTCGAGCCCGGCGACCTGCAGAAGCTGCTTGAACAGCTGGGGCGACTGGGGCAGGGCGTACCAGCTGCCCGGCTGGAGCCGGACCGGGACCAGGAAGTCGCGGGCGCCCTCCGGGGTCGAGCGGGTCAGCGTCGGGGTCTCGACGTAGGTGAACCCCTGCTCGTTCATCACCTCGTGGGCGAGGTAGGTGGCCCGGGAGCGGACGCGCATGGCGTGCGCGACCTGCTGGCGGCGGATGTCGAGGTAGCGGTACTTCAGCCGCGCCTCCTCCGAGATGCCCGTGGTGCCCTCGATGGGGAACGGCAGCGGCGCGGACTCGCTGAGCACCTCGACCTCGGAGGCGACGACCTCGATCGCGCCGGTCGGCAGCTCGGGGTTCTCGTTGCCCTCGGGGCGGACCCGCACCTCTCCGACGACCTTGACGCAGTATTCGGCGCGCAGCCCGTGGGCGTCGTCCTCCTCGCGGAAGACCACCTGGGCCGAACCCGAGGCGTCACGCAGGTCGATGAAGACCACGCCGCCGTGGTCGCGGCGTCGCGCCACCCACCCGGCGAGCGTCACCCGCTGCCCGGCGTGCTCCTCGCGCAGTGACCCCGCTTCGTGCGTGCGGATCATTTGTCCAGTCTCTCCTTCAACATCGTGACGATCTCGGCGAGCGGTACGGCGGCCTGGTCTCCGCTGGCCAGGTCCTTGACCTGCGCGGTCCCCTCGGCGATGTCCCGATCGCCGAGGATCACCGCGTAGCCGGCCCCCGAGCGGTCGGCGCCCTTCATCGCGCCCTTGACGCCCTTGCCGCCGAACGACATGTCGGCGGCCAGGCCCGCCCGGCGCAGCTCGGTGACGAGCAGGAACATCCGGCGGCGCGCCTCCTCACCCAGCGGCACACCGTACACCCGCACGCGTGCCTCGGCGCTCTCGTCCCCGAACAGGCCCTCGGCCTCCATCGCCATCACCGTGCGGTCGACACCCAGCGCCCAGCCGACGCTGGGCAGCGCGGGTCCGCCGAGCATCTCGCTCAGCCCGTCGTAGCGGCCCCCGCCCCCGACCGCGGACTGCGAGCCGAGCCCGTCGTGGACGAACTCGAACGTGGTGCGCGTGTAGTAGTCGAGGCCGCGGACCAGCCGGGGGTCGTCGGTGTAGGCAACGCCCGAGGCGGTCAGCAGCGAGCGGACCTCCTCGTGGTACGCCTTGCACGCCTCGCACAGGTGGTCGACGACCAGCGGTGCCCCGGCCAGCCGGGCCTGCACCTCGGGGCGCTTGTCGTCGAGCACGCGCAACGGATTGATCTCGATCCGCTGCCGGGTGGGCTCGTCGAGGTCGAGGCCGCGCAGGAAGTCCTGGAGCGCGGCCCGGTACACGGGACGGCACTCCTTGTCGCCCAGCGTGTTGATCAGCAGCCGGACCCCGGTGAGTCCCAGGGCGGCGTAGCCGTCGACGGCCAGCAGGATCAGCTCGGCGTCGAGCGCCGGATCCTCCGAGCCCAGCGCCTCGGCGCCGACCTGCCAGAAGTGACGGTAGCGGCCCTTCTGCGCCCGCTCGTAGCGGAACTGGCTGCCCGAGTACCAGAGCTTCACCGGAAGCTGCCCGTTGTGCAGGCCGTGCTGGAGGACCGCCCGCACCACCGACGCGGTGCCCTCGGGGCGCAGCGTGATGGAGCGCCCGCCCTTGTCCTCGAAGGTGTACATCTCCTTGGAGACGATGTCGGTCGACTCGCCGACACCGCGGACGAACAGCGCGGTGTCCTCGAAGACCGGGGTCTCGATGTAGCCGTAACCCGCCCGGCGGGCGGGCTCGGTGAGCGCCTCGCGCACGGCGAGCGCCCGCTCCGAGCGCGGCGGAAGCCAGTCGAAGGTGCCCTTGGGCGCCTGCAAAGTCATTGTCTAAAGTCCCCTGCCGGGGCCGCGGTCGTGCCCGGCGGACGCGGAGTCCGCGCCCGCGGCCGACCTCGCCTCCGCGAGATACGGGTTGGTGGCACGCTCGTGACCGATCGTGGTCTGTGGTCCGTGGCCGGGCAGGACCACCGTGTCCTCCGGCAGCGGCAGGCACTTGGCCGCCAGGCTGCGCAGGATGGTGGGGTAGTCGCCGCCCGGGAGATCTGTGCGGCCGATGGAGCCGGCGAACAGCAGGTCGCCCGAGAACAGCACGTCCGGGATCTCCTCGGTGCTGGGCAGCCTGAACGTCACCGACCCCCTGGTATGGCCGGGAGTGTGGTCGACGGTGAGCTCCAGGCCGGCGAGCCGCAGCACCTCGCCGTCGGCGAGCTCGCGCACGTCGTCGGGCTCGGTGAAGGTGAGCCCCCCGAACAACTGCTGCTTCGTCGAGAGCGACAGCCCCTTGCCGGGGTCGGAGAGCAGCTCGCGGTCCTCCGGGTGGATCCACGCGGGAACGTCACGCGCGCCGCAGACCGGGGCGACCGACCACATGTGGTCGATGTGCCCGTGGGTGACCAGCACCGCGACCGGCTTGAGCCTGTGCTCGCGCAGCAGGTCGTCGAGGGCGCCGACGGCGTTCTGACCGGGATCGACGACCACGCACTCCTCGCCCGCGGCGGGAGCGACGACGTAACAGTTGGTCTGGAAGGACCCTGCGGGAAAGCCGGCGATGAGCATCTGCCTCAGCTGATCTCGTCAAGAATGCGGATGGGAATGTAACCGAAGGGTACCGGTGCGGGTCGGCGGGCTGCGAACCATTACCCATTGGCCGATACGATTCGCCCACCTCATTAAGTACTACTCGGCACTCGGGAGGGCGAAGCGGTGAGCGGCAAGGAGCGCCAGAAGCAGTTGGCGCGCGAGCACTACGAGCGGCAGACGCAGCGACGCGTCGAACGCGAGGCCAGGGCCAAGCGCAACGCGATCATCGGCAGCACCGTGGCCGGTGTGGTCGTGGTGGCGGGCGTGATCGCCGCGACGACCCTGTTCGGGGGCTCCGACACGACGGCCGCGACCACCGACCCGGCCCCGTCGGACAACGCCTCACCGGCCGCGTCGGAGGCCGCGGGAGCGCAGCCGAAGGCCTTCGACCCGGCCAGCGGCACATGCGGTTACGTCGCGGACGCCGGCGGCGGTCCGGCCAAGGACGTGGGCCTGCCCCCGGAGAAGGTCGACCTGACGCCCAAGACGATGACCCTCAAGACCAACCAGGGCGACATCGTCATCGAGGTGTCGGCGGAAAAGACGCCGTGCACGGTCAACTCCTTCGCCTTCCTCGCGAAGAAGAAGTATTTCGAAGGTTCCAAGTGCCACCGGCTGGGTTCCGACCAGTTCCCGATGCTGCAGTGCGGCGACCCGCTGGCCAAGGCCGACGGCAAGGGCCAGACCGACGGCCAGGGTGGTCCCGGCTACCGTTTCGTGAACGAGAACCTGGAGGGCGCGAAGTACACGCGCGGCGTCGTGGCCATGGCCAACAGCGGTCCCGACACCAACGGCAGCCAGTTCTTCATCGTGTTCGGTGACGCCCCGCTGAGCCCGGACTACACACCGTTCGGTACGGTCACCAAGGGTCTGGAGATTCTGGACAAGGTGAACAAGGCGGGTGTCATCACCCCGGGCCCCGACGGTACGGGGGCGCCGAAGGAAACCGTGGAAATCAAAGACGTGACAATGTCCAGCTAGAGCTGACGTAATACATACAAGGGGCGGTAAGTCCCGAAAGGCTGATGAAAGTGCGGGAGGACACGGTGAGCACCGACCCGTGGGGCCGGGTAGACGACGACGGCACCGTCTACGTACGTACGGCTGAGGGAGAGCGGGCCGTCGGGTCCTGGAAGGCCGGCGAACCGGAAGAGGCGCTTGCCTACTTCCATCGCAAGTTCGACGAGCTGGCCGGGCAGGTCACCCTGCTGGAACAGCGGGTTCGTGGCACCGACCTGCCACCCGCCCAGGCCGAGGCGACGATCGTCAAGCTCCGAGAGGCGATCACCGACGCGCACGCGGTCGGCGACCTCGACGCGCTGCTGAACCGCCTCGGCGTCCTCACGGAGCTGGTCGCCCAGCGCCGTGAGGAGGTGAAGGCGGCTCGCGACGTGGCCAGGGCGGAGGCCAAGGGCGTCAAGGAACGGATCGTCGCCGAGGCCGAGCGCATCGCCGAGGACACGACCCACTGGAAGACCGGTGGTGAGCGGCTGCGCCAGCTGATCGAGGAGTGGAAGGCCGCCGAACGCATCGACCGGGTGACCGAGGCGGCGTTGTGGAAGCGCCTGTCGGCGGCCCGTACGGCCTTCGCCAAGCGGCGCAAGGCCTACTTCGCGGGGCTGGACGAGCAGCGCGAGGGCGTGCGTTCCACCAAGGAGCGCATCGTGGCCGAGGCCGAGACACTGGCCTCGTCCACCGACTGGGGCGCCACCGCGTCGGCCTACCGGGAGCTGATGCAGGAGTGGAAGAGCGCGGGCAGGGCCTCCCGCGAGGTCGAGGACGAGCTCTGGGGCCGCTTCAAGGGTGCCCAGGACCAGTTCTTCCAGGCGCGTTCGGCCGTCTTCGCCGAGCGCGACGCCTCGCTGGCGGCCAACGCCGAGATCAAGGAGCAGCTCCTGGTCGAGGCGGAGAAGATCCTTCCGGTCACCGACGCCCGCGCCGCCCGGGGCGCTCTGCGCAACCTCCTGGAGCGCTGGGAGGCCGCGGGCCCGGTTCCGCGCGAGCAGCGTGACCGTCTGGAGGGTGGCCTGCGCAAGATCGACGAGGCGGTCCGCAAGGCCGAGGAGACGGAGTGGAAGCGCTCCAACCCCGAGGCCAGGGCTCGTGCCCAGAACACGGTCGACCAGCTGCGCAAGTCGATCGCGCAGCTGGAGAGCCGTCTGGTCAAGGCGAGGGACGCGGGTAAGGACAAGGACGTCAAGGACGCCGAGGAGGCCCTGACCGCCCGCCGTTCCTGGCTGACGGAGGCGGAGCGCACGCTCGCCGAGTTCTCCTGACGCCCGGCGCCCTCACCGGCTGACGCGTCCCACGGGGCCGCGAGGAGCCTCCCACCGGGGAGGCTCCTCGCGGCCCCGTCGCCTGTGGTGGGCGGGGGCACGCCGGGTCGGCCGTGGGACGGGCGAGACGGTTTCGAGGGAACGGAGTCGTCGAGCCTGCGGCCACACTCCACGAGGCGGCCCGAGAGGGCCGCAAGGGACAGGGTGGGACTTGTGCCCGGTTCTCGGATTCCGTGCCCTGTGAGGCCTCCTGGGGCGCCGCAGGCGGCCGGTTCGGGTCGCCTCCCATGAGCCGGCGTGGCGGGAGGAGTCGCCGCCACACCTCATGGGGCGATCCGGGAGGAGACAGGGAACGGAGCGGGAGAACCTCAGGAACTCGCGCCGCTGACCCGGTAGACGTCGTAGACGCCCTGGATGTTGCGGACGGCCTTCAGGACGTGGCCCAGGTGCTTGGGGTCGCCCATCTCGAAGGTGAACTTGCTGATCGCCACCCTGTCCCTGGAGGTCGTCACCGACGCCGACAGGATGTTGACGTGCTGGTCGGAGAGGGTGCGGGTCACGTCGGAGAGCAGGCGGGGCCGGTCGAGCGCCTCGACCTGCAGCGCGACCAGGAACACCGAGTCGTCGGCGGCGGACCAGGCGACCTCGACCAGGCGGTCGGGCTCGGACTGCAGCTGGTCCATGTTGGGACAGTTGGTGCGGTGCACCGACACGCCGTGCCCGCGGGTGACGAAGCCGACGATCTCGTCACCGGGTACGGGCGTGCAACATCGTGAGAGGCGCACCCAGACGTCGGAGTCGCCCGCGACGACCACGCCCGCGCCGCCGCTGCCGCGGGGGCGCCCGCGCAGCTTGGTCGGTACGGAGGTCTCGGCGATGTCGTCCTCGGCGCCCTCCACGCCCCCGACGGACGTCACGAGCTTCTGCACGACCGTCTGCGCGGCCACGTGGCCCTCACCGACGGCCGCGTAGAGCGCGGAGACGTCCGGGTAGCGCAGGTCCCTGGCGAGGGCCAGGAGGGACTCTCCGGACATCAGGCGCTGCAACGGCAGGCCCTGCTTGCGCATCGCGCGGCCGATCGCCTCCTTGCCCGCCTCGATCGCGGTCTCGCGGCGTTCCTTGGAGAACCACTGCCGGATCTTGTTGCGGGCCCGGCCGGACTTGACGAACTTCAGCCAGTCGCGCGAGGGACCCGCGTCCGGCGACTTGGAGGTGAAGATCTCCACGGTGTCGCCGTTGCCCAGGCGTGACTCCAGGGGCACCAGGCGCCCGTTGACCCTCGCCCCGATGCAGCGGTGGCCGACCTCGGTGTGCACGGCGTAGGCGAAGTCGACGGGCGTCGCGTTCTCCGGCAGGGCGATGACCTGGCCCCTGGGGGTGAAGACGTAGACCTCCGAGACCGACAGGTCGAACCTGAGCGACTCCAGGAACTCCCCCGGGTCGGCGGTCTCCTTCTGCCAGTCGAGAAGCTGGCGCAGCCATGCCATGTCGCTGGCGGGCTTCAGCTTCGTCCCGGGAGGCCCCGAGATGGTCATGTCCTCCTTGTACTTCCAGTGCGCCGCCACGCCGTACTCGGCCCTGTGGTGCATGCCGTGGGTGCGGATCTGCAACTCCACCGGCTTGCCCTCGGGGCCGATGACCGTGGTGTGCAACGACTGGTACATGTTGAACTTGGGCATCGCGATGTAGTCCTTGAACCGGCCGGGGACCGGGTTCCATCGCGCGTGGATCGTGCCGAGCGCCGCGTAGCAGTCGCGGACCGAGTCGACCAGCACCCGGATGCCCACCAGGTCGTAGATGTCGTCGAAGGCGACGTCCCTGGCGATCATCTTCTGGTAGACGGAGTAGTAGTGCTTGGGACGTCCCTTGACGGCCGCGCGGATCTTGGCGTCGCGCAGGTCACCGGAGACCTTCTCGATGACCTCCTGCAGGAACAGGTCCCTGCGCGGGGCCCGCTCCGACACCATCCGGGCGATCTCGTCGTACCGCTTGGGGTAGAGCATGGCGAACGCGAGGTCCTCCAGCTCCCACTTGATGGTGTTCATGCCCAGCCGGTGGGCGAGCGGCGCGAAGATCTCCAGAGTCTCCCGCGACTTCTGGTGCCGCTTGTGCTCGGGCAGGTAACGCATGGTGCGCATGTTGTGCAGCCGGTCGGCGAGCTTGATCACCAGCACCCGGATGTCGCGCGACATCGCCACGACCATCTTGCGCACGGTCTCGGCCTCGGCCGCGGCGCCGAACTTGACCTTGTCGAGCTTGGTGACGCCGTCGACCAGCAGCGCGATGTTGTCGCCGAAGTCCGAACGCAGCTCGTCCAGGCTGTAGGCGGTGTCCTCGACGGTGTCGTGCAGCAGCGCCGCGCACAGCGTCTCGTCGTCGGTGCCGAGCTCGGCCAGGATCGTGGCCACCGCCAGCGGGTGGGTGATGTACGGATCACCGCTCTTACGCTTCTGGTCGCGGTGGTGGTAGGCCGCCACGTCGTAGGAGCGCTCGATGAGCCGCAGGTCCGCCTTCGGGTGGGTCGCGCGGACCGTACGGAACAGCGGCTCCAGAACCGGATTCATACCGCCACCCCATTGCCCCCCAAGACGTGCGAGCCTTCGCCTTACCGCCGGCTTCTCCTCAGCGGCTCCGGACACGGCGGAACCGGCATCGCCTGCTGGGACGGCCGTCTCGGGACCGCCACCGCCGGCGGTCACATCGGGGACGACCACATCGCGGGGCACTCAGACTCCTTACGTTCGAGTCCAGATCCCTACAGTGTATCCAGACCGGGTTGTGTGCTTTCGTCCGCGGGGGCGATCAGACGACGACGAGGGAGTGCAGCTCCACGTCGGTCAGACGCTCGCGGCCTTTGAGGAAGGCCAGCTCCATGAGCACGGCGATGGCGACGACGTCGGCGCCCGCCCTGCGGACCAGCTCCACCGTCGCGCACGCCGTACCTCCCGTGGCGAGCACGTCGTCGACGATGAGAACGCGCTCCTGGGGGGCGAAGGCGTCCCGGTGGACCTCGATGACGGCGGAGCCGTACTCCAGATCGTAGGACGCCTCAAGCGTCTCGGAGGGCAGTTTGCCTTTCTTCCGTACCGGGACGAAGCCCGCGCCCGCCCGGACGGCGACCGGGGCCGCCAGGATGAACCCCCGTGCCTCGATACCGACGATCTTGTCCACCTCGTACAGCCCGGCCAGTTCCTCGATCACCGCGGTGAACGCCACCGGGTCGCCGAGCAGGGGGGTGATGTCCTTGAACAGCACCCCGGGCTGCGGGTAGTCGGGCACGTCGCGGATGCGGTCGAGGATCAGGCTGCTCAGTTCGGTCATGGGCGGCGCTCCTGTGGAGGTGTCGGGGCGGAGGACACCGGGACGGCCCGGCGGTGTCCGGAGGGTGTCGCATCGGAAGGACTCTGCGGGCGGGTGTCGCAAGGTCAGGGAAGAGCAGGGGGTCCGGAAGGGGCTGGAAGGGGCTGGAGGGTCTGGAGGGTCTGGAGGGTAAGGAAAACGCCTCCGCTCCCTGCGAGGGGAGCGGAGGCGCGGACGTGCCCGTACTTACTTCTTCTTCCGCTTGCCGGCGGCGGAGTCGGCTCCGCCGGCGACCGTGGCGGCGCCGTTGGAGGCCCCGGCGGCGACCGGCTGACGCACCGTCTTGATCCCGGAACTCCCCCCGTGGGAGGCGATCCTGCGGGCGATCGCCTGGTAGCGCGGCTCGCGCTCCTTGAGCGTGACCAGCAGCGGTGTCGCGACGCACAGCGAGGAGTAGGTGCCGACGAGCATGCCGACGAACAGGGCCAGCGACAGGTCCTTCAACGTTCCGGCACCGAACAGCGTGGTGCCGATGAAGAGGATCGCCGCGACCGGCAGGATCGCCACCAGGGTGGTGTTCAGCGACCGGATCAGCGTGTGGTTCAGCGCGTTGTTTGCGGCCTCGGTGTAGGTCAGCTTGGAGGTCGTGCCGAGCTTGGCGGTGACTTCCTTGATCATGTCGAAGACGACGACGGCGTCGTACAGCGAGTATCCGAGGATCGTGAGGAAGCCCAGCAGGGTCGCCGGGGTGACCTCGAAGTTGGACCAGGCGTAGACACCGGCGGTGATCACCAGGTCGTGCAGCAGCGCCACGACGGCGGCCAGCGCCATCTTCCACTCGAAGGCCATCGTCAGGTACAGGATGATCGCCAACATGAAGACGATCAGTCCGATGATGGCCTTGTTGGCCACCTGACCACCCCACGAGGCGCCGATGACCTGCAGGTTGACCTGGTCCGCCGGCATCTTGAACTCGGTGGCCACCGCCTTCTGCACCGCGGTGACCTGGTCGGCCGGGAGGCTCTCGGTGGTGACCCGCCAGCCGTTCTGGGTCGTCTGCGCGATGATCTGGTGCGCACCGGCCTCGGTGAACGTGGCGCGCACCTGCTCGATGTTGGCGGTCGGGGCCTTGAAGGAGAAGACGGACCCGCCCTTGAACTCCACGCCCAGGTTGAGGCCGTTGACGATCAGACCGGCGATGGAGACCACCAGCAGGATTGCGGAAAGGGCGTACCAGAGCTTCTGACGGCCGACGAAGTCGACGTCGATTTCGCCCCGGTACAGCCGGCGCGCGATGCCGGACATCAGGCCTCCTGCGGAACGGTCTTGGGTGCGACGGTGGTCTCGCTCATACGCTCGGCGTCGAGCCCGGAGAGCCTGTGCCCCTTGGCGAAGAACTTCAGCTTGGCCAGCATCGCGACGAACGGCTTGGTGAACATGAACACCACCGCGATGTCGATGAGCGTGGTCAGGCCCATGGCGAAGGCGAAGCCGGCCACGCCTCCGACCGCCAGGAAGTAGAGCACCACGGCGGCGATGAACATGACGGCGTCGGCGATGAGGATCGTCCGCCGGGCGCGGACCCAGGCGACCTCGATGGCCGTGCGCAGCGAGCGCCGGCCCTCCTTCATCTCGTCGCGGATGCGTTCGAAGTAGACGATGAACGAGTCCGCGGTGATACCGATCGAGACGATCAGTCCGATGACGTGCGGCAGCGAGAGGCGGAAGCCCGCGAACGCGCCGAGCAGCACGACGGACTGGTAGGTCAGGATCGTGGCGACCAGGAGGCTCAGCACCGACACGACGCCCAGACCCCGGTAGTAGAGCATCGAGTAGATCACGACCAGCAGGAGGCCGATCGCGCCCGCGATGAGGCCGCCGCGCAGCTGGTCGGCGCCCAGCGTGGAGGAGACCTCCTCGATGGAGCTCTTCTCGAACTTCAGCGGCAGCGCGCCGTACTTGAGCTGGTTGGCCAGCTCGTCGGCCGTCACCTGGTTGAAGCTGCCGGAGATCTGCGCCCGGCCGCCGGTGATGGGCTCCTGGATGACGGGCGCGGAGATGATCACACCGTCGAGGACCATGGCGACCTGGTTGCGGGGGGCCTGCGAGTTGAAGGCGGTGGTGGTGACCTTCGACCACTGGTCGGGGCCCTGGCCCTTGAAGGAGAGCTGGACGAGCCACTCACCGGTGGTCTGGTCGACGCCGGAGGACGCGGTGTCGATCGAGGTGCCGGTGACGGCCGCCTTCTCCAGCACGAACTTGGTGCCGCCGTCCTGGCTGCAGCCCACGTACTGCTTGTCCGGCGCGTCCTGTGCCCCGCGGCCCGCGTCCTTGGCGCAGTCGAGCGCCTGGAACTGCTTGAGCGCCTCCGGGTCGATCCCGGTGGGGTCGACGCCCGCCATCGGGTCGTCGGCCGCCGTCGGCGGGGTCGTCGGCACGGCGCTGGTCTCGGGCGCGGCACTCGCGTCCGGCTTGGCGGGCTTGTCACCGCTCGGCTCGGCGGAGGGCGCGGCGGTGGCGCCGGGGCTCGGGTTGGTGAGTGCCGACGACAGGGCACGACCGGCCGGAGAGGCGTCCGTGTCGGGCGCGGCGGTCGCGTCGGGCTTCGGAGTCACCGACTCGGCGGGCTTGGGCTCCTTGGACCCCTTGCGCCCGGATTCGGTGCTCGCAGGGGACGGTGTCGGCGTCGGCGCCTCGGTGGAGAGCTGCCCCGGGGGCGGAGGTGACCCGGCCCCGATCGCCAGCACTTGGCGGAACCTCAGCTCCGCGGTGGTGCCGACCAGCTTGACGACTTCCTCCTGGCCTGCTCCGGGAACGGAGATGACGATGTTGTCACCGGATTTGGCCACCTCGGCGTCGGAGATGCCGCTGCCGTTCACCCGCTCACGGATGATGTTCACGGCGAGGTCGAGGCTCTCCTGCGAGGGAGCGCCCCCGTTCGGCGTGATGGGCTGGAGCGTCACGGTCGTGCCGCCGGCGAGGTCGAGGCCATACTCCGGCGTGTACGCCTTGTTGAGGAGCATCGCCCCGCCCATGGCGAGAATGATCGCCAGAAGCACCAGGAGCATGCGCCCCGGTCTGCTCTGGCCGCTGGTCGGTCGGGCCACTGGTCGTCAGTTCTTTCGGTTATAGGGGGTTGGAGGTGAGGCTACTCACGGCTTCTTGCTCGTCGTGTCGTGGTCTGCACCCTGCTGTTCCGCCGTCTCCGCGAAATCGCGGTCGACAGCCTTGACATTCTCCTCCTCCGCGTCGTCGACGGGAACCAGGACACGGCCGATCGCCGCCTTGACCCAGCGGGTCTCCACACCGGGGGCGATCTCCAGGATCACGTCCTCGTTGTCGATGGCCACCACGGTCCCGAAGAGGCCCGTCGTGGTCATGACACCGGTGCCCGGCGTGAGACTGTTCTGCATCTTGAGCTGCTCCTGCTGCCGCTTGCGCTGCGGCCGGATAAGCAGGAAGTAGAACACCACGACCATGAGAGCGATCATGATCAGGCTCGAATAGTTGCCGCCCACAGGGCCGCTCCTTTTCTTGAAGATTGACCGGCGAAAACCGGACGCCACATACGACCACGCCGCTCAGCACGTCAGCCTACACAGCCAGCCAAGGCTCGGAGTTTAGGCGAGCTGTTAAGAGCGGGGCAACGAAGTCACGATTCGGCTCGCAGGGAAGTTCCCATTTCGATACAGTTGTCATCGTTCTGTGATCAATCCCGTACGACTTCCCTACCGACTCCCAACGCTAGATTTGCCCGGCATCATCCTCAAGATCGATGAGAAACGAGGCACCGAAGGCGTCGGGCGGGGGGACCAGACCCAGGTGGGTCCAGGCCGCGGCGGTCGCGACCCGGCCGCGGGGGGTGCGGGCGAGGAGTCCCTGCCGCACCAGGAACGGCTCGGCGACCACCTCGACCGTCTCGGGCTCCTCCCCCACGGCCACCGCCAGCGTCGACAGCCCCACCGGCCCGCCGCCGAACTTGCGCAGCAGCGCTCCGAGCACCGCCCGGTCGAGCCGGTCGAGCCCTTCGGCGTCGACCTCGTAGAGGTTGAGCGCGGCGGAGGCGACATCCCGGGTGACCACCCCCTCGGCGCGCACCTCGGCGAAGTCGCGGACCCGGCGCAGCAGCCGGTTGGCGATGCGGGGGGTGCCCCGGGAACGGCCGGCGATCTCGCGGGCGGCGTCGCCGGGGAGCGCGACGCCCAGCAGACGCGAGGAGCGGTGCAGCACCTCCTCCAGCTCGGCGACCCCGTAGAAGTCCATGTGCGCGACGAAACCGAAGCGGTCGCGCAGCGGCGCGGGGAGCATCCCGGCCCGGGTGGTGGCCCCGACCAGGGTGAACGGGGCGATCTCCAGTGGGATCGCGGTCGCCCCCGGCCCCTTGCCCACCACGATGTCGACGCGGAAGTCCTCCATCGCGAGGTAGAGCATCTCCTCGGCGGGCCTCGCCATGCGATGGATCTCGTCGATGAACAGGACCTCGCCCTCCGAGAGCGTCGACAGGATCGCCGCGAGGTCACCGGCCCGCTCCAGCGCGGGCCCGGAGGTGATCCGGATGGGCACGGAGAGCTCGGTCGCGATGATCATGGAGAGGGTCGTCTTGCCCAGTCCGGGACCGCCGCTCATCAGCACGTGATCCGGCGGCCTGTTGCGTCGCAGCGCGCTCTGCAACACCAGTGACAGCTGCTCGCGCACCCGCGCCTGACCGATGAACTCCTCCAGCCGCTTGGGCCGCAGTGCCGCCTCGATATATCTCTCGTCGCCCTCGGCGTCCGGCGACACCAGATCACGGTCGGAACTCACGCCGCCCCTCCCTCGTCCCGCCCTACGGCGGACTCACCCGCACCCCTCATCGCACGCTCAGCGCGCGGAGGGCCGCCTTGAGCAGGGGCGCCACCTGGGGGGTGCGGCCCTCGGCCATCTCGGCGTCGGCCTGGGGCTCGACGGCGGCGACCGCCTCGTCGGCGTCTCGCACCGAGTAGCCAAGACCGACCAGCCCCGAGTGGACCTGACCCCGCCAGGCGGGCGCGACGGCTCTGCCGTCGAGCGCGGCGCTGACGGCCTCCTCGGGAGTGCCGAGCTTGTTCTTGAGGTCGACGATGATCCGCTGGGCACCCTTCGGCCCCACCCCGGGGACCCTGGTCAGCGCCTTGACGTCGGCGGAGGCCACGGCCACCCGGAGCGCGTTGGGAGTGTGCACGGCCAGCATCGCGAGGGCGACCTTGGGGCCGACCCCGCTCGCCGTCTGCAGCATCTCGAAGGTGCCGCGCTCGTCCTCGGTGGCGAAGCCGAACAGCGTGAGCGACTCCTCGCGGACCACCAGCGAGGTGGCCAGCCTGGCCTCCTCCCCCGTCCTGAGCGTCGCCAGGGTGCCCGGCGTGCAGTGCACGAGAACTCCCACCCCGCCGACCTCGACGACCGCACCGTCGGGCGCGATCGCGGTCACCTGTCCTCGCACCGAGGCGATCACTTCGCGGTTCCTCTCGGGTGTCCGGCCCTGCCACGACTCCGGAAGTAGGCGGCGGGGGTCGTGCCGGAGGCGCTCGCGGCCTTCGCGGCGGCCTCGGCCAGCCTGCTCTGTGCCCCGCCCCGCCACACGTGGCAGATCGCGAGGGCGAGCGCGTCGGCGGCGTCGGCGGGCTTGGGCATCGCGTCCAGCCTCAGCAGGCGGGTCACCATCGTGCCGACCTGCTGCTTGTCCGCCGTGCCGCTGCCGGTGATCGCGGCCTTGACCTCGGACGGCGTGTGCAGCGCGACCGGCAGGCCCCTGCGGGAGGCGCACAGGATCGCCACGGCGGAGGCCTGGGCGGTGCCCATCACGGTCCTGAGGTTGTGCTGGGCGAAGACCCGCTCCACGGCCACCGCGTCGGGCCGGACCTCGTCGAGCCACTGCTCGATGCCCGCCTCGATCGCCACCAACCGGGCGCCGATCTCGTCGTCGGCGGGGGTGCGGACGACCCCCGCTTTGATCAGGCTCAGCGGTGCGCCGGGCCGCCCCTCGACGGCGCCGAGCCCGCATCGGGTGAGCCCCGGATCAACCCCCATCACCCGCAACTCGGGCAATCGCACCGACACGCCTCCGCTCGCCGAACATCTGTTCGGTGGCAGACTCTACCGCGTGAGAGCATCCCGCGCACGGCTCTCCCCCGGCCCGTCGAGAGGCGGAGCGGCAGGCACCTGCTCACGCCTCGCCGCCTCCAGGGGATCCGTCTCACGGGTGCTGGGTGGCGGGTTCCGCGTCACGGTCGTTCCCTGCCCGGTCGCGCAGCAGGTCCAGGCGGTTCATCACCGGCGAGGCCGAGATTCCGTGGATCACCAGGGAGGCCGTCGCGGTGAAGGCGACCACGGCCCAGATCTCCTCGGCGGGTACGCCGAAGTCGGCCTGGCCGAGGGCGTAGGCGAGGTAGAACAACGAGCCGATGCCGCGGACGCCGAAGAACGCCGCCACGACGCGCTCGCGCGGCCCCGCCCCGCCTCTCAGCAGGGAGAGCCACCCGACCAGCGGCCGGATGACGAGCAGCAGCGACAGGCCGACCACGGCTCCCCGCCAGGTGAGCGCGGACAGTCCCCCCACCGCGACGAAGCCTCCGAGCAGCAGGAGCAGCCAGGCGGTGAACAGCCGCTCGATCTGCTCTATGAAGCCGTGCAGCACCCCGTTGTAGCCGTGGCTGCGCTCGGCCGCCCTGATGGTGCAGGCGGTCACGAACACCGCGATGAAGCCGTACCCGTGCACCAGCTCGGTGAGGCCGTAGGCCAGGAACGTCGCGGCCAGCGCCACGAAGCCGTCGCGGTGCTCGGCCAGCCGCAGGTCGGGCTTCTCGGCACGGAAGAACAGCCGCCCCAGCCCTTTGCCGATCAGCAGGCCGCACACCACGCCCGCGACGCACCGGTAGAGCAGGTCCACCAGCGCCCACTCGCCGATCCAGCCGGTCCCCCCGCTGACGGCCAGCGTGATGGCGGCGTACACCAGGGGGAAGGCCAGGCCGTCGTTGAGGCCCGCCTCGGAGGTGAGGGCGAAGCGGACCTCGTCGTCGGCCTTCTCCGAGTCGACGGGCTCGCCGACCTGAACGTCGGAGGCGAGCACCGGGTCGGTCGGCGCGAGGACCGCGCCCAGCAGCAACGCCGCCGCGAGGGGCCAGCCGAGCAGGCCGTACGCGGCGGCGGCCACGGCGAGGACGGTGAGCGGGAGCGTCCACCCGAGCAGGCGCCAGGTCGAGGACCAGCCGCGCCGCCCGAAGGGCCGGTTGATGGCCAGCCCCGCGCCCATGAGCGAGACCAGCACGCAGATCTCGGTGACGTGCTCGACCAGTGTCCGGTGAGCCACCGGATCGGGATCGGGCAGCTCCAGGGGCAGGGCGTAGAGGACCAGGCCGACCAGCAGGCAGGCGAGGGGCAGCGAGAAGGGGCGGCGGTTGAGAAGTCGCGGCAGTGTGGCCGCGAGCAGCGCGGCAACGCCCGCCACGGCGAAGATGAGGTCAGGATTGCCCATTGTCCGCGTGATCTGCCCTGGACCACGCGGACAAACCTCACGAGCAGCGCGAGGTCCGAAAAATCGGACTACGCGTCGAGCTTCTCCATGACCTCGTCGGAGACGTCGAAGTTTGCCCAGACGTTCTGCACGTCGTCGCTGTCCTCAAGGGCGTCGATCAGCCTGAAGACCTTGCGGGCGCCCTCCTCGTCCAGCGGGACGTTCAGCGTCGGCATGAAGCTGGACTCGGCCGAGTCGTAGTCGATCCCGGCCTCCTGCAGGGCCTTGCGGACCGGGACGAGGTCGGTGGCCTCCGAGACGACCTCGAACTGGTCGCCCAGGTCGTTGACCTCCTCGGCACCCGCGTCGAGGACCGCGACCAGCACGTCGTCCTCGCCCAGCTCGCCCTTGGGGACGAGCACGACACCCTTGCGGTTGAACATGTAGGACACCGAACCCGGGTCGGCCAGCGAGCCGCCGTTGCGGGTCAGCGCGACGCGGACCTCGGAGGCCGCGCGGTTGCGGTTGTCGGTGAGGCACTCGATCAGCACCGCGACGCCGCCGGGGGCGTAACCCTCGTACATGATGGTCTGCCAGTCGGCGCCGCCGGCCTCGAGACCGCCCCCGCGCTTACGGGCACGCTCGATGTTGTCGATCGGGACCGAACTCTTGCGCGCCTTGGTGATGGCGTCGTACAGCGTCGGGTTGCCGTCCGGATCGGGTCCGCCCGTCCGGGCCGCGACCTCGATGTTCTTGATGAGCTTGGCGAACAGCTTGCCGCGCTTGGAATCGAGCGCGGCCTTCTTGTGCTTCGTCGTCGCCCATTTGGAGTGGCCGGACATCGCCTAGAGCTCCCTCACCATCTCAGCGAAATATGAATGCACACCGACATCCCCGGTAAGTTCCGGGTGGAAGGACGTGGCGAGCAACGGTCCTTGACGGACCGCGACGATCCTATCCCCAGGTTCGGCCAGTGCCAGCACTTCGACCTCCGAACCCACCGATTCCACCCAGGGTGCGCGGATGAAGACGGCCCGCGTGGTGCCGCGACCGGCGAAGTCGATGTCGGCCTCGAAGGAGTCGACCTGGCGTCCGAAGGCGTTGCGGCGGACGACCATGTCGATGCCTCCGATCGTCTGCTGGCCTTCGATCCCGCCCTCGATCCGGTCGGCCAGCATGATCATCCCGGCGCAGGAGCCGTAGGCGGGCATTCCCGCCTTGATCCGCATCCGGAGTGGTTCGAGCAGCTCGAAGGTCTCGGCGAGTTTCCACATCGTGGTGGACTCACCGCCGGGGATGACGAGGCCGTCGACCGCCTCCAGCTCGCGGGGGCGCCGTACGGCGACCGCTCTCGCGCCCACCGCCTCCAGGGAGCGAGTGTGCTCGCGCACGTCTCCTTGCAGCGCGAACACGCCGATCGTGGGGACGATGGTCACCGATGGTCCTTCCGGTACGGGTGGGGTGTGCCCTACCAGCCGCGCTCGGCCAGCCGGTGCGGGGCCGGGATGTCGTCGACGTTGATGCCGACCATCGCCTCACCCAGCCCCCGGGAGACCTTCGCGATGACGTCGGGGTCGTCGTGGAAGGTGGTGGCCTTGACGATCGCGGAGGCACGCTCGGCGGGATTGCCGGACTTGAAGATGCCCGAGCCGACGAACACGCCCTCGGCGCCGAGCTGCATCATCATCGCCGCGTCGGCCGGGGTGGCGATGCCGCCGGCGGTGAACAGCACGACCGGCAGCTTGCCGGTCCTGGCGACCTCGGCGACCAGCTCGTACGGCGCCTGGAGCTCCTTGGCCGCGACATAGAGCTCGTCCTCGGGCAGCGAGCCCAGACGCTTGATCTCACCCCTGATCTTGCGCATGTGGGTGGTGGCGTTGGAGACGTCGCCGGTGCCGGCCTCTCCCTTGGAGCGGATCATCGCCGCACCCTCGGTGAGGCGGCGCAGCGCCTCACCCAGGTTGGTCGCGCCGCAGACGAAGGGCACGGTGAACTGCCACTTGTCGATGTGGTTGGTGTAGTCGGCGGGGGTGAGCACCTCGGACTCGTCGATGTAGTCGACGCCGAGCGACTGGAGCACCTGCGCCTCGACGAAGTGGCCGATGCGGGCCTTGGCCATGACCGGGATCGAGACGGCGGAGATGATGCCGTCGATCATGTCGGGGTCGCTCATCCGGGAGACGCCGCCCTGGGCGCGGATGTCGGCGGGCACCCGCTCAAGGGCCATGACGGCGACGGCACCGGCGTCTTCGGCGATCTTGGCCTGCTCGGCGTTGACGACGTCCATGATGACGCCGCCTTTGAGCATCTCTGCCATGCCGCGCTTGACCCGGGCGGTTCCGGTGACGGTCGTCTCGCTGACTTCGGGCGTGCTGCTGGACACGGTCTTCTACCTCACGACGGCTGGCTGCGGACACGGGCCGTCCGAGGACGGCCAGTACGCCTTCCATCGTAGGCGCTGGCGGCCTGCCCCCTTACCCGACGCCTTGTCGTCCTTGGATGATCTTCTTGGACAGTATGTACAGGACGTGCGCGTCAGGGGATGACGGGTTTGGCGGAGGCGAGCACGACCCAGACCTGCCCCGGGGCGAAGTTCATCGGCTCGCCCGTCTCGGTGGTGAAGACGGTGCCGTCCTTCTCGTCCGGCCGCGACCAGCGGGCCTTGAACGCCTGCCCGTCACGGAGCACGATCGCCCTGCCCTTGCCCGTGCTGTGCACCAGCGGGGTGTAGCTCTGGTTCTTGTCGTGGAACTGCGAACGCTCCGTCTTGGTGTACTGCACGACGATCGTGGGCGCGCCGAGCTGGCCGCCCTCGGCCGCCATGTCCTTCTTGCCGTCCTGCCAGACCAGCCACTTGCCCGCCGTCTCCGACCAGCCGAAGGTGAAGCGCGCCGCCGGGTACTTCACGCTGTACGTCTTGCGCGACACGCCGCCCTCGGGGGCCTCGCCGAAGGTGAACCCGATGTCCTTGGCCTTGCTCGCCTTGGGCGCCCCGGCCAGCAGGTCCTTGGTGTTGGCGAACAGGTTGTAGGGGGCGTAGCGTCCCGGCTGGCGGAAGTACGCGCCCGGCTCCCTGCTGTCGGAGACGTCGAAGAGCGGGGCCTCGGCGATGAAGGGGAGCATCTTGGTCTGCGCGCCCGAGTAGGCGAAGGCCGGTCTGCCGAACTGCGGGACGATGTGCAGGTCGGAGATGCGGGCGCTGCGGACCGGGCCGACCTTGGCCGGGATCTTCGAGGAGAAGATCGCCATCAGGCGGGTGAGGCCCGCCTCGACCTGCTCGACGTAGACGATGTCGGCGCTTTTCAGGCCGAGCTGCGGCTTGCCCGCCGAGGTGTTCTCGATCTTCACCGCGAGCACCGCCCGGCGCGCCGCGCCGGGCAGGCCGGTGAAGGGGTGTGTCGGCTCGGGCGTGGGGGTCGGGTCCGCGCTCGGCTCGCCCGCCGCGCCCGCCGGGCTCCCCGGCGAGGCCGGCCCGTCGGAGGAACAGGCCGCGACCGGTGCAAGGACCGCGACTCCCGCCAGCGTGACGGCGATCATCCGGGACACCCGCACGGCTCATCTCCTCAAGTCGGCCACTCGATCACTCAGTCAAGAATCGCCAAGAGCTTACCGGTGTCCGACTTGTCAGATACTCCAGTTTATGTGCGTCTTATTTATCCCTATTCAGCGGCCAGGGCCTTCGGGGGCACGTCGTCGATCTCGAAGAAGGCCGGATACTCGGTGTGCCCCGCCAGCCGCAGCGTGCGGGCCAGCCAGCGGCGCTGCGCCGTCCGGGTGACGCCCACCGCGTTGTTGTAGAACCGGCGGGAGTACAGGACCTTCGCCACCGCGGCGTCCAGCTCCTCGATCAGCTCCGATCCGGCCGGGGTGTCGGCCAGCCGGTCACGGAAGCGCTCCTGGTCGACGACGGCGCGCAGCGCGCGCGACAGGTCGCTCTCGGCGTGCTCGCGCTCCTCGGGACCCGCCGTACGGGCCTCGTGGGCGGCCGCGGCCAGCACCAGGCTCGTCGCCGGGTCCAGCAGCCGGGAGGCCGCCAGCTCCAGGCTGACGGCGGTCCGCCGCACCAGGGCGGCGTCCAGGGACTCGCGGGCCAGCTCCAGCCGGATGTGCAACCGGTCGAGCCGCCCCGCCCGCCAGGAGACGTAGACGGCGAGAAGCACCACGATCGCGCCCGCCACCAGGATCAGCGTGGTCGTCGTCACAGCGCGTCATTCCTCTCGGCCGGCGTACCCGCCGGCTCTCCCCCGGTTCCGACCCCGGCCGGCCCGGCGCCCGCCACCGGGCCTTCCACCGCGCCTTCCACCGGGCCTTCCGCAGGTCCGGTCACAGTGCCCGTCACGGGGTCCTCCGCAGCGTCTTCCACCGGGCCTGCCACCGCGTCCTCCTCGACCCCGGCCGTGCTCGCCACGGTCTCGTAGACCCGCAGGACGTCGCGGGCGACCGTCGACCAGTCGTACTTGCGCACGGCCTGCCGGGCGGCCTGCGACAGCCTGGCCCGGCGTTCGGGATCGTCGAGCAGCGCGGCGGCCTCGCGGGCGAGCGACGCGGCGTCGCCCGTCTCGAACAACGCCCCCGCCCCGCCGTCGTCGAGCACCTTGCGGAAGGCGGGGATGTCACTCGCCAGGATCGCCGCGCCCGCCGACATCGCCTCGGTCAGCACGATGCCGAAGCTCTCACCACCCAGGTTGGGCGCGCAGAAGACGTCGACGGTGTGGTAGGCGCGCACCTTGTCCTCCTCGCTCACCATGCCGAGCAGGCCGATCCGGTCGTGGAAGGCGGCCGGAACCCGCTCCAGCACCTCGTCCGCGTCACCGGGCCCCGCCAGCAGCAGGCGCAGCGACGGCCGCTCGGCGGCGAGCAGGGCGAACGCCTCCAGCAGCACCGGCAGGCCCTTGCGCGGCTCGTCCATCCGGCCCAGGAAGCCGATCACCTCGCCCTCGTCCCAGCCGGGGAGCCGCTCACCCTCGGTGTAGCGGCTCACCGTCACCCCGTTGGGGATGAGCACGGCGTCGCCGCCCATGAACTCGACCAGGGTCTTCCTCGCGGCGTCGGAGACGGCGATCCTGCCGCCGATCTTCTCCAGCGCGCTCATGATGACCGGCACCCCCACCGAGAAGGAACGGGAGTTGCCGTACGAGGCGTGGAAGGTGGCCACGATCGGCCCCCTCGCCACCCAGCAGGCGAGCAGGCCCAGCGAGGGGATCGCCGGTTCGTGCACGTGCAGCACGTCGAAGCGGCCCTCGCGCACCCAGCGGCGCACCCGGTTCGCCGACAGGAATCCGAACGACATCCTGGCCACCGACCCGTTGAAGGGCACCGGGACGGCGCGGCCCGCCGAGATCACGTACGGGGGCAACTCCGCGTTCTCCGCGGCCGGGGAGATCACCGAGACGTGGTGGCCGTCGGCCATGAGCGCCTCCGCCAGGTCGCGGATGTGCACCTGGACGCCGCCCGGCACGTCCCACGTGTAGGGGCAGACGATGCCGATCCTCATGCCTGGGCCTTCCTGGGCTCCAGGTCCTCGAGCCAGAGGCGCTGGAGCATGTGCCAGTCCTCGGGGTGCTCGGCGATGCCCTTCTCGAAGACGGTGGCGAGGCTCTGCGCCACGACGGCCACCTTCTCCTGCCTGCTGCCCTCGGCCGGGATCGCGATCTCCTCGTGGAACTGCAGCCCCCAGCCGTTCTTCTCGAAGTAGGGAATCGCCGGGATGAGGGCGGCCCCGGTGTGCACGGCCAGCAGGGCGGGACCGGCGGGCATCCGCGTGGCCGCGCCGAAGAACTGCACCTCGACCCCCTTCGCGGTCAGGTCGCGCTCAGCGGGAAGGGCGACCGGCAGGCCGGCGCGCAGGCGCTGCGCCAGGGTGCCGAAGGTGTGGCCGTCACCGCCGGTGAGCGGCAGCACCTCCATGCCGAGCCCTTCGCGGAAGGCCGTGTACCGGTGGAACAGCGACTCGGGCTTGAGCCGCTCGGCGACCGTGGTGAACGGATGACCCGTACCGGCGAACCAGGCGCCCGCCTGGTCCCAGTTGCCCATGTGCGGCAGAGCCAGGACCACGCCACGCCCCCTGGCGAGGTTGTCGTAGACGGGCTCGGCCCCGGCCACCCGCATGCGGGAGACGAGCTCGTCGACGGGGATCGAGGGCAGCCGGAACACCTCGTGGAAGTAGCGGAAGTAGGAGCGCATGCCGTCACGGCTGAGTGCCCGGATCGCCGGGTCACCCGGCGAGGTGCCCTTGACCCTGGCGAGGTTGGCCTCAAGTCTGAGCACCGACTTGCCGCGACGCTTCCACAGCCGGTCGGCGGCGACGCGGAAGGCCCAGGCGGTGAGCCTCTCCGGCAGGCGGGGCACGATCGTCCAGCCGGCGCCGAACGCCGCCGCGACGAGACGATCCTGGGGGGAGGGCTTGTCGGTCATCGCTCTTTCCGATCGGCGGAGGGTCAGCGGAGGGTCCGCGGCGGGGTGGAGACGGCCTGCCGGCGCACGTGCAGCAGGCGTTGGCCGACCGTCACCGCGCTGGCGACGGCGAGCAGCCAGAGCCCCGCGGCGAGGATGTAGGGCACGCCCAGACCGCCCAGACCGGCGGAGACCAGGCCCACGACCAGGCGCTCGGGCCGCTCGGCGAGGCCGACGTCACACGTCATGCCCAATGCCTCTGCCCTGGCCTTGACGTACGAGACCACCGCCCCCGCGACGAGGCAGAAGAGCGCGACCCCCGCCAGCACCCGCTGCTCGCTCACGACGAACCAGAACACCAGCCCGGAGAAGATGCCGGCGTCGCCGACCCGGTCCAGGGTGGAGTCGAGGAAGGCGCCCCAGGTGCTTCCTGAGCCCGTCATTCTGGCCATCACCCCGTCGAGGAGGTCGGCCAGCACGAAAAAGGTGATCACCATCGTACCGGCGAACAGCTCGCCCCTCGGGTAGAAGAACAGGGCCGCGGCGACGGTGCCGAGCGTGCCGACGGCGGTGACGGCGTTGGGGCTGATCCCGTGGCGGGTGAGTGCCCTGCCCAGCGGGGTCAAGAGCCTGGTGACGGCGGGGCGCAGAAGTTTCAACATCGCGCTCCGATCGTAGGCCACCCGGCCCCCGCGCGTGCGTCGGCGGTGGGGGCGGCGCGCCCCGGGGAAACGGCGTTCACCGGGGCGGCCGGGACGACCCCGACACTTAGCGATCCGGTCTCACTCTGGCAAGAGGATCCCCTCACCCCTCTTGTGATATTCGCCACATGGGTATTTGGTGAACAGACCGAGTCCACGCGATTTACCTGACTTACCCGACTTACCCGACGCGAGAACCGTGAGCACTCGGTAGCGGACCCCGGGGGTGTGGCCCCACCAGGCCGCGGCCCCTTCGGCAACGACGCGGGAGGCGATGTGGCGGAAAGAGCGACCGGCGGAACAGCGGGAGCCGCGGGGAGAGCACCCACGGCCGACCGGCCGGACATGATACGAAACGTCGTGCTGGTCGGCCATTCCGGCTCCGGGAAGACAACGCTCGTGGAGGCGCTGCTGGCCGCGACCCGGACCGTCCAGCGGCCCGGCAGGGTCGAGGACGGCACGACCGTGAGCGACTTCGACGAGGTCGAGGTGCGCCAGCAACGCTCGGTGAACCTGACCGTGGCCCCCGTGGTCCACAACGACATCAAGATCAACCTGTTGGACACGCCCGGCTACGCCGACTTCGTCGGCGACCTGCGCGCCGGACTGCGCGCGGCCGACGCGGCGCTGTTCGTCGTCTCGGCCGTCGACGGCGTGGACGGCCTGACCAGGATGATCTGGGACGAGTGCGCGGCGGTCGGGATGCCCCGCGCGGTCGTGATCACCAAGATCGACCACCAGCGGGCGAACTTCGAGGACACCCTCGGCGCCTGCCAGGACGCCTTCGGCGACGGTGTGTCCCCGCTTTACCTGCCGGTGGTGACCAACGGCAGGGTGAACGGCCTGATCGGCCTGCTGAGCCAGCGGTTCTACAACTACGCGACCGGCACCCGGACGGAGAACTCCCCCGGCCCCGCCTACGCCGACCAGATCGAGCTCTACCGGGGCGCCCTGATCGAGGGCGTCATCCAGGAGAGCGAGGACGAGTCCCTGATGGACCGCTACCTCTCCGGCGAGGAGATCGACACCAAGGCCCTCATCGAGGACCTGGAGAAGGCCGTCGCGCGCGGCGGCTTCTACCCCGTGCTGGCCGCGGGGGCGGGCGTGGGCGCCCTGGAGATCCTGGAGCTCGTCACCCAGGGGTTCCCCTCGCCGCCCGAGCACCCCATGCCCGAGATCATGTCGATCGGCGGCGAGCCCGTCTCCGGTATCACCTGCGACCCCGAAGGCCCCCTCGTCGCCGAGATCGTCAAGACCACCAGCGACCCGTACGTGGGCAGGATCAGCCTGGTGCGGGTCTTCTCCGGCACGCTGCGCCCGGACATGACGGTGCACGTCTCGGGGCACGGCCTGTCCGACCGCGGACACGAGGACCACGACGTGGACGAGCGCATCGGCACGCTCTCCTCGCCGCTGGGCAAGCACCAGCGGACGGTTCCCAAGTGCGTGGCCGGGGACATCGCGGCGGTGGCCAAGCTGTCGCGCGCCGAGACCGGCGACACCCTGTCCGACCGGGACAACCCGCTGCTGATGACGGCCTGGTCCATGCCGGAGCCACTGCTGCCGGTGGCGATCCAGCCCAGGTCCAAGGCCGACGACGACAAGCTGAGCCAGGCCCTGCAGCGGCTGGTCGCCGAGGACCCCACCCTCAGGCTGGAGAACAACCCCGAGACCCGCCAGCTCGTGCTGTGGTGCATGGGCGAGGCCCACACCGACGTGCTCCTCGACCGGCTGAGCCGGCGGCACGGCGTGGAGGTGGAGAAGACCGAACTGCGGGTGCCGCTCAGGGAGACCTTCGGCGGCAGCTGCCAGGCCCTGGGCCGCAACGTCAAGCAGACCGGTGGCCACGGCCAGTTCGCCGTCTGCCACCTGGAGGTCGAGCCCCTGCCGTCCGGCGGCGGCTTCGAGTTCGTGGACAAGGTCGTCGGCGGTGTGGTGCCGCGCCAGTTCATCCCCTCGGTGGAGAAGGGGGTCCGCACCCAGATGCAGCGCGGCGTGCTCGCCGGCTATCCCATGGTGGACGTGCGGGTCACGTTGTACGACGGCAAGGCCCACTCGGTCGACTCCTCCGACATGGCGTTCCAGATCGCCGGGGCGCTCGCGCTGAAGGAGGCCGCGGCCAAGGTGCCCATGCTGCTGCTCGAACCGGTGGACGAGGTGTCCGTCCTGATCGCCGACGACCACGTCGGCGCGGTGATGTCCGACCTGTCCTCGCGCAGGGGCCGCGTGCTCGGCACGGAGCCGGTGGGCGTCGGGCGCACCCTGGTCAGGGCCGAGGTGCCCGAGCTGGAGATCACGCGATACTCGATCGACCTGAGATCCATGTCGCACGGGACGGGGACGTTCCAGCGGGTCTTCCTGCGCTACGAGCCGCTTCCGCCGCATCTGATGGACAAAATCACCGGCTGACAGAGCGGTGACGGGTGTGCCGGACGGTGCCCCACCTCACAGGAAGGGCGCATCGTCCGGCACACGCCTCACATCATGCACTCGTATAACGGAGTCATCACGAAAGGATTTCGTTTTTCCGGTCAGAGCACACCGGTGCTGGTGCCACACTGGGGAACCATGCGAAACGGACGCCCTCTTCTGGCCGCTGCCGCCCTCGCCGTCCTGACCACGGGGGCCGCCTACACCTTCGGTCCCGAGGCCGCACCCGCCCGGCCGAAGGGCGACAAGAGCTCGGCGGCCTCGTCCGAGACGGCCGGCGCGACGACCGCCGCCTCGGCGCGCTGCGACGTCGACGCGAAGTACCCCAAGCGGCAGCTGCGCGGAGTGTGGATCGCCACGGTCAAGAACATCGACTGGCCCTCGCGCACCGGCCTGTCCCCGGCCCGCCAGCAGGCCGAGTACGTCAAGATCCTCGACGACGCGGTCAAGCGGCGGTTCAACGCGGTGTTCGTCCAGATCCGCCCCGCCTCCGACGCGCTGTACAAGTCGGATCTGGAGCCGTGGTCGCAGTATCTGACCGGCACGGTGGGCAAGGACCCCGGCTGGGACCCGCTGCCCTTCCTCGTCGCCGAGGCCCATCGGCGCGGCCTGGAGTTCCACGCGTGGTTCAACCCCTACCGCGCGTCCGCCGACGGCGACCTGTCCAAGCTGCCCGCGAGGCACCCCGCCCGGCTCCACCCCGAGTGGATCGTGAAATACGGGGGTCTGGCCTACTACAACCCCGGCCTGCCCGCGGTCCGCGACTATGTCACCAAGGTCGTCAAGGACGTGGTGACCCGCTACGACGTCGACGGGGTCCACTTCGACGACTACTTCTACCCCTATCCCGTGGCGGGCGCGAAGTTCGCCGACGACGCCGCCTTCGCCAAGTACGGCAAGGGCGCCACGCTCGCCGACTGGCGCCGCGCGAACGTCAACAAGCTGATCGCGCAGGTCGACAAGACCGTGCACGAGGTCAGGAACAGCGTGAAGTTCGGTGTCAGCCCGTTCGGGATCTGGCGCAACAAGGCCGAAGACCCCAGCGGCTCGGCCACCGGCGGCATGTCCGCGTACGACGCCATCTACGCCGACGCCCGTCACTGGATCAAGAAGGGCACGGTCGACTACGTCATCCCGCAGCTGTACTGGCCGCGCGGGCTCAAGATCGCCGACTACGACGTCCTGATGCCGTGGTGGGCCAACGAGGTCAAGGGCACCGGCGTGCACCTCTACATCGGCCAGGGCCTGTACCGTGTCGGCGCCACCGACACGGCCGCCTGGACCAAGCCCGGCGAGATGTCCTCCCACCTCACGCGCAACCGCAAGTACGAGCAGGTCACCGGTGACGTCTACTTCAGCGCCAAGCAGCTCGCCACCAACCCGCTGGGAGCGATCGACCGCGTCGCCAAGGACCACTACAGCCGCCCCGCGCTGCTGCCGCTGATGAAGGACCGCGGCGGCCAGGCTCCGGCCAAGCCCGCCGACGTGCGGCTCCAGGGCACCTCCCTCGGCTGGAAGAGCTCTCCTGACGCCCGGTCGTACGCGGTCTACCGGATCGCCTCGGGCAAGCCCGGAGACTGCGCCATCGCCGACGCCCGCAACCTGGTCGCGGTCGTGCCCGCGGCGGCCGGCGACCGCCAGACCTTCACCGCGACGGGTGGCGGCACCTACCTGGTCACCGCCCTGGACCGCCTGCAGAACGAGAGCGATCCCACCACGGCCAAGAACGGGACCTGAGAACCCGATCCCCGCCGGTCTCCTGACACGCTGGACCGGTGACACGATCTTGCCCTACGGTTCCAGCACCTGGCAGGAGCCTGAAGGGGAGGTCGTTCGTGAAGCGGACGCTTGTCGCGCTCGCGGTGGTGCTGGGCCTGCTGTGGCCGGGGGCCGCGCAGTCCGCCACTCGAGTGGACGGACGGGTGGTGCTGATCGGCATTCCCGGCCTGCGGTGGAGTGACCTCAGCCCCACCGGCACCCCGAACCTGTGGCAGCTCGCCGGGCGGAGCGCGGTCGGCTCCCTCTCGGTCCGCACGGTCGGCAGGGTCACCTGCCCCTACGACGGGTGGCTGACGGTGTCGGCGGGGGTGAGGTCCGCGGTCGGCCACGGCTGCGGACTCCCCCCGCTGCCCGAGCCCGACGCGGCGGGCGCGGTCATCCCCGGCTACGAGTACCTGCACCGGGTCGCCGGCCAGCGCAACGCGGGCGCCCTCGGCGAGGCCGTTCACGCCGCCGGTGAGTGCACGCTGGCGATCGGCCCCGGGGCCGCGCTCGCGCTCGCCGACCGCTCGGGCAGGGTCGACGTGTACGCCCCCTCCCCCGCCCAGATCCGCGCCGACGCGCTCACCGGGTGCCGGGTGATCGCCGTCGACGTCGACGACCTCATCAGGCCGTACCTGACCGGCGACCGGCTGCCCCGGGAGGAGGACGGGCTCACCGCGCGGGAGCGGGCCGCGGCGCTGCGCCTCGCCGACGCCAAGACGGGGGCGGTGCTGAGCATGCTGCCCGAGGACACCCGCGTGCTGCTGGCGGGCCTGTCCGACCACGGCGGCAACCCGCACCTGCGGGTGGCGATGATGCGTGACGCAGACGTCTCCGGCCGCTTCCTGGGCGCGGCCTCCACGCACCGCGACGACACCACGATCCTGCCGGACATCACCGCGACGATGCTCTCCCTGACGGGCGTCGCGGCGCCGCCGGGCGTGATCGGGGTTCCCTGGCAGGCCGCCGAGAGGCGCACCGGCGGCACCGAGACGGCGCGGGTCGCGCTGGATCGGGCCGACGTGGCCGGGGAGACGATCAGAAACGTGGGCGGGATCTTCTTCACCACCGTCGCGGTGCTGCAGGTCGCGTTCTACCTGGTCGCCTTCCTGCTGATGCGCCGCAGGCGAGGGTTGAGCGGCGTCCGCGTCGCCGCGGTCGCGCTGGCCTCGGTGCCCGTGTCGACGTACCTGGTGAACCTCACCCCCTGGCATCACGCGGGCTCGCCGGTGCTCGCGCTGGTCGGCGGAATCACCGGATGCGCGTTGCTGCTGGCCGCGACCGCGCTGGCGGGGCCCTGGCGCCGGGCGCCGCTCGGGCCGCTGGCGGTGGTGGCGGGGGTGACCGCGGCGGTGCTGGCGGGCGACCTGCTGACCGGGACGACCCTGCAGCTCAACAGCGTGATGGGCTACAGCGCCGTGGTCGGAGCCCGCTACTACGGGCTGGGCAACATCCCGTTCGCGCTCTTCGCCACCTCGGTGCTGCTGTTCGCCGCCACGATCGCGCACCGGCTGACGCGCGCCGACCGCGCCGACCGCGCGGACGCGCCGGTGGACCGGCCGGCTCTCGGCGATCACGCCGATGCCCCCGTGGTGGATCGACCCGCGCACGAGGGCGCCACGGTCGCCGTCGTGTCGGCTCACCCGATGGGCGGGAGCCGCGCGAGCGTGGTCGCGGCCGCCGTCGTGGCGGCGCTGGGCGGTTTCGCGATGATCCTGGGCGGCTGGCCGGGCGTGGGCAGCGACTTCGGCGGGGTGATCGCGTTCGTGCCGGGCATCGCGGTGACCGCGCTGCTGATCGCGGGCAGGCGGGTCTCGATCGTCAAGCTGGGCGCGTTCTGCGTGGCGGGCGGCGTCATCGTGATGTCCATCGCCTACCTCGACTATCTGCGTCCCGCGGGCTCGCAGACGCATCTGGGCCGCTTCGTCGGCCAGGTGTTCACCGGGGAGGCCCTGGAGGTGATCGGCCGCAAGTTCGGCGCGATGCTGGGCACACTGCTCAACCCCAACCTGATGCCCGTCGTGATCGCCGCGGTGGCCTTCCTCGTCTACGCGCTGCTCCGCCCGGAGCAGGCGAGCGCGGGGGTGCTGCCCGCCGCGTTCGCGCACTCCCCCGCGCTGCGGGCAGGGCTGATCGGCACCCTGGTCAGCGGGGTGGTCGGCATGCTGGTCAACGACTCGGGGGCCGCGGTGCTGTCCATGGCGCTGGCGCTCGCCGTGCCGCTGACGCTGTCGGCGGGCATCAAGGCGCTGGACGAGGACGTGCCGCGCTACGAGGAGCCGGGCCAGCAGCCGGCGAGCAACTCCCTGGTGTCGCGCAGCAGCTGAGGAAGCACCCTGGTCTGGCCGACGACGGGCATGAAGTTGGTGTCGCCGCCCCACCGGGGCACCACGTGCTGGTGCAGGTGGGCGGCGATCCCGGCGCCCGCCACGCCTCCCAGGTTCATGCCCACGTTGAAGCCCTGCGCGCCGCTCGCCTTACGCAGGGCCACCAGCGCCCGCCGGGTGAAGTCGGCGAGTTCGAAGGTCTCGGCCTCGTCCAGGTCGGTGTAGTCGGGCACGTGCCGGTAGGGGCAGACCATCAGGTGGCCGGAGTTGTAGGGGTAGAGGTTGAGCAGTGCGAAGACCTTCTCTCCCCGCGCGACGACCAAACCGTCCTCGTCACTCATACGGGGGATCTCACAGAACGGGCAGCCGTCCTCGGGGCCGGAACCCGCCGGTTTACCCTCCCCCTTGATGTACGCCATCCGGTGGGGGGTCCAGAGTCTCTGGAACGCGTCCGGTGTCCCCGCTCCGTGCTGCGCCTCCGGCTCGTTGCTCATGGCCGCCAGCATATTGCCACGCCGATTACCGTCGTCTCGCGCCTCCCCCCGGCCTTCCCGAGCCTCCGAGAAGGCCCGCCGGGCTAAAGGCCCGTGGGCGCCTCAGGCCCCCGTGGAAAGTTTCCGAGCCCTCCACGGGAGACCTTCCGCCGCCCAGGGGGCTCAGACCTGGACGCGGCGCTCGATCGCGTCGACGATCTCGGCGATCGCCTCGTCGACCGGCACCCCGTTCTTCTGCTCGCCGTTGCGGAAGCGGAAGGAGACCGCGCCGTTGGCGATGTCGTCGTCGCCCGCCAGGAGCATGAAGGGCACCTTGGACTTCTGGGCGTTGCGGATCTTCTTCTGCATGCGGTCGTCGGAGGCGTCGACCTCGATCCTGATGCCCCGCTCGCGGGCCTTCTTGGCCAGGTCCTGGAGGTAGGGCGCGTGGGCCTCGGCGATCGGGATGCCGACCACCTGGACCGGCGCGAGCCAGGGGGGGAACGCGCCGGCGTAGTGCTCGACCAGGACGCCGAAGAAGCGTTCGATCGAGCCGAACAGCGCCCGGTGGATCATGACGGGCTGCTGCCGGGAACCGTCGGTCGACTGGTACTCCAGCTCGAAGCGCTGAGGCAGGTTGAAGTCGAGCTGGATCGTCGACATCTGCCAGGAGCGGCCGATCGCGTCACGGGCCTGCACGGAGATCTTCGGCCCGTAGAACGCCGCGCCGCCCGGGTCGAGCACCAGCTCCAGCTTCTCGGACTCGGCGACCTCGCGCAGGGTCTCGGTCGCCTCCTCCCAGTCCTCGTCGTTGCCGACGAACTTGACCGGGTCCTTGGTCGACAGCTCCAGGTAGAAGTCGTCGAGGCCGTAGTCGCGCAGCAGGTCGAGCACGAAGCGCAGCAGCGACTTCAGCTCGTCGCGCATCTGCTCGCGGGTGCAGTAGATGTGCGCGTCGTCCTGGGTGAGACCCCGCACGCGGGTGAGGCCGTGCACCACGCCGGACTTCTCGTAGCGGTAGACCGTCCCGAATTCGAACAACCGCAGCGGCAGCTCCCGGTAGGAGCGTCCGCGCGCCCGGAAGATCAGGTTGTGCATCGGGCAGTTCATCGGCTTGAGGTAGTACCTCGCGCCTTCCAGCTCCATGGGGGGGAACATGCCGTCGGCGTACCAGTCGAGGTGACCGGAGATCTTGTAGAGGTTCTCCTTGGTGATGTGCGGGGTGTTGACGAAGGAGTATCCCGCCTCCTCGTGCCGCCTGCGCGAGTAATCCTCCATCACGCGGCGGATCACGCCGCCCTTGGGATGGAAGACCGGCAGGCCCGAGCCCAGCTCGTCGGGGAAGGAGAACAGGTCGAGCTCGGCGCCCAGCTTGCGGTGGTCGCGCTTCTCGGCCTCCTCCAGCAGGTGGAGGTATTCGTCCTGCTTCTCGCGCGACTCCCACGCGGTGCCGTAGATCCGCTGGAGCTGCGGGTTCTTCTCGCTGCCCCGCCAGTAGGCGCCGCCGGAGCGCATCAGCTTGAACGCCGGGATGGACCGGGTGGTCGGCACGTGGGGGCCGCGGCACAGGTCCTTCCAGCGCAGCTCACCGGTCTTGGCGTCGAGGTTGTCGTAGATGGTGAGCTCGGCGCCGCCCACCTCGACGCTCTCCTCCTCGGCCGCGCCGCCCTTGAGGCCGATCAGCTCCAGCTTGTACGGCTCCGAGGCGAGCTCCTCGGCGGCCTGCTCGTCGGAGACGGGCCTGCGGGAGAAGAGCTGCCCCTGCTTGACGATCTCGCGCATGCGCTTCTCGACGCGCTTGAGATCCTCGGGGGTGAACGGGTCCTTGACGTCGAAGTCGTAGTAGAAGCCGTTCTCGACCGGCGGGCCGATGCCCAGCCTGGCCTCGGGGAAGATCTCCTGGACGGCCTGGGCCATGACGTGCGCGGTGGAGTGGCGGACGATGGCGCGCCCGTCGGGGCTGCCCGCGGGAACCGGCTCGATCACGTCGCCCTCGGCCACCGGGGCCGCGAGGTCCTTCAGCTCGCCGTTGGCGCGGGCGGCGACCACCGAGCGGCCGTCCGCCTCCAGCGCCTCTCCGTACGTCGTGCCTCCCGCCACCACACGCGCTGCTCCGGCGATGGTGACACGAAGTTCTGGCACGGCGGACACTGTTGCTCCCTGGGAGAGGTCGACGAATGGTCTGGGAATCGATGCTACCGGTGTCGGCAACGCGATTTCTCAGGCGTCGCGGCTCCGGCGGTAGCCCAGGGAGGTCAGCTCGGCCCGGGTGCCGCGGAAGACGTTGCGGTCGAGGGGCCTGTTCGAGTGCTGGTGGATCGTCCACCTGTCCCACGGCCTCGGCACCTCCGGCCTGCCCCGGGGGTGGTCGGGCGCGGCGATCCACAGCGGATAGGGCTCCAGCCCGGCGCAGTTGCCGCTCCGCGCGAACGACAGGAACGTGTAGATCACCGGCTTGACCCCGGCGAGCGCGACGACCGCCTGGCACCAGACGCGGGCGAACCGCGCCACCCGGTGCGCCGGTAGGTGATCGTTGGTCTCCAGGTCGAGGGCGAGCAGGTCCCCCCTGCGCAGCCCCGCCCGCCGCACGATCCGCAGGAAGTGCACCGCCTGCGCCTCCGGGTCTCCCGCGGGACGGGCGAAGTGGTAGGCGCCGCAGACGATCCAGCTCTCGCGCATGCCGTTCCAGTTGGTGGCGAACCACTTGTCGGTGAAGGTGCTCCCCTCGCTGGCCTTGGCGAACGCGAAGGAGACCCCGCCCCTCGCGTGCGCGCCCCAGTTGACGGCGCCCTGCCAGTTCGACACGTCGATCCCCTGCAACATGGCCGCCAGGCTAACCGCCGGACGGCACGGGGCACACGCCCGACGCTCCCTCGGCGTACTGCCATTGCGGCTGCTTTGGCTAGGCTTGGTCGGCGTGAACGCAGCAGCCCAGACCTCCGGCGCCTACGCGGCCGGCATCGCGACCATCACCTCCGGCGGAACCGTGCTCGACACGTGGTTCCCGTCCCCTCGGCTGGGCGAGCCCCCCTCGCCGGGCACCACGCGGCTGACCGAGCGGGAGGCGGCCGAGGAACTCGGTTCCGAGGTCGCCGCACTCCTCGGCCCCGACGAGGACCGCGGCGTGGAGGTGGTCGCGGTGCGCACCGGCATCGCGAAGCTGTCGGAGGCCCCCGCCGACGCCCACGACGCCTACCTGCGCCTGCACCTGCTGTCGTCGCGCCTCGTCCAGCCGCACGGCCAGAACCTGGACGGGCTGTTCGGCCTGCTCAGCAACGTGGTGTGGACCAACCACGGGCCGTGCGCCGTCGAGGGCTTCGAGCAGGTGCGGCTCCGCCTGCGCGCCCGGGGTCAGGTGACCGTCTACGGGGTGGACAAGTTTCCCCGGATGGTCGACTACGTGCTGCCCACCGGCGTCCGGATCGCCGAGGCCGACCGGGTCCGTCTCGGCGCGTACCTGGCGAGCGGCACGACCGTGATGCACGAGGGCTTCGTCAACTTCAACGCCGGCACGCTCGGCACCTCCATGGTCGAGGGCCGCATCTCGGCGGGTGTCGTCGTGGGCGACGGGTCGGACGTCGGCGGCGGTGCCTCGATCATGGGCACCCTGTCCGGCGGCGGCAAGCAGGTCATCTCCATCGGGAGGCGCTGCCTGCTGGGCGCCAACAGCGGCGTCGGCATCTCCCTGGGCGACGACTGCGTCGTGGAGGCGGGGCTCTACGTCACCGCCGGGACCAAGGTGGCCCTGCCGGCGGAAGGGCCCGAGGGACGGGTGGTCAAGGCGTCCGAGCTCTCCGGCGCCTCCGGTGTGCTGTTCCGCCGCAACTCCACCTCGGGCGCGGTCGAGGCCGTGCCCCGTACGGGGACGAGCGTGGAGCTCAACAGCGTCCTGCACGCCAACGACTGACCGCCTGGTCGTCGGCTCTCGTCCGGGAGCGGCTCCGGGAGCCGCTCCGGGAGCACGGCCCGCCGTCCTCGCGAGGCGCGGGGACGCCTCTCCGGTTCGTCCCGCGCGGGGCTCGCGGATGTTCGTCCGCGGGCCCCTCAGCTGACAGAGTGGCCCCACGGGTCCGCTGGGGCCCGCTTGAGCCACTGGGGCCGCTTGAGTCACTGGGGCAGCCGGGGCCGCTGGGGCCACGACCCTCACGCCCGAACGGGGGCGGTCCGCGCTGGAAGGATTCGGATGACCGGTCAGGGGATGGCGGGCGACGGTGAGATCGGTGGCAGCGGTGGCAGCGGTGAGAACGGTGAGAACACGGCCGGGGCGGTGGCCCGGTGGGTGACCGGGCTGTTCGCGCCGCAGGTGCTGGTCATCGGGCTGCCTCCGCTCGTCGGGCTGATGGCGGACGGCTGGCCCGGTGCGGTCTGGGGCCTGGTGGCCTCGGCCCTGTGCGGCGGGATCCCGGCCCTGGTGATCCTGAACGGGGTCCGTTCCGGACGCCTCGACTCCCACCACCTGGTCGACCGGTCGAGCCGTACGGTTCCGCTGCTGGTCGCGGTCGCCTCGGTGGTCGTCGCGCTGACGCTGCTGATCCTGCTGGGTGCCCCCCGGCTTCTGGTGGCCACGGTGACCGCGATGCTGGCCGCGCTCGCGGTGACGGTCCCGATCACCTTCCGGTGGAAGATCTCCTTCCACGCGGCCGTGTCGGCGGGCACCGTGGTGGTGCTGGCCCATGTGCTGCCCGCCGCGCCCACGCTGGTCGCGGGCGCGCTCGTCGTGGCGACGGTGTGCTGGGCGCGCGTCAGGCTCACCCACCACACACCCGCCCAGGTCGCCGCGGGGACCGCCGTCGGGGCGGGGACGGCGTGGGCGGCCCTGAGCGCCTTCGGCGTCTGAGCGGGACCGCCCCCTACGTGGGTGGCGGGGGAGAAGGAGCCCTCAGAGGATCGGCGTCGCCGACGGCCGCTCGCGGGGCGCCGGGCGGCAGGGGCGTGGGAGCCTTCACAGGAGGCTCTTGAGGAACTCCCGCGTCCGGGTGCCCGGGGAGTACTCGGCGGCGACGAAGTCGGTGACCCCGGCCTTGGCGAGCGCCTCGATCCGCGCCGACACCTCGTCCTCGTCTCCGACGATCGCCACATCCGCGGGCCCTGCGGCGCCCTCCCTGTCGAGCATCGCCCGGTAGGACGGCAGCTGGCCGTAGATCTCGAATCGCTCGGCGGCCAGTGCCCTCGCCGCCTCGGCGTCGTCGGTGACACAGACGGGCAGCGCGCACACGATCCTCGGCTCGGGGCGCCCCGCGGCCCGCGCGGCCTCGGTGACGGCGGGGGCGACGTGCTCGGCCACCGTCTTGGCGCCGGTCATCCACAGCACGGTGCCGTCCGCCACCTCCCCGGCCAGCCTGAGCATCCTCGGGGCCAGGGCGGCGATGAGCACGGGCATGTCCCTCGGCCCCGGCGTGTTCAGGCCCAGCCGTGCCGTGAGGGTCTCCCCCTCGAAGGAGACGTTCTCCCCGCGTACGAGCGGTATCAGGATCGACAGGTACTCGCGCATGTGGCGGGCGGGCCGCTCGAAGCTCATGCCGTAGATGCCCTCGATCACGATCTGGTGCGAGAGACCGATACCGAGGGCGAGCCGCCCGGCGAGGGCGGCGTTGACGGTGAGCGCCTGCTGGGCGAGGACCGCCGGGTGGCGCGGGTAGGTCGGGACGACGGCGGTGCCGAGCTCGATCCCCGGCACCTGGCTTCCGGCCACGGCGAGCGCCGTCAGGGCGTCGAGGTCGAACGTCTGGGACATCCAGACGGAGGAGAAGCCGTCGTCGGCCCCGCGGGCGATGCTTTCCCGTACGTCACCGAGCGCGTCCGGCTTCTGGGAGCCGCTGAGGAACAGTCCGAATCGCATCGTTACCGAACTCCGTTCTAGGAAGTTTCGCCCAGTCTAGATCGCTCGCGGCGAACACACGGCGACCCGGGCACGGCGAGTCGGGGACGCACGGCGCGAGGCCGGGGAGGGCTCACGGGAGTTCGGTGAACCGCTCCACCTGCTCGATCTTGCCCGCGATGACGATGACGTCCCCGTACCCGAGTACGGTCCCCGCGTCGGCGTAGGTGAACTCGTCGTACTGGCCCTTCACGCACACCACGGTCACGCCGTACTTGCGCCGCAGGTTGGACTCGCCCAGGGGCACGCCGACGTACTCGCGGGGCGGACGGGTCTTGACCACCGCGTAGTCGCCGTCCACCTCCATGTAGTCGAGCATCCGCCCGTTGAGCAGGTGGGCCAGCCGCTCCCCCATGTCGTGCTCGGGAAGGATCACGTGATGGGCGCCGACACGCTCCAGGATGCGGCCGTGCTCGCGGCTGATCGCCTTGGCCCAGACGTCCTCGATCTCCAGCTCGACGAGCAGGGACGTGGTGAGGATGCTGGACTCCAGGTCGGTGCCGATCGCGACCACGGCCCGGTAGAAGTCGGGCACCCCCATCTGCCGCAGCGCCTCGATGTCGGTGGAGTCCGCGACGACGACGTGGGTGAGCTTTCCCGCCAGGCTCTGCACCACCTTGGGGCGGTTGTCGATCGCCAGCACCTCGGTGCCCCTGCGAAACAGCTCGACCGCGAGGGAGCTGCCGAAGCGGCCGAGCCCGACGACCACCACCGGGTCGTTCCTTCTGTCAGCCAACGATCGTCCTCTTTCGGGAGTCCGCGGCCACGGGGGTCCGCCAATGCGAGGAGCCCGGAGGCGGACGACAGCCTCCAGGCTCCTCTATGCGTCTCACTGCGCGGGCCATCAGGCCCGAATTCGCCCGATTCTATCTCAGGGGAACTCCAGAAGGGTTTCCTCACCGCCCTCGGACTCCCCCGCGGATCCCGCGAGGGTGTCGAGAACCTGCTCGCCGTACTTGGCCAGCTTGTTCTCCCCCACCCCGCTCACCGTGCCCAGCTCGGCCAGGGACGAGGGCGCCCTGGTCGCGATCTCGCGCAGGGTCGCGTCGTGGAAGATCACGTACGCGGGCACGCCCTGCTCCTTCGCGGTGGCTCCGCGCCAGGCGCGGAGCAGCTCGAACACCGGGACCGCCTCCGGCGGCATCTCGACGGGCTCGGCCCGGCGCGAGCTGGAGGCCGCCGAGGACCGGGAGGCCTTGGCGGCGCGCGGCGCCCTCTCCGGCTCGCGCCGCAGTGGCACCTGGCGTCTGCGGCCCAGGACCTCCGCGCTCGCCTCGGTCAGCACCAGCGTGCCGTAGTCGCCCTCGACGGCGAGCAGTCCCTGCGCCAGCAGCTGGCGGACCACGCCGCGCCACTCGGCCTCGCTCAGCTCCGTGCCGATGCCGAACACCGTCAGCCCGTCGTGGTCGTGCTGGATGACCTTCGCCGTCTTTTTACCGAGGAGGATGTCGATGATCTGACCGGCGCCGAACTTCTGGCGGCGTTCGCGCATGAGCCGGAACACGGTCGACAGGACCTTCTGCGCGGCGACCGTGCCGTCCCACGACTCCGGGGGCGACAGGCAGGTGTCGCAGTTGCCGCAGGCGGTGCCCTCCTGGCCGAAGTAGGCGAGCAGCCGCACGCGGCGGCACTCGACCGCCTCGCACAGGGCGAGCATCGCCTCCAGGTGGGTGGCCAGGCGGCGCCGGTGGGCGTCGTCGCCCTCGGAGGTGTCGATCATCTTGCGCTGCTGCACGACGTCCTGGAGGCCGTAGGCGAGCCACGCGGTGGAGGGCAGGCCGTCGCGCCCGGCCCTGCCGGTCTCCTGGTAGTAGCCCTCGACGGACTTGGGCAGGTCGAGGTGGGCGACGAAGCGCACGTCGGGCTTGTCGATGCCCATGCCGAACGCGATCGTGGCGACCATGACGAGGCCGTCCTCGCGCAGGAAACGCGCCTGGTTGGCGGCGCGGACGCGGGCGTCGAGCCCCGCGTGGTAGGGCAGCGCCTCGATGCCGTTCTGCACCAGGTACTCGGCGATCTTCTCGACCGAGTTGCGCGACAGGCAGTAGACGATGCCCGCGTCGCCCGCGTGCTCGGTGCGCAACAGCTCCAGCAGCTGCCGCTTGGGCTCGTTCTTGGGGGCGATGCGGTACTGGATGTTGGGGCGGTCGAAGCTCGCCACGAAGTGGCGGGCCTCTTCCAGGTTCAGGCGGGAGGCGATCTCGGCGTGGGTGGCCTTGGTGGCCGTCGCGGTCAGCGCGATGCGCGGCACGTCGGGCCAGCGCTCGTGCAGCGCGGACAGGGCGAGGTAGTCGGGCCGGAAGTCGTGCCCCCACTGGGCCACACAGTGGGCCTCGTCGATCGCGAACAGCGAGATCACTCCGCTGTCGAGCAGCCGCAGCGTCGCGTCGACCCGCAGGCGCTCCGGCGCCAGGTAGAGCAGGTCCAGCTCTCCGGAGAGGAAGGCCGACTCGACGGCGCGGCGCTCCTCGAAGTCCTGGGTGGAGTTGAGGAACCCGGCCCGTACGCCGAGGGCGGTCAGGGCGTCGACCTGGTCCTGCATGAGCGCGATGAGCGGTGAGATCACCACTCCCGTGCCCTTCCGCACGAGGGCGGGGATCTGGTAGCACAGCGACTTGCCGCCACCGGTCGGCATGAGCACGAGGGCGTCGCCTCCGGAGACGACATGCTCGATGATCTCCTGCTGGCCCTCCCGGAACGAGTCGTAGCCGAAGACGCGCTGCAGGACCCGCGACGCGTCGCTCGCCTCGGGGCCGTTCTCGGGGGAAGCCATCGGGACAGTGTACGAGGATCTTCCCGCCGGTCGGCGACGAACAGGCCGCGAACGCGGACGTCGCCCGGCACCGCACCAGGCCATACCGGGCCATACGGAACCCGGGGCGTCTGGGTGGGGCGGGCCGTGTGCCGGTTCGGCGGTGACGGAGCGATCCAGCGGGGATGGACCGGTTCGGCAGAGCCAGGGAGCGGGGAAAGGTGCCGCCGGGAGGGTCGGTCCTCCCGGCGGCACCGGCTTGTTTCCCTGCCGTCTTATTTCGGCTGCTTTGTCTCGGCCTTCCTCCGGGTCTCCCGCGGGATCACGGGTTGACGTTGATCGTGAAGGTCGACGTCGTGTTCTTGATGTTCTGGAAGTTGTCGCTCATCCGGAGGTTGTTGAACGTGGCCGAGCCGACCGCCGGCCCCTGGCCCGGCTCGGGCATCTCGTTCGCCCAGACGGCCCAGCCGGACTTGGCGTCGAAGGCGTCGCCGCTCTTCCTGGCACCGGTGATCGAGATGTTCGTGAAGATCGTGTCGGTGACCGGGTTCTGCGGCTGGCCGCCGACGTAGTTGGTCTGGAACATGATGCCGCCGTAGGTCGGGTCCACGATGTCCACGTTGCTCACGCGGATGCCCTGGAAGACCTTGGAGGCGGAGAAGACCCAGATCGCCGGGAAGACCTGCTGCCCCCAGAAGTGACCGCCGGCCCGGACGATCGAGATGTTCTCGAACCTGGTGGGCGGGCTGGCGCCGAAGCCGTTCATCGGGTAGCCGAAGTCCAGCGAGCTGATCGTGATGCCGGAGTAGACGAGCGTGTCGGCGATGTAGATGTTCCTGAAGACGTTGTCGTACCCGCCGTAGACCGCGACGCCCGCGGCCCGCCAGGTCAGGATCGACGTCAGGTTCTCGTAGACGTTGCCGCGCATGTCGGCGCCGCCGGCGTCGATGGCGGAGAACAGCGCGAAGCTGTCGTCTCCGGTGGCGCGGGCCTCGTTGTTGCTGACGAGGTTGTCGGTGCTGCCGTTGGTCATGTTGATGCCGTCGGCGAACATGTTGCGGATGCGGGAGTTCTTGATCGTCACCCGGTCGGTGTTGGCGCCCCAGTAGAGGCAGACCATGTGCTCGTTCCAGATGTTGTCGATCACCACGTCGGCGACGTTGGCGAAGTCGAACACCTTGCCCGGCCCGTCGATGCGGGAGGTGTAGTTGCCGAAGTAGGCGAAGTTCGCGAAGGACGAGCCGTTCGCGCTGGCCTCGGCGCGGAAGCCGATGTCGGTGTTGTCCTGGTTGCCGGGCGCCCGGAACTGGGTGTACCAGGGACCGGCGCCGACGACCTTGACGGCCTTGCCGTAGACCTGGAACTTGCTCGCCGTCTGGTAGGTGCCCGCCGGGAGATAGACGCCGACCAGGGTGCCGGTGGTGTCCATCCGCACCCGGTCGAGGGCGTTCTGCACGTCCTGGTGGGTGAAGCCGGTGGGGGTCGTGTACCTGGCGGGGTCGGGGTTCGCGATCGGCGAGACCTGCTCGGTGTTGATGAAGTCGATCGCGTACGTCGTGGTGTTGGCGGGGTCCTTCTGCAGCCTGATCTTGCTGCCTGCCGGGACGGTGGTCCCCAGCATGACGTTGGCCTCGTCGTAGATGTGCCGCGGCCCGCCGGAGCCCGGCGAGTTGCCGGGGCCGGCCTCGGGACCGTACAGCCAGGCGTACTTGGACGTCAGGTTGATCGGCTTGAGGAAGGTGCCGTTGACGTAGATGTTCAGCGTCGAGTCGATGCCGCCGCCGCCCGGGGCGTCGGGGATGGAGAAACGGGTGACCAGGGTGTTGGTGCTCGCCTTGGTGGTGAACTCGACGTAGCTGCCCGTGCTGTTCAGCGTCACGGCCCTGCGGCCCGACGCCTCACCCGCCACGTCGCCGATGGTGCGGTTGGGACCGACCACCGCGGCCCCGCCGCCGACGACGGCGTCCTCGGCCTCGTACATCTCGTACGGCATGTTGGCGCCACGACCGACGAAGAGCGGCTGGACGGTGGTGTTGTTCGCCCGCTTGACCGGCAGCTCGTTGGCGTCGTCGGCGAGGACGGTCCTGACGGTGTACTTGCCGTTCGCCGCCGTCCAGGTGCCCAGGTTCACCGGGCTCGTGGTGGCACCCGGCGCGATCACGCCGCTGTGGGAGCCGGTCAGGGTACGGACGACGGTGCCCGCCTCGTTGAGCACGGTGAGGGTGATGCCGTGGGCGCCGCTCGCGGAGGCGAGTGTGCCCTGGTTCTTGATCGCCACCGAGAAGGTGACGACACTGCCTCCGGCCGGGTTGCCGGGGGTCCAGCCGGTCGTGGCGACCAGGTCGGAGGTGTCGACCGGCCTGACCACGAGCGGGGCGGAGCTCGTGAAGGTGTTGTTCGACTCGTTCTGCTCGATGACGGTGTCGTCCTCGTCGACCTTGGCGCTCAGCGGGTAGCTGCCCGCGTCGCGGGGACCGGCGGCGGCCGACACCGTGACGGACGCTCCGGCGGCCAGCCCGGCGACCGAGGCGGTGCCGACCTTGGTGGTGCCCAGGTAGAAGTTGACGTTCGTCGCGCCGGAGGCAGCGGAGCCGCCGTTGCGCACCGTGGCCGAGAGCGTGACGGAGTCGGTCTCGACGGGGGACGTGGGGGACGCGGTCACACCGGTGATCGTCAGGTCCGGGTTCGGCGCCGGGGTGCCGATGACCTGGAACTCGGCGACCTGCCCGGCGGGGGCGCCGGTGTTCGAGGTGAACCTGAGCTGGACGTCGGCGTAGGCGCCGCTGACCGGGATCGTCACCGTGTTACCCGAGGCGGGGTCGAAGGTGTGGTTCGCCGCCGCGGCCAGGGTGGTGAAGGTGGTCGAGCCCTGTCCTCGCCCGAGAACCTGGATGTTCTGCGTGCGCGTCGCCCAGACGCTGTCGGGGTTCAGCTTCACCACGACCGAGCTGAGGGTGGCGTTCGCGCCGAGGCTCACGGTCAGCGTGTTGGGGTAGCTGCCGCCGTTGCCCTCCCAGTAGGTCGCCGTGTCGTTGTCGTTGGCGTTGGCGGCCACGAAGGTGAAGACCGAGGAGGAGGCGGTGATCGCCTTGCCGACGGCAAGGTTCGACCCCGGCGGGGTGCTGCCCGCACGGGTGACGGTGTTGCTGTTTCCCGACTGGTTGCCCGCGGCGTCCTTGGCCTTGACGTGGTAGGAGACCGTCGCGGTGGCCGGCTGGGTGTCGGTGTAGGTCAGCACGTTGCCCGCGACGCTGGCGCGCAGGGCGTTGTTGGCGTAGACGTCGTATCCGGTCACGCCGACGTTGTCGGACGAGGCGTTCCAGGTCAGCCTGATCTGGCCCGAGCCCGGCTCGGTGTAGGCCAGGTTCGACGGCGTGCTCGGCGGTGTCGTGTCACCGCCGGAGCCGGGCCCGTACACCTCGAACTCGGAGAGCTGACCGGCGGGCCAGCCCGTGTTCGCGGTGATGTTCAGCCGGAGGTAGCGGGCGCTGGTCGTGGCGAAGTCGATCGTCACCGTGTTGCCGGTCGCCGGGTCGAAGGTGCGGCCGGCGGAACCGGCGACGGTCGTGGTGGGCGTGGCGCTCGTGCCCGCCAGCACCGACAGGGTCTGCGTCCTGGTGTTCCAGGCCGCCGCGGGCGGCAGCTTCAGGACGACCTGGTTGACGCTGGTCACGGCTCCGAGGTCCACCTGAACCCACTGCGGGAAGGTGTTGTTGCTGCTCTCCCAGTAGGTGGTGGCGTTGCCGTCGGTGACGTTGCCCGCGCCGTAGGGGGCGTTGACACTGCTGGAGGAGGCCGCCTTCCCCACCGCCAGGTTGGGGCCGGCCGCCGCCGAGGCCGGTGCGGTGACCGCCCCGGCCAGAGCGAGCAGGCTGGTCGCGGCCGTCGCCGCCATCAGCCGTAACGCCAGGTAGTGCTTTCTCATCGCGTTCCTCTATCTCTCGTCTGGGACGACAGGGTCGGGAGGGAGGCCGCGGCCTCCGCCACGCGACGCGCTCGGCACCCGGGGGTGCCTCGCCCACAAGGCGCCGATACCCGGTCCTCTTGTTCCGGGTCCTCGGAATCCGGCGGGCCGGCCGGATGATCTGTGCCGGCCGAGCCGTGAGCCGTGCCTCGTTCGTCGCTGGGGGGTGCTGGTCGCCGTTACGCCGGAGTCCTTCCTGCGGAGGTGGCCGGCGGGACGAGCGACGGTGAACGTCGGATCTTTCTGTGGGTTCCGGACGGGAGGTGTCCGGGATCGCGGGCCCTGACCGGTCGCGGCCCGGGGCGCTCCGCCGGGCGCGGGCCACGGCACCCTGCCGTCAACGGCCGTCGACTGCCGTCGACTGCCGTTCAGGTCGGCGCGAGGGCGATGAGTGTCGCAACCGGCTGCCAGGGCGGCGACCGGCCGCGCGATGCCGAGGACGACGTCACCTGGGACCTCTCCGAAGGGGTGGGAGAGATGCGCCGAAGCAGCACATCACTGCCGCAAGTTGCGGAGAATAGAGAGAATTTAACGGTACTTTGCAATATTTTTGCACTGCGCTGGCCAAAGGTTACATACGCGCTACGGCCGCGTCAACGGGTCGAGAAGGCCGGTTCACCTTGCCCCGGACCCTTCTGTGCTGCCCGGCCGGCCACCTGTCCCGGACGCCGAAGAGGACCGCCCACGCTGGGGGCGGTGAGAGCACCGCGAAGGCATAGGGTGGCCCACTGGAGTGGTCAGTCGGGCTGAAAGACATCCCGGGTCGTGACCGTGTCGAGTCGTGGCGATTCAAGGACGAGGCGACCGGGCGGTCGCCTCCTCGCGGAGCTGCCGGTTTCGAGGCGGCCGTGGAGGATGCCGACGAGCCGGTGGGCGAGCTGTCGCAGTACGGTCTCGCGGGCCGCTCCGTAAACTCTGATCCTGCCGCGGAGCACTGCCTTTCGGCGGGGCCCAAGGCCACAGGACACAGAGGTGCCCACCCGTCAGACGGCTGCCGACCAGCGAGTCCGCCTACGGCGACCCGCTACGACCGATGAGGACACACGTGCCGGCGATTCGGCGAATCACCACGCGAAATGCTCGGTTCCAGCAGTGGGAGTCCCTGCTCACCAACCGCAACAAGCGGACCCGGGCCCGCGAATTCCTGGTCCAGGGGGTCCGTCCGATCTCGCTCGCGGTGAAACACGGCTGGCCCGTGCACGCGCTCATCCACAACGGGCAGCGCGACCCGTCGAAGTGGCTGGAGGAACTGCTGCGCACGGTGCGGGTCGAGCGGATCGCGATGGATCCCGAGATGCTGGCGGATCTGGGCGAGAAGAACGAGGCACCGCCCGAGGCCGTCGCCGTCGTGGGAATGCCCGCCGACGACCTCGGCCGCATCGCGGTCGGGGACGACTTCCTGGGCGTCGTGTTCGACCGCCCGACGAGCCCCGGCAACATCGGCAGCATCATCCGCTCGGCCGACGCCCTGGGCGCGCACGGGCTGATCGTGACGGGTCACGCGGCCGACGTGTACGACCCGAAATCGGTCAGGGCGAGCACGGGCTCGTTGTTCTCCCTGCCCGCCGTCCGGGTGCCCGCGCCGAGCGACGTGCTCGGCTGGGTGGCCGCGCAGCGTGACCGCGGTAAGCCGATCGTCGTGGTGGGCACCGACGAGCACGGCGACCGCGACGTCTTCGACTTCGACTTCACCCAGCCGACGCTCCTGCTGGTCGGCAACGAGACCAGCGGGCTCAGCGGCACATGGCGCGAGGCGTGCGACGCGATGGTGAGCATCCCCATGGCCGGGGCGGCGAGCTCGCTGAACGCCGCGAACGCGGCCACCGCGATCCTCTACGAGGCGTCCCGGCAGCGGATCACCGCTGCGAGGACCGGCCGGCGGCGGTGAGGTCGGCGGCGGCGAAGAAGGCGACCGCTCTGGTACCGATCCGCATCAGCTGACGGGGGCGGACACCCGCCCCCACGGGCACGCGACGGCCACGGACGGCCACGGCGACCACCGTGTGCGGCGGCAGGACCTCTCCCAGCGCCGCCGTCATCGCCGGCAGATTCTTGTCCTGACGGCCTCCCTGCCAGTTGGTCTGCTCGTCGTAGGGCGGATCGGTGATCACGATGTCCGGCTCGTGACCGTCGATCGCCGCGGCCAGCTGGGCGGGATCGAAGACGTCGGCCCGCCGGAGCCGGTGAGGCACCGGGCCGCCGCCCGCGGCCAGCCGGCGGGCGAGCCGCTCCGCCGCCTCGGCGGCCTGCGCGTAGCCGGGTTTGCCGAAGCGTTCCGCCCGGTCCGCCAGTTCCGCCGCCCTGCTTCGCAGCCCGGTCTCGGTCAGCAGGCCCAGGTTGGCCCGTGCCGTACCGAGTGCGTCCTCGGAGAGGTCGGAGGCGAGCAGCGCCTTGACGCGCGGGCGCTGGAGGAGGGCCAGCACGGTGAGCAGGTAGCCGCTCCCGCAGCAGGGGTCCCACACCACGGCCGGATCCGCGCCACCACGCAGAGCCAGGGCTCGCTGGAAGATCTCGGCGGCGAGCCGTACCGGGAAGGCGGGCATGCCGGGGGCGGAGTGGAGAACGGAGCCGCCGGCGAGGTCGCTGTGATCCACCCGTGTCGTCTCGTACAGGTATGCCAATCCGCCCGTCCTTGTCGTCGAGGCCCTCAGGTTATCCCTGCCGCGCCTTGATCCAGCGGAGGGGAGAACAGCCCGCACGCCCGTTTTCGGCCGTTCCCGCCACTTGGGGCACGAACGGAGGAGCTCGGGGCGCCCACCTGATCGCATGAGGGTCCGGAAGGCCGGAGGCCCGCCCGGGCCATCTCGATCACGGCCCGCCGCGCGGGCCCTTCCTGGACAGAGGAAAGCCCCTCGGCTGGTGTCAGCCGAGGGGCTCTGACCTGCTTCTTGCTAGTGTGGGCGATACTGGGATCGAACCAGTGACCTCTTCGGTGTGAACGAAGCGCTCTCCCGCTGAGCTAATCGCCCGCCCTGTGCGGCCCCTCACGGTGCCGACGTGGAAAACCATACAGCAATCCGGGAGCACTCGCGAAGCGGTGTTCGCCACTAGAATGATCTTGAAAGACGACACGGTCGGGAGGCAAAGGTCTGAGGATGCATCCGGCGGGGGGCTACGGTGTCATAGCATCGTCCTGATCCGTAGAAGCACCGAACGACCCGCGCTCGACCCGAATCACCCGAGACGCCCCGCCGGGGAGTCGACGGTGACCAAAACGAGACGCAAAACCCTTGCAAATACGGCCCTGTTGGTGATGTTTAGCCAGGTAGATGCCCAAATGTCGCGCTGTGATGTGTGTTACAGAAGGGCGTGGAGGCGGAATCTTTCCTACAGGTTTCTTTGTTCCGCGTGGTAGCTCGCGAGGGACGAAGCCGTTCGTAGCAGTGAGAGCAGTGAAAGCCCCGCAGAGGGGACCGACGACGAAAAAGGTTTGGCTGACGATGAACAGCTCCACCGTCTCTGCCGAGCTAGGCCTTCGGCTTGTGGTCCCCGACCGTACCACCGTCCCCCTGCTCGCCGGACTCAGCTATACGGCCGGTGATCCGTACGCGATCAGGATGGCCTTCCACGTGGGCAACGACGAGCCCGTCGAGTGGATCTTCGCTCGCGAGCTGCTGACGGTCGGCATCGTGCGGCGGGTCGGCGACGGGGACGTCCAGGTGTGGCCGGCGCGCGCCGACGGCGAGCGCACGTTGCACATAAGCCTCACCTCGCCGTTCGGCCAGGCTCTGTTCGAGGTGCCGCTGGCCCCGCTCACGGAGTTCCTGCACCGGACCTACGAGCTGGTCCCCGCCGGTCGCGAGACCGACTTCATGGACCTCGACGCCGAGCTCAGCAACATGCTCTGGAGTTCCTGACCCGCGCCCCGCAGGGGGCTGCCCGGCTGTCGGAATCGTCCGCGGCGCTCCGCCCCCAGGCCGGGGAGCACGTCAGGTTCCGGATCTGAGCAGGTCCCGCATCCGGGCGATCTCGATGCCCTGGCCGGCCACGACGTCCTTGGCGGTGGCCAGCATGGCCCGGTCGGCGCCCTCGCGCAGCTGGAGCCCGGCCATCGTGACCGCCGCCTCGTGATGAGTGATCATGAGGGTGAGGAAGAGCGTGTCGAAGACCGGCCCTCTGGCCGCCCTGAGCCGGTTCATCTCCTCCAGCGGGAGAGTGTGCGCGTCGTGGCCGCCGTGTTCGCCCGGAGTCCTTCCCACCGTCTTCAGCCATGAGGTCATGGCCGCGATCTCGGGCCGCTGCGCGGCGGTGATCCGCTCGGCGAGCCTTCGCAGGGAGGGGGACGACGACCTGGAGGGCACCAGCTCCGCCATCTCCAGCGCCTGCCGGTGGTGCGGGATCATGCCCTCGGCGAACCTCACGTCGGCCGCGGTGACGCGCGCCTCGGACTCCCCCAGCCTCTCGCCCGGTCTCGCCGTGCGACCGCTCTCCCCGGGGCCACCAGGAATGATCACGGGCGCGCCGGATTCGGCGACGAGCGGGGCAGGCCGCTCCGATCCGGTCTCCGCGCATCCACCGAGAACCGATGCCACCATGATCATGGCGATAACCTGACTCGGCACACGCATCCTCCGCATAGCTTCAATAATGGGGCAAGTGGACCGACATATTGGGGGCACCGTGCGACCGATCGTGGCATTCGGCCTGGCCGGGTTACTTCTCGTGGCCGGGTGCGGGGCGGACCCGACCCCCGCGGCCTCGCCGCCGTCCGCCGCCACCTCGGCCCCTCCGGCCACGCCGGAGGAGAGCCCGAGTTCCACGGGGCAGACGACCTCCGCTCCCGGCGTCTCCGGTGACGGCATCCACAGCGACAACATCACGCATGTGGCCAACGTGCCTCCCGGCGCCCCGCTCGACGGGCCCCAGGCATGGGGGACCGACCTGGCCTTCCAGGGGGACTACGCGTTCGTCGGCAACTTCGAGGGCTTCACCGTCTTCGACATCTCCGAGCCGTCGAGCCCCTCGGTGGTCAGCCGGGTGCTCTGCCCCGGTGAGCAGAACGACATCTCGGTGAGCGGGGACCTGCTGTTCCTCTCGATCGACTCCGTCCGGGCCGGCACCGAGTGCGACGCCCAGCGCGGAGAGCCGGAGTCCGACGGGTTCGAGGGCATCCGGATCTTCGACATCTCGGACAAGAGCCACCCGAGGTTCGTCTCGGCGGTCCGTACCGACTGCGGTTCCCACACGCACACCCTCGTGCCCGGCAAGAGCTCGGACAAGGTCTACCTCTACATCTCCTCCCCCGGCCCGGAGCCGGAGTCGACGACCTGCCCCGCGCCGCACAACAAGCTCTCCGTGGTGGAGGTGCCCGTCAAGGCTCCGGAGACCGCCAAGGTGGTCTCGAAGCCGGTGCTCTCCGGTCAGCTCCCCGAGGACGGGATCGGCGGCTGCCACGACCTCACGGCCTACCCCGAGAAGGACCTCGCCGCCGCCGCCTGCTTCGGTGACGGGTTCCTGCTGGACATCGCCGACCGGGTCAATCCCAAGGTGCTCCAGCGCGTGAGCGACAAGCAGAACTTCTCCATCTGGCACTCGGCGACGTTCAACAACGACGCCACCAAGATCGTATTCGGGGACGAGCTGGGCGGCGGCGTCAGCGCGACCTGTGACTCCAACACCCCGAAGACCAAGGGCGCCAACGCGGTGTACGACCTCGGCAAGGACAGCAAGCTCACGCTCCGCGGCTACTTCAAGATCCCGAGGGAGCAGGCCGCCGACGAGAACTGCGTCGCGCACAACGGGTCGCTGCTACCGGTGCCGGGCAAGGACATCATGGTCCAGGCGTGGTACCAGGGCGGGGTGTCCGTCTGGGACTTCACCGACGCGGACAAGCCCCGGGAGATCGGCTTCTTCGAGCGGGGCCCGATCCCGGGGCTCGGCGGATCCTGGTCGGCGTACTACTACAACGGCCACATCTACTCGAGTGACATCACCAGGGGCCTGGACGTGCTCCGCATCGACGACCCGCTCACCGATCCGGCCTCCAAGGTCAGGATCAAGGAGCTGAACGCGCAGACCCAGGTGTCCTACTAGCCCCGTTTCCCCCCGCGCCACATCGTCGCGCCTCAGCGGCGATGTCCGATCGACGCGGTCCGATCGACGCGGCGGGTGAGCCCTCGCGTCGATCGGGGGGCGCGTGCGGGACACGGGATCGGCGGGCAACCGGACGACCGGCTCCGGGGAGCGTACGCTCACCGGAGCCGGGACCCGGGACCCAGGGGTCGCTCAGGGGTCGAGGTCGGCGGCGGAGCGCTCGGCGAAGACCCGCATGGCCTTGGCGGTGATCGGGCCGGGCGCGGCGGGCAGCACGGTCTGGTCGACCGCGCGGATCGGCTGGATGTCGCGGGTGGTGGAGGTGAGGAACGCCTCCTCGGCCTCGTACAGGGCCGAGAGCGGGACGTCCTCCTCGATGCCCCCGCACCACTCCAGGGCGAGCGCGCGGGTGACCCCCGCCAGGCAGCCCGAGGCGAGCGTGGGGGTGAGCAGCCTCCCGTCGCGTACGACGAAGACGTTGCTGCCGGTGCCCTCGCAGAGGTCGCCCGCGAGGTTCTCGAAGATCGCCTCGCCTCCGCCCCTGGCCTTGGCGTAGAACAGCGCCTTGGCGTTGTCGCCGTAGGAGGTGCTCTTCACCCCGGCGAGCGCGCCGCGCTCGTTGCGCGGCCAGGGCACGACGGTGACGTCGGCGGTGGCCGGGAACGGCTTCTGCTCGTCGACGATCACCACGGTCGTGCAGCCCTGGTCGCCCCGGTCGGAGCCGAGCGGTCCCGGGCCGCTGGTGTAGGTGACGCGGACGCGGCCGAGCTTCCAGGGCGGGGCCTCGGCCAGGCAGGCGCGGACCCCGTCGGCGATCGCCTCCACGTCGGGGTCGGGCAGATCCATCCGCCGCGCCGAGAGCGTGAGCCGGTCGAGGTGGCGAGTGAGCGCGAACGTGGTGCCGTTCACGCACTTGATGGTCTCGAACACCCCGTCACCGACCATCAAGCCGTGATCGAACACCGAGACGGTGGCCTGATCCGGAGCGACAAGTGCCCCGTTAAGCCATATAGGTACGTTCATCCGACTCCTTCTGAACCTGATGTTGATGCCAGCGCGATGAGCCGGGAGGCCTTCAACTCGGTCTCGTCCCATTCGCGTCGCGGGTCGCTCCCCCAGGTTATGCCCGCGCCCGTACCGAAACGGATCTCGTCGGACGACAACCAGAACGTGCGGATTCCCACGGCCAGGCAGGCCCGCCGCCGGTCGGCGTCGACCCAGCCCACGGTTCCACAGTAGGGCCCGCGCGGCTCGGGTTCGAGCTCATCGATGATCCTCAGAGCCGAGGATTTCGGGGCTCCGGTCACCGAGCCCGGCGGGAAGGTCGCGGAGAACAGGTCCGGCCACCCGTACTCCGGCGCGAGCCGCGCCCGGACCGTGGAGACCAGGTGTACGAGACCCGGGTGCTCCTCCACCTCGCACAGGGCGGGCACGCTCACCGAACCGACCACGGCGACCTTGCCCAGGTCGTTGCGGACGAGATCGACGATCATCACGTTCTCCGCGTAATCCTTCTCCAGCAGATCCCCCGCGGTGACCCCGGTTCCCTTGATCGGCCCGGACTCGACCACGTCGCCGTTCCTGGACAGGAAGAGCTCCGGGGAGGCCGACACGACGGCCAGTCCCGGCAGGCTCACCGTGGCGGCGTAGGGGGCGGGGTTGCCCTCCGCCAGCCGTACGGCCAGGGCGAGCGGGTCGGGCTCCTCCCCCGCCGGGAGCGGCGCGGTCAGCACCCGGCAGAGGTTGGCCTGGTAGACCTCGCCCCGCTCGATGTGGGCGCGGATGCGCCGCACGCCGTCCTCGTAGGCGGCCCGGTCCAGGGAGGTGCGCCACGACGACGGGTGCGGGCCCCGCCAGGGGCCGCGCGGCGCGGGCAGCGGTGCCCTGCGGACGTCGCCGAACCGGGCGCACGTCACCTTGCCCTCGTAGTCGACCACGACGGCCCACCATCCCTCGCCGTCCAGCGCGGCGAGATCGGTGGTGAGGTCCCGGAGACCGGTCGCCAGATATCCGGTGATATGCGCAAAAGAATCATGCACTTCCCTATTGTCCCGCCGCTCCGGCCAGCAGCCGTACCAGGGTGCGGGCGGCGGGCAGGGGGTTGGGCGGCAGGGCCGCGTAGACGGTCCTGCGCGGGGCGAGGTCGCCCAGGGAGCGGAGCACCAGATCGGGCGGCACGGCGGAGGCCGCGATGGAGGGCACGAGCGTGACGCCGAGCCCTGCCGCGACGAACCCGAACTTGCCCGTCCACTCACCGATCCTGACCGTGGCGCGAGGCGCGAACCCGGCGCGGGCGCAGGCCGCGACGAGCGCGGTGGCCCGGCCGGGCGAGGGCGCCTCGATCCAGGCCTCCTCCCGCAGCTCACGCAGGTCGACGATCTCCTCCGCCGCCAGCCGGTGGTCGCGGGGCAGCGCGACGAGCAGTTCGTCGCCGACCAGCTCGACCAGCTCCATCTCCTCCTCGCCCCCTTCACGGGGCGGCTCGGACAGGTGGTCGCTGATCACCGCGACGTCCAGGTCGCCCTCGCGCATGCGCCGCAGCAGGCTCCCGCTCGGCCCTTCGATCGGGACGAGCTCGACCCGGGGGAAGTCCTCCCGGAACGCGCGCAGGGCGCCCGGCACGAGCGCGACGTTCGCGGTGGCGAACGCCCCCACCCGCAGCCGCCCCCGGTAGCCGCCGTAGATCCCGGCCAGCTCCTCCTCCGCCCTGGTCAGCCGGTTCAGAACCACCTGGGCGTGGTGGTGCAGAGCCTCACCGGCGGGCGTGAGCCGCACCCCGCGCGAAAGCCGCTCGAACAGCGGGCCGCCCGCCCGGTTTTCGAGCGCGGCGATGCGGCGGGACACGGCGGACTGGGTGTAGTTGAGCCTGACGGCCGCCGCGGTGAACGATCCGGTGCGGGCCACGGTGTCCAGCAGGCGCAACGCCTCGACGTCGAACACATTCCTCCCTTGCATGGCTTACATGCAATCTAGTCATTTGTGGAATGCCTCGCCGGTTCGTAGCGTGGAGCGCATGATCTCCTTTCTCGGACTGGGGCGCATGGGCGCCCCGATGGCCCGGCGACTGGTGAAGGCCGGGTACGAGGTGACGACATGGAACCGCACTCCCCGCACGGTCGAGGGCGCCGCCTCGGCGGCGTCACCCGCCGAGGCCGTGGCCGGGGCGGAGCTGGTCGTCACGATGCTCAGCGACCCCACGGCGGTGCGGCGGGTCCTCACGGACGCGGCACCCGGACTGCGGGCCGGGACGGTGGTCGCGGAGATGTCGACGATCGGGCCCGAAGCGCTGGCCGGACTGCGCGACCTGCTTCCCGCGGGGGTGGGACTGGTCGACGCGCCGGTCCTGGGCAGCGTACGACCGGCCAAGCACGGCACTTTGACGGTGCTGGCCGGGGGGCTGCCCGAGGACCTGGCCCGCTGCCGGGAGGTGCTGGGAGTGTTCGGCTGGGTGCGTGAGGTCGGCGGCCCCGGCGCGGGCGCGGCGATGAAGATCGCCGTCATGAGCGCGCTGGTGCCCGCCCAGGTGCTGCTCGCCGAGACCCTCGCGTACGCGAGGGCGATCGGGGTGGACACCGCGGATCTGCTGGAGGTGCTCGGCCGCACGCCGCTGAGTGCCCTCGTCGAACGGGTCCGCCCGGCCGTCGAGGGCGGCCCGCATGAGACGCGCTACGCCCTCGGCCTGGCGGCCAAGGACGTGGGGCTGGCCGCGCACGGGACCCAGACACTCGCCGCCGCGGCCGGGAGGAGACTGGCGGACGCCGCCGCGGCCGGGCTCGCCGAGGCGGATCTCACGGCGATCTTCCCGCACGTCGCCGCGTCCGGTCCCACAGGGGCGGGCCGGACGGGCGACGCGGATCAGGCGGTGAAGGTGGAGCTAGGCGTGGAGGCGAGATCCATCGGGGCCACCGAAAACGTCGGGGAGGGAGAGCCGGGCCGTGTCGGCGTGCGGAAACTGAACCCGGCCACGGTGCCTCCCACCAACGGGCTCTACTCCCACGCCACCGAGGCCGCCGGCCTGCTGTTCGTCTCGGGGCAGGTGGCGCTGGACGAGGAGGGGAAGGTCGTCGGCGAGGGGGACATGACGCGTCAGTCCGAATACGTGATGGACCTGCTGTCACGCGTCCTCGCCGATCGGGGCTGCACGTTCGACGACGTGACCCACATCCGGAGCCATCTGACCGATATGTCGCTGTTGCGGGAGTACGCGGCCGTGCGCGAGCGCCACATCACCGGCGAACCCCCGGCCAGCACCACCGTGGAGGTCTCACGGCTGTTCCGGCCGGGGCTGCTCATCGAGGTGGAGGTGATCGCCGCCATCCCCGCGAGCCGGTGACGGCGGCCGCGCCCACCGGCCGCGTCGGCGGGCCGGGAGCCACCGGCCCGTGACCGCTCCCGGCCCGGCTCCGTACCGGCTCTACGACAGGCTCTACGACAGAGGGCCGGTGACCGTCTCCGCCGCGGCGACGATCGCGTTGGCCGCGACGAGCTGGACCACCGTCTCGATCTCCGGAGCGAGGAAGCGGTCGGGGCCCGGCCCGGGAACGGACTGGCGCACGACGTCCACGACGGCCGCGGTCGCCGCGGCCGGCCGCAGCGGGGCGCGCAGGTCCAGGGCCCGCGCGGCGGTGAAGACCTCCACCGCGAGCACCCGGGTGAGGCCGTCCACCGAGCGGCGCAGCTTGCGCGCGGCCGACCAGCCCATGGAGACGTGGTCCTCCTGCATCGCGGAGCTCGGGATGGAGTCGACGCTCGCGGGCGCGGCCAGGCGCTTGAGCTCGGAGACCACCGCCGCCTGGGTGTACTGGGCGATCATGTGGCCGGAGTCGACGCCGGGGTCGTCAGCGAGGAAGGCGGGCAGGCCGTGGTTGCGGGCCACGTCCAGCATGCGGTCGGTGCGGCGTTCGGAGATGCTCGCCATGTCCGCGACCGCGATGGCCAGGAAGTCGAGCACGTAGCCGACGGGGGCCCCGTGGAAGTTGCCGTTGGACTCCACCCGGCCGTCGGCGAGGACCACCGGATTGTCGATCGCGGAGGCCAGCTCCCGCCCGGCGACCAGGGCGGCGTGCGCCAGGGTGTCGCGGGCGGCCCCCGCGACCTGCGGGGCGCACCTGAGGGAGTACGCGTCCTGGACGCGGGTGCAGGTGCCGTCCCGGTGGGAATCCATGATCTGCGAGCCGTCGAGCAGTGCCCTGAGGTTGGCGGCGCTGGCCGCCTGCCCGGGATGCGGGCGCAGGGCCTGCAGGTCGGCGGCGAAGACACGGTCGGTGCCCAGGAGCGCCTCCACGCTCATGGCCGCGCTCACGTCGGCGGTCCTGAACAGGCGGGTGAGGTCGTCCATCGCCAGGATGAGCATGCCGAGCATGCCGTCGGTGCCGTTGACGAGCGCGAGCCCCTCCTTCGCCGCGAGCTCCACCGGCTCGATCCCCGCCTGCTTGAGCGCCTCCGCGGCGTCGGCCCGCTCCCCCGCGGCGTCGCGGACGACACCTTCGCCCATGATCGTGAGGGCCACGTGAGAGAGCGGCGCGAGGTCGCCGGAGCAGCCGAGGCTTCCGTACTCGTGCACGACGGGGGTGATCCGCGCGTTGAGCAGGCCCTCCAGCACCCTGGCCGTCTTCGGGCGCACGCCGGTGCGGCCGGTGGCCAGGGTGTGCAGGCGCAGCAGCATCATCGCCCGGGTGACCTCGATCTCGACCTCGGGACCCGAGCCGGCGGCGTGCGAGCGTACGAGGGATCGCTGCAGCTGGGCGCGGAGCGAGGGGTCGATGTGCCGGGTGGCCAGCGCGCCGAACCCGGTGGAGACGCCGTAGGCGGGGGTGGGGCTCTCGGCCAGCTCGTCCACCCGGGTGCGAGCCGCCGCCATGGCGGCCAGGGCGTCGTCGCCGAGGCGTACCGGGGCACCGTGCCTGGCGACCCTGACGACCTCCTCGAAGCTCAGCGGCTCCGGCCCGATGGTCACGACATCGTTGTCGCGCATACTGCCAACTCTCTCGCGTAGGGTGAGTCGTGGTAACTGGTGAAACCATAGCTGGCTCCTTACATCTCACGATAGCGGCCGTATTCGGTTTGGGGAGTCGCCGGGTATTCGCTAGAGTTCTCACAGTGAGTCCGGGCCGGTCCCGGAAGCACGCGGAAGTGGCTCAGTGGTAGAGCATCACCTTGCCAAGGTGAGGGTCGCGGGTTCGAATCCCGTCTTCCGCTCGGAAAAGGGGCATCCGCCCCCCACTCGGTGGAGTGGCCGAGAGGCGAGGCAACGGCCTGCAAAGCCGTCTACACGGGTTCAAATCCCGTCTCCACCTCTGGTTTTCAGCGAGGACGATTAGCTCAGCGGGAGAGCGCTTCCCTGACACGGAAGAGGTCACAGGTTCAATCCCTGTATCGTCCACCATCCGCCACGGAACATGGCGAAACGGCCGTCGACGCCCCCGATCGGGGTCGTCGACGGCCTTCTTTTCGTTCCAGGTCGAGCTTTCTGTTCCGGGCCTGTTCCGGGCCGACCTCCATCGGCCCGGCCGGGTTTCCTGTTCCTGCCCTCGCCGCCATCGGCCCGGACGGGCCACCCGCCGCCCGCTTCGCCCGGCGAGCACCCGGCCCGGCTCGTCCGAGCGGTTACGGGCCGCCCACGGATCGGGGTGTGATCAGGCCCGACTCGTAGGCGAGGACGACGAGCTGGGCACGGTCGCGGGCACCGGTTTTGGTCATGGCGCGGCTGACATGGGTCTTGGCGGTGAACGGGCTGATCACCATGTGCGCGGCGATCTCGTCGTTGCTGAGGCCCCGGCCGACCAGTGCCACGACCTCCCGCTCGCGCCTGGTGAGGACCTTCATCGCGCCGTCCGCGCTCACGTCGGGGCGCCGGGAGACGTACTGGTCGATCAACTTGCGGGTGATGGCGGGCGAGAGCAGGGCGTCGCCCCGCGCGGCCACGCGGACACCGTGCAGCAGGTCCTCGGGTTCGGTGTCCTTGACCATGAATCCGGCCGCGCCCGCGCGCAGGGCGTCGAAGACGTACTCGTCGAGCCCGTAGTTGGTGAGGATGACGACGTGCACACCGGTCAGGTCCGGGTCGGCGGCGATCCGCCTGGTCGCCTCGATACCGTCGAGGACGGGCATCTGGATGTCGAGGAGCACGACGTCGGGAACGTGCCGGGCGGCCAGTTCGACCCCCCGCAGCCCGTCGGCCGCCTCGGCCACCACCTCGATGTCGTCCTCGGCGTCGAGCAGGGCGCGAAATCCGGCGCGGATGAGCGCCTGGTCGTCGACGAGCAACATGCGGATCACCGGGCGCCCTCCGGCGAAAGCCCGGCGCGGGCGCGCGTCACGCGGAACCGTCCACGGGAAGTTCGGCGCGGACGCTGAAACCGCCCTCGCTGCGGGGGCCGGCGCGCAGCCTCCCGCCGAGCGCGGTGACCCTCTCGCGCATGCCGCTCAGCCCGACCCCGGGCGTCGGTACGGCACCGGGATCCGCCCTCCCGTCGTCGTCGATCTGCACGGTCAGCTCCTTCGGGCCGTAGGTGATGCGCACCGACGCCGCCGCGGGACCCGCGTGCCTGGCGGCGTTGGTGAGCGCCTCCTGGACGATCCGGTACGCGGTGCGGTCGACGTCCACCGAGAGCGGCCGCCGCTCCCCGTCCACAACCACGGTCGCGGGCAGGCCCGTCGCCCGCGACCGTTCGACCAGCTCGGTGAGTCGGTCGAGCCCGCTGACGGGCGGCTCGTCGTCGCGCAGCACCTCCAGGGTGGCGCGCAGCTCTCTCATCGCCTCCCCGCCGGCCTCCTGGATGGCGAGCAGCGGCGCGGACACCTCCTCACCTCGCTTGCGGGCGAGGTGGACCGCGACCCCGGCCTGTACCTTGATCACGGAGATGCTGTGGGTGAGCGAGTCGTGCAACTCCCTGGCGATCCTCAGCCGTTCCTCGTCCGCGCGGCGGCGGGCCGTCTCCTCTCGGGTGCGCTCGGCCTCGGCGGCGCGTTCCTCCGCCCGCCTCAGGTCGTCCCGGCGGTGGCGGGAGACCACACCCATGACGCCGGCGGCGACGAACCAGCCGACCAGCAGGCCGGTGGACTGCTGAGGGAGTCCCCCGGCCCCGGTCCCCGACGACAGGCCGGCCACCAGATCACCGCTCAGGAAGACGACGCTCGCGGCCACCGCGGCGGCACGGTGACCGGTCAGTACCGCGGTGTGGACGGCCACCAGCACCGGGAAGGCCGTCGGAGGCCCGACACCGGTCCTTACCGAGTAGGCCGTCATGCACACCGCGGTGACCAGCGCGACCACGACGGGAAGGCGGCGGCGGACAGCGAGCGGCAGGGTGCCGGCGAGCAGCAGCGCGTACTCGACCGGCCCATGCGGACCACCCTGCTCCGACCCGACCAGCGTCGCGACCACCAGCAGCAGGGCGATCCCCCCGGCGAGTGCCGCGTCGGGCACCTGATCGCCCTCACCGCGCACCCCGCCGCCCCAGGTGCGTACGCGATCGCGCCATCCGTACGCGTGCCCCCGCGGTCCGCGCACGTGCCCGCGCCATTCGCGTATGCGACCCATGCCCGAACAGTAGACCGGGCGCCGCCTCCTCCGCCTCCTCCGCGGAGAGGGGACCGGAGCTACTCCCGCTGGAGTAGGCCCGGGATCGCTACGCCCCCGGTGGCGGGCGCGAGAGCATCCGCCGATGCGACGCCCGGGATCGGGCCGGTCGGCGACCATCGACTCACCGACCGGCCGACGACCGCCGGCCTGACCATCGGCCATCGCGTCGGCGCGGGCCGGCCGGAGGCAGAACCCGGCCGCCGGAACCACCTCGCTCCGGAACACCGCCGCCGGATTTTCCGACGGCGGCATTCCGGCCGACCATCACGAAGGGAACGACGGTAGATGGCGAACACCTTCCGATACGTGACTCCCGTTACGCCCGAGGCCGCGACCGGCCGGATCGCCGCCGTCTACGGCCAGGCGGCCACCGACTTCGGCCTCGCCAGGATGCCGGTCCTCATGACGCTCTCCCCCGTCCCCGGCCTGCTCGCCGCGACCTGGGCGCTACTGCGCGAGTCGCTCGTGGCCGGACCCGCCTCCAGGACCGGCAGGGAGGTGGTCGCGCTCGGCGTGTCCATGGCCAACCGGTGCCCGTACTGCGTGGCCGCGCACACCACCCTGTTGCACGCCACCGGCGACCACCGGCTGGCCGAGGACATCTCACGCGGCGACACGCCCGCCGACCCCGGGCACGCCGCGCTCCTCGGCTGGGCGACGGCCGCCCGAACACCCGGCGCGGCGGGCCCGGAGCCGGCGCCGTTCCCGGCTGAGCACACCGCCGAGTACGCCGGCACCGCCCTGACCTTCCACTTCATCAACCGCATCGCCTCTGCCCTGCTGACCGACAGCATGCTGCCCGGCAGGCTGCAGGATTCCCGGCTGGTCCGCAGCCTGAGCGGCAGGGTGCTGGCCCGCACCGTACGCAGGCGACTGCCGGCCGGTGAGAGCCTCCCCTTTCTGGCGGAACCACCCGCGCTCCCGGAACCCGTCTGGGCGGCGGGCACACCGGTGGGTACCGCCTTCGCCGCGCTTCGGGAGGCGGCGGGCGCGGGCGGGGCGCTGCTCGGCGAGCGGGCCCGCGCGGCCGTGCTGGAGACGGTCGGCGCATGGGACGGCGAGCATCCCGCGATGGGTGGCGGGTGGCTGGACGGGCCGTCGGCGGACCTGACCGGCTCCGACCTTCCCGGGGCGAGACTCGCCCTGCTCACCGCGCTGGCACCGTACCGCGTCACCGACGCCGATGTCGCGGCCTGGCGAGTCACCCACCCCGACGACGCGGACCTGGTACGGCTCGTCGCGTACGGCGCGATCACCGCTGTCGAAGGCGTCGAGGCGTCGATCCGCCGGGATCTGCCCGAGCCGTCCGGAACAAGATCGCGGCCCGCGCCGCCGTCGCCGTGACAACGGCGCACGACGACGTGATCGGCCTCGAAGGGTGGTTCGAGCCCTTCGGCCCGTTCACCCGTGCACCACTCTCTCGCCGGTACCCGAGAGCCCTCCGATGCACCCGGGGCGCCGCCGGGCCGGGTGAGCCCGGCGGCGCGGTTCTCAGCGGTCGGCGGGCGGCGACTCCAGCGACTCCAGCGACTCCAGCCAGCCCTCGATGGCACGGGCCATCGAGGGCGACCTGTCCTCCAACATGGTGTAGTGGTCACCCTCGACCTCGCGGAGGACGTGGTCGGTGTGCCAGGAGGCGCGCCAGTCGTCGGTGACGGGTATCTCGCCGTCGAAGCCGGTCAGCGGGGTGTCCGGGTGCAGGAACAGGATGGGCGCGCGTACCTCGCCCACCGTGCTCTCACGGAACAGCCGGTAGTAGCGACCCATCGCCGCCAGCCGTGCGCTGGTGAACGGGCCGAACGACGCCTCCCTGTCGAACATGCCCCGCACCAGTTGCATGCCGATGTCGTCGATGACCTTGTCGTCGGGCATGAAGGTGTCCAGCAGGACCAGTCCTCGCGGGTTGATCCCGATACTCTCCAGGTAGCCGACGGCGGCGTGCGCGAAGATACCGCCCGCGCAGTAGCCGAGGACCACGAACGGCTCGTCCCCCGCGGCCCGGCGTACGGACTCCGCCCACACCCGCACCGCGGCGTCGACCGTGCCGGGAAGCCTCTCCTCCTTGGCGAAACCGGGCACCGTGAGCGCGAAGAGGTCCCGGACACCGCGGAAGTTCGCGGCGAGCCGGGCGAACTGGGTCGCCCCGCCCAGCGCCATGGGGGTGCTGAAGCAGAACAGCGCGGGTGTGCCGGGCCCGGAGGCGAGCTTGACCGGCGGCGGGATCTCGTCGAGCTCCTCGACCGAGGAGAAGGATGGACGCAGGTCGGCCATCGCCCGCAGCAGCCCCATGGCCTCGTGCATCTTCCCCGCGCGGGCGGCCTCGTGGAACAACGCGCTGGGGGTCTCCGAGGGGTCCGCACCGCCCGGCGCGTTCTCCCCGGCACCGTCCAGGCGGGCCGCCAGCTCGCCCAGGAGGTGTTTTGCCAGGTCGGAGGGGTTGGGATAGTCGAAGATCACCGTCGCGGGCATCCGCAGCCCGGTCGCCTTGACCAGGCCGTTGCGCAGTTCCATGGAGGTCAGCGAGTCGAAGCCGGCCTCCAGGAAGTTCTGGTGCGCGTCGACCGCCTCGGGGCCGGGGTGACCGAGCACCCTGGCGGCGTGCGCCCGTACCGCCTCGCGGAGCACGTCCAGTCGCTCCTCCTCGGGCAGCCCGGAGAGCCTCGCCGTCAACGGCGCTCCGTCCGTCTCCTCCTCGGCGTCGCCGTCGTCGAGGATCGCGGTGACCTCGGGAAGGGCGCGCAGCAGCGGGCGGGACCTGGAGAGGGTGTACGCGGGGGCGAACCGGCTCCAGTCGATGTCGGCCACCACCAGGTGGGACTCGTCGTGGTCAAGGGCCTGGCCGAGCGCGGCCGTGGCCGAGGAGGGCTCCATGGCACGCACGCCGAGGCGGCGCAGCCGGGAGCCGACCTCGTCGTCCACCATGCCGCCGCCGCCCCAGGCACCCCAGGCGACGCAGGTGGCCGCCGTTCCGCGGGCGCGGCGCCGAGCGGCCAGCGCGTCCAGGAACGCGTTCGCCGCGGCGTACGCCGCCTGTCCCCCCTGCCCCCACACGGCGGCCCCCGAGGAGAACAGCGCGAACAGGTCCAGCGGCCGGTCGCCCAGCAGTTCGTCCAGGTGACGCGCGCCCACCACCTTGGCCAGCCCGACCTCGGCGAACTCCTCGACCGTGGTGCCGGGCAGCGGCGCACCGTCCCTGACGACGCCGGCCGCGTGGACCACCGCGCGCAGCGGGTACTCGGCGGGCAGCGAGTCCAGCAGGCGGCGGAGGTCCTCGCGGTCGGCGACGTCGCACGCGGCGATCGTGACCGTGACGCCCAGGGCCGCGAGCTCGGCCTCCAGCTCGGCGGCGCCCTCGGCGGCGCGGCCGCGCCGGCTGGTCAGGAGCAGGTGCTCGACGCCCCGGCCCGCCAGCCAGCGGGCCACGTGCGCGCCGACCCCGCCGGTTCCGCCGGTGACGAGCGCGGTGCCGCTCAGCCGCCGGACACCGCCGGAGCCGGAGGCGCTCTCGACCGCGCCGAGCGGTGCCCGCACCATCCGGCGGGCGAGGATCCCGTTCTGCCTGACCGCCAGTTGTTCCTCTCCGCCCGGCGCTGCCAGCACGCCGCAGAGGCGGTCGACGGCCCGCTCGTCCGGGGAGGGGGGCAGATCGACGAGGCCGCCCCAGGTGTCCGGGTGGTCCAGGGCGAGGACGGTGCCGATCCCCCAGACCTGCGCCTGGAACGGGGCGGCGTCCCCGCTTCGTCCCGGCTCCGTCCGGGAGGTCTGCTCGGCCCCCGAGGTGCCGGTGTCCACCGCGCCGGAGGTCACGGCCCACAGCGGCGCCGTGACGCCCGCGTCGCTCAGGGCCTGGACGAGGGTGACGGTCGCCGCCGTGCCGCGTGAGAGTCCCGGGTGCACCGGGTGGAGGTGTTCGTCCAGCGCCAGCAGGGAGAGCACACCGGTCACGGACTCGTCGGCGAGCCGGTCGCGCAGCGCCGAGGTGAGCGCGGCGCGGTCCTGCCCGCCCACCTCGAAGGGAATCACCCGGGCGCCGTTCCTGGCGAGCCCCGCGACGACCGCGGTCGTCGCGGGGGCGTCGTCCGCGGGCAGGGCGACCAGCCACGAGCCGGTGAGCGTGCCACCCGCCGGCTCGCCGACCGGCCGCCAGGCCACCCGGTAACGCCACGAGTCGATCGTGGCCCGCTCCCGCGTGCGCCGACGCCAGGAGGACAGCGCGGGCAGCATCTCGTTCAGGACGTCGGGAGCGACCCGCAGGTCGTCGGCGAGGCTCAGCGTGTTCCCGTGCTCGACGGCCTCCCAGAAGGCGGTGTCCACCGGGTCGGCGGCCGGGGCCCGTACGGCCGGCGAGGACTCCAGCCAGTAGCGCCGCCGCTGGAAGGCGTAGGTCGGCAGGTCCACCGGGCGGGCTCCGGGATACAGGCCGGACCAGTCGACGGTGACGCCCCGGACGTGCAGCTCGGCGGCGGAGGCGAGGAGCCGGGGCAGCCCGCCCTCGTCGCGGCGCAGGGTGCCGGTGACGACGGCGTCGTGGCCGAGCGCGTCGAAGGTCTCCTGCAGGCCCATGGTGAGCACCGGGTGCGGGCTGGCCTCGACGAACACGCCGTACCCCTGCGCGGCGAGCGCGCGGACGGCGCCGTCGAAGCCGACCGTGCGGCGCAGGTTGGTGTACCAGTACTCGGCGTCGAGGCCGGTGGTGTCGATCCAGTCGCCGGTCACCGTGGAGATCATCGGCACCTCGCCCGAGCGGGGCTCGATCGGCCCGAGATCACGGAGCAGGCGCTCGCGCAGCTCCTCGACCTGCGCGGAGTGTGAGGCGTAGTCGACGGGAACCTTCCTGGCCCGCACGCCCTCCCCGGTCAGCTCGTCGATCAGCTCGTCGAGGGCGTCCGGGACGCCGGAGACCACGACCGAGCGGGCCCCGTTCACCGCCGCGACGGAGATCCGGTCCCGCCAGGGCTCCAGCCGCGCGGTCAGCTCATCGACGGGCAGCCCGACGGAGACCATGCCTCCGCGCCCGGCGAGCACGTCGCCGATGGCCCGGCTGCGCAGGGCGGCGACGCGGGCGCCGTCGTCGAGGGAGAGCGCCCCGGCGACCGTGGCGGCGGCGATCTCCCCCTGGGAGTGGCCGATCACGGCGTCGGGGCGGATTCCGTACCCGCTCCAGAGCCTGGCGAGCGACACCATGACCGCCCACAGCACCGGCTGGACCACGTCCACCCTGTCCAGCGGGGGTGCCCCCGCCTCCCCGCGCAGCACAGCGGACAGCGACCAGTCCACGAACGGTGCCAGTGCCCGCTCGCAGTCGGCGAGGTGCGCGGCGAAGAGGGGGGAGGTGGCGAGCAGTTCCGTGGCCATCCCGGCCCACTGCGAGCCCTGGCCGGGGAAGACGAACACCGTCTTGCCCGGCGTCCCGGCCACCACCCCGGTGACCGTGCCGGCGGCCTCTTCGCCCGAGACCAGCCCGCGCACGCCGGCCAGCAACTCCTCGCGGTCGCGTCCCACCACCACGACCCGGTGCGGGAAGGCGGTGCGCGCGGCCAGGGCGAGGCCGATGTCGGCGACCGGCCGTCCCGGGTGGTCCTCGGCGTGGGCGAGAAGCCGGTCGAGCTGTGCTCGCAGGACGGGCGCGCTCTTCGCCGAGACCGCCCACGCCGCCGCGCCGCCCGGCAGCGCGAGCATCGGTGCCGGCTCCCTAACCTCCCCCGGCTCCCCGGACGCGCCTTCGGCGGCCGGGGCCTGCTCGACGATCACATGGGCGTTGGTGCCGCTGACGCCGAAGGAGGAGACTCCCGCACGGCGGGGCCGGTCCACGTCGTCCGGCCACTCGACGGGTTCGGTCAGCAGCCGGACGTTCCCCGCCGTCCAGTCCACGTGGGAGGAAGGCTCGGACACGTGCAGGGTGGCGGGCAGGACACCGGCGCGCAACGCCATCAGCATCTTGATCACGCCCGCGACCCCGGCGGCCGCCTGGGTGTGGCCGATGTTCGACTTGATCGAGCCCAGCCAGAGCGGCCGGTCCTGCGGACGGTCCCCGCCGTACGCGGCGAGCAGGGCCTGCGCCTCGATCGGGTCGCCGAGGGTGGTCCCGGTGCCGTGCGCCTCGACGGCGTCCACGTCGAACGCGGCGAGACCGGCGTTGGCCAGCGCGCGGCGGATGACCCGTTGCTGGGACACCCCGTTCGGGGCGGACAGGCCGTTGCTCGCACCGTCCTGGTTGACCGCGGAGCCGCGGATGACCCCGAGGATCGGGTGGCCGTTGCGGCGCGCGTCGGACAGCCGTTCCAGCAGCAGCATGCCCGCGCCCTCACCCCACCCCGTACCGTCGGCGTCGTCGGAGAACGCCTTGCAGCGGCCGTCTCGCGCGAGACCCCGCTGGCGGCTGAACTCCACGAAAGCCTCGGGCGTGGCCATCACGGTCACCCCGCCGGCCAGGGCGAGCGTGCTCTCCCCGCGCCGCAGCGACTCGCACGCCCAGTGCAGCGCCACCAGGGACGACGAGCACGCGGTGTCGACGGTGACCGCAGGACCCTTGAGCCCGAACACGTAGGCGACCCGACCGGAGATCACGGCGGTGGAGTTGCCGGTCAGCAGGTGGCCCTCCACCCCCTCCGGCAGCGCGTCCAGGCCGGTGCCGTACCCGCTGGAGAAGGCACCGACGAAGACACCGGTCTGGCTGCCCTTCAGCGAGGTCAGGTCGACGCCGGCCCGCTCGAACGCCTCCCACGACACCTCAAGAAGCAGCCGTTGCTGTGGGTCGGCGGCGAGCGCCTCACGCGGCGAGATGCCGAAGGAGCCCGCGTCGAAGTCTCCGGCGTCGTAGAGGAAACCGCCCTCGCGGGTGTAGCTGGTCCCCGGCCGGGTGAGCTCAGGGTCGTACAGGGTCTCCACATCCCAGCCCCGGTCGCCGGGGAACTCCGAGACGCCGTCGCGGCCCTCCGCGACGAGCCGCCACAGCTCCTCGGGGCTGCGCACGCCCCCGGGGAACCGGCATCCCGCCGCGATGACCGCGATCGGCTCGCGGTCCTTGGCCTCCGCCTCGCGCAGCCGCTGCTGGGCCTGCTGGAGGTCCGCGGTCACCCGCCGGAGATAGCCGAGGAGCTTCTGCTCGTCCGCCACGTCACGTCACCTTCCCCACACGTCGAACCGGGCGCCCACCACTGGGGCGTTCGGTACGGAGAGACCGTTCATCACGGCAGGAACATTCGGGAACACGGGGCTCAGAGCCCCTTGTCGATCAGTGCGAACAGTTCGTCGGCGCTCGCCGACTCCACGCCCTCGCCGACGGCCGCGCCTGCTCCGTCCGGCTCGGGCCTGTCTCCGCGCCACTGGGCCAGCAGACCTCCCAGACGTGTGGCGATCGTGAACCGCGTCTCCTCGTCGGGGGTGATCTCGGTGAGCACCCGGCCCAGCCGGTCGAGTTCCCGCAGGACCTGTGCCTCGGTCGGCGCCTCGTCCGGCACCAGTTCCGCGCGCAGGTAGTCGGCGAGGGCGGTCGGGTTCGCGTAGTCGAACACCAGCGTGGCGGGCAACCGCCTGCCGGTCGCGGTGTTCAGCCGGTTGCGCAACTCGACCGAGGTGAGCGAGTCGAAGCCCATCTCGTCGAAGGCCCGGTCGGCCTCCACCTGGTCGGTGGAGGTGTGGCCGAGCACGGCGGCGACCTCGGCCCGCACCAGGTCGAGCAGCATCCGGTGACGGTCGGCCGCGGGGAGCGCGGCCAGTCCGGCGAGCAGGTCCGCGCCGGTCTGCCCGCCCCCGGCGGCCGTCGCGGTACGGCGGGCCGGCGCGCGCACCACACCCCGCAGCAGCGGCGGCAGCCGGTCGCCCTTGGCCGCCAGCGCCTTGGCGTCGAGGCGGATCGGCACCAGCGCCGACTCCGGCCTGCCCGCCGCGGCGTCGAGCAGGGCCAGGCCCTCCTCCGGTGTCAGCGGCACGACACCGTCGCGGGCCATCCGGCCGATGTCGGCGTCGGTGAGAGTGCCGAGCATGCCGCCGACCTCGGCCCACGGGCCCCAGGCGAGCGAGAGCGCGGGCAGTCCCCGCGCGCGCCGCAGCCCGGCCAGCGCGTCCAGGAACGCGTTGGCCGCGGCGTAGTTGCCCTGCCCGGTGCTGCCGAACGTGCCGGCCACCGACGAGAACAGTACGAACGACGACAGGTCGAGGTCGCGGGTCAGCTCGTGCAGGTTCAGCGCGGCGTCCGCCTTGGGGCGCAGCACCCTGTCCACCCGGTCGGGGGTGAGTGAGGCGATCGTCCCGTCGTCCAGTACGCCCGCGGCGTGCACCACCGCGGTGAGCGGGTGCTCGGCGGGCACCCCGGCCAGCAGCTTCGCCAGGGCGGTCCGGTCGGCCGCGTCGCAGGCGACGATCTCGACGTTCGCCCCCAGGTCCGTCAGTTCGGCACGCAGCCGCTCCGTCCCCTGGGCGGCGGGACCGCCACGGCTGGTCAGCAGGAGGTTGCGGACGCCGTGGGCGGTCACGAGGTGGCGGGCGACGAGGCCGCCGAGGCCGCCGGTGCCGCCGGTCACCAGCACGGTGCCGTCCTGGGCGAGCGGGACGGGCAGGGTGAGCGCGACCTTGCCGACGTGTCTGGCCTGCGACAGGAAGCGGAACGCCTCGGGGGCGCGGCGGATGTCCCAGGCGACCACCGGCAGCGGCCGGATCGCCCCCCGCTCGAACAGGTCGAGGAGGGCACGCAGCATCTCCCCGATCCGGTCGTACCCGGCCTCGACGAGGTCGAAGTCGCGGTAGCGGACGCCGGGATGCTCGGCGGCCACGGCCTCGGGCAGGCGAACGTCGGTCTTGCCCATCTCCACGAACCGGCCGCCGCGCGGCAGCATCCGCAGCGAGGCGTCGACGAAGTCGCCCGCCAGCGAGTTGAGCACCACGTCGACCCCTCCCCCGCCGGTCGAGGTGAGGAAGGAGGATTCGAAGTCCAGGGTGCGCGAGGAGGAGATGTGGGCCTCGTCCAGCCCCATGGAGCGCAGGACGTCCCATTTGCCGGTTCCGGCGGTTCCGTAGACCTCGGCCCCGAAATGCCGGGCGAGTTGCACGGCCGCCATGCCCACTCCGCCCGCGGCGGCGTGGATCAGCACCTTCTCCCCCGCCTTCAGGGCCGCCAGGTCCACCAGCGCGTAGTACGCGGTGAGGAAGGCGACCGGCGTCGACGCGGCCTGGGCGAAGGTCCAGCCGCCGGGCACGGCGACCAGCTGGCGGTGGTCGGTGACGGCCAGCGGGCCGAACGCGCCGCCGTCGAACATGCCCATCACCCGGTCGCCCTCGGCGAACGCGGTGACGCCGGGACCGACCTCCACGACGCGGCCCGCTCCTTCGAGGCCCATCGCGCCCGCCTCGCCCGGATACATGCCGAGCGCGTTGAGCACGTCCCGGAAGTTCACCCCGGCGGCGCGGAGCTCGACCCTGACCTGTCCCGGTGCCAACGGGGCGACGGCCGCGGGCGCGTCCAGGAAGGCCAAATTCTCCAGGGTGCCCTTGTCCAGGCTGTCCATCCGCCAGGAGGCGGCGCCCTCGGGCGGCACGAGCCCGGCGCCGGTCGCCCGGACGAGCCTGGCGGCCAGCACGGCTCCTCCTTCCCTCAGCGCCACCTGCGGCTCGCCGGTCGCGAGCGCGGCGGGGAGCCGTCCCGCCGACGCGACGTGACCGTCCAGGTCGGCCAGGACGAACCTGTCCGGGTTCTCCGCCTGGGCGGAACGGACCAGGCCCCACACCGCGGCACCCACGACGTCACGGGCGCTCTCCCCGGACCCGGCGGAGACCGCTCCCCGGGTCACGAAGACCAGCCGGGAGTCATCGAGGCGGTCGTCGGCCGACCAGGCCCGAGCCAGGTCCAGGGCCCGCTGGACGGCCGAGCGGACGGCCCCCGCCACGGCCTCCGTGCCGGTTTCCGTGTCGATCTCGGTGTCGGTGTGGGGTCCGGCGGCGTGAGCGTGGTCATGAGCGGGGATCCCGCCGACGCTCTCCGCGCTCACGAGGACGACGTCGGGAACGGGCGCACCGGAGTCGAGGGCCGCGACCAGCTCCTCGATCCCGGCGTAGGAGGCCGGGAAGATCCCGGCCGCGCGCAGCGCCTCCCCCGTGGCCGGGACGTCGCCGCCGAGCAGCGCCCACTCCCGCACCGGTACGGTCCCGGCCTCGACCGGGACCCACTCCACCCGGTGCAGCGAACGCCCGGGGTCCGTGCGTGCGCCGGCGAGGTCGGCGGAACCGATGGGCCGCAGTACGAGCGAGCCGATCGACACGACAGGACGCCCGGCCTGGTCGGCCGCCTCCAGACGCAGCGAGTCGCCTCCGGTCGGCACCACTCGCACCCGCAGGCCTGACGCTCCGGCGGCGTGCAGTTCCACCTCCGACCACGTGAACGGCAGCGCGGCGTGCTCCGTCGAGGCGTCACTGAGGGCGAGGGCGTGCAGGGCGGCGTCCAGCAGGGCCGGGTGGACGCCGAAGAGGGCGGCGTCGGCGGCGACGCCCTCGGGCAGCGCGATCTCGGCGAACACCTCGTCGCCACGCGTCCAGGCCGCCCGCAGGCCGCGGAAGGCCGGACCGTAGCGGAGGCCGAGGTCGACGAGCCGGTCATAGAGGCCGTCCGTCTCCACCGGCTCGGCACCGGACGGCGGCCACTCGCCGAGGTCGAAGTCTCCGGCGGTGCCCGAGGCGGTGAGGAGGCCGGTGGCGTGCCGGGTCCACGCCTCGTCGGCCGCGGTCTCCTCGGCACGTCCGTAGACGCTGATCGCACGGGCCCCGGAGTCGTCGGGCGCGCCGAGCACGACCTGCACCTGGACACCGCTCTGGCCGGTCAGGACCAGCGGGGCCTCCAGGGTGAGCTCCTCGATCCTGTCGCAACCGACCTGGTCTCCGGCGCGAACGGCGAGTTCCACGATCCCGGTGCCGGGGAACAGCACCGTCTCGCCCACCGCGTGGTCCGCGAGCCACGGGTGGGTACGGGCCGAGAGACGGGCGGTGAACAGGTGCCCACCGGAGTCGGGCAGCTCGACGGCGGCCCCCAGAAGGGGGTGACCCGGCGTGTCGAGGCCGACGGACTCCGGGTCGCCGGAGGTGGGGACGTGCAGCCAGTAGTCGCGGTGCTGGAAGGCGTAGGTGGGCAGTTCGACCCGGCGTGGTCTCCCCACTCCGGCCGCGGTGGCGGCGTCGGTGAAGAACGCCTCCCAGTCAACGGCCACCCCCCGCGCATGCAAGGCGCCCAACGCCGTGACCAACTCCGAAGCCTCACCACGATCCCGGCGCATCACCGGCACGAACACCGCCCCAGACCCCACCCCCGAACCAGCCGCCGCCGGCCCATCGCCGGAAACACCACCGGACCCGTCACCGGCCAGGCACTCCTGCCCCATCGCCGACAACACCCCGTCCGGCCCCACCTCCACGAACGTCTCCACCCCCGCAGAAACCAACACCCCCACCCCATCGGCGAACCGCACCGCACCACGCACCTGCTCCACCCAGTACTCCGGCGAACACAGCTGCTCGTCGGTGGCGGGCTCCCCGGTCAGCGTCGAGACCACCGGGATCCGCGGCGGGTCGTAGGACAGCGTCGCCGCCACCGCCCGGAACTCCTCCAGCATCGGATCCATCAACGGCGAATGGAACGCGTGCGACACCCGCAACCGCCTCGTCCGCACCCCCCGCTCCTCCAGGGCGGCGGCCACCTCCAGCACGGCCTCCTCGGTACCGGAGATCACCACCGACGCGGGACCGTTCACCGCCGCGACCGACACCTCCTTCTCCCGCCCGGCCAGCAGCTCGACGACCACCTCTTCGGAGGCCCGCACCGACACCATCGCCCCACCGGAGGAAAGCGCCTGCATCAACCGCGCCCGACCCGCCACCAACACACACGCGTCCTGCAACGACAGCACACCGGCCACATGAGCCGCCGCGATCTCCCCGACCGAATGACCCGCCAGCACATCCGGCGCCACTCCCCAGGACTCCACCAGCCGGAACAACGCCGTCTCCACCGCGAACAACGCAGGCTGCGCCCACCCGGTCCGATCCAGCGCCTTCGCCGCCGCAGATCCCGGCTCGGCGAACAGCACCTCACGCAACGACCCCTCAAGCAGCGGATCCAGCTCCGCGACCACCGCGTCCAACGCCGCCGCGAACACCGGGAACCGCCCATACAACTCCCGGCCCATCCCGGCCCGCTGACTGCCCTGACCGGTGAACAACACCGCCACCCGGCCATCACCCACCCGACCCCGCACCACACCCGAACCACCGGCTACCGCCGACAACCCGGCCACCACACTTCCACGGTCCCCGCCCACCACCACCGCACGATGATCGAAGGCGGACCTGCCGGTGGCCAGTGAGTACGCGATGTCCAGCGCCCTCAGGTCCTCGCGCTCCTCCACGAACGCCGCCAGGCGGGCGGCCTGCGCGCCCAGCGCCTCCTCACCGCGCGCCGACACCACGAACGGCAACGGCAATCCCCCGGCGAGCTCCGCCGTCGGAACCGGCAGAGCCCCCTCGATCTCGGTGTCGACGGGGGCGGGGGCCTGCTCGATGATGACGTGGGCGTTGGTACCGCTGATACCGAAACCGGAGACTCCCGCGCGGCGCGGGTGGCCGTTCTCCGGCCACTCGACGGGCTCGGTGAGCAGCGACACCGCACCCGCCGACCAGTCGACGTGCGGGGTGGGCTCGTCGACGTGCAGGGTCCTGGGCAGCAGGCCGTTCCGGAGGGCCATCACGACCTTGATGACGCCCGCGACCCCGGCGGCGGCCTGGGTGTGGCCGATGTTGGACTTCACCGAACCCAGCCACAGGGGACGATCGGCCGGGCGGTCCTGACCGTAGGTGGCGAGCAGCGCCTGGGCCTCGATCGGGTCGCCGAGCATGGTGCCGGTGCCGTGCGCCTCCACCGCGTCGACGTCGGCGGCCACCAGTTCGGAGTTGGCGAGCGCCTGGCGGATGACGCGCTGCTGGGAGGGTCCGTTCGGAGCCGACAGGCCGTTGCTGGCACCGTCCTGGTTGACCGCGCTGCCCCGCACCACCGCCAGCACCGGATGACCGTTGCGACGCGCGTCCGACAGCCGTTCCAGCAGCAGCAGGCCGATCCCCTCGGAGAAGGCGGTGCCGTCGGCGGCCGCGGCGAAGGCCTTCACCCGGCTGTCGGGGGCGAGGCCGCGCTGACGGCTGAACTCAACGAAGATCTCGGGGGTGAAGATGATCGTGACGCCGCCGGTGATGGCCATGGCGCACTCGTCCCTTCTGAGGGACTCGCACGCCATGTGCAGGGTCACCAGTGAGGACGAGCAGGCGGTGTCGGCGGTGACCGCGGGTCCCTCCAGGCCGAGGGTGTAGGAGATCCGCCCGGACATGACGGCGGTGGAGGTGCCCGTCAGCAGGTGACCCTCGACCCCCGCGGGGAAGACCCCCTGGCCGATGCCGTACCCGCTGGAGGCCGCGCCGACGAAGACGCCCGTCCGGCTGCCCTTCACCGTGGCGGGATCGATGCCCGCCCGTTCCAGCAGTTCCCATGAGGTCTCCAGCAGCAGCCGCTGCTGCGGGTCGGACGCCAGTGCCTCGCGCGGGCTCATCCCGAAGAAGCCCGCGTCGAAACCACCGGCGTCGGCGACGAACCCGCCCTCGCGGGCATAGGTGGTGCCGGGGGTGTCCGGGTCGGGGTGGTAGAGCCGGTCCAGGTCCCAGCCCCGGTCCCCGGGGAACCCGGACATGGCGTCCTTCCCGTCCGCGACCAGCCGCCAGAGTTCCTCCGGGCTGTTCACCCCACCGGGCAGGCGGCAGCTCATGGCCACGACCGCGATCGGCTCGCGTTCCCTGGCCTCCACCTCACGCAGGCGGCGTCGGGTGTGCTGCAGGTCGGCGGTGGCACGCTTGAGGTAGTCACGCAGCTTGTCGTCATTCGGCATCGGACGTCAACCAGCCTCGGGGCAGTAGGGATTCGTCATGGGGTGCGCCGTCGGGAGGCGCCGTCAAAAGACACCGTCGGGAGGCGCCGTCAGGAGGCGCCGAGTTCCCCGTCGAGGACCGCGAAGAGCTCGTCGTCGGTGACCGACTCGAAGTCCTGCCGGGGCTCGGTCTCCACCGGGTCGCCGTGCGTGTCGTCCCACTTGCGGAGCAGCGCCCGCAGCCGGGCTGTGATCTTGTCGGTGTCCCCGCCGTTCCTCGCGTACAGGAGGGTCTCCAGCCGGTCGACCTCCGCGAGCACGGACGCGGAGGGGTCGGCGGCGGGCGGGGCGATCTCGTCCCTGATGTGCTCGGCGAGCACGCCGGGGTTGGGGTAGTCGAAGACCAGGGTGGTCGGCAGGCGCAGCCCGGTGGCGCCACCGAGCCGGTTGCGCAGTTCGACGGCGGTGAGCGAGTCGAACCCGAGCTCCTTGAACGCCCTCTCGGGTTCCACCGAGTCCACGCTCGTGTGCCCGAGCACCCCGGCGGCCTCGGCGCAGACGAGCTTGACGAGCGCGGTCAGCTGCTCGTCCTCCGACAGACCCGCCAGGCGCTGTTCGAGACCGGAGGCGCCGGGGGTGACGCCTCCCACGGTCCGGACGACCCGGCGGGCGGGGGCCCGGACGAGACCCCGCAGCAGCGCGGAGCGCAGGCCGTTCTCGCCGCGCAGCGCGGCGAGGTCGAGGTTGATCGGCACGAGCAGCGCCTCGTCGAAGGCGCGGGCCGCGTCGAACAGGGCCATCCCCTCCTCCGACGACAGGGCGACCAGTCCTGAACGGGCCATCCGCTCCACGTCGGCGTCGGCGAGGTGGCCGGTCATGCCGCTGCGCTGGTTCCAGAAGCCCCAGGCCAGCGAGAGCCCGGCCAGCCCCTGAGCCCTGCGGTGCGCCGCCAGCGCGTCGAGGAAGGCGTTGGCGGCGGCGTAGCCGCCCTGCCCCGCCCCGTCCAGCACCGCCGCGGCCGAGGAGAACATCACGAACGCCGACAGGTCCATGTCACGGGTGAGCTCGTGCAGGTTCCACGCCGCGTCCACCTTCGGCCGCAACACCGCGTCCACCCGCTCGGGAGTCAACGTCTCGATGACACCGTCGTCGAGGACGCCGGCGGTGTGCACCACCCCCGTCAACGGCCGATCCGCGGGAATCCCCGCCAACACAGCCGCCAACCCCTCACGATCGGCCACATCACACGCCACCACACTCACCCGCGCCCCCAACCCCACCAACTCCGCCTCCAACTCCGCGACCCCCTCCGCCCCACGCCCCCGCCGACTCACCAACACCACATGACCCACCCCACACACCCCCACCAGATACCGCGCCACCAACCCCCCCAACAA
>NZ_JBEPDA010000023.1:69436-108544 GCF_040299985.1 Streptosporangium sp. NPDC000563 | reverse complement strand
GCCGTCAGAGTCGTGATCCCGGAAGTCGATCTTCACCCAGGTGTGGGTGTCGCCCACCGCGACCACCCTCGGATCGAGGAGTCGCGACGACCTCGTGAACCCAAGCCTTCCCGGGGCCGTTCCGCGCGCGACCAGAAGACGATCACAAGGCGATCGAAGGATGTTCAGGAGGCGCGCCCGCGGCGCAGGCCGAGGGCGCCGACCGCGAGCCCGGCGATCCCGAGTACGAGCCCGGCCCCGCCGAGCAGGCGGGCGGTGCCGTCCGAGCTCTCGGCGGAGGCGGCGGGAGCCACGGAGGGTGCCGACGCGGGGGCCGCGGCCGAGGGGGTGGCGGAGGCGGCGGCGCCGTGGCCGTCTCCCTCGGCGGAGGCCGGGGTGAGCTTCAGCGTCGGGGCCGGGCGCTCGGGCTCGGAGCCGTCGGCCTTGGGCTCGTCCGCCCACTTCACGACCTCGCCGCCGCTGTAGGTCTGGGTGGTGGGGAAGACGAGCTGGTCGGTGTCGGTGGGCAGGGCTCCCATGGACACCTCGAACTCCTGGAACTGGCCGGGATCGATCTTCCCGCCCGACCAGGTGACCTTCGTGACCGCCTCGGTGAGCTCGCCGTACTCGGTGGTGACCGGTTTGGGGAGCTTGCCCTCGACCACCTTGACCTCCCAGCCGGGCACCGGCTTGACCGAGACGAACGCCAGCGGGTGGTCGGTGGGGAAGGTCACCTCGAGCTTGGTCGTCGAGGCGTCGTCACGCTCGTTCGGGACCCGGAAGGCGACCTTGGTGAAACCGCCCTGCTGGGCGCTATTGGGATTGATGGTGACGTGCGCGAGGGCGGGAAGGGCGAGGCCGAGGGTGAGCGCGGTGACACCGGCGGTGACGGCGGCGAGTCGACGGCAGGCATGCGTGAGCGACATGGAGGTTCTCCACTTCGAAAATTCGGGGGTTGGGGTTTTCCTTGGTCGAGTCAGGCGGCGGGAAGTGGAGGACCGCGCCGGCTGACGAAGTGACGGAGGACGGCACGCGGGAGAACGGGCGTGACCGAGGCGTACGCGGGACGTGGCGGAGCGGCGACGGCCGCCGGGGGCCGCAGCAGCGGGAACATGGCGCCGAGACGCCGGCCGGCCGAACGGAGCAGCGCCCACAGGGCACTCTCGCCGCGGGCCAGCCACCAGCCGGTGACGAGGGTCGCGGTGAGGTGCGCGACAAGCATGCCGAGGCTCTCGCCCAACCCTCTGACGTGCGGATGCGGAAGCGAGATCCCCGTGGCGTCACCGAGGGCGAACACCTCGTGCAGCGACAGCTGCAGGGTGGCGAGCCCGGCACCGATCGCCACCGCCGACCGCTCCCGTCCCGCGAGCAGCGTGGCCATCGCGGTGACCGACGCGCCCGCCGCGGTCACCGCCCACGGCCCCGGCACCGAACCGCCCGCGGCCACGTGGCCGAGGACGGCGAGTGCCAGGCAGACGGCCGAGAAGGCGGCCGCGCGCAGGAGGCGTAATGGGAGGCGAGCGCGCATGGTGACCCACATATTCTCACGTTCCGGGGCGTCTGCCGTTTTAAGGTTTTTGTCGCTATGGTTGCCGCGACCGTGAGAGCTCCTTCGAGCCGAGGTGATGGCGATGCGGCACGTCGCTGGGGTGTTGGTCGGACTGGTCGTGTCGGCCGTTCTCCTCTTCGGTGCGGGCTGGGCCGTGCAGGAGGCGGGGGCGAGCCTGGCGGCTGTTCCCTCGGCGGAGAGCGGTTCGAGGACCTGGATCGCCCTCGGGGTGATGGCCGGGATCGGTCTCCTGGTCGGACTGGTGGTCGCCGGTCGTGTCTCCCCGATGGCGGCCTTCGTCCCGTCGATCGTCCTGCTCGCCTGGACCGTGGTCTACGCCCTGGACGTCAGGCGTGCCATGGGCCTGGTCCCGGACGATCCGACCTTCCACGAGGTGCTCCTGCAGGCCGGTCGCGGCATGGGCCTGTTGCTGACCAGCGGCGTCTACGCACTCCTCGGCATCCTGCTTTTCCTGCCGGTGCTGATGCCCTCCCGCTGGGCACCGCGGTTCCGGGACGACGAGGAGTACGAGGAGGACTACGAAGAAGTCCGATGAGCGTGACCCTCTGTCACCGCCGGTGGTGCCCGGCCGGGCTGACCGGGTTCTCCGCGCAGCGGCCCTCCGCGCCGTCGTTCTTCTCGGAGGTGCTCTCCTCGTCTGGGCTCTTCTCGCCGGTGGCGTTCCCGGCAGGCGGTGGTGCCTGCGAGGTGTCGTCGAACGTGGCCTGCGAACCGTTCCCGCTCGGCTGCGCGTCCGACAGCGGTAGCCGCAGGACGAACCTCGCTCCTCGTGGCGAGTCCTCGATCAGCAGGGTTCCCCGATGGGCGTGGGCGATGTCGCGGGAGATGGCGAGGCCGAGCCCGCTGCCGCCGGAGTCGCGCAGACGCCCGTCGTCCAGGCGGGTGAAGCGTTCGAAGACGCGCTCGCGATCGGCGGGCGCGATGCCGGCGCCGTCGTCGACCACGGCCACGACGGCCTTGCCGTCCTCGGAGCCGACGAAGACCTCGACGCGACTGTCGGCGTGCCGCCGCGCGTTGCTCAGCAGGTTGCCCACCACCCGGATCAGCTGGATCCGGGAGCCGCGGACCCACACCCCGTCGGACGCCTGGACTCGTATCGGCATCCCGGTGCCCTGGGTCGCCTCCTCCTTCACGAGGGCGCCGAGATCGATCGGCTCCCGCGGCGCGGGGGCGGCGGCGCGCAGCCTGGCCAGCTGCAGCAGGTCGTTCACGATCGCCTCCAGCCGGCCGCTGGTCGTGAGCGCGCTCCGGATGGTGTCGCGAGGATCGGTGTCGTCGGGATAGAGCAGCGCCTCCTCCAGTTGCACGCGCAGCCCGGTGATCGGGGTCCTGAGCTCGTGGGAGGCGGTGGAGGCGAAACGGCGCTGTTGTTCCACGGCCTCCTCCAGCCGAGCCAGGGTCTGGTTGGCGGTGCGGGCGAGCAGCGCGATCTCGTCCTCGCCCGGCGGGACGGGCACCCGCAGGCTCAGGTCGCTCACCGTGATCTCGGACATCCGCCCGCGTATCGCCGCGACCGGCCGTAGCGTCCGGCCCACGACACACCAGGTCATCCAGGACGCCAGGGCGAGGAGAACGAGGAGACCCGCGCTGATGAAGTACTCCAGGTGGTTCTTGTACAGGATCGCCGGCTCCCTGAGGCCCGCGTAGACGACGGGTGAGTCGGCCGCGGCGGAGACCCGGAAGGCCACGACCATGAGGGAGCCCTCGGTCAGCTGCTGGAACCGGTCGTCGGACGGAGGGCGGAAGGAGCTCATCGGCGCCATGCCCATCGCTTCCGTGCTGGAGTTGACGACCACGCCGTTGGCGTTCACCACCTGGACGAGATCGACCGGAGCCGAGCCGGGGATCGGATCGGGAAGGGTGCCGAGCCTCGCCATAGCGCTCCACTGGCTCGCGACCTGCTCGGCGTTGCCGAAGGCGTCGTCCTGGAGCCGGTAGCGGATCGCCATGTCGATGCTCGCTCCCACCACGGCGAGGATGACGAGGAGCACCATCGTCGTGACGATCGTGTATCGCGCCTGGATCGAGCGCAGTCGCGGCCCCTTCATGTCCTTCATGACGACTCCGGCGCGGAGAGGCCGCCTGATGGCGGGAGGCCCGCTTGTTCAGGGGCGATGAGTTCACGCCGGGCGCACAGGAACCCACCTAGGAACTTGTCGCTGTCCATAGCATTACGGTATGTCAGAATCTATTTGACAAGGTGACAGCATTACTCCATGAAAGCTTTCCCCGCCTTGACGAATCTCCTGCTCAAGGCCACTTTTGGTAGATCATCCATGATGATCGGCTTGCCTGTGGCGGCGATCACCCGACCTTTTTCAGTCGTGTTTTACCTACATCTTCCCGATGGCGTTCGCGGCTATGTGTAGGGGGTTTCGGTGGCGTAGAGAGAAGGATGGCGCTTCCCGAAGGCCGGGTTTATGTATGGGAGAGATCATTCGGGTCAAGGTGGCTTCAAGTGCGCACCGAGGTAGTGTCCGCGGTTCGCGACGATCGCCAAAAATGTGATAAACATCACTTTCGCTGTGGTCGGGATTCGTGGTGGGCGTCACGGCCCCCTGAAAGCCGGTGTCGGCCTTTCCCGGGCTCAAGAGGATCAGCCGGAGTAGAGGCGGGCGACCACCTCCTCCATGGACCCCCCTTCGGGGGCGGTGGCGCGCAGGTCGTCGAGGGTGCCGTCGAAGGCCAGGCTGCCGTGGTCGATCAGCATCACGCGGCGGCAGAGCTTCTCGATGTCGCCCATGTCGTGGGTGGTCAGCAGGACGGTGGTGCCCCGGTCGGCGTTGAGGCGCCGGAGGAAGTCGCGCATGGCGGCCTTGCTGACCACGTCCAGGCCGATCGTGGGCTCGTCGAGCACCAGCACGGCGGGGTCGTGCAGGAGGGCCGCGGTGATGTCGCCGCGCATGCGCTGGCCGAGGCTGAGCTGGCGGACCGGGGTGGTCATGAAGTCGGCGAGGCCGAGGAGTTCGGTCAGCTCGGCCAGTCGCCTGCGGAAATCCGGTTGATCTACTTTGTAAAGGTACCGGATCAGTTCGAAACTGTCCCGCAGCGGCAGGTCCCACCACAGGGTCGTCCGCTGGCCGAACACCACTCCGATTCTGCGCGCCAGTGCCGTACGGCGGCGGGTCGGATCGAGCCCGGCCACCCGGATGCTGCCCGAGGTCGGGGCCAGGATGCCGGTGAGCATCTTGATGGTGGTGGACTTGCCCGCGCCGTTGGGGCCGAGGTAGCCGACGAACTCCCCGGGCTCCACGGTGAACGACAGATCCCGTACGGCGTGCAGTGTCTTCCTGGTCCTGCGGCGGCCCACGGTGAACGAGCGGCCGACCCGGTCAACTTCGATCATGTGTCAACTTCCCGTCGAACGGTAGCGGCGGATGCCCGCACGCCAGGCGAGGGCGGCAACGGTGGTCAGGGCGACGGCCGCCAGGGGCGAGGCGAAACGGAGCCAGTACGGCAGGCCGAGGGGATCGTCGCGGTCGAGTACGAAAAGGGCGGGCTGCCAGTTCACGAACGCCAGCGGCACGACGAAGGTGACTCCCTTGACGAGTTCGGAGCCGTAGATGCTCAGGGGGTACTGGGTGAGGGTGCCGCCTCCGTAGGTGAAGGCGTTGGCCACCTCGGGGGCGTCGGTGAGCAGGAACTGCATGGCCCCGCCGAGCGTGAAGATCGCGGCGAAGATGACGAGCCCGCACACGACCATCAGTGGGATCATCCAGGTCCTGCTCCAGGAGAGGCCGAGCTGGGGCAGGGCGATGGCGAGCACGACGGCGGCCTGGGTCACCCTGCCGAAGCGGTGTACCCCGAAGCGGTCGACGGCCATCTGCGTGAACGCGCTCGCCGGGCGGATCAGCATGGTGTCGAAGTCGCCGCTCCTGATGTGCTGGCTGAGCCGGTCGACGTTGCCGAAGAGCATGTCGGCCAGGGCGAAGGACAGGCCGGCGGTGCCGTACAGGAACATCACCTCGGCCAGTTCGAAGCCGCCGAGCGACTCGGTGTGCTCGAAGATCACCCAGATCGCCGCCACGTCCAGCGCGTTGACCGCGAACGAGCCCAGCATCATCATGATCAACGATCCCGGGTACTGTGCCGAGGCTCTCAGCCAGGTCCAGGCCAGCAGGAGGTACGTCCTCACCATCGGGTGCCTCCCGTGGCCGTCTTCCCGTGGCGTCGCCCGCTCTTTTCGGCCGTCTCCCGCGCGGCGGGCCCGTTGTCACCGTCGCCCCCGGGGTCCCTGGAGTCTCCGGTGTTCCCGCCGCCTTCGTCACCCACCCTGGATCACGACCTTCCTGCGGGCCGCGTTCGTGGCCAGGGCGCCCAGGGCTAGCAGCGCCACCGCCCAGGCGGCCTGGAACCCCAGGGCCTCCAGGACGTCGCGCTTGCCGAGGTAGATGTCGGCGGGGACCTGGACCATGGCCGACCAGGGGAGCGCCTCGGCCAGGGTGCCGAGCCAGCCGGGGAAGAGGTTGAGGGGCAGGACCATGCCGCTGAAGAAGAGGGTCATCACGAGCGACATCGTCTGCACGCCCCGGTCGTCGATGACCCAGCAAGAGGACAGTGCGACCAGGTATCGCAGGGTGAAGCTGACGATCACCGCGAGGACGAGGCCGGCCGCGAAGGACAGCCAGGTCAGCGGGTCGACCGGCACGACGAAGCCGAACAGCGCGGCGCCGACGGCCGTGGGCGGCAGGCTTCGTACGAGGAGGAGGTAGGCGGCCCGGCCGAGGTCGTCGGCGAGGCTCCACATCTGCAGGGACGCGGGGCGGAGCAGGTCGAGGGCGACGTCCCCGCTTCGCACGCGCTCGGAAAGCTCCAGGCCGCCGCCGAACACCTGCATGGGGCCGATGAAGGCCTGGCTGAGGAAGCAGAAGGTGACGGCGTCGGCGAGGTCGTATCCGGCGAGGCCGGGACGGGCCTGCCAGAGGGCGATCAGGACATAGGCGCGGAGGATGCCGAAGATGGTGTTGGTGAAGGCTCCGGCGACGGCGGCGGCGCGGTAGGTGGAGTGGCGGCGGAAGCCGTATCCGGCGATGCGCGCGTAGAGCAGGAAGGCTGCCTCCCGAAGGTGTCAGGACAACCCTCCTATCCTCTTTGGGGGCTCCGGGGAGGGGCAACGGGTTTTCGGCGGCGCCCCCAGGTGGAACGCGGCGGGAGGCCGGTCGCCGGGACGGCCTGAGCAGGAGTTCGAGGATAGTTACTTTCGGTGCTCAGATGTGTCTTTAGAGTGACTTGTACCTGCGTGATACATAGTTGTAATCTTCTCGATATGTTCAATCGCCGATAGAAGCCCATTCTGGGGGGAATGTCCTTTTTTGGAGGTCCCCCATGCACGATGAGATCGATATGGACGTCAGTCCGGCCTATCCCTTCAGCTGGCAGGCCGCAGCCCTTAACGTGATCATGCGTGGCACCTTCAAGCCCATCTCCGACCTGCTGCTGAGGAACGACGTCGGCTTCGCCGCGGCCTCCCGCATCGTCGCGCTGGCGGGCAGGGTGCCGTTCCGCCTGCCCGTCCACGTCACCGTCACCCCCGACGAGGCGGGACCGTGCCCGGGTGAGTGGGTACGCGCCGGGGAGGAACTCGACGAGGACAAGGTCCTGCTCTACTTCCACGGCGGAGGCTACTTCGCCTGCTCCCCGGTGACCCACCGGCCGATCACCTGGCGCCTGGCGGCCGCGACCCGGCGCCCGGTACTGGCGGTCGACTACCGCCAGGGGCCCGTCCACCGGCCGGCCGAGGCCCTTGAGGACGCGATCGCCGCCTACCAGTGTCTCCTGGAGAACGGGTACGACCCCGCCGACGTCGTCTTCGGCGGGGATTCCGCCGGAGGTCACCTCACCCTCGCCACGCTCCTGGCGCTCCGAGACCGGGAGATGCCGCTGCCGTCCGCCGCCGTGTGCCTCTCCCCGTGGGCGGATCTCACCGGCGCGCCCCGCAGGGTCAACCGGCTGCTCGACCCGATGATCCCGGCCGGTCGCGTCGACTGGCTCGCCCGCCGCTGGACCGCGGGCCTCGACCCCCACGACCCCCTGCTCTCCCCGGTCCTCGGCGACTACACCGGCCTGCCCCCGCTGATGGTCGTCACCGGCTCCACCGAGGTCCTGCGCGACGAGGGCCGCCGCGTGGCCGAGCGGGCCCGCACCGCGGGGGTGCCGGTCACGTACGAGGAGTGGCCCCGCATGCCGCACGTCTTTCCCATCCTCGCCGACGTCGTCCCCGAGGCCCGCGAGGTGTATCCGCACATCGCCCGCTTCCTCGCCGCGGCCCAGGACCTCCCGCCCGTCCATGACGGCTCGAAGCGGAGGCGCGCGATGCCGGACCTCACCGCGTCGGACCTGACCGCGTCGGATCTCTCCGTGCCGGACCTTCTCCCGTCGGGGCTTTCCGTTCCCGACCTTTCCGTGCCGGATCTCACTCCCGAGGACACCGCTCCGGCGCTCCGCAAGCGAGCAGTGCCTCCGGGGCGCCCCGGACGTCCCGGACGTCCCGGATCCGCCGCCGCCTGAGACGCGGCGCCCGCGACAGGCCGCGGGCCTTCCGCGCTGGTCACACCGTTCCACCACGTCCCAAGGGCATCCCGCACACCACGGATTTCTTACCCTGAGGGATCATTCGCCTTACCTCTCATACCCCTTCTGGCCGGTCGGGGGCGAAGGACGCTCGAATCCCGCCACAGTGTGCTTGCCGGTAGCCCGCGCACGAGAGGCTCAACGAGGATGGCACGTGGGGGAGCAGGTCCTGGAAACGGCATGCCGACCGGTGTGCGTCCGCTGACCGTCGGAGACCCGATCGGCATCGGCCGCTACCTTCTGCTCGGCCGCCTCGGGGTGGGTGGGATGGGCATCGTCTATCTGGCCGAGCATCCGCAGGGCGGGGTGGTGGCGCTCAAGACGCCGCATCCGGTGCATCTCAACGATGCCACGCTCCGCGCCCGTTTCGCGGAAGAAGTGCGATTCTCCCGAAGAGTGGTGCCTTTCTGTACCGCCGCGGTGATCGAGGACGGCATCGACGGGAACCGTCCCTACCTGGTGTCGGAGTACGTTCCCGGCCCCGCGCTCTCCCAGGTGGTCTCCGCGTACGGCCCCCTCACCCCCGATCTGGCGTACGGTGTCGCCCTGGGGGTGGCCGCCGCGCTGGTGGCGGTGCACGAGGCGGGGCTGGTCCACCGCGACCTCAAGCCCGGCAACGTGCTGCTGTCGGACACCGGTCCCCGGGTGATCGACTTCGGTATCGCGAGGGACGTCGACGTGCTCGCCGCGCACACGCAGGCCGGGCAGGTCATGGGCAGCCCAGGCTGGGTCGCCCCCGAACGGCTCACCGGAGGGCTCGCGATGCCCGCCTCCGACGTCTTCGCCTGGGGCTGCCTGATCGCCTACGCCGCCGGCGGCCACCACCCCTTCGGCGCGGGGGAGGCGGACACGCTGACCCGGCGCATCCTGGTCGAGCCGCCGAGGGTGGCCTCGGTTCCCGCCCTGCTGCGCCCGGCCGTCGAGGCGTCCCTGGCCAAGAACCCCGCGGAACGACCCGGTGCGGCCGACCTGCTCGGAGCGCTGCTCGCCGCGGGCGGCGTGGGCGATCCCTGGGACCTGCGCGAGGCGGTCGCGGAGGTGCTGGCGGAGATCTGGACACCGATGCCCCGCACCCCGGGAGCCGGGAGGGTGCGGCTTGAGGCCCCGCCATCGTTTGAGGCCCCGCCATCACCGCAGTCGCCGTCGTCGCGTCTGTCGCACGCGTTCGCCCGGTCCTCCCCGCCCGTCCGTACGCATGACGAGCCCTCGATCCCGGTGGAGATCTCCGGCAAGAGGGCCCGCAGGGCCGCGCGCAAGGGTGCGCACCTGTCGCAGGCCGGCTTCGCGGCGCTCGCCACGGTCTCCATGGCGGCGGTCACCGTGGCCGCGGCGACCGGTGGCGGCGGTTCCGGTTCGGACGGCGGCTTCGATGTCCCCGAGTCGGTGCCGCTGGTTCTCCCCGCCGAGGGCACTCCCACGGCCTCCATCTTCCACGCCGCCACCCGTCCGCCCCCCGGCACGCCGCGGGACCGGACGCCGGCCACCCCCTCCACTGTGGAGATCACCACCACCAGGACCGTCTCACCGCCCACCACGAGCTACGACGGCGGCGACGGACGGCGGGAACCGGCGCCAGAACGCCCGCGCGGCCCCGGTGGCTCCGGCGACTCGCCCGACGACGGCGACGACCCGCGCGACTGCGCGGACACGACCGCCAGGGGCAAGGGCAGGGCGAGGGACTGCCCGACGGCCTCGGACGATCCCAGGCCCTCGGGCGGCACCAAGCCCTCCTTCACCCAGATCCCGCAGACGGGCGACGGTGAGAGCCCGACCCCCACCGTCCCCGCCCCCTCGGGGACGACCATCACCCCGCACCCCACCCCGGGCCCGTCCATACAGATGGGCTGAGACCCGCTTCGCGGGCGACGGACGGGAAGGTATCGACGCATCGGTTAAAGTGAGCGCCGCGAATCGACGCGGAGGGGGATACCGATGGGCGGGCCTGTGTCCGGTGCGGTGGAGTTGAGCGGCGTCGGGGTCCGGGTGGTCGGCCGTACCCTGCTGGAAGGCATCGACTGGCGGGTCGGATACGGAGAGCACTGGGTGGTGCTCGGCCCCAACGGGGCGGGAAAGACCACGCTGCTCTCGTTGGCCGCCGCCGTGCGCCACCCCACCGAGGGGGCCGTCACCGTGCTCGGCCAGCGGCTGGGCCGGGTCGACCTTCGCGAGCTGCGCCGCCACATCGGTCTCGTCGCGGCCAGCCAGCGGCTCGTCGACGAGGAACTGCTGGAGGAGGAGGGGGCCACCGCCCACACCGTCGTGCTGACCGGCCACACCGGGACCAGTGCCCCGCTCTGGGACCGCTACGGCCCCGCCGAGCACGAGCGCGCCCATCACCTGCTCGCCGACCTGGGCTGCAAGGACCTCGCGGACCGGCCTTTCCGTGTCTGCTCCCAGGGGGAGCGCGCCCGCGTCCGCGTCGCCAGGGCGCTGATGTCCGAGCCGGTGATCCTGCTGCTCGACGAGCCGTTCGCCGGGCTGGACCTGCCCGCCCGCGAGGATCTGATCACCGCGGTGGAGGATCTGGCGGAGGTCCGCCCGGCGCTGACCACGGTCACCGTCACCCACCACCTGGAGGAGGTCCCGGCCACCACGACCCACGCCCTGCTGATGCGCGACGCCCGCGTCCAGGTGGGCGGTCCGGTGGCGGAGATCCTGACCGCGGAGAACCTTTCCGAGTGCTTCGGGCGTCCGCTGCGCGTCGACCACTTCGACGGTCGCTGGGCCGCCCGTGCGGTCCGCGGCGGGTACCGCGCGGGGTGATCTGCGGAAAAGCGGTGTTATGTGGGTGATCTTCCCGCTACGGTGTCACCCATGGCGACCAAGTTGAACCAGATCCTCGCCGTGGAGAAGGGCGTCAAGTCCGACACCCAGCGCAAGGTGACCGACGCTTACCACACGATCCAGAAGAACGCCCTGCTGTCGGGTCTCTCACGGACCTACCAGCCCATCGACGACGAGGGCGAGCAGCTGCCCCCGGAGTCGACCCGGGTGCAGGTGCAGGGCGAGGATCTGCTCAAGCAGGTGGGCGCCGCGCTCACCCGGCTGTTCGACGTCACCGCCACCAAGGACTGGGCCAACTGCTCGGCGAGGGCCGACATCAAGGTCGACGGCTCCACCCTCCTGGAGGACGTGCCCGTCACCTACCTGCTGTTCCTGGAGAAGCAGCTGGTCGACCTGCACACCTTCATCGCCAAGCTGCCCGTCCTGGACGCCGCCGAGGCGTGGACGCTGGACCAGTCGACCGACTGCTGGCGGACCGAGCCGGTCAAGACGACCCGTACCAAGAAGGTGCCCCGCAACCACGTCAAGGCGGAGGCGACCGACAAGCATCCGGCCCAGGTAGAGGTCTACCACGAGGACATCGTCGTCGGCTTCTGGACCAAGGTCACCTTCTCGGGAGCCGTGCCCCAGAAGCGGGTGAACGAGCTCCTGGAGCGGGTCGGCAGGCTGCAGAACGCGGTGAAGTTCGCCCGTGAGGAGGCGAACGGCACCGAGATCACCTACCAGCGCGTCGGCGAGAAGGTGCTGGGCTACGTTCTCGGGTAAGATCACAGGACTCCCCGTTGGAGCACGGGGATGCGCGAAAGCGCGAAAGCTGAAACTGAACCGTCAGACTGACACGCGGTCACAGTGGGGGTTCGAGTCCCTCTCCCGGCACCGTCGAGCCGGGATGGCCCAACTGGTAGAGGCAGCCGCTCACGCTCAGACTCTCGCTCCAGATTCAGCATTCGCCGCCGGGCGCCGGATCGAACGGATGCGGGCGACGAGGTCGAGTGCGGGTTCGAATCCCGCTGGGTGCTCCACGTGCGCCCATAACTTAACGGCAGAGTGCGACCTCATCATGAGTGACCCGGGTCCTTAAACGTGCCGGTGCCCCGACATGGCGGCACTCCAGGCCCTCGGGGAATGGATACTTCCCCGGGGGCCGCCGTCTTCCCGATGTCGCCCTCGGCTCCGCCCACGTCTCGGGTGGGGCCCCGGACGGTCTGCGCGGGCACGAGGAGGCCGGTCGGTGCGTAGGGTCGCGGGAAGGTCAGTCCTTCTTGCGCTGGCGGATCAGGCCCATGAACCCCGGGCTGGGCTTGAACTTCGCCGTCCAGGTCTCCGCGATCTCCAGCGGCTCCCCGGTCTGCGGGTTGCGTCCGGTCCGTGCGGGCTTGTGGACGATCTCGAAGGACCCGAACCCGGGAATCGCCACCTTCTCCTCGGCCGCCACGGCCGTCTGGATCGTCCCCAGGATCGCGTCGAGAGCCGCGGCCGTCTGCCTCCGGGTGAGCCCGGCCTCGGCGGCGGCCTTCTCGATCAGCTCGCGCTTGTTCATAGGGAACAGTTAACGCCATCACCACCGGGTGAATCGAGCCCCGTTCCCCACTCGCACCGGTCGGGGGAGCGGGATGCCTCCCCGGTGAACCGGGCCACGAAGGTAACGCCCCTGCGCCCTGTTGCCCCGCTCGCCGCGCGGGTGCCCGCCGTTTCAGGCGGGCACCCGTCCTCGTTCAGCGTTCGGGCTGGGCGGCCAGCCGTTCCGCCTCCGTGTGCAGTGCCTCGACGAGGATGAGCTCCAGGAGGAGATCTTCGTCAACGAGGCCGATCAGAACATCCATCGAGCCTCCCTGACTACTTGACGTCCCAGTGGTCTCGGAAGTTGACAGGCGTACCGAACAAGACTCGAACCTGATCCGACTTCGATCGCCGGCATGCGCGGGGATCCGTCTACGCCGGAACCAGCTCCGCCAGGTCGACGTGCTCTCCGACCTCGCGGATGCTCATGCAGTACGCCACGAGGACCCGCCGTCCGTCGATCCGGCGGCTGACCAACAGGCAGGGGCCGTCGTGGACCACGATCGCCTCAACCTCGATGCCCTGAGGGCTTCGCCAGATACCCATGAGCCCGAGGCTACGGAGAACCAGGTAAGAGCGGGGTAACCAAACAGGCATATCGTGATGCGCAGTACGTATATCGGGGATCTATCTGTATGTCCTCCGATGATTAACCGGGTGACTTTGGGTAGCAGGACCCTGGAATTACCGTCATCAGGGAGAAAACACCATGGCTTTGCCCAAGCTCACCCCCGAACAGCGTCAGGCCGCCCTGGTCAAGGCCGCCGAGACCCGCACAGCTCGCGCCAAGCTTCTCGCCGAGGTCAAGAACGGCGCGCTCAGCCTGGAGCAACTGCTTGGCCGTGAGGACGACATCGCCAAGCGCATCAAGGTGTCCCAGGCCCTTCGCGCCCTGCCCGGGGTCGGAACGGTCAAGGCCGCGCAGCTGATGGAGCAGGCCGACGTGGACGAGGCGCGTCGGCTGGGAGGTCTCGGTACCCAGCAGCGCCGCAAGCTGATCGAGGCCGTCGGCCGCTGAGATGTCCCCGACCCGCCGCCGCCCGCCGTTCCCGTGAGGAGGACTCCCGGGAACGGCGGGCGGCCGAACGGGATACCCCAGGTCGCGGACGTGGGACGGGCGGGAAGACGGGAGGGCCCCGCCGCACGGACTCGGGGGAAGTCCGTGCGGCGGGGCCCTCCGATCGATCGACGACCTGGTCGTCGAGCCCGTCTCGGGGGACCTCCCATGCCCTGGAGGTCGCCGGCGAGCTCGGTCCGGAGAGTCAGTGAGCCTCTGCGAACTGCTGCTCCTCCGTCGATCCCTTCAGGGCCGTGGTGGAGGAGTCCGGCGCGATGGCCGTGCTGACCAGGTCGAAGTATCCGGTGCCGACCTCGCGCTGATGGCGGGTGGCGGTGTAGCCGCGTGTCTCGGAGGCGAACTCGGCCTCCTGGAGTTCGACGTAGGAGGTCATGCCCTCCTCGGCGTACCCCCGGGCGAGGTCGAACATCGAGTGGTTCAGTGAGTGGAAGCCCGCCAGCGTGATGAACTGGAACTTGTAGCCCATGTGACCGAGTTCCCGCTGGAACTTGGCGATGGTGGAGTCGTCCAGGTGCTTCTTCCAGTTGAACGAGGGCGAGCAGTTGTAGGACAGCATCTGGTCGGGGTACTCGGCCTTGATCGCCTCGGCGAACTCGCGGGCCACGTCCAGGTCGGGGGTGGAGGTCTCCATCCAGAGCAGGTCGGAGTGGGGCGCGTAGGCCAGGCCGCGGGCGATGCAGGCGCCCACGCCGTTACGGACCCGGTAGAAGCCTTCCGCGGTGCGGTCGCCGGTGGTGAACGCCTGGTCGCGGGGGTCGACGTCGGTGGTGAGCAGGGTCGCGGCCTGAGCGTCGGTCCGCGCGATGATCAGGGTCGGCACGCCCAGCACGTCCGCCGCGAGGCGGGCGGCGCTGAGGGTCTTGATGTGCTGGCCGGTGGGGACGAGCACCTTGCCGCCGAGGTGGCCGCACTTCTTCTCCGAGGCGAGCTGGTCCTCCCAGTGCACCCCGGCGGCACCCGCGGCGATCATGCCCTTCATCAGCTCGAAGGCGTTCAGCACGCCTCCGAAGCCGGCCTCGGCGTCGGCCACGATCGGCGCGAGCCAGTGCGGCGCGTCCCGGTCGCCCTCCGACCAGGTGATCTGGTCGGCGCGCAGCAGCGCGTTGTTGATACGCCGCACGACGGCGGGGACCGAGTTGGCCGGGTAGAGGCTCTGGTCGGGGTAGGTCTGGCCGCCGAGGTTGGCGTCGGCGGCGACCTGCCAGCCGGACAGGTAGATGGCCTTGAGCCCGGCCTTGACCTGTTGCACGGCCTGGTTGCCGGTGAGCGCGCCCAGGGCGTGCACGTACTCTTCGCTGTTCAGCAGGTCCCACAGCCGCTCGGCGCCGAGCCGGGCGAGGGTGTGCTCCTCCTGGACGGAACCTCGGAGTCGAACCACGTCCTCGGCCGTGTAGGTCCGCTCGGTCCCCTTCCAGCGAGGGCTGGTCTCCCATTCGTGCCGCAGCTCGTCTGCGGCTCCCTTGAGGCGATCGTTCATCGGTGACTCCTTTTCGTCCCCTGGGTGGCCTACTTCGAGTGTGTGCTCCGACGAAACGGTCAAACAAGGTCGAGTCGGACGAAAAACTAGAAATTATTCTCCTCAGATCAATACTCGCTGGTATTCAGGGGAGAAGAAGTTAATAGTTTTCTCTATGGACTAGACCAATTCTTGTGCCGGGATCGGGTGTGCGCATGCCCTCCACCGGGGACGCGTGCGAGCTCCGGCGCCGGGACCCGGTGATCGCGGTCGCCGGTTCCCGGCCGTGGCGAGGGCTTGACGGTCGCGACTCCGGGTGGCGTCGATGCGAGGGGCGACTCCGGCGGCTCCGGGCGCGGGTGCGGCGATGCCCGCTCCGCGACCTGCCGGGGGCGAAATTTCCTCGGAAATTTCGTTTAGCATCGGGTCATGGCATCTTTGGTCGGTGAAGAACCGCTTTCCTTGACGCAGGAGCTCGATCTCATCGCGTTCGGCCAGCGGCTGAGACACCTGCGGAAACAGCGTGGCCTCACCCTTTCCGACCTGGGCGAACGCGTGAGCCGCGCGCCCAGCCAGCTCTCCCTGCTGGAGAACGGCAAGCGCGAGCCGAAGCTGTCGCTGCTGAAGTCGCTGGCCGCCGCGCTCAACGTGCCGGTCGAGGAACTGCTCCGCAGGCAGGCACCCAACCGGCGGGCCCAGCTGGAGATGGCGCTGGAGGAGGCGCAGCGCGACCCCCTGTACGCCGGGCTCGGCCTGGCCAGGCTGAAGATCTCCGCCCGGGTCCCCAACGACGTGCTCGAACACATCCTCGGCCTCTACGAGGAACTGCGTTCACGCCAGGCCAGGGGGACCGCCACCCCCGAGGAGGCCCGCGCGGCCAACGCCGAACTCCGCCGCAAGCAGCGTGAGCAGGGCAACTACTTCGCGGAGATCGAGCAGGCCGCCGCCGAGGCGCTCGCCGCGGTCGGCTACCGCTCGGGCGCGCTGTCGCAGAGCACCGTCCAGGCGCTGGTCAGCCACTTCGGCTACACCGTCCAGACGGTCCAGGACTTGCCGCGCACCGTGCGTTCCATCTCCGACCTGCGCAACCGGCGCATCTACGTCAAGCACGAACAGGTCGGCATGCACACCCCGCGCACGATCCTGCTGCAGACCCTCGGTCATCTCTCGCTCGGCCACCACAGGCCCCGCGACTTCGCCGACTTCCTGCGCCAGCGAACCGAGGCCAACTACTTCGCCGCCGCCGTCCTGGTGCCCGAGGCCGCCGCCGTGCCGTACCTGCGGGAGGCGAAGAAGGACCGCGCGCTGAGCGTGGAGGACCTGCGCGACGTGTTCGCCGTCTCCTACGAGATGGCCGCGCACCGCTTCACCAACCTGGCCACCAATTTCCTCGACCTGGTCTGCCACTTCGTCCGCAACAACGCCGACGGGATCATCTACAAGGCGTACGAGAACGACGGCATCGTCTTTCCCGCCGACGAGCAGGGCGCGATCGAAGGCCAGCGCATGTGCCTGCAGTGGTCGGGGCGCCAGGTCTTCCTGTCACCCGACCGCTTCTCCGTCCACTACCAGTACTCCGACTCGCCCACCGGCACCTACTTCTGTCTCGCGCACGTCGACATCTCACGCGAGCGTGACTTCGCCATCACCCTCGGCGTTCCCTATCGGGAGTCGCGCTGGTTCCGTGGCAGGGAGACCACCACCCGCACCAGATCGGGCTGCCCCACCGGCGAGTGCTGCCGCCGCCCGCCCGCCGAGCTGACCCAGCGCTGGGAGGGGTACGCCTGGCCCTCGGCCCGCGGCAACTCCCACGTCCTGGCCGCGCTGCCCCCCGGATCCTTCCCGGGGGTGGACGAGGCCGACGTCTACACGTTCCTGGAGCGCCACGCCGCGGGCTGAGACGCGCGGTGCGCCCTCCGAGCGCGATGAGGATCCCCGCCACAGGTACCCGTGTCGCGAGCCGGCGGCGGTCACCCCGTGGGCGGGGCCGTCCGGCGCAGCGTCAGGGATGGGTGGCCGTGGAACCGGTAGGCACCCGCGCTGTCGGGGGCCTGCCCGCGCATGGAGCGCAGCACCTCGGCCGGGGGCTCACCGGCGAAGCAGCGCCGATAGAACTCCGGCGCCAGACCGCCGCCCGCGGGCCAGAGCGGGGCGACGACCCCGCTCGCGCCCGCGAGCAGGAACGCCTGGGCGTCCCCCGGCTCCTCCAGGAAGACGAACGGGGCACCCGCCAGCTCGTAGTCCAGCGCCTCGGAGGCGGACCCGCCGTCCGTGAAGTGGACGATGTCGGGCCCCTGCCTGAGCGCGCCCAGGACGTCGCCGAGCGCGGGGGAGACCTGCGTGGCGCCGTACTCCGTCACCAGCGGATGTGCCTGCGCCTCGCCGTACACCACCGCGACGCGGTCGGCCCGCGCGTGCACGGGAGGGGGCAGCTCGGGACGCCGTCCGCCGAGGGGCCAGCGGCCGGTCGCCAGCTGGCAGCCCAGGTAAGGGGGCAGCGAGGGATCGTACGGCTGCTCGAGCACGGCCAGCTCCCAGGGCACGTGCGGCTCCTGGGAGAGGATGAGCACGTTCGGGCGGCGCGGCGCGACCCGGCCGGCCACCGCGTACAGCAGCTCCCAGAAACCCCAGGGCACGCGCGAGCCGACCTCCCGCCCCAGTTCCTCGGAGAGACGGCCCCGATCGGTCAGCTGCCGGCCGAACTCCGAGGCCCGGGTGCCGAGGTCGCAGGGCTCGGCCTGGTCCGGGGTGACGAAGTGCGGTGACTGGTAGGTCCACCACAGCAGTCCCGGCCTGTCACCGTGGACGATGATCGCCGTGACGTCGGCGGGTTCTCCCACGAGGGCGGGACGGATGCGGGTGCCCGAGACCGGCTCCAGCGCCTCGTGTCCGCCGAGGGCGCCGGGCGAACCGTGGACCGTGACCGCACGCAGGCCGAACCCGACCACCTGGCCGCCTACGGAGTAGGTCACCTGGATCTGCCGGGCGGCTTCGGGCTCCTCCTGAGCCAGGGCGACGAGGTCGACCACGGCCCGTGGGTACGGTGACGTCTCGTCGGCACGCAGCCGCACCCGCCGGCCGCCGGGCGCGTCGAAGCCCTCGGCGACGATCTGGATGTCCAGGTCGATCGGCTCGCGCGGTGTCGCGGTGCCGTCCTGCCCCTGGCCTGGGGCGACGCCGACCGTCACCTCCGAGCCCCAGCCCGCGACCACCTCCGCGGGAGCCTCGATGAGTGGGATCACCTCCCAGCCGGGCCCCGGTGCCGGAGGTTGTGTCTCCTTGCGCCGCCTGCGGAAGGCCCCGGTCAGCCGGTCGAGAACCGAGGGGCTCCGGCTCTCCGCGGGACCCGGTGCCGCGGCCGCGGCCGTCGACGATGCCGCCGCCGGAGGCTGCGGCGCGGGGACCTGCGGTGACGGTGCCTGAGGCGTCGGGGGCGGTGGCTCCGGGGCTGTCCGCGGCGCTTCGGGGAACGGTGGCGGATCCTCTCCGGGCGTCTGCCCTGACCCCGGAGCGGGACGCCTCTGCCCGCCCATGTCGGGGAGCAGCCAGGCGGGAGTGTAGGCACCGGTCGCCGGAGCGTCGATCGGCTCCCAGCCGGAGGGGTCCGGGCCGTTCGGGGGCGCCGCGCCCCAGGAGGACGGGGTGGGGCCCGCGCCGCCCGGCGGAAAGCCGAGACCGCTCCCGCCTCCGGGCGAGCCCGGCTCGGCGCCCGGCCGCCGGGAGAGCAGGGGAATCACCTGCTCGGGGGTGACGCCCCGCTCCAGGCTCAGCAGCGCGGTGAGCCGGTCCCAGGCGGGGCCGTACTCGGCGACGAGCCTGATGACCGCGTCCGCCAGCTGGTCGGAGGGCCGGCTGCCCGCCTCGGCGAGCAGCGGATCCAGCCGGTCACGAAGCTCGCCGGAGGCGCCCCCCATCAGGCTGTCGAGCTCGTCGCGGACGCCGCGCGCCGCCCGCATCACGGCTACCGGGTTCATCTCGTCCCCCCTCATTCCGGACTGAACTGATCTTCCCACCTGCGTGGCGGAGACGGGAGCCGGTAGGTGTCCGGAATCAGCGCCACATAGGGTGATACCCCTAACCGCCGAGGTGATGGAAAGGGTGGGTCGTGCTGCCTGAGGTCGAGGCATGGCTACGCGGGCGCACCTCATCCTCGGGTGACTGGGCGCTGCCGGAGCTGCTGGAAGCCAAGGGTGAGACGACGATCAGTGTCGTGTTGCCCGCCCGCGACGAGGAGGAGACGGTCGGGGAGATCGTCGCGGCGATCCGCCGCGATCTCATGGAGGCCGTTCCGCTCGTCGACGAACTCGTGGTCATCGACTCCCGCTCCGTCGACGAGACCGCGGTACGCGCGGCGCGGGCCGGGGCGAGGGTGGTCGCCCAGGACGAGGTCCTGCCCGATCTCAAACCGCTGGACGGCAAGGGCGAGGCGCTCTGGAAGTCCCTCGCCGCGACCTCCGGCGACCTGCTGGTCTTCGTCGACGCCGATCTGCGCGAGTTCCGCACGTCCTTCGTGACCGGGTTGCTCGGCCCGCTGCTCGCCGATCCGGCGGTGGTCTACGTCAAGGGCTGCTACGACCGGCCCCTGTGGAACGCGAGGAGCGGTGGCGGGCGGGTCACCGAGCTGGTCGCGCGCCCCCTGCTCAACCTGCACTGGCCACGGCTGGCCGGGTTCGTGCAACCCCTCGCGGGGGAGTACGCCGGGCGCAGGTCCGTGCTGGAGCGCGTCCCGTTCGTCACCGGCTACGGCGTGGAGCTCGCCCTGCTGATCGACCTGCTCGACCTCGCGGGTCTCGACGCGTTGGCCCAGGTCGATCTGGGACGCCGGGTGCACTCCCACCAGTCGACGGAGGCGCTCGGCGGGATGGCCGCCCAGATCCTGCAGACCTCCTGGTCACGCCTGGAGCGCCAGAACATGATGGTCTCCCTGCATCGGCCGTCTCCCCGCCTGGCCCAGTTCCGCCGGGGCACGGACGGCCACCAGGTGAGCGTCAGGGACGTCGCCGTCGCCGAACGCCCCCCGATGGCGACGATCCCGGCCTACCGTTCGCTTCGCTGACCAGGCCGTACGACCTGACGGCGAGGGTGGCGAGGGTACTGACGGCCCGGCGGAGGCTCTCACGGCGAAGGCCGGTTCGTCCCGAGGCCCCGCGAAGACCGTCCCGGGAACCGGCCCTTCGGCCGGGCCCCGGACGTGGCGGTCAGGAGGCGAGCAGTGAGGCGTAGCGGTCGAGGTCGACGTTGCCCCCGCTGACGATCACACCGACCCGTTTCCCGCCGAGCCGGTCGGCGAGGTCGCGGACGGCGGCCAGGCCGAGGCATCCGGTGGGCTCGACGACGATTTTCATCGCCGATCCGAAGAGTTTCATCGCGTCGACGAGATCGGCGTCGGTGGCGGTGACGATGTCGTCGACCTCGCGGCGGATGATCTCGAACGTGTGGGTGCCGAGCCGCTGGGTCTGCGCGCCGTCGGCGATGGTCTTCGGCGTGTCGATCTGGACGATGGAGCCCTGCCGCAGCGACCGCCGCCCGTCGTCGCCCGCCTCCGGCTCGACGCCGTACAGCGCGCAGCCGGGCGACAGCGCGCGAGCCGACAGCGCCGTGCCGGAGAGCAGCCCGCCGCCGCCCAGGGGGACGAAGAGCGCGTCGAGGTCGCCGACCTCGTCGAACAACTCCTTGGCGGCGGTGCCCTGACCGGCGATCACGTGGGGGTGGTCGTACGGCGGGATCAGGGTGAGACCGCGGTCGGCGGCGAGCGCGCCGCAGATCTCCTCCCGGTGCTCGGTGTAGCGGTCGTAGCGGATGATCTCCCCGCCGTACCCCTCGGTGGCGGCCACCTTCGAGGCCGGCGCGTCGTGCGGCATGATGATCGTGGCCGGGATGTCGAGCAGCCGGGCGGCCAGGGCGATCGCCTGGGCGTGGTTGCCCGAGGAGTAGGTGATCACGCCGGAGCGTCGCTGCTCGGGGGTGAACCGTGACAGCGCGTTGAACGCGCCGCGGAACTTGAAGGCGCCCATCCGCTGGAAGTTCTCGCACTTGAACACCACTTCGGCGCCGACGCTCTCGTCGATCCGGCGTGAGCGCAGCACGGGGGTGCGGTGCACCTGCGGAGCGATGCGGTCGGCGGCGCTCAGGACGTCGTCGTAGGTCGGGGACATAAGGGGCATCGGGGGCATCGGGGACGTCGATGACTGGGACATCGGCTGGCTCTCCTCGGTCGGCGCGGCTCCTCGAAGCCTGGCATTCCCGTCGTGCGGGCGGTGTACCGGGGGCGCCGCCGTCCGACGATCCCCGGCACGCGACCCGTACGCGGTGTCGTGAGGCGGTGTGCGCGGTGCCGGCTGGGACGGCGCCGTGGGGGCGCGGGGGCGCGGCACGGAATCGACGAGGACGATGAGGACACGGCGCGCCGTCCGGTCTAGCATCGGGTCGTCCGGTGTGACAGGCAGGCCGGATTCACCGGCCGGACAGTGCCGGAAGGTGAGCGCGCAGTGGTGCGATCCTCGGTGTAGGTGGTGTTGTGGTGGCAGTCGGTACGATCCTTCGTTTTGACGAGGTACGCGGGTACGGGTTCATCGCCGCGGTCGGCGGGGGTGAGGATGTGTTCTTCCACGCCAACGACTTCGGTGAGAGCAGGCACGTCCTCCAGCCCGGCCTGCGAGTGGAGTACGAGGTCATGGAGGGCGAGCGGGGGCTGAAGGTCTCGACCGTCAGTCTTCTGGACCCGCCGCCGAGCCGGCGGCCGGTCGCGGCCGTGCCTCTCTCGGACGCCGTCTCCTCGCAGCAGTTCGGCGACGACGACGGGGTGTGCGACGTGTTGTCGGCGAAGTCCTTCAACGGCGCGGTGACCGAGCTGCTCATCGAGCACGCGCCCACGCTGACGGGCGCGCAGATCGGGCAGGTCAGGAATCGTCTCCTGACGTTCGCCCGGTCCCACGGCTGGGTCGACGACTGAGGCCGGACGATACGTCCCCGCCGTTCCGGATCCGTGGCGAGCCGGGATCCGGAACGGCATGGCTCGCGCGTACTGCGGTGGGCCCGGACGGGGAGGGCTCGCACCCGGTCACGTCGAGCGGAGAGAAGGGGCTCGGCCGCCGGGCTTCGGGGAGGCCGTCGCGTGCCGCGGAACAGGTGCCGGACGGGCGCGGGACGTGGACGCGGGGGAGCGGGTCGGGGTGCGGGGCGCCCTACCGGCATGAACAGGTGCGGAAGGGTGAGGCTCACAGTCCTTGGCGTTCTTCGGTTGGATGCGTGCCAAAGTTCTGTTCATATGGGACAAAAGCGGTTATTCTCGACGAGCATTGACCGTGATCGGCCGGAATCGTCCGTGATTCCGCAGGCCAGCGGGCCTTTCGGTGGAGAGCAGGGGTGGCGATGGCGCGCTGGTTGGGCCAGCTGCTCGTGCTGGCCGTCGTCGCCGTCGTCGCGCTGACCACCCTCGCGACGCCCGCCTCCGCGCACGGGCAGCTCGCGATGTCGACGCCGGCCAAGGACAGCACGGTGAAAGAGCCGCTGGAGTCGCTCGCGCTCTACTTCACCGAGAAGCCCGCTCCGAACGCGTACTTCACCGTCACCGCCCCCAGCGGCGTCCGCGTCGACGAGCCCTGGTCGCACGGGCAGCCCGAGCGCCTCGACGAGCCGGTCAGGGAATACAACCTCGTGGACGGTACCTGGCAGCCGAGCCTGTACCACACCGGCTTCCCCGCGAAAGTCCCCGTCGCCCACTGGCCTGAGAAGGGCCTGTACGTCGCCCGTTACATATCGGTCGCCTCGGACGGCGAGAAGGTGGAAGGCGAGGTCCGGTTCACCTACAAGGGCCCGACGTCGGGTCCGCCCAAGGGCTGGAAGGCCCCCACGAACGAACCCGACCCCGCGCTGCTCGCCATGTTGGAACCCGGCGCCACCACGCCGTCGGCCCCGGCGGCCGGACCCGCCGTCCCGCAGGCCACCCCGCAGACCACGCCCCAGGCCGCGGCTTCGAACGCGCCCCAGGCCACCTCGGGCTTCGACCTGTCGGTGTGGCTGCTGCCCGCCCTCCTCGTCGTCGGAGCGGGGTTCATGGTGGTCCGGGCGGCACGGCGGCCGGCGCCCTCCGGCGCGCAGGTCCGTCGGCGCTCCACCGGGCCGCCCGGAAGGAAACCCGCGGGTCGGCCGACGGCCGCGTCGCGCAGGACGGGGAGCGCGAAGGCGGTCAAGTCCGCCAAACGACGCTGATCCGCCCCCTCCGCGCTCCGGCTCCGCCGACGACACCCGGTCCCGTACCGACCTCACTGTTTTCATACCGATTCACCGTCCCCGCCCCCCGCCGACTCGTCGGCCCGACCACCGACCCCCCCAGGAGAAAAGTCATGACGCCCACCCTTGCCCGCCGCCTGCTCGCCGTGCTCATGCTCGGTGCGACCCTGCTGACGGCCACGGCCTGTGGCTCGTCCGCCGCGGACCCCGGCGCCTCGACGGTCAAGGAGATCACGGTGACCATCGCCGGACGGCAGGTGACGCCCCCGCCCGGCCGGATCGACGTGACCAAGGGGCAGACGGTACGGATCACGGTGACCGGTGACGCGCCCGACGAGGCGCACGTCCACGGCTACGACAAGGCCGTGACCCTGACGCCCGGCACGCCCGCGACGATCGAGTTCGTCGCCGACCAGGACGGCCTGTTCGAGTTCGAGACCCACGAATCGAAGCTGCAGCTCTTGCAGCTCGTGGTGCGCTAGGCCGGCGTGATGTTCCTGGCTCACGGGATCGGCGGGCGCCAGGATCTGCCGATCCCCTTCGAGGCCGCGCTGATCGGCGCGATCCTCGCCCTGCTGGTGTCGTTCGTGGCGCTGGGCGCCCTGTGGACCGAGCCGCGACTGGGTCTCGACGCCCGCCGTCCCCGCCCGCTCGCCCCCCTGGTCCAGAGGATGGTCTCCGCACGGGCGTGGCCGTGGGTCTGGCGGGTCGCCGGGCTCGTCGCCGCGGCGTACTTCTGCGTGGGCCTGCTCTTCGGCCCCGACCGGGTCGAGAATCCCACGGCGGGAGTGTTCTACGTCCTGTTCTGGGTCGGCCTGGTGCCGCTCTCGCTGCTGTTCGGACCGGTGTGGCCGGTTCTCAACCCGCTGCGGACACTGCACCTGCTGGCCTGCCGGGGACTCGGACGCGATCCCGAGACCGGGATGCGCCCGCTGCCGCCGGGGCTCGGCTACTGGCCCGCGGCGGGCGGTCTCCTCGCCTTCGTCTGGCTGGAGCTGGTCGCCCCGGAACGGGCCACCCTGCCGGTCATCGGGGCCTGGCTCGCCGTGTACGTCGTGTTCGTGCTCGGGGGAGCGGTTCTCTTCGGGTCGCGCTGGTTCGACCACGCGGACGCGTTCGAGGTCTACAGCACCCTCGTCGGCCACCTCGCCCCGGTGACCAGGCGCCCCGACGGCGTCGTGACCTGGCGTAACTCGCTCGACGGCATGGCCGGGCTCCGGCCGGTGCCCGGGCTGACGGTGCTGGTGGTGGTGCTTCTCGGCTCCACCATGTACGACAGCCTCTCCAACGCCCCCGTCTGGGTGCGCTTCGTGCAGGAGAGCTCGCTGCCGGCACCGGTCATGGGAACGGCGGGGTTGTTCATCGTCATCGGCCTGGTGCTCGCGGCGTATCGCGGGGCGACCGCGCTCGCCGGTCGCTGGGGGGCGGCGGAGCCGGGGACGACGTCGGGCGAACTCGCCCACGCGGTCGTCCCGATCGCCGTCGGATACGTGGTCGCCCACTACTACACGCTGCTCCTCCTCGAAGGGCAGCGGACCATCGCCCTGCTCTCCGATCCGCTGGGCACCGGCGCCGACTGGCTGGGCACCGCGGACTGGACCGTCCAGGCGGCCGGTACCTCGCCCGCCGGGATCGCCATGCTCCAGGTGACGGTCATCATCGTCGGTCACGTTCTCGGCACCGTGCTCGCCCACGACCGCGCGCTCGCCCTGTTCCCCCGCAGGACCGCCGTCCTCGGGCAGATTCCCCTCCTCGTGCTGATGGTGGTCTACACGGTGGTGGGCCTCTTCCTCCTCTTCGCGGGCTGACCCCGCCGGCCACCGGCTCGCAGAGCTTGAGACGGTGGCCGGCGGGGTCAGGTGGAGGATCTCGCGGACCGGCTGGAGGGAGCGGGGCCCCGCACCGGCGTGGCAGGCGTCGCCGCCTTCGGGTCATGCGCGGGCCGAGGGTTCTCCTCGGAGTGCACCACGACCACCAGGTCGCTGTCCGTCCCGATGGACTTGACGACATTCAGGGTCGCCGGGGCGTTCCTGGACAGGACGACGACCTTGTTGATCCGTACGTCGACGTAGCGGATGGTCCCGCCGTCCGGGTGGGCGGACAGGACGTCGTCGAGCCTTTCCTTGACCGCTCTCAGCGTCGCCAGTGACGCGCGGACGACCTTGGGTGTGGCGCCCGCGGAGACGATCGCCGGGATGTCGGCGGCACTGGTGGTGGCGATCATGAGGGTCTCCGCGAGGGTTCCCGTGAACCAGGAGCCGCCGAAACGGTCGCTGAGTTCCTCGCGCAGCCGCGCCTCGACCGGTGACAGCCGGGCCTCGTTGAGCAGCCGGGTCGCGACCTGCTGCCTGGTGAGACCGAGGTCGCGCTGGAGCGCCTCGATGAAGCCCGGCGGCAGGTTCGACAGGATGGGCGGGTCTGGCGGCGGCGCGGTGACGCTGGGACCGGCGGTCGGTACGGGTGCGGGGCACGTCGTCCGGGGCGTGGTGACGGTGGGACGGGGCGTCGGCGCGCACGCGGCGCCCGAGAGGCGGGTCTTGTGCGGGGGCACGGTGCCCGCCGTCCGGGGTGTGGTGACGGTGGTAGGGGGCGTCAGGGCGAGCGTGGCGACGGCCGGAAGAGACGCCAGGGCGAGTGCGGTGATCGCCAGAGTGCCCCCCGTGGTGGCGATGCGGCGACGGGACATGGTGCTCTCTCCTCTGCCTCTTCCGAAGCGTGAGGGGGGAGCGGCCGCACATCGTCGGTCGCGCGACACGGATCTACACGGACACCGCCACCTTAGTCCGGCCGCCGTCGAATCCGGCCGCGAAAGCCGGGCGCCACGCTGGGCGGACAAGACCCGGGCGCGGGTCAGCCGATGCGCAGCGGAAGCGTGCGTGGTCCGCGGACCTGGCCCGTGGACCAGGTCACCGCCGCCGGGTCGTCGAGCGTGAAGCGCGGATTCCGCTCCAGCCAGACCTCGAGGGCGACCTGCAGTTCCATCCGGGCCAGGTGCGAGCCCGCACAGCGGTGGATGCCCAGGCCGAACGCGGCGTGCCGGTTGACCTCGCGGTCGATGACGACCTCGCCCGCCCGGTCGAACTGGGCCTCGTCGCGGTTGGCCGCCGGGAACGACAGCAGGATCCAGTCGTCGGCCTTCATGTCGACACCGTTCCAGTGCATGTCCTCCTTGACCAGCCGGGCCATCGTGACCGGCGCGTAGGCCCGGAGGAACTCCTCCATCGCGGTCGGCAGCAGAGCCGGCTCGGCGACCAGGCGCTCACGGTCGGCCGGAGTCTTGGCCAGGTGCCACAACGACGCGCCGATCGCGCTCCACGTCGTGTCGATGCCCGCGATGAGCAGCAGCGCCATCGTGCCCGCCACATGGGCCGGCTCCAGCTTCCTGCCGTACAGCTCCGCGTTGACGAGGTAGGTCGTGAGGTCGTCACGCGGGTTGGCGACGTGGTCGCGGATCTGCTCCAGCAGGTAGTCGAAGAGCTTGTCCATCCTGGCGATACGCTCTTCCGGTGGCCGGTTGACGCCCTCCAGCGCGTTCTCGACGAACTCACGGAACCGCGGACCGTCCTCGGGCGGGAAGCCCAGCATGTCGCTGATGACGCGCACCGGGATGTGCTGGGCGTAGTCACGGGCGGCGTCGACGACGTCCTGCCCCTCAAGCGCGTCGACGAGCGAGTGGCAGAACGCTCGCGTCGCCGGCTCCTGCCTGGCGACCACCGTCTTGGTGAACATCGGCAGCAGCAGCTTGCGCGCGTCGTGATGGAAGGGTGGGTCGGAGGAGATCGGCGGTGTGCCGCCCACCGGGGCCACCTCGCGTGGTGGCCGGAAGTTGCCCACGATGATCGACCGGGAGGAGAAGCGCTCGGTGTCGTAGGCGATGGCCGCGACGTCCTCGTAGCGGGTCGGCAGCCAGGCGCCGCCGAACCGATCGGTGTGCGCTATCGGGCAGCGCCGCCGCAGGTCGTCCTGGATCGGGTACGGGTCGGCCGCCCATTCCGGTTCGGTGTGGGAGAAGTCGGTCGCCCAGTCCGAGACAGGTCCGGTGATGATCTCGTTGCGCACGCCGTCGGGGCGGTTCTGCTGCCTCCCTCCGAGCGCCTGCTCACTGAAACGGTCATCGATGGTCATGTCACGCCTCCTGGAGGATCTCGATCGCTCTTTCCGGGCAGTTCGCAACGGCCAGGCGCGCCGCCCGCTCCTCGCCAGGCGGTACGACGCCGTCGCCGACGACCTGCCCGTAGCCCTCGTCGTCCTCGTCGAACAGGGCGGGGGCGAGGACGTAGCAGCGACCGTGTCCCTGGCACCCCTCGGGGTTGATTCTCACTCTCACTGTCGCGCCTCTCTCCGTGCTGTGCTGTCGGCAGGGGACGAGGGCTGTGGCGTACTGCCGCCGGGGGCGAAGGCGGCGACGAGACGGGTGAGCAGCGCGGCCCACTCCTCCTCGTCGACCGTGTGCAGGTCGGGTGTGACGAGCGCGCTGCCCATCGCGAGCAGCAGGCAGAGATGTGACAACGCGTTCGGCGAGAGGGTGCCGTCCACTTCGCCGTCGTTCTGTGCGGCGCGGACGAGCCCGGCGAGCCAGTCGGTGCGCTCGCCGACGTAGTCGCGCATCGGCCGGGCGACGTCCTCGTCACGGCGTGCCACCACGAGCGCCTCGACGATGAGATGGTTGTGGGCGTCGGGCCGCCGGTGCGGGAGCCCTCGGCCGACGACGGCGAGCAGTTTCGTGATCGACTGCTCGGGATCCGCGGCGAACAACGTGGCCAGCAGCCGCGGCCCGTGCTCGCGCAACGCGGCCACCAGCAGCTCGGCCTTCGAGCCGAAGTGCGCGTACAGGGCACCGTTGCTCACCCCGGCGGCGGAGGCGATGTCGGCCACGCGCGTGCCGTCGTAGCCGCGCGCGGCGAAGGACTCGGCCGCCGCGCGCAGCAATCGCTCACGGGTCTCGGCGGCGCTGACGCCCGCGATACGCCCCATGCGTCAATTAAAAGAACGTTCATTTGATGTTGTCAACAGCGGGGCGGCGGTGGGATGGGTTGTCTGGCGCCGTCGAACTTGAGAGTCCGGCGCGGATCTTGAGAGTGAGGAGTCGAAGATGAGAGTTGGATTCCTCCCTCGGCGCCTGGCGTTGGTGGTTGAGCCGCAGCCCGACGAGTCGTTCTCCTCTTGGGGTGAAACGTAAGGAGGCGCACCGAGTCTGACAGGTGGTGCGCCCTTTGTCGTTGATCGGCGGTGTGCGAGCATGATCGGCGTAGGCGAGCGCGGAACGAGGAAGCCGGTGTGAATCCGGCGCGGTCCCGCCACCGTGATCGGCGAGCGAATCCCGACGAAGCCACTGCCCGGATGACGGGTGGGAAGGCCGGGACGAGCCTCGACCCGAGAGCCAGGAGACTCACGCGGTCGCCTCCTCGATGAACTGGGGCGCGGATTTCCCCGGAGAGGAGTGGGCTCTCGTGCCCGTCGAGCCGGTGGCCGCGCCGAGAAACCCTGTGGCATCGCCTCTTTCGGATCTGCCCCGTTGTGTAGATTCCGTGATCTGGGCCGCCGATCACGACCACCTCGCCGGACAGGTCGCCCCTGCTCAGATCTAACGATCAATGACTCCCATATGGAGTTCTGTCGTTTTCAGGAAGGTCGGCATGTCGAGCCGCTCCGGCGAAATAGGCGTCAGGGGTGTGGCTGGATCGGGAAGCGGCCGCGGCGCCAGTACCAGTGGCGGCCGGCCCTCAGGTGGTCGACGACCGCACGCTGGAGCACGGTGCGGCGCGGCAGCCGGTCGAGCGGTGTGGACAGGTCGCGGAACACGAACCGCCGCACCTCGACGTCGGCGTCCAGCCCTTCCGGCTCCTCGTACGGCTCCAGCTCGAACCTCCGCTGGAACCGGACGATGTTGGAGTCCTCCGGCAGGTATTCCAGCAGCTGCGGGTCGAGCAGCCACGAACCGCAGGCGAACTCCGTGTAGGGTTCGTCGGGAAAGTGGCGCGGGAAGAACGCGCGGGCCTCGTCGAGCGACGCAGCGACCGCCTCGGGGGTCATCGGCCCCGACTCGGGGATGTGCAGGTCGAGGGTGGCGCCGCCGCGGTGATACTGCAACCGGCCCAGCTCGTAGATGCTGCCGCGCGCGTGCAGGGTGAGCCAGCTCTGCATGACGGGCCAGCCCTCGCCGCGCATCCGCCGGTCGACCGCGAGGTTGCGGCCCAGGTCGGCGAGACTCACCCATGACACGGCGTCGGCGACGCCGTGGTCGCGGTGGTATCCCGTGGTGACGCCGACCAGGGCGAGGTACGCGTACACGTAGAGATGCCGCCAGGCGGGGCCGCGTTCGCGCGGCAGCTCCGGACCGGGCGGCAACCAGCCGTGGCCGCCGAGATCGGCGCGGACCAGGGCGATCGAGCGGTCGAGCAGCCAGCGCAACTCCGGAGTCCACAGCGGGGATCCGGGGTCGGGCCAGCCCTCCATGATCTCGGCGGCGTCGTCCGGCCGCACCGCGAGCCGATCGAGGATCGCGGGCGCGTCGGCCTTGGCGGGCAGGGGGGCCGATGGCCGGTCGCCGGCGAGCCGGTGCACGCGGTCGACGTCCTCGACGGGCACCCCGAGCCGGGCGGCGGCGTCCAGATCCACGCGGATGATCCTACCCGCCGATGTCACGGGGCGGCGGATTGCTCCGCCTGACCCCATCTGAAGATCTCTGGTCAGCCTCCGATTTTCCATCTTGTGCCATAACAGATCGGCGGACCGTATGTATAAGACTTTCCTGTCTTCGTGCTGGTCGCCACGAGAACGTCGGTCGCCTCAGGCTGATGGCACATGGAGTCCGGCAGGCTGATGCCGACGTCCTCTCCCGGAGCGAGGACGGCGAAGGACCCCTTGTTGAGCTTCCCCTTCACCGTGACGGTTTCTTGTGTGGCGTTAATGATGATGAATTGTTCTTCATCACGAGGCGTACCGCAGGCGCTGAGGAGGAGCGCGGTGACCGTCGTCAGTCCTATGAGACGAAAACCGGTCAGAGTAGCCGTCGTGAACGACGTTGAATTCCGGATGCCCATGGCGGCCTCCTTGAGGGACTTCGCCATCAGGCACGATAGCGGATCGGCTTCGTCTGCTGGTATGGGGTCAAGGAGTCAGCGAGCACAAGACCTTCGCGGCCCCGAATACCGAGGAAACGCATCACAGCCTCGCCTCGCTGCTAGAAAGGGCGGTCGCCGCCTTCGGTGAGAGTGACGCCGCCGCCCTGTTCACCAATCTCGGTCCTCGGTCGGCCTCCACGTCATCGGATCGACCGGCCTGTGCTCACGCTGCCGCGGCGAGTGCGTGTGAGTGTCGTAGCACGGGTCAGACCACCGGAACGACATCCACACCTACAAGCATGGACTGAGTGTCGTAACAGTCCACGCAGAGCGGTTGTCCCACTTGCGGGTCATCGCGGTCGTGACGCCTGCCGCAGCCCTCGTATCGGCCATGGGGGCAGGTGGGGGAGTCGCGCCGGGGACGGCAGGGCAGGGACTTGCCGTCCTTACCCGTGCGGTGAGCGTGGACCGCGCCGAAGAACGGAGCGGTGAAGGTGGCGAACACGCGGGATGGCCGCCCATGTCTACGACCACACGATCCACCGGTGGGACATCGCCCGCCCGACCTGCCTCAGATCTAACGCCTGACGTGTGTCAGATCCCCGGCCCACGGTGGGCCGGGGATCTGACACGTGGACCGTGTGCCGTGGGGACGCGGACGGTTCGCCGCTAACGGGTCGTGCAGACGGTTCCGTTGAGGGTGAAGACGGCGGGCAGTGTGTTCGGGCCGCTGTAGTTGCCGACGAAGCCGATCGTGGCCGACGCGCCGGTGGGCAGCGAGCCGTTGCCGGACTCGTTGACGACCTGCACGTCCTGCCCGTCCTGTGTCCAGACGGCGCCCCAGCCACTGCCCAGGCTCTGCCAGGTCCTGGGCCAGCTGAAGCTCAGGGTCCAGCCGCTGACCGGCGCGCCGTGGTTGGTGATGTCGATGGCGCCGACGTAGCCGCTGGCCCAGTCGGTCTGCTTGGTCAGACGCACCGAGCACGAACTGGAGGCGGGTGTGCCGGTCGTGAACGTCAGCGGTGCGGAGGGCGCGGAGACGCCACCGCCGCTGTCCCGTGCGACCACGTTGACCGTGTAGCGCGTTCCCGGTTTGAGGTTGTTCACGGTGAACGAGGTGCCGGCGGTCTCGCCGAACTGCCCGCCGACGGCCCCGTTCTGGCGGTGGACCTCGTACTTCACGATCGGACGCGCGCCGGCGGAGGCGGCGGGCCAGGAGATCGTGGCGGCCCTGTCGGTCACCTCCGAGACCGTCGGCTGCCCCGGCGTGCCCGGCAGGCCGGTCTGGGCGCCGGCGGGCCGCAGGACGATCGTGGTCAGCGAGAGCGGCGGCAGCGTCTGAGCGGCCGCGCTGCCGGTGGTCGAGGTGGAGATGCTCGTGGCGCCGTTGGTGTGGGTCAGCACGGTGGGGGCCCCGGACGCCGGGCTGAAGCCGGAGTAGTCGATCGCGACGGGATAGGACGTGTCGGACGAGGTGTTGATCAGCAGGACGGCCAGGTCGCCGTTGGGGCGGCGCGCGGCGTGCGCGGTCACCTTCGCCTGGTCGGTCGCGGCCCTGATGAACCGGTCTCCGGGGCGGGCGAACCTGCTCACCATCTGGAGCGCGTAGTACGGCGCGAAGGGCGTGTTGAGCGAGGGTTCGCAGACGCTGCCGTCGGAGGTGCACGTCCCGCTCGACAGCAGGCCGAAGTCGCCGTAGTCGGTGTGCCCCTCGACCTGTGTGACGCTGCCGATGCCGTTGTGGACGTTCCACCAGTCGACGGTGAACACCCCGTTGGCGAGCAGTGTCGCGTAGGCGTCGGCGGCGGCCAGCGCACCGGGCTGGGTCGTCGTGCCGCGTTCGTTCGACCCGGTGTTGAACTCGGTCATCGCGATGCCGATCCGCTCGGCGCCGGCCCCGGCGTACCGCGCGATCTGCCGGCGGGTGAGATCGATCATGTCGGGGACGTGCCCGACCTTGTCGAGGGCGCCGGGGTACCAGTGCAGGATCACGAAGTCGATCTTCGATGCCGCGGCCGAGAGGACGACGTCGTTCCAGGTCCCGGCGTCGCCCTCGGCGACCAGCCCGTCGGGCCAGTTCGCCGGTGTGGTCAGCACCGCGCCGATCTTGATGGTCGGGTCGACGGCCTTCATCGCGTCGGAGTAGGCCACGACGTGGCGCGCGTACTCGGCGGGGCTCTTGTCGGCGTGGTCGTCCGCCTCCCAGGTGGCGCCGTAGTGGCCGTTGCCGTAGTTCTCGTTGCCGATCTCCCAGTACTTGACGCCGTAGCCCTTGGTGACGTTGGCGTACCGCACCCAGGCCGCCGCCTCCTCCGCCGTACCGGTGCCGTAGTTCGCGGTCACCATCGGCTGCGCCCCGGTGCGCCGCGCACCGCGCATGAAGGTGTCGAAGTCGGTGTTGGGAGCCACGTAGCCGCCGGGGGCGGTGTGGTCGGCCCAGTGGTAGATGTCGGAGTACGAGCCGCCGGGGTAGCGCAGCAGCTTCATACCCGCGTCCTTGAGCAGGTCGGCGGTCGCGTCGGTGCCCAGGTTGGTGTCCCAGATCGCATGGTTGGTGCCGATGCCGGTCTCGGGGACGGTGGCGAGCGCGGCGCGGGCGTTGACGGTCACCGCGACCGGGGCGACCTCGTCGGCACGCGCCGTGGGGACATGCAGGACGGACAGCGTCAGCAGGAGAGCCGACGCGGCCCGTAACAGCTTCTTCGGCGTCTTTGGCGTCCCCGGTTTCCCCGGCGTTCTTGATGTTCTCGGCATCGGTGCACCTCGCAACGGATAGTGGCGTTCACTCGACGCCCCCTCCCTGACCCGGAGGCAACATGATCGTCAGGGGTCGCCCCGTATCCGTCAACCCGCGGTGAAACTTTCAGTCACCGTGTCGTCACGTCGCCCGTCACCGTGTCGCCGCGTGGTGCCGGGTACGTCAGGAGATGGTGAGCGTGCCGTTCGCGTTGCGGGCGCACGTGATGACCGTGCGGGACGCGGCGGTGAGGGCACCGGTGAGGCACTGTCCGAGGACGGTGTGGCCCGCGGCGTTGGGGTGCCAGCCCTCCTGGCAGGTCTGGAAGTAGGTGACGCAGGTGTTCGCGACCCGCTGGACACCGATCTTGTCCCAGCCCGACAGGCTGGTGACGAACGTGCCGGACGGCCCGTCCTGCACCCGGATCGGGGTGGCGAGCGCGCCCGTCGGGCTGCCGGGGTTCTCGCAGAGCCGGGCGCCGTCGAAGGCCTTCTGGACGTCCAGCACGCGCAGGTCGGCGGTCGGACGCTCGGCCGCCAGCGTGGTGTAGGCGTTCTTGACCAGGGAGCCGAGGTTCTGGGAGAACACGTGCCCGGGAGCGAGGCTCGCGCGGTGGATCGGGCAGCCCGCGGCGTACCGTTCGGCGCCGAGGGCGCGGAACTTGTCGCGGGTGTCGGTGCGGTCGTCCTCGTCCCGGTACTGCGGGGCGACATCGAGCGGCAGCGGGTTGGTGTAGGTCTGCAGGATCACGCTGTGGACGCCGTCGGCGTCGATCTGGGCGAGGGTGTCGAGGATCTGGCGCAGGGCGGCGGTGGTCTCGGTGGTGGCCGCGGCGACCTCGGCGTCGGAGGCGAGGTCCGAGACGGTGCAGGGCTCCTGCGGCACGTCACCGCCCAGGTAGGCCCAGAACTCCCACCAGCCCGTCCAGGCGTCGGCGATGAAGCGGTTGGCGCACAGCGTGGCCACGTCGCCGAAGGTGAACTGGGTGTTGTTGGAGCCGAGGCCGATGAGGACGACGTCGATGTCGTGGGTCTGCGCGACGGCACGCAGCTGGTCGAGCTGCGAGGCGACGGAGCGGCCCTTGGCGCGGGCGCCGGAGGGGTTGGCGATGTCGGCGGGCTGGCCGCCGGAGCACGCGAGGTTGAAGCGGTCCTGGATGCCGGGGAGTGAGGCCTTGAACAGCGAGGCGTTCGCCGACCGGTGGCAGAAGTAGGCGTTGCTGTTGGGAGCCGACCAGCCGGGGAAGGACTGCGGCGTCCCCGAGGCGTCGGCGACGGGCTGGTAGGCTCCCGCGCCCTCCCCGCTGATGAAGCTGTCGCCGAGCGCGACGGCCGCGGTGGGCAGGGCCGCCTGGGCGGCTCCGCTCTGGACGACCTGGATGCCGACCGCGCCCACCAAGAGCGCCACCATCGCGGCCGCACGCCGGAGAACCCTCACTACCGCCTCATTTCCTACTGAACAAGTATGAAATAACGTGTATCCGGATCACAGCACGCCGCCTGAATGACGTCAAGATTCTCAGGAGACCCGCCGCCTCATCTAAGAGATCGCGTATCGCCCTGATCGTCAAGCACGCGCTTGCTTGCCTGGAGCCGGGGGTGTGGCGTGTCGCCGCCGCCACGCCACGCCTGAGCTGTACGGATGCCCGCTCGCGGAGCCGGCCCCGCGCACACTGGGAGTGATGCGTTGGAACAGGCCGGGGCCGCCGCGGGCTCTCGCCGACCGGGGTGGAGTGGTTTTCTATGAGCTTGTCCAGGCGTGAGATGGTCGCCGGGCTCGGGGCGTTGGCCCTCCCGCCTTCACCGCCCCCACCGCCGCCCGCCGGCCAGGACGTTCGGCCGTCCCCGCCGCCCGGCGCTGTCGCCGCTCCCGTCGGCACGGCCCCCGAGCGGCTCGCCGAGGACGAGGGCTTCTGGAGCCGGGTGGCGCGGCAGTATCGAGTCACCCGGGACTTCGTCAACCTGGAGAACGGCTACTACGGGATCATGCCCGAGCCGGTGCGCCGCGCCTACCATCGCAACACCGACCACCTCAACGAGGTGAACTCCTACCTGCTGCGCACCGCCTACAAGGACCAGGCGGACCAGGTCAGGCGGCGTATCGCGACCATGCTCGGCGTCTCCATGAAGGAGATCGCCCTCACCCGGGGCGGCACCGAGGCCCTGCAACTGCTGATCGCCGGCTACCGGCGGCTGCGTCCCGGCGACTCGGTGATGTACGCCGACCTGGATTACCACAGCATGCAGTACGCCATGAACTGGCTGAGCGACCGGCGAGGCGTCCGGGTGCAGAAGCTGGTCATCCCCGAGCCGGCGACCCGGCAGGCGGTGCTGGACGCCTACGCCGCGGCGTTCCTGGAGCATCCGAAGCTCAGGTTGCTGCTGCTCAGCCACATGAACAACCGCACCGGGCTGGTGGTCCCCGTGCGGGAGATCGTGGCGATGGCTCGCGAGCGGGGCATCGACGTGATCGTGGACGCCGCCCACTCCTGGGGACACCTGGACTTCACCGTGGACGACCTGGGCGCCGACTTCGCCGGGTTCTCCCTGCACAAGTGGATGGGCATGCCGCTGGGTGCGGGCTTCCTCTACATCCGCGACAGCCGCCTGGCCGACATCGACGTCGCGTTCCGCGACGAGACCTTCCCGCGGGAGGACATCCGCTCACGGGTGCACTCCGGCACCATGGACGTCGCGCCCTTCCTGACGGCCGGCACCGCCCTGGACTTCCACGACGCCCTCGGTGCCGCAGCCAAGCAGGCGAGGCTGCGCTTCCTGCGTGACCGGTGGGTGGGCCAGGTGCTCGACATCGGCAACCTGGAGATCCTCACCCCCGAGGAGCCCGCCATGTACGGCACGATCACCGCGTTCCGGATCACCGGCCGTACGTCGGAGGCCGAGAACGTCGCGATCGCCACGGACCTGATGAAGCGGTACCGGATCTTCACGGTGCACCGCGGCGGGCCGGCCAGGGGGGACTGCGTGCGGGTGACGCCGGCGCTCTTCACCAGCCGCGACGACGTCGACCTGCTGGCGACGGCGGTACGGGACATCGCGCGGCGGATGCGCGCCTGAGCGGGGGCGGCGGATGCGCGCCTGAGTAGGGGCGGCGGATGCGCGCCTGAGCGGGAGGGGGGCCCGGCGGCGTCCCGCGCCGTCTCCGGCCCGGTGGACGCCGGGCGGGTTCGCCGTTCCCCCGCCTTTCCCGGTCCGCGCCTCCCGGATGAGCCGCCCCTGTCGGATGAGTTCGAAAGGGGTCACCAAGGGCGATCGCGTCGTCACGGAAAAAGATCTACCTTGAATGCGGGCTGGAATGGTAGATGTGATGTCGTGGACATAGCGGCTCAAACTGTGCAACGTGGCTTTTCGTATGCGCTTTAATCGCCGGGATGTCGGTGATTCAACTCGGGGTCAATGGGGAACAGATATCGTGCCTCCAGGGTTCCCGGCGCCCGTCGGGGCAGGGGTCAGCACTGTAGAGGTGGTCGGTGGCTCGCCGCACAAAAAGAATCGCCGATGTCGCCGTGGCGATTCTGGTGGTTTTCGGAATTCTGGTCGGACTTCCGGTGCGAACGGTCGAAGAATATCTGCCGGAAACGGTCGTCGCGCGCAGGGTCGAATGGGTCGTTGTTTTCGGATTAACCGCCTTCCTTGTCGTTCTGCTGACACGGCTGACGCCGAAACTGATGGAATCACGCACGCGCGGCGGGCTCTTCCTGGTGCCGGACAGGCAGGCGGGGTGGGTCAGGAGAAGCGAGCTGGACGACGTGGTCTCCACCCTGACGATGCGGCGCTCGGGCACGGTCGGGCTCACCACGGGTCTCGCCGGGGCGGGCGGGTTCGGCAAGACCTCCCTGGCCGTGGAGGTGTGTCACAGCGACGAGGTGAGGAGGCGGTTCGACGGCGGCGTCATATGGGTCACCGTGGGCCGCGACCGCGCCGGGGCCGACATCGCGGCGCTCGCCAACGACGTCACGGAGGCCGTGCTGGGCGTCCGGCCGGAGTTCTCCAGCCCCGAGCAGGCCGGCCACCGGATGGCCGAGGCCCTGGCGGAGCGGGGCCACATGCTGCTGGTGGTCGACGACGTGTGGAGCCTCGAGCAGCTGAGACCCTTTTTGTCCGCGGCCACCAGGTCCCGGGTGCTGGTGACGACCCGGCTGCCCAGGGCGCTGCCCCCGAAGGCGATCGCGATGATCGTCGACGAGCTGGCGCCGAGGGTGGCCGTCCAGGTGCTGAGCCGGGGGTTGCCGCCGATGAACCCCGGCGTCCTCGGCGACCTGGTGGCCCTGACGGGGAGGTGGCCACTACTGCTGTCCCTGCTCAACGCCCGGCTGCGCGACGAGCACGGCGCGGGGACGAACGCCGACGTCGCCGCTCGCCGGGCGGCCGGTCGGCTCGGCCGGACCGTCTCCGCCCCCCTGGACGTCACGGTCGCCTCCCAGCGGGAGAGCGCGGTGCTCGCCACCGTGGAGCACAGCCTCGAAGCCCTCGGCGCGTTCGACCGCGCCCGCTTCCTGGAACTGGGCGTCTTCCCCGAGGACGTCGCGATACCGGCCGCCGTCGTCGAGCTGCTCTGGCGCGGCACCGCGGGGCTCACCGCCAAGCAGGCCGAGCGGCTCTGCGGACGGCTTCAGGACCTCGCACTGATCGGCAGGCACCCCGCCGAGGGGGCGGCGCCGTCGATCACGATCCACGACGTCGTCCGTTCCGCCCTCCGCTCGGAGGACGGCCTGGGCAAGGAGCGCGCCGAGGTCGCCAACCGCGACTTCCTCGACGAGGCGAGAAACCTCGTCCCCGACGACGATCTCACGGCGGACGCCGAATGGTGGAGGCTGCCCCCGACCGTGCCCTACCTCTGGAACCACCTGCTGTTCCATCTTTCCGAGGCGAGGAGATACCGGGAGCTGGAAGCCCTGCTGCATGACGTGCGCTGGTTCGTCACCCGCGTACGCGCGTTCGGGGTGGCCGCGGCGGAGTCGGATCTGACGCTGTCGACCTCCCGTTCCGTCGCGGGGGTCCGCCGGCTGGTCGCCCGCAGCACCCATCTGCTCACCCCCTTCGAGTCGGACGCCGTCTCCACGGCGAACCTGCTCGCCCGCCTCTACGCGTTCCCGCCGATGCGGGCGTCGGTCGAGCGCTACAGCAGGGAGAACGAGACCACCTTCCTGAAAGCCCGCTGGCCACTGCCCGAGGACGGTTCCACCCGCCTCCTGCGCACCCTGACCTCGGCGGCGAGACACCTCGAGGAGGTGTCGATCACACCGGACGGATCACGGTTCGTCGTGCACGCCCGCGACGGCGGCGCGCAGGTCTGGAAGGCCGACGGCACCACCCGGACGACGCTGGCCACGCACGGCAGACCTGTTCACGAGGTCGCCGTCTCCCCTGACGGCGCGTGGCTGGTGACCCGCTCGGGGAGAAGGAGGGTGCAGATCTGGGGGATCGACGGCGCCCAGAGGGCCGTCCTGCGCAACGGGATCGGCAGGCTCGCCGGTATGGTGGCCGCGCCCGACGGTTCGTGGCTGGCGACCCGCTCCGCGAGGGGAGGAGTCCGTCTCTGGAATTTCGACGGGAGCAGGCGTGCCGTCCTCAGGAGGGGGACGGGCAAGTTCACCGGGATGGTGGCCGCGCCCGACGGTTCGTGGCTGGCGACCCGCTCCGCGACGGGAGGGGTCGCTCTCTGGAGCCCCGCCGGGAAGAGACATCTGATCCTCAGAAGCCGGGTGCGGGTGAGAACCAAGCCGCGAAGGCTGCAGGACGTCCTGAGGATGCGCGGCTGGAACCAGGAGGACGAGAAGGTCCCCGGCAGGAACAGGCCGATCGGCAAGGTCTCCGAGCTGGTCGTCTCCCCTGACGGTTCGTGGCTGGCGACCCTCTCCGGAGACGGGAGCGTGCGCCTGTGGGGGGTCGACGGCGTCGAGCGGGCCGTCCTGACGGGGCACACCGGGGCGGGGGCGGGGGTGCGGATCTCTCCCGACGGTTCGTGGCTCGTGACCTGGTCGTCCACCGGTCCCGTACGGCTGTGGGAGACCGACGGCAGGCAGCGGGCCGTCCTGACGGGGCATGCGGGGGTGGTTCG
>NZ_JBEPDA010000023.1:0-69337 GCF_040299985.1 Streptosporangium sp. NPDC000563 | reverse complement strand
GTCAGGTGGTGATCTCTCCGGACGGGGGTTGGCTGGCGACGCTTTCCGGTGATCGGAGTGTGCGGTTGTGGGAGGCCGACGGTGGTGAGCGGGCCGTCCTGACGGGGCATGCGGGGGTGGTTCGTCAGGTGGTGATCTCTCCGGACGGGGGTTGGCTGGCGACGCTTTCCGGTGATCGGAGTGTGCGGTTGTGGGAGGCCGACGGTGGTGAGCGGGCCGCTCTGACGGGGCATGCGGGGGTGGTTCGTCAGGTGGTGATCTCTCCCGACAGCACCTGGCTCGCCGCCTGCTCCAACGAGGGGACGATCCGGATCTGGCAGTCGGAGCGCGCCGCGAGGCAGAGCCGCAGGGGGAGGACCGGGACGGTCCGCCAGGTGACGATCTCTCCCGAGGGGAGCTGGGTCGCCACCCACTCCGGTGACGGATCGGTGAAACTCTGGAACGAGGACAGGATAGAGGAGGCGACCCTCACCGTTCCCTTGGAAGACGGTCACCACGGCGTGGTCTCACCGGACAAGACGTGGCTCGCCGTCTGGTCCACCGATCACGTCGTGCGGATACGCGGGGCCGGTGGCCGCAGGCGAGCCATTCCGACGGGGCACGCCGGACGCCTGCGGGGGGTGGCGATCGCCCCCGACAGCACCTGGCTCGCGACCTGGTCGGCCGATCGGGCCGTACGACTGTGGGGTGCGGGCGGCAGCAGAAGGGCGGTGCTGAACGGTCACACCGGGCCGGTGCGCGAGGTGGTGATCGCTCCCGACAGCACCTGGCTCGCCACCTGCTCCGAAGACGGCACCGCCCGCGTGTGGTGGGCCGACGGCACCGAGCGCGCCGTCCTGGTCGCGAACATCAGGGCGACGGCACACCTCCTCGTCTCCCCGGACGGCGGCTGGCTCGCCACACTGTCCATCTACGGGAAGATCCAGCTCTGGAAGCCGGACGGTGCCAGGTACGCCACGCTGAGAAGCAGGGTGGAGGCGATCGAGGAGATCACCGTGGCGCCGAACGGCAGGTGGTTCGCCATCTTCTCCGCCAACGGCACGGCCGGCCTGTGGGGAGCCGACGGCAAGTCGCGGGCCTCGCTCAAGGGATGCCCCGGCCCCGCCCGGGGGGTGACGATCGCCCCCGACGGCACCTGGCTCGCCGCCTGCTTCGACGACGGCGGCGCCCGCGTCTGGTCGGCGGGTGGCACGGAGCGGGCGAGGCTGTCCGGCGGCGAGGGAAGGATCCGCGCGGTGGCCATCTCGCCCGACAGCAACCTGCTCGCCACCTGCTCCGACGACGGCACCATCCGGGTGTGGGACAGGTACGGCGACTCGTTCGCCGCCGGGGCACGGGTCGAGGCGGGCCTCAACTGCCTCGCCTGGTTTCCCACCGGGTTCGCCATAGCCGCCGGTGGCGATCAGGGCCTGTACGGGTTCGACCTCTACCCCCCGCCCGGATAGCGGCCGGCGCGGCGTACCCGACGAGGGTGGACCCGCGACGCGGGGCGCGGGGTGGGCCGCTCGCCCCGGAGTGTTCAGGGTCTGGACGCCTCCCGCCCGGAGACGTCGTTCCAGGTGATCCGCCTGTCGCGCTCGGCCTCTCGGCGGCGGTCGTAGAGTGGGCCGGTCCGCATGGCTTTTTGCGAATGGGTGGAAAATCATGGATGAGAAGTTGACGCTGATGGCCGTGCACGCCCATCCCGACGACGAGGTGATCAGCACCGGCGGGATCCTCGCCAGATACGCGGACGAGGGTGTCCGTACCGTATTGGTGACCTGCACGAACGGCGAGCAGGGCGACGGTCCCGGCGGGGTGAAGCCGGGGGAGGCCGGCCACGACGCGGAGGCGGTGAGAGCGCTGCGGCTGGAGGAGCTCCGCGAGTCGGCGACCCATCTGGGGATCTCCCACGTCGAGCTGCTCGGCTACCAGGACTCGGGCATGGTCGGCTGGGCGGCCAACGAGGCGCCGGACTCCTTTGCCAACGTGCCTTTCGAGCAGGCCGTCGGCAGGCTCGTCGAGCTGATGGAGCGCTATCGCCCGCAGGTCGTCGTCACCTACGACGAGAACGGCGGTTACGGCCACCCCGACCACATCCAGGCCCACCGGATCGCGGTGGCCGCCACCGAGGCGAGCGGCATTCCCCGCAAGCTCTACTACACCGCCGTGCCCCGGGAGCGGACGGCCGAACTGTTCGCGTATCTCCGCTCGATCGGCGCCGGTCCCGAGGACGTCGAGCTTCCCGACGACTTCGGCGTTCCCGAGGAGCAGATCACCGCCGTGGTCGACGTGTCCTCCCAGGTGGAGCGCAAGCGCAAGGCGCTGGAGGCGCACGCGAGCCAGGGCGACAGCATCTTCCTGCTGCGCATGCCCGCGGAGGCGCAGCACCAGGTGTTCGCGCAGGAGGCCTTCATCCGTCACATCAACCACGTTCCCGCCGCGGGCGATCGAGAGGACGACCTTTTCGATGGTCTCCGTTAGGGAGAGGTCCCCGGCCGGGGAGAGGTGACCTGTCGTGGGGCTCCCCGGTTGCGCCGTGGGATACGGTGTCATACCGAAGTAGGGAAAAATCTGGTTCGCCGCTTCTTGTCGCCTTTACGATCTTTTCTCTGGTATGCAACTCTGCACACCCGGGGGAGTAGACGGTATGCGTGATCGACGGCTCCTCGCACTGGTCATCTCGGCGGCCACGATCCTCCTCTTCGGCGTGTACGCGGTGGTGGCCGCGCCGGGCGCCGTCGTTGCCTCACCGCCCTCGCCGGCCGGTGACCCCGACGTCAGGACGAACGCGGTACGGGCGGGGGAGTCGCCCAACCCGGTGCCCGCCTCGCCGCCGGCGAACCTGGTCACGCTGACCCCGGCCACGCCGAACCCGAACAGCGGTCCCGAGACGACCGCGACGAACTATCTCACCGCCTGGCAGGGGGGCGACCTCGCCGCGATGGAGGGCATGGTCGTCGACCCCCCGGCCGACTTCGTCCTGCGGCACCGCGGCTTCGACGGCGACCTGCGGATCTCCTCGCTCTCCCTCGCCCCCGGCGACCTGCGTCACCGAGGTGAGGACGCGGCCGAGATGTCCTTCAACGGGGTACGGCAGGTCACGGGGCTGGGCGAGTGGCCGTTCGCCTCCGTCCTGCATTTGGAGTCGCGGTTCGGGGTGTGGAAGGTGCGCTGGACCCCCGAGACGATGCACCCCTCGCTCAAGAACGGCGGGAGCGTGCGGTTGGAGGAGACCGAGGTCCGGCGACCGGCCACGGTGACCCGTGAGGGAGTGCCGTTCCCCCAGGACAGCAGGGCGGAGGACTACTTCACCGGGCTGGGCGACACGGCGGTCATCCTGAAAGTCCGGGAGGAGCCTTCCGGCCAGGTGCTGCGGGAGTCACCGCTCCCGCCGACCTCGGGGAAGAAGACCACGATCTCCCAGCCCGTGCAGGCGGCCGCGGCCCGTGCCCTGGACGGTGTCTCCCAGCCCGCCGCGATCGTGGCCGTGGACGTCGGGACGGCCCAGGTGCGAGCGGTGGCGGACACGCTGGACGGGCGGGAGGCGTTCAACGGGCTCTACCCGCCAGGCTCGACGTTCAAGGTCGTGACCGCCGCCGCGCTGCTTCGCGGTGGCCTCACCCCCGACTCCCAGGTCGCCTGCCCCGCCGGCTACACGATCCCCAACGGCAGGAGCTTCAGCGACTCCGACGGCGTCGACCACGGCGGCGTGGCCTTCACCACGGCCTTCGCGCTCTCGTGCAACACCACCTTCGCCCAGCAGGCGTACGAGCGGCTGCGCGACGGCCAGCTGCGCGCCGAGGCGGCCGACCGGTTCGGTTTCCGGGAGAAGCCGGGGCTGAGCTCCTGCCGGATCCAGCCGCCCGGAAACCCGGACGAGCTGGGCTCCGACGCCATCGGCCAGAACTCGGTGCAGGCGAGCCCGCTCTGCATGGCCGAGGTCGCCGCCGCGGTGGCGAGCGGTGTCTGGAAGCCCGCGATCACGACCGACGAGCCTCCCGCGGACTCGCCCGCCCCGGTGCCGCTGGACGAGGAGGTGGCCGCGGGGCTGCGGACGATGATGAGCGCCGTGGTGGCCCAGGGAACGGCGGCCCAGGCCGGGCTCCCGCCGGACACCGCGGGCAAGACCGGCACCGCCGAAGTCGCCGGCGGCGGGGACCACGCCTGGTTCATCGGCTACCGGGGTTCCCTCGCCTTCGCGGTCTTCATCCGGCACGGCGGTGCGGGAGGCAAGGTCGCGGCGCCGATCGCCGCGAGGTTCCTGAACGCCCTCTGAGGCGTTCCGGGTGGGGGAGACGGGCTACCGTACACAGGGTGTACGTGAAGATCTGCGGGCTGCGCGAGCCCGGACATGTGACGGCCGCCGTCGAGGCGGGGGCCGACGCCATCGGGTTCGTCCTCACCAGGAGTTCGCGGCGGGTCACCCCCGCGCGGGCGAGGGAGCTGGCCTCGGCGGTGCCCCCGCACGTGCTGACCGTCGGGGTCTTCGCCGGAGAGCCCTCCGAGGAGGTGAGGGCGGCCACCCTGGAGGCGGGACTGCGCGCCGTCCAGTTGCACGGTGACCACCCGCACGAGGACTTCACCGCGTTGAAGGACCTCGGCGTCACGCTGGTCCGCGCCGGGGCCGCGAGCACCGACCTGCGCTGCGGCGCCCTCGACGAGGACCTGCTCATCGTCGACGCGCCCAGGCCCGGCTCGGGGGAGCCGTGGGACTGGGCGGCCGTGCGCGGGCGCCCGGCGGGCCGCTGGATGCTGGCCGGGGGACTGGCCCCGTCGAACGTGGCCGAGGCGATCGCCGCCGCCCGGCCCTGGGGAGTCGACGTGTCGAGCGGTGTGGAGGTCGCGCCAGGGGTGAAGGACCCCGGCCTCATCAGGGACTTCATCACCGCCGCCCGCGGCGGCTGAGCCTCGCGGGCCCGCGCCCGGGGGCGGCCGTTGCCAAAGTCGTCAACCTCGTTTACGGTATAGACAACCACATTGACGATACCGCCGTGACGTGCGATCGCCGAGCCCGTGTTCCGAGGGCTCGGAACACCCAGAGAGAAGGCTTCCGTGACCACTGACGTCCACCCCCTCTTCCCCACCCACACCGCCGAGAGCGCCCCGGCCGACGCCCGCTCCACCGTCGAGAACGTGAAGCGGAAATTCGGCTACGTCCCCGCGCCGGTCGGCCGGATGGCCACCTCCCCGCAGTTGCTCAAGGGATTCCTGGCGGCGAGCGCCACCTTCGAGCAGACCACCCTCGATCCGATCGACCGCGAGATCGTCGTCATGACGGTCGCCACCCGCAACGGCTGCCACGTCTGCGTGGCGATGCACACCGCCACGCTGGTCAGGCTGGAGGCCCCGTCCGAGGTCGTCGAGGCGCTCCGCGCCGGGAAGCCGCTCCCGGACGGGCGCGCCGAGGCGCTCCGGTCGTTCACCCTCGCCGTCATGGACCATCATGGCGCGGTCGGCGACGAGGAGACGCGGACGTTCCTCGACGCGGGCTACAGCGCGCAAAACGCCCTTGAGGTCGTCCTCGGCGTCGGCGCGTACACGATCTCGACCTTCGCCAACCGTCTGATCGACGCGCCCCTCGACCCGCCGTTCCACGCCTTCGCCTGGGACGGCGACGACAGATAGGGGCGACCGGTTCGCCCTCCGGGCTCTCTGGCGGTTGTCGCATACCCCCCACCGGTATAAATTGAGGCTCTTGCCAGAGAGCTACGAGGAGGTAGGGATGTCCGAACCGGCACGGCACGCGAGTCACGCCGACGACGGGGCCGACCATGGATCCGATCACGGGTCCGATCACGGGTCCGATCACGGGGCCGATCACGGGTCCGATCACGGGGCCGATCACGGGTCCGGCCACCACCCGCCGAAGGCCACCTGGCGGGTCGCCGCGTCGGCGACCCTGCACTGCCTCACCGGATGCGCCATCGGCGAGGTGCTCGGCATGGTGATCGGCACGGCTCTGGGATGGCCGAACGTGTCCACCGTCGTCCTCTCCATCGTGCTGGCCTTCTTCTTCGGCTACGCCCTCACCCTGCTCGGGTTGCGCAGGGCCGGCGTCGACTGGCGCAAGGCCGTACGGCTGGCGCTGGCGGCCGACACCCTGTCCATCCTCGTCATGGAGATCGTCGACAACACCGTCATGATCGCGGTTCCCGGCGCGATGGACGCGGAACTCACCTCGGGCCTCTTCTGGGGCGCCCTCGCCTTCGCCCTCCTGGTGGCCTTCCTGGTCACCACGCCCATCAACAAGTGGATCATCGGCCGAGGCAGGGGACACGCCGTCGTCCACTCCTACCACCACTGAGGGACCGTCTTCGACTCCGGCGCCACTCGGAACCGACGCGACCGCGCCGTACGCCGAGCAACGGGCCAAAGGGGGCGGCGAACTCCGATGACGGTGCTGAGATCACCTGCCAGGGGGCGGCAGCTTTCGCTCCGGTACGCGTCGGTGCCGAACAGGGACATGAGCGCATTATCGGGAAAAGCGTCGTCATGCGGACCGGTTCTCTGCAAATGATCGCTGCCCGCGCGTTCCACCTCGATGGGCGCGGGAACGAACACCGGATCAGCTGGACGACGTATCACCAGGTCGTGATGGTCTCGCCCGCGCCGATGGGCGGCTCCGCACCGGGTTCCAAGGACGTGACGCATGCATATCGATCTCACCGGCAAGACGGCGCTGGTCACCGGGTCCACCCAGGGCATCGGGGCCGCCATCGCCGTCGGCCTCGCGCGGGCGGGCGCGACGGTGGCCGTCAACGGCCGCACACCCGACAAGGTCCAGGCCGCCGGCGAGGCGCTGCGCGCGCAGGTCCCCGGTGCGGAGATCGTCCCGCTCGCGGCGGACCTCGCCACCGAGGAGGGCGCGGAGCACGCGGTGGACCTCCTGCCGGAGGTCGACATCCTGGTCAACAACCTCGGGATCTTCGGAGCGAAGGACGCCCTGGAGATCACCGACGACGAGTGGCGCCGCTACTTCGAGGTGAACGTCCTGGCGGCGGTCCGCCTCACCCGCGCCTATCTGCCGGGGATGGTGGCACGCTCCTGGGGCCGCGTCCAGTACATCGCCAGCGACTCCGCGATCGTCACCCCCGTCGAGATGATCCAGTACGGCATGTCCAAGACCGCGCTCCTGGCCGTCTCACGCGGCTTCGCGAAGAAGGCCGCGGGCAGTGGCGTCACCGTGAACTCCGTCATCGCCGGCCCCACCCACACCGGTGGCGTGGAGGAGTTCGTCTACGAACTCGTCGACCGTGACCTGCCCTGGGAGGAGGCCCAGCGTGCCTTCATGCGAGAGCACCGCCCGCAGTCGCTCCTGCGACGGCTGATCGAGCCGGAGGAGATCGCCAACATGGTCGTCTACCTCAGCTCACCACAGGCCTCCGCCACCACGGGTGGTGCCTTGCGTGTCGACGGTGGATACGTCGACGCCATCGTCCCCTGAGCGACGGCGAGCGATGCCCTCGCTCTTCCGGCGGACCGCCGGCCGGCTGGCCGACGCCGCTCCCGGCTGGCTGGTCGAGACGGTCAGGCCCGCACCCGCGCCGCTGCGGTGGTGGCCGATGCTGCGCATGGCCGTGGCGGTGACCGGCCCGCTTCTCGTGGCACTCGTCTCCGGGAACGTCGTGGCCGGCCTGCTGCCCGCGATGGGCGCGACGAACGCCGGTCTGGCCGACCGGGGTGGCCCCTACCTGGTCAGGATCGCCAGAATGGGCGCGGCCGGTGTCGCGGGGGCACTGGGATATCTCATCGGGGCCGCGGCCCACGGCCACGGCTGGTGGACGGTGCCGGTCGTGGTGGCGGTCGCCGTGCTGTCCGCGCTCGTCAGCACGAGCGGGGCGACGGGCTCGGCGGCCGGGCTGCAGCTGCTGGTGATGACCGTGATCGCCACCGGGGTGAAGCTGCCGGGGGCGCCGGGCGCGAACGCGCTGGCGTTCCTGCTGGGCGCGCTCTGGGTGATCGTGCTGGGGGTCGCCGACTGGCCGTTCCACCCCCGGGCGCCGGAGAGGGCCGCCGTGATCGCGGTCTACGAGGCTCTCGACCGGCTGTTCACCGATCACGACACTCTCGCGCTGAGGACGTTCGACACCACTCTCAAGAACGGCTACGACGTCGTGCTCGGCGCCCGCTCCCTGGCCGGAGGGCTGGACCCGGAGCGCACCCGCCTGGTCGCCCTGCTGAACCAGGCCTCGCTGATCCGCAACGCCCTGCTCTCGCTGCGCTACGAGGAACGCGGGCTGCCCGAGCCGCTCGTGCGACCCGCCTCCGCCCCGGGGGCCGTCGCCGCATCGCTCGCCGGTGGACCCGCGCCCCGGGTGCCGTCGTGTTCCTGCGAACGAGGCGACCCGCCCGTCACGCGCGCCCTGTGTCTCGCGGTGCGGGGGGCCGTCGAGCTGGTGTCCGGCGGTGAGGTCGCGAAGGACCAGCTGCCGTACGAACGGGTCGGCTACCGTTCCCGGCTCCGTGACGTGCTGGAGCAGATGTGGCGGGGCCACCTCGCCCGCGTCTACACGGTCAGGCTCGCGCTGTGCATGGGTGTGGCCACCACGCTCAGCGAGTTCGGCTGGTTCGAGCGGTCCTACTGGATGATGCTCACCGTCGCGTTGGTGCTCAAGCCCGACTTCGGGTCGGTGTTCGCCCGCGCCGTGCAGCGCGTGCTCGGCACCCTCGTGGGGACGCTGATCGGCACCCTCGTACTCGTCCTGGTGCCGTACGGCCCGCTGCTCCTGGCTCCCATCGCGGTGTGCGCGGCGCTCCTGCCGTACGGCCTGCAACGCAACTGGGGCCTGATGTCGGCCTTCCAGGCGCCGCTGGTCCTGCTCCTGGTGGACCTGCTCACCCGCGGGGGACCCGAGCTGGGGAGGATCCGGCTGGTGGACACGCTGGTCGGATGCGTGATCGTCCTGGTATTGGGCTACCTGCCGTGGTCGTCGAGCTGGGAGGCGCCGGTCGGGCCGAGGTTCGCCGACGCGGTGACGGCCACCGCGAACTACCTGCGGCACGCGTTCGACGGCGGGCACGCAGGCGGGACGCGACTGCACCGCGGGGCGTACGACGCCCTGGCCGACCTGCGGACGGTCTTCCAGCGGGCGCTGTCCGAACCGCCGGTGATCAGCAGGCGTGTCACCACCTGGATGCCCGCGATGGCCGCGCTGGAACAGGTGGCCGACGCGACCGCCACCACCGTCGCGCGCACCGGGCGCGGCGCGCCGCCACCTCCGAAGGAGGCCGTCCGCGCCCTCGCCGACTCCCTGGAGAAGATCGCGCAGGATGTCCGCGAGGGGCGCGAACCGGCCGGTCCCGGGCCCGATGACGAGGAGAGCCTGGAGCGGGTCGCCTCCGCCGTCCGCTGCCTGCGCGACACGGTCTCCGGACACCACTGACCGGTCCCGGGCCGCGCGAAGGCCGCGGCTCTCGCGGGACTACAGGAAGAGGCTCAGGATCAGGACGAAGACCAGGCCGGCCACCGAGATGACCGTCTCCATCACCGACCAGGTCTTGATGTTCTGGCCCACGGTGAGCCCGAAGTACTCCTTGACCAGCCAGAAGCCCGCGTCGTTGACGTGGGAGAAGAACAGCGAACCCGCGCCGATGGCGAGCACGAGCAGCGAGGTCTCCCCGACGCTGAGGTTGGCGACCAGCGGGGCGAGGATCCCCGAGGCCGTGACGGTCGCGACGGTCGCCGAGCCCGTGGCCAGCCGGATGAGCACGGCGACCAGCCAGGCGAGCAGCAGCACCGACAGGCCGCTGTTCTCCACCCACGTGGCGATGAGGTCGCCGATCCCGGTGTCGATCAGCGTCTGCTTGAAACCACCGCCCGCGGCGACGATCAGCAGGATGCCCGCGATCGGCGGCAGCGACTGCTCCAGGGACTTCGCGACCGCCTTCCTGTCCATTCCGGCGCCGAGGCCCAGGGTGAACATCGCGACGAGGACGGCGATGAGCAGCGCCACCAGCGGCGTACCGAGGAAGTCGAGCACGGTGCGCAGGACGTTGCCCTCGGCGAGAAGGATGTCGGCGAGGGCCTTGCCCATCATCAGCACGACCGGCAGCAGCACGGTGGCGAGCGTGACGCCGAACGACGGGCGCCGGGTGTCCTCCGCCGAGGGCCGGGCCTCGTAGAGCTCCGGCGCCGGTACGTCCACCCAGCGGGCCGCGTACTTGGCGAACAGCGGCCCCGCGATGGCGACCGTCGGGATGGCGACGAGCACGCCCAGGCCCAGCGTGATGCCGAGGTCGGCGTTGAGCGCGTCGATGGCGACCAGCGGGCCCGGGTGCGGGGGAACGAGCCCGTGCATCACGGAAAGGCCCGCGAGCGCGGGTATGCCGACCCGGACCAGGGAGAGGCCGGAGCGGCGCGAGACCAGGAAGATGACCGGCATCAGCAGGACGAGGCCGATCTCGAAGAACATCGGCAGGCCGATCAGCGCGCCCACCGCGGCCATCGCCCAGGGCAGGGATCGGGGGTTGGACCGGCCGACGATCGTGTCCACGATCTCGTCGGCCCCGCCGGAGTCGGCGAGCAGCTTGCCGAACATCGCGCCGAGCGCGATGAGCGTGCCGACACCGGCCGCGGTGCTGCCGAACCCGTCGCTGAAGGCGGCGATGGTGTCGGTCATCGCGAGGCCCGCGACGGCTCCGACCGCGAGCGAGCCGAGGGTGAGGCTCAGGAAGGGGTGGAGCTTGAAGTACGTGATCAGTATGACGATCAGCGCGATGCCGACGAGCGCCGCCGGGATGAGTCTTCCGGGGGAGGTGTCGGCGGGCGCGGCGAGGGTGGTGAGGAGGGGGCTCACCTCGGGCTCCCGGCCTCGTCGTCCGGGTCTGAGGTCCGGGACGCGGCCGGGGCGGCGGAGTCGGCGGGGGGCGGGTTCGTTTCCGTTCCGGGGGCGGACGTCGTCTGGGCGGTCGCGGCGAGGTAGGCGTCCACGAGTTCGTCCACGGAGGCGGAGAAGTCGAGGACGATCCCCTGCTCGTCGGGCTCCAGGGGTTCCAGCGTCTTGAACTGCGACTCGACCAGCGAGGTGGGCATGAAGTGCCCCGGGCGGCCGGCCACTCTGCGGCGTACGGCGTCCACCTCGCCGTGGAGGTGGACGAAGCTCACCGTCGGCGCGGCCTCGCGCAGGATGTCGCGGTAGCTCCGTTTGAGCGCTGAGCAGCTCGCCACACCACCGGTGGCGGCGTGCTCGCTGAGCCAGGTGCCGATCGCGCGCAGCCAGGGCAGCCGGTCCTCGTCGTCGAGGGGGATCCCGTCCGACATCTTGGCGATGTTGGCCTCGCTGTGGAAGTCGTCGGCGTCGGCGAACGGCACCCGTAGCCGCTGGCCGAGGGCGGCGCCTACGGTGGTCTTGCCGGAACCGGTCACCCCCATGACGACGATCAGTGCGGCGCCGGGGGGCGGTGAGGCGGGGTCCTGAGCGGGGTTCATGGAGACGACCTCCCATGTCGATCTTCGTTGATCTTCGCGACGGCCTGGCCGGATGAGTGGTGCGCGATCCGGGGTTGGCGTTACAAAAAACATCTTTTTGTGGAGATATGTCACCGTTTGTCGCAGTTGGTTGCTGCGGGAGGCAACGAGCGGACGACTATGGGACTGCACCGGAGCGTCCTGAATAAACCCGGTTCGGGGGCCGTGTCTGACGATCTCCGCTGAATCTTCTCGCCGGTCGGGTGCCCGAAGTTGGGCACTCCGCCCCCTGGTGGGGGCGCGGGAGGGCTCTCCGTGACGCGCCGCGCCATCGAGGGGGCGCGATCCGGCCCCCACAGGGGACGTACGGGGCGATGTGCCGGCAATCGGAGCACCGAAGCCGGTGCGCACCGAGAGGCCGGAAGGACGCAAACGACAAAAGGCCGGAGAAGGACTTGTCAGGGCTTGCGGGCGACACCGCAGAACTGGGACACCTCAGGAGAATCGCCCCACGGGGTGCGTTCCGAACGCCAGCGTGAACAGGAGACCACGCCGGGCTCCAGGAGTTCCAGGCCGTCGAAGAACGAGGCGACGTGGTGGCGGTCGCGGGCCACGATCGGGGTGCCGCCCCGCTCCATGAACTGTCGCATCGCCTCGTGCATCGCCTCGCCGTGAACCTCGGCGGTGGCGTGCGCGATCACCAGGTGGCTGCCCGAGGGGACGGCGTCGACCAGTTCCCTCACGACCTTTCCCGCCTCCTCGTCATCGGTGAGGTGGTGCAGGATTCCCAGCAGCATCAGCGCGACGGGCCTGGTGAGGTCGAGGGTCTCCGCCGCCGCCCGCAGGATGTGCTGGGGGTCGCGCAGGTCGGCGTCGATGTAGTCGGTGGCACCCTCTGAGTTGCCGACGAGCAGTGCGCGGGCGTGGACCAGGACCAGCGGGTCGTTGTCGACGTAGACGACCCTGGACTCCGGGGCGATCCGCTGAGCCACCTCGTGCGTGTTGTCGGCGGTGGGAAGGCCTGTGCCGATGTCGAGGAACTGGCGAATCCCGGCCTCGGCGACGAGATATTGCACGCAGCGGCCGAGGAACGCCCGGTCGGCCCGCGCCGAGTCGACGATGCCGGGGATGAGCTGCTCGACCATGTCCCCGGCCTCGCGGTCGGCGGGATAGTTGTCCTTTCCGCCCAGCCAGTAATTCCAGATACGGGCCGAATGTGGCCGACCGGCATCGAGCTCCACGGGCTGCCAGCCGGATTCGCGAGAGGTGCTCATGGGGGTCAGGTCCGTTCATGAGGAATTCGCATCGAATGAGACAGTAGGTAGTTGATCACAATGGTGATGTTCACGGCAAATCTCCCAGGGATCATAGCGGTCACCGAGGTGATCCACACGATTCCGGAACGCGGGTGACCGGAAGGTGGACGGCACCCTCGCGGCGTCCTCGCTGAGACGGAAACGCGGCGATCGTGGGCGGGAATTCGCTCGTCGCGGAACGTGTGCCCGTTTCTGCCGGGCCTCGTCGCGAGGTCCCGTTCTCTTACCGCGGAGGTGCAGGATATCCGGGGAGAATACGCCGATGTCGCGATCGTTAAAAAGCTTATGACTTTATTGAGGTTTCCCCAAGACGAATGCGTGGGCCAGGCGGACCAAGGGGTGGAGGCGTTGATTCGCCGGCAGCCGACCGGTGAGCGCGCCGCCGCCCGAGTCGCGAACACGTCGCGAACACGTCGCGAACACGGAATCGGCCCGCGCCTCCCCGTACCGCCGCATCGCATTCCCTGTCACATCCGGGCTACTGTCCTGGTCAGAGGGTGCGTGTCGATTTCCCGCCGATCCGTTCGACGCGTAGCCGAGGACCGGCGAGGATCGGTCACCTGACCACCCGAAGGAGATATGACGATGCGATTTCTGATGACGACCAGGGGCAGCGACGACATGGCACCTCCGACCGAGGAGATGCACGCCGAGATGGCCGCCTTCGTCCAGGAGATGATCCAGGCGGGAGTGGTGCTCGCGACCGGTGGCCTGGACCCGGCCGGCACCCACATCTCCTCCTCCGCCGGGGAGATCACCGTCACCGACGGGCCGTTCACCGAGGCGAAGGAGGCGATCGTCAGCTTCGCGCTCGTCGAGGTGCGCTCCAAGGAGGAGGCGATCGAGCTGTCCCGGCGCTTCTGGAAGATCGTCGGCGACGGCGAGGGAGACATCCAGCAGGTCTTCGGCCCGGAGGACTGATCGGATGCTTGCGTACCCGGCCGGGCGAATGCTCTGATCGAGCGCGTGATGTCCGGGGACGCCCACCGCGCGGTCGACGCGGTCTGGAAAATGGAGTCGGCGAGGATCGTCGCCGGGCTCGTCCGGATGGTGGGCGACGTGGGGATGGCCGAGGAGCTCGCGCAGGACGCGCTCCTGGCCGCCCTCGAACAGTGGCCGGGGGCCGGCGTCCCGGACAATCCGGGCGCCTGGCTCATGGCCGTCGCCAAGCGCCGCGCCGTCGACCACCTGCGCCGGGAGAAGCGGCTCGACCTCAGGCACGAGGAGCTCGCCCACGACCTCGCCACCCGGCAGGACACCGCCGGGGCCGACGTCGACGCGGCCCTCGACGACGAGGTGCGTGACGACGTCCTGCGCCTGATGTTCGTCTCCTGCCACCCGGCGCTGCCCGCCGAGTCCCGGGTGGCTCTGACGTTGCGACTGCTCGGGGGCCTGCGCACCGATGAGATCGCGCGTGCCTTCCTCGTCTCGGAATCGACCGTCGCGCAGCGCGTCGTCCGGGCCAAGCGCACCCTCGCCGCCCTCCGGATCCCGTTCGAGGTCCCGGAGGGTCCGGACCGGGCGGCGCGCCTGTCGTCGGTCCTCGAGGTCGTCTACCTGGTGTTCAACGAGGGGTACGCGGCGAGCGCCGGTGACGACTGGATGCGCCAGGACCTCTGCCAGGAGGCGCTGCGCCTCGGCCGCCTGCTGGCCGCACTCGCGCCGGGCGAGGCGGAGGCGCACGGCCTGGTCGCGCTGATGGAGCTCCAGGCATCGCGGTCGGCGGCCAGGACGGGGCCGTCGGGAGAGCCCGTCGCGCTGCACGAGCAGAATCGCGGACGCTGGGACCGTCTCCTCATCGACCGGGGGATCGCGGCCCTGCTGCGCGCCAGGCGGTGTGAGGCGCCTCTCGGCCCGTACGTGCTGCAGGCCGCCATCGCCGTATGTCACGCGCAGGCCCGTACGGCCGAGGAGACCGACTGGCGGCAGATCGCCGCCCTGTACGCGGCGCTCGTCCGGGTGCTGCCCACTCCGGTCGTGCAGCTCAACCGCGCGGTCGCGCTGGCGATGGCCCACGGCCCCGAAGCGGGTCTGGCGCTCGCCGACACGCTCGTCGGAGCACCCGCGCTCAAGGGCTACCACCGCCTGCCCAGCGTGCGCGGCGATCTGCTGGCCAGGCTCGGCCGCCACGAGGAGGCGCGGCGGGAGTTCGAACGCGCCGCGGCCCTCACCCTCAACGTGCCGGAACGCACGATCCTCACGCGACGCGCCGCGGCCTGCGCCGACATCGCCGCACGGAGAACACCCGGAACGGTGGGCTCGCAGGGGGCGGCCGGCACCCCGGCCGGGACATCGGGAGGAGCCGGGCAGAAAGCGGGCCTCACCCTGGCCGAGGCCGCCATCGCCTTCCTCGCCCGTGGCGACCTGGACGCCGCGACCGTCCGCTCCTACCGTCAGACCATGAACCGGCTGCGCCGAGATCTCGGAGACGACATCCCGCTGTCGGACGTGAGTTCCGCGCGGGTCGCGGAGGTCTTCACCGACGCGTGGGGCAACGCGGCCCCCGCCACGTGGAACCGCCACCGCGGGGCCGTCCGCTCCTTCAGTACCTGGATCGCCGCCCGGGGCACGCTGGTCGGTGGCCCGGGGGGCGGCCCGGATCGTGGCCCGCTCGACGGGCCGGATCGCGGGCCGGCCGGTCAGGCGGGCAGTGGGCAGTCCGGCGACCTGACCGGCGGTGTGCCCCGCGACCTGGCCGCCGCGCTCGGGCGCAGGCCCGAGCCCAGGGGGCGCACCCGTCCCATCGACAGGCCGCACGTCGAGGCGCTCTGGGAGCGCCCGGACATCGCCCCGCGCGAACGCGCCCTGTGGTCGCTGCTGTACGAGAGCGGGGCCGGGGCGGGCCCGGCGCTCTCGCTCAACGTCGAGGACCTCGACCTGGCGGGGATGCGCGGCAAGGTGGCCACCGGGTCCGGCTGGATCCACTGGCGTTCCGGCACCGCCGAACTCATCCCCGCCCTCGTCGCGGGCCGGCGCCGGGGCCCGCTGTTCCTGTCCGACCGCAGACCCGGCCCCGGCCGGCCTCCCGCACCCGCCGACCTGTGCCCGGAGACCGGTCGCCGCAGGCTCTCCTACGAACGGGCCGAATACCTGTTCAAGCGGGCCACCGGCTACACCCTCAACCAGCTCAGGACCCGATAGGGCTCCGTCCGCGCTCCGTCGCCGTCAGCTCCAGGGCAGTGCGCCGCGCCGTGCCCAGTAGCCTTCGGGGTCTTCCTCCAGGCCGGCGAGCCGCTCGTCCAGCTCCGTGTCCCACTCGATCTCGGCCGCGCCGAGGTTGTCGCGCAACTGCCCGGCCGAGACCGCGCCGCTCAGCACCACGCCCGCCCACGGCCTGGCGAGTACGGCTGCCAGCGCGAGCGCGTCCGGCGTGGTGTCCCGCTCACGCGCGACGGCCGCGAGCGCGGCGGGTGCCGCGCGAGCGGTCAGCCGGCCGTTCGCCACGCCCTCCTTGACGATCACCCCCATTCCCGCCTCGTGCGCCCGCCCGAGCGCCTCGCCGGCCGAGCGTTCCAGCAGGTTCCACGTCGACTGCACCGTGTCGAACAGCCCGGCCCCGATCGCCCGCTCGATCGTGTCCGCCTGGCGCGGCCCGCTCGTCGACAGCCCGACCGCGACCCCTTCCGCCCGCAGTGTGCGCAAACCGTCGAGCACGCCCTCGTCGTCGAGCACCCCGCTCTCGATCGTGGCCGAGTGGATCTGGTAGAGCGACAGGTGCTCACCGAGCAGCGCGCGCGTCTGGTCCAGCTGGGCGCGGAGCCGGTCGGCGGTGAGTTCCTTCACCTCGTGCCGCTCGGCGTCCAGCCGCCAGTCGCCGACGTAGGCGTATCCCCACTTCGAGCCGACCACGACCTCTCCCGGGGCGATCCCGCGCTCGCGCAGCCACCCGGCGAGGAACTCCTCGGCCCGCCCGTACGAGCGCGCCGTGTCGAGGTAGCGCACGCCCGCCGCCCACGCGGCGTCGAGCACGGCCCAGGTGCGTGACCGCATCGTGGCGACGTCCCGCCCTTCGCCGAGGTCCTCGGCGCGGCCGAGCGTGATGTAGGCGGGGCGGCCGAGGGCCGCCAGGCCCAGGCCGAGCGGCGTCACGGACAGGGAGGTCTGGCCCAGAGGGCGTCGGACCAGCGCGTTCATTGCACCCAATATAGCGACCACGGCGCTCGGGGGCTTTCGGAGCGTTCGGGCACGGGGAGTCCACGATCTCCGGCACGCCGCCCCGAACCGCGGCGCGCCGGGTCATCGGCCGCCGTCTCCATCGCACCGGCGGCGGTTGTCATCGCCGAGGCCGCCCAGCCGTTCGACGACCGCTGCCTGTCCTGGCAGCTCGACGCGCGGACGGTGTCGATCTGGTCGGTGGCCGGGAGGCTGAAGAACCTTCGGTTCACCGCGTCCGCCCAACAGCTCAAGACCCTGTCGGCCCACCGCAGGGGCGAGTCCGATCTCACCTACCGCGACGGCATGTGGTTCCTGATCGCGACCTGCGAGGTGCCCGCCCCCCACGTCAAGGACCCGGCCGCCTTCCTGGGGGTGGATCTGGGCATCGTCAACCTCGCCACCACCGGCGACGGCACCCGTCACTGCGGCAAAGCGCTGAACGCGGTCAGGCACCGCCGGCGCGAGCTACGCCGCCGCCTGCAGTCCAAACGCACCAAGTCCGCCAAGCGGTTGCTCAAACGGCGCCGTCGCAAAGAAGCGCGGTTCGCCGCCAACACCAACCATGTCATCGCCAAGCAGATCGTGACCGAGGCGGAACGCACCGGCTCCGGTATCGCCCTGGAAGACCTCCAGGGCATCCGGGACCGGGTACGGCTTCGCAAGCCCCAGCGGGTCACGCTGCATTCCTGGAGCTTCCACCAGCTGGGGAGCTTCATCGGCTACAAGGCGGCCCGGGCCGGGGTCGCCGTCATCCACGTCGATCCGGCTTTCACCTCCCAGCAGTGCTCCTCATGTGGGCAGGTGGACCGCAGGAACCGGCTCGATCAAGCCTCTTTCTCGTGTACGTCGTGCGGCTTCGCTGAGCACGCGGACGTCAACGCAGCCCGCAACATCGCCGCACGCGGTGAGACGGGCTGGGCAGTGAGTCACGCTGCCTGACGCGGACCGGACCGTCGAAGCCATCGACGGCGAGGAGTTGCAAGCTCGGTCGTTTACGGCCGAGAAGCTGACCGTCTTCAGGCTGCCGATGGGCGGCTACTCGCCCGCCAACCCGCCCAACACCCCGGCGGTCCAGGCGCTCTTCGACGACGACTCGCCCGAGCGCGACGCCCACGGCGTCCTCGCCTCCGCCGGGGAGCGTCACGTGTGGGCCGGTGACCGTGACGCCAACGTCGCGGAGGTCTTCGACGGGGCGAGCGGCGCCCACGTCGGCACCGTCGACCTCGTCTCGCCGTTCAGCGCGGATCCGACGGTCGACCTCTTCGCCGTCTCCCCGGACCACAAGTGGGCCTTCGCCTCGACGCGGGGGCCGAACCCGCTCTCCGGGGACCCGCACTCCTCCCACGGGAGCGACCCGGGGATGCTCATCCTCAAACTGACCGGCAACGGTAAGAAGGGCACGGTCGAGGGCCTGATCCGGATCTCCAACGTGGACGCGGGCGGTGTCCAGCGGGCCGACGCCCACGGCATCCGCGTGCGGCGTACGGACTGACCGGACCCGAGCGGCTCCTCGGCACGGTGTCGCCGGACGGCCCGGGAGGACGCTCCCGGGGCGGGGCGTACGCCATCGTGCTCGCGAGCTGTCACGCGCGGGAGGGGCCGAGCCGGGGTGGTGGTGGACGTACGCCATCATGCGCGCGAACTCTCACGCGCGGGAGCTGTTCCTCGCCCTGTTTTCCCTTTCCCCGGAATTTCCTCGGAACCGCTCTCCCTCAGGACCGTTCCGCGCGCCCCGGCTTGTTCTCCGATGACGGCGGTGCGACGCACTCGTGGCCGGCGCCTCCCCGGTCGATGATGTCCTCGTACACCCCGACCTTGTGGTTGATCAGGTCCAGGCAGCGGGAGAGCTGGTCGATCTGGGCGGTCACCCGCTCCCGGTGCAGGCGCAGGAGGGCGAGCCGCTCCTCCTCGTTTCCGTCTCCCCGCCTCACCATCTCCGTGTACTGGCGGATCGCGGGCAGGGGCATGCCGGAGGCGCGGAGAATGACGCAGAGGGTGAGCCACTCCACGTCGTCCTCGCCGTAGACGCGGCGGCCGCCGGGGTCACGCCGGACGGGACTGGCCAGGATGCCCTCGCGCTCGTAGAAACGCAGCGCGTGAACGCTCAACCCCGTGCGCTCGGCGACCTGCCCGATGCTCAGACCCGTTGTGCCCATGCCGGCCAGAATACGGACTTGACCTAGAGTCGACTCTAGATCCTACGATGCGGGGCGTCGCGACACCACGTCCGGAACGACCATCAAGGGAGCACGACCCATGCGTTATCGCGTCCTCGGCGGCACCGGTATCGAGGTGAGCGTCCACTGCCTCGGAGCCATGATGTTCGGCGCCGTCGGCAACCCCGACCACGACGACTGTGTCCGCATCATCCACGCCGCCCTCGACCAGGGCGTCAACTTCGTCGACACCGCGGACATGTACTCCGCCGGAGAGTCCGAGGAGATCGTGGGGAAGGCGCTCAAGGGGCGCCGTGACGACGTCGTGCTCGCCACCAAGGTGCACTTCCGGATGGGGAAGGGCCCCAACCGGAGCGGCAACTCGCGGCGCTGGATCATCAAGGAGGTGGAGGAGAGCCTCCGGCGGCTGGGAACCGACTGGATCGACCTCTACCAGGTCCACCGCCCCGACCACTCGACCGACATCGAGGAGACGCTCTCCGCGCTGAGCGACCTCGTGCACCAGGGGAAGATCCGCGCCTTCGGCTGCTCGACCTTCCCGGCCGAGGAGATCGTCGAGGCGCACAACGTCGCCGAGCGCCGCGGGCTGCAGCGCTTCAGGACCGAGCAGCCGCCCTACTCGCTGATCGCCCGGGGAGTCGAGGCCGCCGTCCTGCCGGTCTGCCTGCGTTACGGGATGGGGGTGCTGACCTGGAGCCCGCTCGCCTCGGGGTTCCTCACCGGCAAGTACCGGAAGGGGCAGCCCGTCGACCTCTCCACCGGCCGCGCCTCGCTCACGCCCGCCCGTTTCGACCCCTCGATCCCCGAGAACGCCGCCAAGCTCGACGTCGTCGAGAAGCTCGTCGAGCTCGCGACGGACATCGGCTGCTCGCTCCCCGAGCTCGCCGTGGCCTTCGCCGCGGCGCATCCCGCCGTCACCTCGGTGATCACCGGGCCGCGGACCATGGACCAGCTGGAGGGGCTGCTGAAGGGCGCCTCGCTCACCCTCGACGACGCGACCCTCGACCGGATCGACGAGATCGTGCCGCCGGGGACGAACCTGTACCAGCCCGACGGAGCCTGGCGCCCGCCCTCGCTGACCGACACCGCGCGGCGGCGGCGCCCGCTCACGGAACGCGCCGCGGGTTAGCAAGGGGAGCCCCGGGGAGTTCAGAGCCGGGTGAGGCGTACGGCGTCGGCGACGATCAGTCCCGTGCCGGAGGTCCAGCGGCTCACCCCGACGGCGTTGTACGTCCCGGCCTTCAGGGCGAACGTCCCGATGCTCCGCCAGGCGCCGCCCCCGGCGCGCTGGTCCACGTAGACCGTCTTGCTGCCGGAGGAGGTGGCGACGATGTACGGGGCGGACACGTTGTGGCCGGGGGCGGCCGGATACCAGACCTCGACCTGGTAGGTGGCCGCGGCGGGGACGGTGAACCGGTACCAGGCGACGTCACTGGAGGTCACCGGCGTGGCCTGGCGGTGGTCGGGGCCGTGGCGCCCGGCCGCCTGGGTGGAGGTGGTCCAGTTCGCGCTCGCGGTGAACGCGCCGGCGGTGGAGTTGTCGACGGTCGCCGACCAGGGCGCGGTGTCCCCGGTGACGTAGCGCATGTACTTGGCCCAGTCCCAGTGGGAGCCGGGGTCGGTGTGCGTGGCGCCGGGAACCTGCTTGTGCCCGATGATGTGCGAGCGGTCCTTGGGAATGCCGTACTTGTCGCAGAGGGCGCGGGTCAGGGCCGCCGAGGCGCGGTACATCGCGTCGGTGAACCAGGAGGCGTTGTTGACGAACCCCTCGTGCTCGATCCCGATCGACCTGGCGTTGTACGAGCTGTTCCCCGCGTGCCAGGCGACGTCCTTGTCGCGGACCATCTGGGTGACGTCACCGTCGGAGGAACGGACGACGTAGTGCGCGGAGACCTTCGCGGCGGGGTTCTGGAACCAGGAGATCGTGCCCGCGTACGCCCCCTGGGTGACGTGGATGACGACTCGATCGATCTTTGAGCTTTTCGGCCTGTTCGCGACGGCCCGGTTGCCGGCGTGGGCGGCCACCCAGCTCGCGGCGGGGTAGTCGGGGCTCGGGGCCTTGGCGGCGAGTTCCCGCACGCCCTCGTAGGCGCCGCGATCCACCTGCAGTTCCACGGCCGCGACCGTGACGACCTCGCCGCCCGCGACGCCTGCCACAAGGCCCTTGCCGAGGAGGTCGTAGACGGTGTCGGCGTACAGCCTGGCCGTCTCCGAACCGGAGGCGTTGCCGTACCTGGCCACGGCCGGGTACCACAGTCCGGCGTCCTTCCTGGCGCCTGCGTCGAGGCCGAGCGCGTCGGCGTAGGAGCGCAGCACCGCGGCGCCGCCGAGGATGTTGGCCGCGTCGTCCCTCTTCAGGGTCGCCGCCGGTGTGCCGGTCAGCTCGGCCGCGCGTTCCAGGACGCGTACGGCGGGGGTGCTGAGAAGGTGCATCACCCCGTACCCGCCGCTCGCGCTCGGCTCGCCGCCGTGCCCGTCGAGGTGCGTCTCCGCGTACGCGAGGGCGACGAGCAGGTCGCGCGGCACGTCGTAGCCGGCGGAGGCTCGGGCGAAGGCGTCCGCCAGGGGGCCCGCGGACCGGGCGCTCGCCGCCTGGGCGGGCGCGAGGAGCAGGAGGGCGAGAACGGCGGACAGGATCGCGGCTGACCGGCGGTGCGGGCGCGGCCGGGCGTTCTGCACGGAGTCTCCTCAGGAATCGGGGGTCCGGGTCCCCTGCGGACACCGGCTGATTCGGCACCGTAAAGCAGAAACGCGACAAGTGTAAATAATTAACACTTCTTTGTTTGTTTCAGACAAATCCCTTCTTTCATCTGATAGGTCGATATATGTGCAGGTGGAGAAGGGGGTCAGTGGGCCGCCAGCCGGTTCGCCTCGTCCTTGGTGATGGCGTACGAGGCCGCGCAGAAGGTGCACTGCATCCCGTATCTCGTCCGTACCGGAAACAGCGGGACGAAGAACAGGCTGAACTTGGTGACCCGACGCGACAGCACCTGCGCCGCCGTGTTGCCGCAGTTGCGACAGGTCAGGGTTACCACCCCGAGCCGATGGGCCACCGTACGCAGACCGAAGATGAGCATCATCCAGACATACCCGGTACGAGCGTGCTACGCCTCGCCCCGTGTCACCCGACGAAGTCCGCCGGGCCTGAGCGCCCGGCAGACTCCCCGTCCCGCCTCCTCACCCCTTGTCCGCGCCCTCGTTGGCGCCCCGGATGAAGTAACGCTGGAAGATCACGAAGATGATCGCGACCGGGATGGTGGCGAGCACCGCCGCGCCGAGTTTGAGCGGATACTGACTGCCTTTGCCGAGGGAGCCGCTGACCAGGTCGGCGAGGCCCCGCGGCAGGGTGAACAGGCTGGGATCCTGGACGGCCACCAGGGTGTGCGGGAACTCGTTCCAGCTGCTCTGGAAGGAGATGATCGTCAGGGTGATCACGGCGGGCCGCCCCATCGGCAGCACCACCGACCAGAAGGTACGGAAACGGCCCGCGCCGTCGATCCGCGCCGCCTCCTCCACGCTCACCGGGATCGACTCGAAGAACTGCTTCATGATGAAGACCCCGGCCGCGTCCGCGATGATCGGCAGGATCAGCGCGGTGTAGCTGTCGTAGATGCCGAGCTGGTTCAGTACCAGGAACTTCGGGATGAACAGCACCACCCCGGGGACCGCCATGATCGCGACGATGGAGGTGAAGAGCGCCTTGCGTCCCCGGAAGCGCAGCCGGGCGAGCGCGTATCCGGCGAGGGAGTCGAAGAACACCCGGCCGACGGTGATGACGACGGTCACCAGCAGCGAGTTGCCCAGCCACAGCGGCATGCCGGTGTCGACGAACACCCGCTCGAAGCCGGCCAGCGTCGCCGGGTCGGGGATCGGCGAGAGCGGGTTCGCCGCGGCGTCGGGCTCGGTCTTGAACGAGCTGGCGACCTGGATGACGAACGGGTAGAGGAAGACCAGCGAGAAGAAGACCAGGACGGCGTACCCGCTGAAGGTGGAGAACAGCGAGCGGAGGCCGCCCGGCCTCGGCGGATCCTCGGCGCGGGTGGGACGAGTCGTGACCGCGAACATCATGCCCTCCTTCGGTGCGGCGCGCGGCGTTTCGCGACCCCGCCGCTCCCGGCGTCCCTGTCGCGCATGACCCACCGCTGGAACGCCGCCAGCACCACGATGAGCACGAACAGGACGAACGAGATGGCGGCGCCGGAGCCGTAGTCGAGCTCCTTGAAAGCCGTCTGGTACGACAGGAAGGCCGGGGTCAGGGTGGTCTTCGCGGGTTGGCCCTGGCTCATCACGTACACCTGGTCGAAGACCTGCCAGGTGGCGATCAGTCCGAGGGTGAGAACGAGGAACAGGGTCGGCTTGAGCATCGGCAGCGTCACGTGGCGCAGGCGCTGACGGGAGGTGGCGCCGTCCAGCTTGCTCGCCTCCTCCAGGGTCACCGGGATGTCCTGGAGCGCGGCGAGGAACATCAGCATGAACGTGCCCGAGGTGGTCCAGACGACCAGGATGATGATCGTGCACATGGCCACGCTGGGACCGGACAGCCAGTCCCACCACGAGAGCCCGAACGGGCCGCCGCCGGTGAGCGCCTCGGGAGGTGCCTCCGGGTCGACGAGGCCGACGGAGCCCAGCAGCAGATGCAGCACGCCCCGCGCGTCGGAGAACCACGGGGGCCCGCTCACGCCGGCGAACGCGAGCAGCCTGTTGACCGCTCCGGAGTTGCTGAAGATGAACAGGAACAGGACGCTGATCGCCACCGAGCTGGTCACCGAGGGAAAGAAGAAGGCGGTGCGGAAGAAGGTCTTTCCCCTCAGCATCCGGCGGTTGACGATCAACGCCAGGCCGAGTGCGAGGACCGTCTGGGCGGGCACCACGATCAGCACGTAGTAGAAGTTGTTGCGAAGGCTCGTCATGAAGTTCAGGCGGGTCAGGTTGTCCCGCGCGAACAGCTCGGTGTAGTTGTCCACGCCGACGAACGGCACCTGCGCCCGGAACGGGCTGCCCTGCCCGTTCCAGTCGGTGAGGCTCACCCACAGTGCCATCAGGATCGGCAGCAGCATGAAAAGGGTGAGGATCACCACCACCGGCGCCACGAAGAGCCAGCCCGCGATGTTCTCCCTGGTCCTGTCACCAAGGCGGCGCGCGGGTCGCCGTGATGCGGTCGTTGTCTCGGCCACGTAAGTCTCCCTCATGCCCGGTGCGCGGCCCCGGCCCTGTCCCGGGCCGGGGCCGCGCACCGATCTGACTCAGTCGCCGAGCGCGGCCTGGGTGTTCTTCTGCAGGTTCGCCAGGATCTTCTTGGGGTCACCCGCGGGCAGCTGCTGGATCGCGGTGTCGAAGTCGGCGAGCACGCTGTCCATCTTGGGGGCGTTGACCGGACCCTGGGCGTACTCGGCGCCGTCGACGAACGGCGCGTCGTCGGGGAAGGCCTGGGTGAAGGCGTCCTTGGCCGACTGGCGCGAGGGCATCACGCCGAACGCCTTGGCGAAGGTCATCTGCTGGTCGGCCTTGGTCATCGCCTCGACGAAGGCGATCGCCTGCTCCTTGTATCTGCTCTTGGCGGCGATGCCCCAGCAGGTGGTGAAGGACAGGGTGCCCTTGCCCTTGGGGCCGGCCGGCAACTCGTGGGCGCTGTACTTGACGTCCGGGTAGTCGGCCTTCATCGCGCCCTTGATCCAGTTGCCCTCGATGGTCATCACGGCCTTGGCCTTGCCGAAGGCCTCGCCGCCCCAGCCGGCGTCAACCTGCTTGGGGAACTGGGCGAGCTTGTCCTTCAGCAGGCCCCGTACGTAGTTCAGAGCCTCGACGTTCTCGGGGGTGTCGGCGGTCGCCTTCTTGCCGTCGGGGCTCACGATCCAGCCACCGGCCTCCACCATGAACGCGCCGAGCCGGTCGCGGGTGTCGCCGATGACGAGCGGTGTGACGTCCGGAACCTTCTCCTTGAGCTTCCTGGAGACCGAGGTGAGCTGCTCCCAGGTGGTCGGCACGTCGGCGTCGGTGAGCCCGGCCTTCTTCCACAGGTCGTCGTTGACGATCAGCGCCAGCGTGGAGAAGTCCTTGGGCACGCAGTAGAAGGTGCCGTCGTAGGTGAACGTCTCGCGCAGGCTCGGGTAGAAGTCGGCCGCCTCGGAGATCTTGTCCGCGTACGGCTCCAGGGCTCCGACGCTCGCGTAGTCGGCGAAGCGCGCGGCGTCGACGTAGAACACGTCCGGCGGGTTGCTCCCGGCGAAGGCCTGACCGAGCTGCTGGGTCAGGTCCTGGGCGGGGGTGATCGTCGCGGTGTTGCCCGAGGAGGCCGACCACGCCTGGGCGGCCTCGCGCAACGCGTTCGTCTCCGCGTCGCCGGAGGAGCCGAAGAGCACCTGCAGGTTGGCGGGCCCGCTGCTCTGCGGGGCGCTGCTCTGCCCGGCGGAGTCGTCGAAACCACTGCCGCAGGCGGCCGTGGTGGCGAGGGCGCCCGCGGCGAGCGCGGCGAGCGCCGCGCTCCGGAGGCCGTGTCGCTTGGTCGGCTGTTTCATCGTGCTTTTCCAATCTTTCTGGGGGGGTGATCCGGAAAGGAGTCAGGTGTTCATCCGGCCGGGTGGTCATGCGGCCACGAGGACTGCCGCAGGACGAGGGACGGCTGGAGCAGGAGGTGCGCGCCGGCCTCGGGGGTGTGGGAGGCCGCGGAGATCACGGAGGCCGCAGAGGTGCCGGGGTCGCCGGGGGAGGGCGGGTCGAACAGCCGGGTGAGCAGGCCCACGCAGCCGGCCGCGGCCTCGGCGAGCGGCTGGCTCACGCTGCTCAGCCCCACCGCCCTCGCCACCGGCGTGTCGTCGAAACCGATCACGCTGACCGGGAGGCCCTCCTCGTCGCCGGCCCGTCCCGCGACCGTGAGACGCCCCTCGGCCGTCAGGCGTCCCGAGGCGATCAGCTGTCCCGAGGCGGTCAGGGAGCGGACGGCGTGCAGCGCGCCCAGGGCGAGCGAGTCGCTGGCGCAGACCAGCGCGGTGATCGGCCGCTCGGCACGCAGCAGTTCACGGGCCGCCTTCTCGCCGTCGGCCACCCCGTCGTCCGTGGCCTGGTCCAGGCCGGCCGGGTCGATCCCGGCGGCGGCGAGGGTCCTCGCCCAGCCGGACCTGCGGTCGTCGCCCACACCGGAGCCTCGCGGCCAGCCGAGGAAGCCGATCCGCCGGTGACCGGCGTCGAGCAGGTGGCGGGTGGCCGCCGCGGTGCCGGCCGCGCCGTCCACGTCCACCCAGGGGTACCCCGGATCCGCGGTCGTCCCGCCGGAAGCGGCGTCGCCGTCCGCCGCGTCTCCCGCGTCTCCCGCGTCTCCCCAGGGCCGTCCGAACGTGACGAACGGCAGCCGCCGCTCGCGCAGCCACGCGGGGCGGCCGTCGCCGTGGTAGGTGCTGGTGAGCACGAAGGCGTCCGGCTCGTGGCTTCCGACCAGCTCGTCGAAGGTGTCGATCTCCGCACGCTCGTCGCCCGCCGCGTACAGCAGGATCCGGTATCCGGCACGGGCCGCCGAGGCGGTCAGCCCGTGCAGGAAGCGGTCCAGGACCGAGCCGTTGATCCCGTCCCGGTCGGGTTCGATACGCGTCGCGATCAGCCGTGATCGGCCGGTTCGCATCTGCCGGGCGGCCTGGCTGGCCCGGTAGCCGAGCGTCTCGATCGCCTCCCGCACCCGGTCGCGGGTCTCCTCGCGGACGAGTTCGGGGCTGTTGAGCACGTTCGACACCGTCTGGCGCGACACCCCTGCACGGCGCGCGACGTCGGTGATCGTCACTTTTGCAGCCATCTGCACCCTTCTAGGGGTTTGAACGTTCAAAGGGGTATGAGGCATGATTGGATCGTTCAAGTAAACGGAGCGTAATGGTTGGATCGTTCAAGTAAAGAGAGTGTTTCGCAATGTGCACCCCCCGGCCGTCTTCTGTCAAGACGTCACCGGCTCGACACGATCTCAGGGAGTCAGTCGTGCTCGACGACGCCTCATCCCCCAGCCCACAGGCGGTCGCGGTGGGCGGCTCCGCCGACGCCTACCGCCTCCAGCCCCTGCTGCACGATCTCGTCAGCACCGTGCTGGCGCCGACCGTCGCGCTGAGCGGGGGCGACGGGCAGATCCGCCCGGCCGGTGTCCAGGGCGTGTTCCACGCGGACTCCCGCGCTCTGTCGCGGGCCGTCCTGACGATCGACGGCCGAGAGCCCGAGGCCGTGGGCCACGCCCAGAGAGGGCCTGGCGCCACCGGGTTCGTCACGCTGGCCCGATGGCTGGGCGACCCCGTCCCCGATCCCACTGTACGGATCGAGCGGTTCCGGCAGGTCACACCGGGTGGCATGGAAGAACGCGTCGAGATAGTCTCCAGCGCGACCGTTCCCGTCGCCGCTGTCGTGAGCCTGGAGCTGGGCTGCGACTTCGCCCCCATCGAGGTGGTCAAGTCCGGTGGCGACACCGCGGAGGCGGCGGCCGAGCGCACCGCGCCCGATCAGATCTCCTGGAACTCCGGCGGCGTCCGCGTCGTGGCGACCGGTACGGGCGCGCGGGCCGAGTCCGCCGGGTCCACCGGGTCCGCGCGCACGGCTTTCCTGCGCTGGCCGGTCGAGCTGGCGCCCCGCGCCAGGGTCACCCTGTCGTGGCGGGTCGAGGTGCGCGACCCCCAGGCCGTGGTGACCGCGCCCGATCGCCCCGCCGAGTGGGCGGGTGAGGGAACTCCCCGCGTCGTCGCCGCCGACCATCGGCTGAGCAGGCTCTTCGAGCAGTCCATGGACGACCTGCGCTCGCTGCGACTGGCCGAGACCGCGGCCCCCGGTGACGTCTTCCTCGGCGCCGGAGTGCCCTGGTTCCTCACCCTCTTCGGCCGCGACAGCATCTGGGCCGCCCGCATGCTGCTGCCGCTCGGCACGGAACTGGCGATGGGCACCCTGCGGGTGCTGGCCCGCAGGCAGGGAACCAGGCTGGATCCGGGCTCCGGCGAGGCCCCCGGGAAGATCATGCACGAGCTGCGCCGGCACGACTTCACGGTCGAGGGCAACGACCTGCACCTGCCCGCCGCCTACTACGGCACGATCGACGCCACCCCGTTGTGGATCGCCCTGTTGCACGACGCCTGGCGCTGGGGCGCCCCCGCCACGGAGGTCGCCGCGCTGCTGCCCCACCTGGAGGCCGCCCTCGGCTGGCTCGGCCACCACGCCGACCCCGACGGGGACGGTTTCATCGAGTACATCGACACCAGCGGCCGGGGCCTGGCGAACCAGGGCTGGAAGGACTCCGGCGACGCGCTGCGCTTCCACGACGGCCGCCAGGCCCAGCCGCCGATCGCCCTGGTCGAGGTGCAGGGCTACGCCCACCAGGCGGCCAGGCAGGGAGCCGACCTGCTGGAGGCGTTCGGCCGCCCCGGCGCGGCCCGCTGGCGCGAGCACGCCGCGGCGCTGGCCGAGCGCTTTCGAGCCAGGTTCTGGGTGGAGGGACCGCAGGGCAGGTTCCCCGCCCTCGCCCTGGACCGGGACAAGCGCCCCGTCGACGCGCTCACCAGCAACATCGGGCACCTGCTCGGCACCGGCCTGCTCACCGGGGCGGAGGAGGCGGAGATCGCCGACCTCCTCGTCTCCCCGCAGATGGCCGGTGGCTTCGGCCTGAGGACGATGTCGGCGGACGCGGGTGGCTTCAGCCCGCTGTCCTACCACTGCGGGTCGATCTGGGCGCACGACACGGCGATCGTGGTCGCCGGACTGGCCCGCGCCGGGTTCGCCACGCACGCGGCGACCCTCGCCGAAGGGCTGCTCACCGCGGGCGAGACGTTCGGCTACCGGCTGCCCGAGCTGTTCGGCGGCGATGACCGGTCGGCATTGGGGCGTCCGGTTCCCTACCCGGCGGCCTGCCGCCCGCAGGCGTGGTCCGCCGCCGCCGCGGTGACCGTCGTGCACGCGGCACTCGGCCTCTATCCCGACGTGCCCGAGGGGCGGATGCTGCTGCGCCCGCTCGCCGGTGCCCCCCTGGGCGCGGTCTTCGCGGGAGGTCTGCGGGTCGCCGGAGCGGAGGTGAGCGCGGCCGTCGACCGGGAGGGCGAGGTCGTCGTGACGGGTCTGCCCGAGGGGATCCTCACCGAGCGCGCCTCGACCTGAGCCGGGCGTGCCTGGACCTGAGCCGGGCGTGCCTGGACCTGAGCCGGGCGTGTCACCGTACCGCGCAGGCGGGTGGGGGCACGCGGATGGGCGGGACGTGCGGCGGGAGGCTTCCCGGAGAGGGCGTTCGCCGACCGCCGCAGCACGGTCCGTCGGCCGCCGGACGGGACGCTCAGCCCAGGTGGCGGCCGAACCAGTCCAGGACACGCCGATAGGCCTCGGCGGCGGCGCCGGCGTCGTAGCGCGGGCCGGTGTCGTTGAAGAAGGCGTGGCCGACGCCGGGAAACGTGACGATCTCGTGCTCCAGGCACGCCCTCTCCAGGGCGGTTCCTGCCTCCTCGCGGGTGGCGTTGACCCGGTCGTCCCGCTCGGCGTAGATCGCGAGGACGGCGGCCCTCGCCCCCGAGAGGTCGGCGTCGCCGGGAAACGGGCCGTAGAACGGGACGGCCGCCGACAGGCGCGGTTCGTCCGAGGAGAGCAGCAGCCAGGTCATGGCGCCGCCGAGGCAGAAGCCGATGACGCCGAGCCTCTTGCCGGGGGCGCCCCGCTCCAGCTCGCCCAGGGCGGCCTTCATGTCCGCGGCGAGGCGCTCGGGGGAGAGGGCGCCCAGCGCCGCGGTGGCCTGAGCCGGGTCCTCGAAGGAGGCGGTCCCGCCCTCGCGGGAGAGCAGGTCGATGGCGAGCGCGCAGTAGCCGTCGGCCGCCAGGCGCCCGGCGACCGACCGGATGTGGTCGGTGAGCCCGCGGTTCTCGTGGATCACCAGCACCGCGCCTCGCGGGTCCGCGGGCGCCGCCCAGGCGCCCCTGAGGGTGACGCCGCTCTCGGTGCCGGGGAAGATGATCTCCTCGGTCGGCAGGGGCGAGGAGATCGGGGGCGGTTCGCCGCCCGGTGGCACGGTGGACGCCGTCGCCGTGTCGGATCCCGTGGCGGACGGCGCGGTCGCGTTCCCTCCGCCGCTTTCCCAGGTCGCGAGCAGGGCGACGGCGGCGGGTGCCTCCAGCCCGAGGAGGGTGAGGCGGTGCAGCGCCTCGTGCCGGGGGACGAGCCCCGCCGCGTGGTCGACCGCGACCTCCTCCGCGAGGTACCGGTGAAAAGACGTCACCAGCACACGGTAGGACCGGCGGATGAAAGCCACGGCAAAGCCGGACCACGTGCCGCCACCCGAAAACCGGGGAGCGCGCGGCCTCCGACGAGGGTCTCCCGAATGCCTCCTCCGCGGTGACCCACGCGGATTCCACGTGCCCGTGAGGACGCCGCCGGCCTCGCCCGCGAGACCTTGTCCACTACTGGACACGCTCCCTCGGGCTTTTGCGTATTTCTCCATGGTCGGCCGGTTCCGATCCGTAGATCATGTGAGGACCGGCCGTGCGCGACCTCGCGTCGTCGTACGCACGCGGCGGCACGTGCGGAGATGCACGAGCACAGATGGTTACAGACGGTTATAGAGGGTTGCGGAGGGTTGGAGGGGTGATGGGCGAGGGTGGAGCGCCGGTCCCGCTCGGTAACCGGCCGGTCTTCGACACCGCGGACCTCGACGAGGCCCGCGAGCTGGTGGCCGGAGTGTTCTGCCCCCACCGGCTGGAGCTCACCGGTGGCACCTCCCGGCTGGCCGCGCGGCTCAACTCGGTCCAGCTGGGCACCGTGCGGGTGAACTACCTGGACTACGGGGCGGACGTCCGCATCGAGCCCGGGGAGCTCGAATCCTTCTTCCTGGTGCAGATCCCGCTGGCCGGGCGCAGCCTGATCCGGTGCGGCGGCCAGGAGATCGTGTCGACGCCGGACCTGGCCTCGCTGCCGTCGCCGTCGGAACACCTCGACATGCGCTGGGCGGCCGGCTGCCCCCAGCTGATCGTCAAATTCGACCGGCCGGTCGTCGAGGACGCCATGGAGCGGATGCTCGGGGAGCGGCTCGACCGGCCGATCGTCTTCGACCTGGGCATGGACATGACCGCCGGCTGGGCGAGGGCCTGGAAGGCGATGGCCGACCTGATCGTCAGGGAGGCCGAGTACGGCGACGGGCTCGCCGCGCAGCCGCTCGCGATCGCCCACCTGGAGAACGCCATGCTCTCCTCCCTGCTCACCGGGCAACCGTCCAACTACCTGGAGCGGCTGAACGCCCCCCGGCCTCCCGCCCTGCCCAAGGTGGTGCGCCGGGCGATGCGGTACATCGACGACCACGCCCATCTGCCGCTCACGACGGACGAGGTCGCGAGCGCCGTGGCGGTCAGCGGACGCTCGCTCCAGGAGGGCTTCCGCCGCCATCTCGGCCTGACCCCGATGACCTACCTCAGGGATGTGCGCCTGGGCAGGGTGCACGACGAACTGGCGGCCGGCGATCCGGCCAGGTGCACCGTGACGAAGGTGGCGGCCCACTGGGGCTTCCCGCACCAGGGGCGCTTCGCCGCCCTCTACCGCGCGCGCTACGGCCGGACGCCGTCCCAGACGCTACGCGGCGACTGACGGCGCTCGGCCCGGCGGTCGGACGGCCATGACGTCGAGGTGGGGACGAATCGGGGAGGGGCGGGGGAAGGATCCCGCGCCAGACGGATGGAACCCGCGCTGAGCGGATGGCATGGGCGGGGGCGGCCGTCGTACCTTTTCACCAGGCGCCGCTCGATCGTTCCCCGCTTCGGGGAAGCCCTCTCAAGGCTTCCCCGAAGCTCTCGAAACCTCCTCGAAAGGACACCTCACCATGCGCAGAATCCTTGTCGTCGGCGCCGGTCAGGCGGGCCTCCACCTCGCCCTCGGCCTGCTGCGGAACGGCTACGACGTCACCGTCGTCTCCAACCGGACCCCCGAGGACATCCGCGACGGCCGGGTCATGTCCAGCCAGGCCATGTTCGGCACCGCCCTCGGCCACGAGCGTGACCTCGGCCTGGACCTGTGGGCGGACGGCTGCCCGCCGATCGACGGGATCCAGTTCGCGGTGGCCGGCCCCGGCGGGGACCCGGTGATCCGCTGGGCCGCCCGGCTCGACGCCCCCGCCCGCTCGGTCGACCAGCGGCTGAAGATGCCCGCCTGGATGGCCGAGGTGGAGCGGCTCGGCGGGAAGATCGTCATTCATGACGCCACCGTGGAGGACCTGGAGGGCTACGCCGCCCAGTACGACCTGGTCATGGTCGCCGCGGGCAAGGGGTCGATCGCCTCGCTCTTCGAGCGGGACGCGTCGCGCTCGCCGTACCACGCCCCGCAGCGGGCCCTCGCCCTCACCTACGTCAACGGCCTCACACCGCGGCCCGGCCACTCCGCGGTGTGCTTCAACATGATCCCCGGGGTCGGCGAGTACTTCGTGTTCCCCGCCCTCACCGTCACCGGCCCCTGCGAGATCATGGTGTTCGAGGGCGTCCCCGGCGGGCCGATGGACCGCTGGGCGGAGGTCGCCACCCCGGCCGAGCATCTGGCCATGAGCAGGCGGATCCTGGAGACCTTCCTGCCGTGGGAGGCCGAGCGCGCCGCGGACGTCGAACTCACCGACGCCGGCGGTGTCCTGTCCGGCCGCTTCACGCCGGTCGTGCGCAGGCCGGTGGCGACGCTCCCGTCGGGCGCCCCGGTCCTGGGCGTGGCGGACGTGGTCGTGCTCAACGACCCGATCACCGGGCAGGGGTCCAACAACGCCGCCAAGTGCGCGGCCTCCTACCTGTCCGACATCCTGGAGCGCGGCGAGCTGCCGTACGACGCGGCCTGGATGGAGCGGGTCTTCGAGCACTACTGGCGAGACGCCCGGCACGCCACCACCTGGACGAACGCGCTGCTCGCGCCCCCGCCGCCGCACGTGCTGGAGCTCCTGGGAGCGGCCGGTGGGCTGCCCGAGGTGGCCTCCCGTTTCGTCAACGGCTTCGACGACCCGTCCGACTACGCGGACTGGTTCCTGGACCCGGCCGGCGCGGCCGAGTACCTGGCGCGGGCCGGGAAGTGAGGCGGCGCCATGAGATCCCTGCGCGACGCCCTCGGGCAGTTCGCCACCGGGGTGGCGGTGGTCACCGCCGTCACCTCGCGGGGTGACCGGCTGGGCGTGACCGTCAACTCCTTCACCTCGGTCTCGCTCGACCCGCCGCTCGTCCTGTGGTGCCTGTCCCGGCGGGCCCCCAGCGCGCCGGCCTTCGCCGAGGCGGAGCGGTTCGCGGTCAACGTCCTGGCCGCCGGCCAGGAGCACCTGTCACGGCGGTTCGCCACGCCGCTGCCCGACAAGTTCGCCGGGGTGGAGACCCGTCTCGCGCCGGGCGGGGTGCCGGTCCTCGCCGGGACCGTCGCCCACTTCGCCTGCCGCGCGGTGACCATGTACGACGGAGGTGACCATTTGATCTTCGTCGGGGAGGTCGAGCACTTCCGGAGACAGGAGGGCGAGCCGCTGGTCTTCCACTCGGGGAGCTACCGGGCGCTGTCCGCGCCGGACCGCGAGATGGCGCTCTGCGAACCCTGACGGTGATTAGGGCAGGTCAGCCGGGGTAAGCCCCGAGGATGACACGGGGGAGGGGCCTCTCCCGCTGGCCGGTGATCCGGCAGCTGATGGGAGAGGACGGCAGGGGCGACGCCGCGCGTTCGGCGCGCACCGACGCCCTGCGGCCCCGCACCGAGGAGGCCGACGGCGTCGCGCGTTCGGTCTGCCCGTTCTGCGCGGTCGGCTGCGGCCAGCTGGTCTACGTCAAGGACGGCAGGGTCACCCAGATCGAGGGTGACCCCGACTCGCCCATCTCACGCGGGCGCCTCTGCCCCAAGGGGGCGGCGAGCAAGCAGCTCGTCACCCACCCCGGCCGGCAGACCCGAGTCCTCTACCGGCGGCCGCACGGCACGGACTGGGAGCCGCTAGACCTGGAGACGGCGATGGACATGATCGCCGACCGGGTGGTGCGGACCCGCAGGGAGACCTGGCAGCAGGAGTACGAGGGCAGGACGGTCCGGCGCACCATGGGCATCGCGAGCCTGGGCGGGGCGACGCTGGACAACGAAGAGAACTACCTGATGAAGAAGCTCTACACCGCCCTCGGCGCGATCCAGGTGGAGAACCAGGCCCGTATTTGACACTCCTCCACCGTCCCCGGTCTGGGGGCCAGCTTCGGGCGTGGCGGTGCCACGGACTTCCAGCAGGATCTGGCCGAGTCCGACTGCATCGTCATCCAGGGCTCCAACATGGCCGAATGCCATCCGGTGGGATTCCAGTGGGTGGTGGAGGCGAAGGCGCGCGGGGCGAAGGTGTTCCACATCGACCCGCGCTTCACCCGCACCAGCGCGATCGCCGACCGCCACCTGCCGATCCGCGCGGGCAGCGACATCGTGCTGCTCGGCGCGCTGATCAACCACGTGCTCTCCAACGAGCTGGACTTCCGCGAGTACGTGGTGGCCTACACCAACGCCTCGGCGATCATCTCCGAGGACTTCGAGGACACCGAGGACCTGGACGGGCTGTTCTCCGGATTCGACCGGGAAAGACGCGCGTACGACCCGTCGAGCTGGGCCTACGAGCGCGGTGAGGAGGATGAGGCGTCCGACGTCGGCGGCGAGCGGATGGAGGGCGGTCCCCGGCACGCCGAGGCGGCGGGCCCCGAGCAGTACGGCTCCGGTGGCGCCGCCGCGCCGTCGAGGCCGCTCACGGATCCGACGCTGCGCCACCCCCGCTGCGTCTACCAGATCCTGCGGCGGCACTTCGCCCGCTACACCCCGCAGACGGTGTCGGAACTGTGCGGCATCTCCCCGGAGGACTTCGCGGAGCTGGCCGAGGCGATCACCGTGAACTCGGGCAGGGAACGCACCACCGCCTGGGCGTACGCGGTCGGCTGGACCCAGCACACCGTGGGCGCGCAGTACATCCGCACGGCCTCGATCCTGCAGCTGCTGCTGGGCAACATCGGCCGCCCCGGCGGCGGCATCCTGGCGCTGCGCGGCCACGCGAGCATCCAGGGCTCCACCGACATCCCCACCCTGTTCAACCTGTTGCCGGGCTACCTGCCGATGCCCCACGCCCACCGGCACGAGGGGCTTGACGACTATCTCGCCAAGGCCGGGGCCGAGACCGGCTTCTGGGGCAGGAAACGCTGCTACATGGTGAGCCTGCTCAAGGCGTGGTGGGGCGACGCCGCCACCGAGGAGAACGACTTCCGCTTCGACAACCTGCCCCGCGTCACCGGCGACCACGGCCATTTCACCACCGTGATGGGACAGATCGACGGCACCGTCAAGGGCTACTTCGTGGTGGGGGAGAACCCCGCGGTCGGCTCCTCGGGCGGCCGGGCACAGCGCCTGGGCCTGGCCAACCTCGACTGGCTGGTGGTGCGTGACCTGACGCTGGTGGAGACGGCCACCTTCTGGAAGGACGGCCCCGAGCTGGAGACCGGGGAGACGCGCACCGAGGACATCGCCACCGAGGTGTTCTTCCTGCCCGCCGCGAGCCACGTGGAGAAGGACGGCACCTTCACCAACACCCAGCGGCTGCTGCAGTGGCGGGAGAAGGCGGTCGAACCGCCGGGCGACTGCCGCAGCGACCTGTCGTTCTACTACCACCTCGGCAAGCGGATCAGGCGGCGGATGACCGACGACGAGATCGACCGGCCGGTACGCGAGCTGACCTGGGACTACCCGGAGGAGGGCGAACACGCCGAGCCGTCGGCGCGGGCGGTGCTGCGTGAGATCAACGGCACCGGTCCCGAAGGGCGGACCCTGTCGGCCTACACCGAGCTCAGGTCCGACGGTTCCACCCGGTGCGGGTGCTGGATCTACTGCGGGGTGTACGCCGACGAGGTGAACCAGGCGGCCCGTCGCAGGCCGGGGAACGAGCAGAACAGGGTCGCGCCGGAGTGGGGCTGGGCCTGGCCCGCCAACCGGCGCATCCTCTACAACCGGGCCTCCGCGGACCCCGAGGGCCGCCCGTGGAGTGAGCGCAAGGCCTACCTGTGGTGGGACGAGGAGAAGGGGGAGTGGACCGGGCTCGACGTGCCGGACTTCGAGAGGGACAAACCGCCCGGGTACCTGCCGCCCGAGGGAGCCCTGGCCGAGGACGCGCTGGCCGGGACCGACCCGTTCATCATGCAGCCCGACGGCAAGGGCTGGCTGTTCGCCCCGGCGGGACTGGCGGACGGGCCGCTGCCGACCCACTACGAGCCGCACGAGTCGCCGGTGCGCAACACGCTGTACGAGCAGCGGGCGAACCCGGCGCGCCAGACCTACCCGCGCCCGGAGAGCCCCTACAACCCGCCGGGCTCACCGCGCTTCCCGTACGTGCTCACGACCTACCGGCTCACCGAGCACCACACCGCCGGGGGGATGAGCAGGCCGCTGGCTTATCTCGCCGAGCTGCAGCCGGAACTGTTCTGCGAGGTGTCGCCGGAGCTCGCCGCGGAGCTGGGGCTCGTCAACGGCGGGTGGGCGACGATCGTGACGTCCCGCACCGCGATCGAGGCCCGTGTGCTGGTGACCTCGCGCGTGCGCCCGCTGCGCCTGCGGGACGCGACGATCCACCAGATCGGCCTGCCCTACCACTGGGGCTGGGGCAGCGGCGGCCTGGTCACCGGCGACGTCGTGAACGACCTGATGCCGCTCGTGCTCGACCCGAACGTCTACATCCAGGAGGGCAAGGCCATGACCTGCGACCTGCGGCCGGGCAGGCGCCCCACGGGCAGGGCGCTGCTCGGCCTGATCGAGGAGTACCGCGATGGCTGAGCGGATGGGGTTCTTCACCGACACGAGCATCTGCATCGGGTGCAAGGCCTGCGAGGTCGCCTGCAAGGAGTGGAACGACGTGCCCGACGACGGGTTCGTCTTCCGCGCCACCTCGTACGACAACACGGGCGGCCTCGGTGCCGACACCTGGCGCCACGTGGCCTTCATCGAGCAGCCGGGCGGGGACGGCGGGCAGGGCATCGAGGGATGGCTGATGTCGTCGGACGTGTGCAAGCACTGCACGCGCGCCGCCTGTCTGGACGTCTGCCCGACCGGGGCGCTGTTCCGCACCGAGTTCGGCACGGTGGTGGTACAGGCCGACGTCTGCAACGGCTGCGGCTACTGCGTGCCCGCCTGCCCGTACGGCGTGGTCGACCGCAGGGAGCGCGACGGCCGGGCGTTCAAGTGCACCATGTGCCACGACCGCCAGCTCGGCGGGCTGGAACCGGCCTGTGCCAAGGCGTGCCCCACCGACTCCATCCAGTTCGGACCGCTGGAGGAGTTGCGGGCCCGCGCCGAGGAACGGGTGGAGCTGCTGCGCGGCGAGGGCAGGCCGCGGGCGCGCCTGTACGGGGCGGACCCCGGCGACGGCGTGGGCGGGGACGGGGCCTTCTTCCTGCTGCTCGACGAGCCCGAGGTGTACGGCCTGCCTCCCGACCCGGTGGTCACGACCAGGGATCTGCCCGCCATGTGGCGCTGGGCGGCCGGGGCGGCGCTCTCCATGGTCGCAGTGGTGGCGGTGTCCTTTTCCGGGCGGGGGTGGTCGCGGTGAGGCGCGGCGAGGAGACGATGGTGCCCGGGGCCGAGTTCCGCTCCTACTACGGGCAGCCGATCATCAAGGCCCCGATCTGGCACGAGCCCCACATGCCGCTCTACCTCTATCTGGGCGGAACCTCCGGTGCCGCGTCGGTGATCTCCGCCGTGGCGACGCTCACCGGGCGTGACCGGCTCGCGCTCACCGCCAGGGTCACCGCGGCCGCCGGTGCCGTGGCCGGCGCCGGTTTCCTCGTCGCCGAACTCGGCAGGCCGGAACGGTTCCTCAACATGCTGCGCGTGTTCAAGCCCACCTCGCCGATGAGCGTCGGCTCCTGGCTCCTGGCCGCCCACAGCGCCCTGACGGCCGTCTCGGCCGCCTCCGCGCTCGTCACCGCCGGCTCCGTCAGGGAGATCCCCGCCCGGTCCATCCCGTGGTTCCCCGCCTGGCCGGCCCTGCGGGTTCCGGCCCGGCCTGTCCCGGGGGGCACCCTTGGGCTCGCCACGCGGTTCCCCGCCCGGTTCGTCCTGCGGATTCCGGTGCTCCCGGTGAAGGCCACCCGTGCCCTGCCCGCGGTCGGTGACGCGGCCGCCTGGGCGGCAGTGGTGACCGGGCCGCTGATGGCGACGTACACCGCCGTGCTCGTCGCCGACACCGCCGTGCCCGCCTGGCACGAGGCCCACCGCGAGCTGCCGTTCCTGTTCGCGGGGAGCGCGCTGGCCGGTGCGGGCGCCGTGGGCATGCTGGCCACCCCGCGCCGTGAGGCGGGCCCGGCCCGCGTCACCGCGATGCTGGGCGCCGCCGTCGAGACGGTCGCGGGCGCGGTGATGGAGCACCGGCTCGGCCTGGTCGGCGAACCCTACCGGCTGGGCAGGCCGGGCCGTCTGATGCGGACGGCCCGAGCCCTCACGGTGGGCGGCGCCCTGCTCGCCACGGTCGCCGGGCGCGGCCGTGCCCTCGGCGCGCTGTCCGGTCTCGCCCTCACCGCGGGTGCCCTCTGCACCCGCTTCGGCGTCCTGGCCGTGGGCAAGGCCTCGGCCGCCGACCCGAAGTACACGGTGGTGCCCCAACGGGAGCGCCTGAGGAGACGGGAGGGTGAGAACCCCTGAGCTACGACGTCTTTTACCGATGTTCCCGGTCGCATGGAGAGGCCCCGTCTGTTCTCGGTCGTATGGAGAGACCTCCGTCGTCCGCTCCAGTCCAGTCCGGTCCGATCCGCCCCTGCCTGACTGGTCTTGTCCGGGCCGTGTCCGGGCAGGTCAGCGCAGTCGCAGGGCCGAACCCTCGCGGGGGACGAGCTCGCCGACGACCGGCGCGCCAGGGATCTCACCCGCCACGAGCAGGCCGCCTGAGGTCTGGGCGTCGGCGAGCAGCAGCAGGTCTTCCTCGCCGAAGCGGCCCGGATCCAGGTGCGGTGCCACCCACGCCAGGTTGCGCCGGGTGCCGCCGCTGACGTAGCCGTCCCGTACGGCTTCGCGAGCCCCGCTCAGGTACGGCACGGCCGCCACGTCGAGCACCGCCGTGACGCCGCTCGCCCTGGCCAGCTTGTAGAGGTGGCCGAGCAGGCCGAACCCGGTCACGTCCGTGGCGCACCCGGCACCCGCGGCGAGCGCCGCCCGGGAGGCGTCCCGGTTCAGCGTGGTCATCGCGGCCACCGCCTGCGGGAAGACCTCGCCGGTCGCCTTGTGCCGGGTGTTGAGCACGCCGACGCCGAGCGGCTTGGTCAGGGAGATCGGCAGGCCCGCCCGGCCGCCGTCGATGCGCAGCAGCCGCTCAGGATCGGCGAGCCCGGTGACGGCCATCCCGTACTTCGGCTCGGGATCGTCGACGCTGTGGCCGCCCGCCACGTGGCAGCCCGCCGCCCGCGCCACCTCCAGGCCGCCGCGCAGCACCTCCCCGGCCAGCTCCATCGGCAGCACGTCCCGGGGCCAGCCGAGCAGGTTCACCGCCACCAGCGGCTCCCCGCCCACCGCGTACACGTCCGACAGGGCGTTGGCCGCCGCGATCCGCCCCCAGTCGCAGGGGTCGTCCACCACGGGGGTGAAGAAGTCCGCGGTGGCCACGATCGCCCGGCCGCCCTCGACGCGGACCACGGCGGCGTCGTCGCCGTCGTCCAACCCGATGATCAGCTCACCGTGGAGGTCCCGGCGTGGCCCGTCCGCCTCCCGGAGCAGTCCGGCGACGACGGACTCCAGCTCACCGGGAGGGATCTTGCAGGCGCAGCCGCCCCCGTGCGCGTACTGGGTGAGCCGCACCGCGTCCTGCCGGGGAGGAGAGGCGCCTCGCTCCACAGTGCTCTCCGCCATGCCGCGTCTCCCCTGGTAGATCGGCACGCCGCCGTCCGGCACGCCGCCCCGATGCACATACCCGCTCGGGGGTATGTTCTCCCCCGGAGGCGTATGGGCGCCTGGTGGCCCCCGCGGTCTTCAAAATCGTCGAGGCCGAGGTTCTCGGCCTGGCGGGTTCGATTCCCGTCCGCCTCCGCCGTTCAGCGTGCGGGCCTGACGTTTCCGGCATGTCAGGAAGGGCCGCGGGGTGGCCGGGTGTGGCCACGCCGCGGCCCTTCGGTCAGGCTCGGCGGTTGTCCGGGGGTGCTATCCGCCTATCGCGATGGCGAAGATGTGCATGGTCGCGACGCCCGACTGCGCTCTCGCGCTGATGTTCGGCAGGTCGAGGCGGGAGACCTCCTTGTCCTGCAGTGCCACGCCGACGTAGTAGATGGTCGCGGGGGTGTTGAACTGCTGGTTTCCCGGCCGGTTCTGGTAGGGGGCCACGATGGCGGCGTCGCCCTCCGGCCTGGGGGCGCCGTACCAGTCGGGGGAGCTGAGGGTGAAGGTCTGCCTCGTGCCGTCCTTGTAGACGACGGTGGCCGGCCCGGACACCGCGCCGTACGTTCCGGTCAGCAGGAAGCCGAGTTTCGCGCCCGAGCCGCTCAGCTTGATGGACTGGCCGGAGGCGATGGCGTTGTCGGCGGTGCCCACCGGGACGGCCGGCCACTTGAAGTCGATCCCGCCCTTGCTGACCGTGCTGCCGGGGGTGACGCCGACCTGGGCCAGTGCCTGGGCGGAGATGCTGCCGCCGTTGCCGTCGAAGGTGCCGACGGCGGTGTTGCCGTTGTCGGTCACGGCGACGTTGGTGAAGTTCTGCTCCAGCGGCGTCTCCCGGCCGTCCCACAGCCGGACCGAGGTCTTGGCGGAGGCGGTCCAGTCACGGCCGGTCGCCTTGGCGGTCAGGACCACGGTGGTCGCCGAGCCGGTCGCGGCGGGGGTGACCTTGAACTCGGCGGTGGCCTCGGAGTCAGGCCGCAAGGGCTTCAACACGACCTGCGCCGGAGTGACGGTCCACCCGTCCGGAACTTCGAGGGACACGCTCGTCCTGGGCGCGATCGGCATGTCGATCGCACGGAGCGTGAAGGTGACCGTCGCCTCCTGGCCCAGCGCGACCTCGGCGGGCGCGTCGAGCCTGACCTTCTGCAAGGCGTACGCGCGGTAGGTGTGACCGGCCTGTCCGGTGATTTCGAGCAGGTCGGGCTCGTCGGTCCGCTTGGTGCGAGCGGTGCCGCCGCGGGTGGCGTCGAGCACCCGGTAGCGTCCGGCGAACATCTGGCCGCGTACCTTGATCGCGCCGTCGCGATCGGGCGTGATCAGGAATTCGTCGGCCTGGGAATCGCTCCACGCCGCGCCGACGGTGTAACCCCCGCGACCCCGCAGGCCTTCGATCCGCCCGGTCGGCCACGCCTCCGGCAGCGCGGGCAGCACATGCAGTTCACCGGCATGGCTCTGCAGCAGCATCTCGGCGATGCCGGAGGTGGCGCCGAAGTTGCCGTCGATCTGGAAGGGCGGGTGCAGGTCGAACATGTTGGGGGCGAGCCTGGCCGGCGTCACGAGGAAGCGGATGAGGTCGTGCGCGCGCTTGCCCTCCTCCATCCGCGCCCAGTAGTTGATCTTCCAGGCGAGCGACCAGCCCGTTCCGTCGTCGCCGCGCAACTCCAGCGTCCGCCGGGCGGCCTGGAACAGTTCCGGGGTGCCGCGCTTGGTGATCTGGTTGCTGGGGTGTAGGCCGTAGAGGTGGGAGACGTGCCGGTGGTTCCGCTCGGTCTCCACCCAGTCGTACAGCCATTCCATGATGTTGCCGCGCGAGCCGACCTTCATCGGCGGCAGCCGGTCCGCGGCGGCCAGGACCTGCGCGCGGAAACTCGCGTCCACACTGAGGACCTGGCTCGCCTCGGCGCACCCGTGGAAGAGGTCGCGCAGGATCTGGTTGTCCATGGTGGGACCGGCGGCGACGCTGGCGTTCGCGTGGTGGGCCAGTTCGGGGGAGTTGGAGGGGTTCGTGACCAGATATCCGAGCCTCGGCTCCTCCACGAGGGTGTCGAGGAAGAACTGGGCGGCGCCCTTCATGGCCGGGTAGTTCTTCCGCAGGAAGTCGACGTCGCCGGTGAAGTTGTAGTGGTCCCAGATCATGGTGGCCAGCCATGCGCCGCCGGTCTGCCACATGCCCCAGAACGCGCCGTCCACGACAGAGGTGGCCCGCCACCCGTCGGTGTTGTGGTGGGTGACCCAGCCGCCGGCGCCGTACTGCGCCTGCGCCGTGCGGGCGCCGGTGACCGTGAGGTCGTTGATCATGCTGAACACCGGCTCGTAGCACTCCGACAGGTTCGTCGTGTCGGCGGGCCAGTAGTTCATCGGCAGGTTGGCGTTGATGGTGTACTTCGAGTCCCACGACGGGGACATCGATTCGTTCCAGATGCCCTGCAGGTTAGCCGGTTGCGTGCCGGGACGCGAAGAGGAGATCAGTAGGTACCGGCCGAACTGGAACAGCAGCGCGGAGAACTGCGGGTCGTCGACGGCGTTGTGCTGCGCGATCCGGACGTCGGTCGGCTGGTCGGCCGCCGAGGTGCGTGGGAGTTCGAGATTCGTACGCCCGAACAGCTTCTGGTAGTCGGCGACGTGCCGGCTGCGCAACTCGGCGAAGGTCTTGCCCTGGGCGGCGTTGAGGTGCCCGAGCGCGATGCCCTGGTAGTCGCCGCTCACGTCCTGGTAGTTCACGTAGCTTGAGCCCATGGAGACCAGCACCGTCACGCTGTCGGCGGCGGAGACCTGAAGCGTGCCGCCGGAGCTGGAGACGGTGCCGCCTTCGGCGAAGGCCCGGGCCAGTGCCTGGAACCGGACCGAGCCGGTGATGCCCCGGTGATTGCCGGACCGGCCGTCGAGCGCGACCGTCGCGCCGTCCGGGCTGGAGCGCGTGTTCTGCTGGGGGCTGTCGAAGGTCGCGGAGAACGTGATCGAGCCGGGCTGGTCGGCGGTCAGCCGGATCGCGATGACCTGGTCAGGGGCGCTCGCGAACACCTCGCGCCGGAAGCGCACCCCGTTCTTGAGGTACGTGGTGGACGTGGTGGCGGTGGTGAGGTCCAGCTGGCGGTTGTACTCCGTCGAGCCGGTGCCGCCGGGGAAGCTCAGCCTGAGGTTGCCGACGGGCTGGTAGGCCAGCTGGCCCACGGGGTTCCCGAGCATCGCCTGGTCGATGAGGTTCTGGGCCTGAGCCCACTGGTCCTCGAAGACCAGCCGCCGGATCTCCGCCAGCGCCGCGGCGCCCCTCGGGTTGCTCTGGTCGTACGGGCCGCCGGCCCACACGGTGTCCTCGTTGAGCTGCAGCCGCTCCTGGTCGACGTTGCCGAAGACCATGGCGCCGAGGCGTCCGTTGCCGATGGGCAGCGCGCGCAGCCAGTCGGTGCCGGCGGACCGGTCGTACCAGAGGGCCAGGTCGTTGGCGGCGAGCACTTCCGGAGGCGCCACCGAAGCGGCTCTGGCCACCGCCGTCCATTGCATGGGGAGCAGCAGAGCTCCGGCTCCGGCTGCGCTGATCGACATCAACTGCCTGCGGGACAGGTCTGGCATGGTGTTTCTCCAAGCGTGGTGCAGCCTCGCCGGCAACCGAAATCGCGCATGCGACGACGAACTCGACAACAGGTCAACTCGGGAGTCCGGTCGAATCGGCAGCGTGGTGAGGTTTGGGGCTGGGGGGGTTTCGGTCAAGTTAAAAGATTTGATGTATCGCGTCAATAGCCGTAACAAAAGCCAACGAAAATCCGCCCATGCGTCGTTCGTCGCCCCTAGACATCCGACCTATCAAGGTTTCAGAATGAGGACCGAGGGTGTGCGGAGATCGCTGGCGGCAATATTTGGCCATGTGAGGCGCGCTTCACATCATCGAGACCGGAGACGGGAAGTCCTGACCGACGACGCCCAGAGGAGACGCGCTCGCCGGAACGCCCGGCGGTAGGAATGGGAGGACGGGTTTCAAAGGCCCAGGTCATCGGCCTGGCGGATTCGATTTCCTCCCGCCTTCGCCTATGTTCGGAGAGTGGACCCACGCAGGCTCGTGCCGCGTACCGACGCCGTCCTCGCCGACCCCCGGCTGGTCGCGGCGGCGGGGCGGCTCGGGCGGACGGTCGTCAAGGACGCCGTGGCGCGGGCACAGCGGCGCGTACGGCAGGGCGTGCTCGATCCGGGAGAGGTCGCGGACGCGGCCGTGGCGGCGCTCCCGCCGTATCCGGCGAGCCCGCGGCAGGTGATCAACATGACCGGGGTGCTGGTCCACACCAACCTGGGCCGCGCGCCGCTCTCGGCCGCGGCGGTGGAGGCCACGGCCGCCGCGGCGGGTTGCACGGACGTGGAGTTCGACCTCGCCACCGGAGCCCGCGCCCGCCGGGGACGGGGCGCGATGGACGCGCTCGCGCGGGCCGTCCCCGCCGCGGAGGGCGTGCACGTGGTCAACAACAACGCCGCCGCGCTCGTGCTCGTCGCCACCGCGCTCGCCGCCGGGCGGGAGATCGTGATCAGCCGCGGCGAGCTGGTGGAGATCGGCGACGGGTTCCGCATCCCCGACCTGCTCGTCTCCACCGGCGCCAGGCTGCGCGAGGTGGGCACCACCAACCGCACCTCCTACGCCGACTACCGGGCGGCGGTGGGACCGGAGACGGGCTTCGTCCTCAAGGTGCACCCGTCGAACTTCCTGGTCGAGGGTTTCACCGGCTCGGTCGAGGTCGCCGAGCTGTCCGCGCTCGGTGTGCCCGTGGTGGCCGACATCGGTTCGGGCCTGCTCACGCGGGAACCACTGCTGCCGGGCGAGCCCGACGCGGCGAGCGCCCTGGAGGCCGGAGCCGATCTCGTCACCGCGAGTGGCGACAAACTGCTCGGCGGCCCGCAGGCCGGGCTGCTGCTGGGCCGGCGCGACCTGGTCGAGCGGTGCGCGAGACACCCGCTGGCCCGTGCGCTCCGGGTGGACAAGCTGACACTGGCCGCGCTGGAGGCCACCCTGCGAGGCCCCGCCACCCCCGTCCACCAGGCCCTGTACGCCGATGCCGGGCTGCTAGGCGAGCGTGCCGCCGCGCTCGCGGGCAGCCTGGCCGAGGCGGGGGTCGACGCGAGGGCCGTGCCGAGCGAGGCGGCGGTGGGCGGCGGCGGGGCACCGGGCGTGAGGCTGCCGAGCGCCGCGATCAGTCTGCCCGAGCGGTTCGCGGTGCCGATGCGGACCGGGCGGGTCCCGGTCGTCGGCCGGGTGGAGGGTCGCCGTCTCCTGCTCGACCTGCGTGCCGTGCCCGCGGACCGGGACGGTGATGTGCTGAGCGCCGTTCTCGAGGTGGAGCACCGCCGTGGGTGACCGTCACGGCGGCCGGTCGGCGCGTGGCTGATGCACGTCGTCGCCACGGCGGGTCACGTCGATCACGGTAAGTCCACCCTGGTGCGGGCGCTCACCGGGATGGAACCCGACCGGCTGGCCGAGGAGCGGCGGCGAGGGCTCACGATCGAGCTCGGTTACGCCTGGACGGAGCTGCCCTCGGGGGAGCGGCTCGCCTTCGTCGACGTCCCCGGCCACGAGCGCTTTCTCGCCACCATGCTGGCCGGGGCCGGTCCGGCGCCCGCCGTCATGTTCGTGGTGGCGGCCGACGAGGGCTGGATGCCGCAGTCCGAGGAGCACCTGGTGGCGCTGGAGACCCTGGGGGTGCGGCACGGCCTGCTCGTGGTGACCCGCGCCGATCTCGCGGAGCCGGCTGCGGCCATGGAGCGGGCGCGGGCCCGTCTGGCGGCGGGTGGCCTGGGCGGTGCCGAGGCGCTGGTCGTGAGCGGGCGCACCGGGCAGGGCCTCGACGAACTGCGCCGGGCACTGGACCGGCTGGTGGCCGGACTGCCCGTACCCGATCACCGGGCGCCGGTTCGGCTGTGGATCGACCGGGCGTTCACCGTACGCGGCAGTGGCACGGTCGTGACCGGGACTTTGCCCGCGGGCACGATCGCCGTGGGGGACGAGCTGGACCTCGACGGCGTGCCCGCGCGGGTGCGGGCGCTGGAGTGCCTGAAGGAGCCGGTGGCCTCGGTGACCGGTGTGGCCAGGGTGGCGCTCAACCTGCGGGGGATGCGCGGCCGGGGCGATCCCCGCCGTGGCCTCGCCCTGGTCACCCCGGACGCGTGGACGTACACCGACCTGGTCGACGTGCGCCTCAACCCGTCGGGACCCGAGGGCGACGGCCCGCGGTGGCCTGGTGAGCCCGAGGTGGACGGCCTCGGAGGCGGTGGCTCGCGCGTGCCCGCCGGGGATACCGGGCCGGAGGGCTCCTGGGAACACATCCCGGGGGCGTTCGGAGGCGAAGGACGTTCCGAGGGCTGGGACGCCGGTGATCTTCCGGGGCGGCTGACCGCGCACATCGGCTCCGCGGCGGTGGTGTGCGACGTGCGGCCGCTCGGTGGGCGGATCGCCCGGCTGCGCCTGGCAGGACGGCTCCCTCTGCACGCGGGCGACATGCTGCTGCTGCGCGATCCCGGGCGCGACCGGGGCGGGGTGCGGGTCCTCGCGCGGGCGAGCGTGCTCGATCCTCGCCCGCCCGCCCTGCGCCGCCGGGGCGCGGCGCGGGAACGGGCGGCCGAGTTGGCGGCGGCCTCGCCGGACGCGGCCTCCCTGCTGCGGACCCACCTGCTGTTGCGTACGAGGGATCTGGTGGCGATGGGGTGTGCTCCGGGCAGGCCGGTGTGCGGTGACTGGCACGCCGATCCGGCGCACTGGTCGATGCTGGAGGAGCGTCTCCCCGAGGTGGTGCGGCGCCACGCCTCGGCGCATCCGCTGGAGCCGGGCATGCCGGTGGAGGCGGCCCGCCACGAGCTGGCCCTGCCCGACCGTCGGCTGGTCGCGGCGCTCCTGCGCCCGCCGCTCGCCCTGGATGCCGGGCGGATCGTGAGCGGCTCCTCCGCTCGCCCGGTGCTGCCCGCGCCGGTCGTCCGGGCCGTCGAGCGGCTCGGCGCCGAGCTGTCCGCGCACCCCTTCCTGGCCCCGGAGGCGGGCAGGCTGGCCGAGCTGGGGCTGGGGCCCCGGGAGCTGGCGGCCGCCGTACGGGCGGGGGCGCTGCTCCGGGTGGCCGACGGGATCGTGCTGCTGCCCGGCGCGGACGTCCTGGCGGGCCGGGTGCTCGCCCGGCTGCCGCAGCCGTTCACGGTCAGTCAGGCCAGGCAGGCCCTCGGCACCAGCCGCAGGGTCGCGGTGCCGCTCCTGGAACACCTCGACGAAAGAGGACTCACCGAGCGGGTCGACGAGATCCACCGCCGCTGCCGGCCCCACGCGGGACAGGGATCTCGCGGTATCACGCCGGTCACCGGATCCGGCGGAATCGGGAGGCGAATCTCGGAGGGGGATGGCTCCTGATATCGCTGCAACCAGCAGGTATATGGTGAAAAAAGGCGAAAAATCATCTTCGGTTCGGATGCGGTGGTCACCGTTCCCCTCACGTCCCCCCGACGGTGGCGGGCCGCTCCGCCGGCGTCACGCGGAAGGGCACACCACGAGGAAACGAACAGGGAGGACGCCATGCCGAGCAACAGGGCCGTCTCGTACCAGGGGCCAGGCAAGGTGGAGGTCCGGGACATCGACTATCCCGGGTTCGAGCTCAAGGACGGCCCCGGGGTGAACCCGGCGAACGTGGGCCGCAAGGTGCAGCACGGCGCGATCGTCAAGACCGTCGCGACGAACATCTGCGGCAGCGACCAGCACATGGTCCGTGGCCGCACCACCGCGCCCATCGGCCTCGTCCTGGGGCACGAGATCACCGGCGAGGTCGTCGAACTCGGCCGGGACGTGGAGTTCGTCAGGAAGGGCGACCTCGTCTCCGTCCCCTTCAACATCGCCTGTGGCCGCTGCCGCAACTGCAAGGAGGGCAAGACCGGGGTCTGCGAGAACGTCAACCCCGGCCGGCCAGGCGCGGCGTACGGCTACGTCGACATGGGCGGCTGGGTCGGCGGGCAGGCGCAGTACGTCCTGGTGCCCTACGCCGACTGGAACCTGCTCACGTTCCCCGACAAAGAGCAGGCGATGGAGAAGATCCTCGATCTCGCCATGCTCACCGACATCTTCCCGACCGGCTTCCACGGCTGCGTCACCGCCGGGGTGAAGCCGGGATCGACCGTCTACATCGCGGGCGCGGGACCGGTCGGGCTCGCCGCGGGCGTCTCGGCGTTCCTCCTCGGGGCCGCCGTGGTCATCATCGGCGACCTGAACAAGGAACGGCTGGAAAAGGCCCGCAGCTTCGGCTGCGAGACCGTCGACGTGTCGCTGGGCGACCCGAAGGACCAGATCGAGCAGATCCTCGGCGAGCCCGAGGTCGACTGCGGCGTCGACGCCGTCGGCTTCGAGGCGCGCGGCCACGGTGGCGACGCCGACAGGGAGCAGCCCGCCACCGTGCTCAACTCGCTCATGGACATCACTCGCGCCGGCGGCGCGCTCGGCATCCCCGGCCTGTACGTGACCGGGGACCCGGGTGCCCCGGACGAGGCGGCCAAGCAGGGGTCGCTGTCCATCAGGTTCGGCCTCGGCTGGGCCAAGTCGCTCGCCTTCACCACGGGACAGTGCCCCGTCATGCGCTACAACCGCTACCTGATGCAGGCGATCCTGCACGACAGGGTGCAGATCGCCAAGGCGGTCAACGCCGTGCCGATCCCGCTGGAGCGGGCTCCCCAGGGGTACGAGGAGTTCGACCAGGGCGCCGCGTCCAAGTTCGTGCTCGACCCGAACGGCATGCTCGGAACATCCGGCTGACCGCCCGCACCACACCCTGAGGTGTGACAGCGCCCGAATCCTGTTCGCCGGCCTGGGCCGAGGGCTTCACCGCGGAATGCCCCGGTTCGCAGCGGCCGGAAAAAGAGGGCCGGAGGGACCCGGGGAAGGAGGCTTGAAGGGCTCGGGAAGGGTCAGAGCGCTTCGACGAAGAGCTCGGCCTCGCGCTCGCCCATGCCCGTCTCGCCGCGCACCAGGTGGATCGCCTGCTCCGCGCGGCCGGCGGCCTTGAGTTCGCGCACGCGAGTGGCGAGGTCGGGCCCGGTGATCGCGACGGTGCGCGGGGACTCCACGGGATGGGCGGCGCGAGCGCGCGCCATGAGGGGATGGCTCCACAGGTCGCGCCCCATGGCCACGGCGTCGACGACATCCTTGGCCTCCTTCAGGCCGAGCCCGGTGTATCGGCGCAGCTCCTTGATCGCCTGGATCTTCTGCCCCTGGCGGGTCAGCCCGGTGACGGTCTCATGCAGCCCCTGGGGCGTCAGCGGCGCGGCGGGCACCCCGCCGGAGACCGCGCGACCGCCCTTCCTGGCCGCCATGACGGCACCGACGACGATCGCCGGGACCACCACGAGCAGGACGGCGACGATCAGCAGCTCGGTGGGCCCGATGTTCGGCATGCCCGCATCGTACGCCGGATCCGCGCGGGTCGTGCGAGGCGATGACGGGTCGGCTGAAGAGGGTGCCGAGGAGCGTCGGGCCCACCTGCCCGAGGATCCGCGCGGGCGGCGTGGGGCGGCGGTGGGGCGGGCGAAGAGGGTGTCGACGAGCGCGTGGCTCGCCTGCCGGGGATGCGCACGGGCCGGGTGGGACGGAACGGGAGGTTTTTCTGCCGGGGAGTTCTCCCTTCTCGGGCAGGCGGTCTTGGGCAGGCGGTGAACACGATGGACGCCGACGGCGGTTAAATGGCAGCGTCCACATGGCAGCGTCCCAACCTGCCCCCCAACGAGCCCGTACCCCCTGTCCGCGACCAAGGTTCGTTCCCCACCCGCGCCCCGTGGGCATCGGATCGAGAGGATCGTCATGTCCGCACACCATCGAACGGGCCGGGTCACGGCCACGCTGACCGCCTGTCTCGCCGCGATGGCGCTCACCGGATGCGCGAGCGGCGACGCCACGGCGCCCCGCGCGGCCACCCCCGTCCCGGCGGGTACGGGAGCCGGGACGGACGGCGGCACCGTGCTCCCGGGCCAGCCGGACGTCAACGGCGACGGCCGGGTCGTCATCGGGGTGCTGAGCCCCGGTGACATCAACGACAAGGGCTACTACCAGAGCTTCGTGGACACGGCGGAGGAGTTCGCCACCTCGAAGGGCTGGACGATCATCAAACGCGGTGGCGTCAACACCAGCGAGGCGCTCAACGCCGCGCGAGCGCTGTGCCGCCAGAAGGTCGACATGGTGGCCCTGGGCGCCGCGGACCTCAGGGACGCGATCCCCGCCGCCGAGGAGCCGGTGTGCGCGAACACCGCCTGGTACGTACCCTCCTCGGACAACGTCCCGCAGACCCCGAGGATCATGCTTTCCACCGACGAGGCGGACCAGAGCCTGCTCGCCGCCGGATACGCGGCGGGCCTGCTGATGAAGGAGAAAGGCGAGACCAAGGCCGGGTTCGTGACCGGGCCGGAGGTCGACTTCACCACCGCGGCGGCGAGGGCCTTCAGGGCGGGTATCCGGCTGGTGGTCCCCGAGGCCACGCTGACGGTCACCTACAGCGGCGACCTCAACGACTCGGCCAAGGCCAAGGAGGCCACCCAGGCCCAGATCAGCCAGGGCGTCAAGGTCGTCTACCCCTACCTGGGCGGCGCCACCGACGCGTCGGCGGAGCTGGCCGACGCCAACGGCGTGCTCACCCTCACCCCGGGCACCGACCGGTGCGCCTCCACCGCGCCCACCTTCGACATCTCGGTGCTCTTCAGTCCCGGAGACTACTTCAGGGCCGCGCTGGAGGAATTCGCCGCGGCGAAGCTGCGGATGGGCGTGGAGAAGGTCTGGAAGCTCGGCGTCGACCCGTTCCCCACCGTGAGGATCTGCGAGCCCACCCCCGAGCAGAGGGAGAGGCTGGAGACGTTCATCGCCGACGTCGGCAGCGGCAAGATCGACCCCAAGGCGGAAGTGCGGAGGCTCGGCTCCTGAGATGCGGGAAGACGAACAGGCCGGGGAGCTCTCCCCACCGCCGGTGCCCGCGCTGCGGCTGCGGGGAGTGAGCAAGAGCTACGGCCAGGTGGTGGCCTGCGACACCGTGGATCTCGACGTGTACCGGGGAGAGATCCACGGCCTGCTCGGTGAGAACGGGGCCGGCAAGTCGACACTCATGAAGATCCTGCTGGGACTCGTCCGGCGGGACGCCGGAACCGTCCTGCGCGATGACGAGCCCGTCGACATCGGCAGCCCGAGACAGGCCGCGGCGCTCGGCATCGGCATGGTGCACCAGCACTTCAGCCTGATCGAACCGCTCACGGTCTGGGAGAACGTCGTCCTGGGCGACACCGGGAGGATCGACAGGGCCGCCGCCCGTGACCAGGTGCTGGAGGTCTCCCGGCGCTACGGTCTGCCGGTCGACCCACTGGCCAGGGTCGCGGGGCTCTCCGCGGGCGAGCGGCAGCGGGTCGAGCTGATCAAGTGCCTGCGCGGGGACCCGTCGGTGCTCATCCTCGACGAGCCGACGTCCGTGCTGACCCGGGCGGAGTCGGCCGAACTGTTCGGCGTGCTGCGCCGCGCGGTCCGTTCGGAGAACCGCGCGGTCATCCTGATCAGCCACAAGCTGGACGAGATCACCGCGGCCACCGACCGGGTGACCGTGCTGCGCGGGGGAAAGGTCGTCTTCCGTGGCGCGACCGCGCGGACGGGTCCCCGGGAGCTGGCCAGGTGGATGGTCGGCAGGGAGGTCTCCCCGGGAGCCGAGGCCGCCCTCGGCGTGCTGCCGGGAACGTACGGGGCCGCGAGGGGTGACGGACCCGGGAAGGCCACGATGACCGAGACCGCTCCCGAGGCCGGAGCCACAGAAGCCGCGACGGGGGAGGCCGGGCCGGGAAAAGCCACGATGACCGAGCTCAGGCCCGAGGAGCTCAGGGCAGAAAAGATCAAGGCGGACGAGGCGGGCACGGGCGTCCAGGACCCCCCGGCGCCCGCGCTACGGCTGCGCGGCCTCACCCTCACCGTCGACGGAGTGCCCGTCCTGTCCGATCTCGGGCTGGACGTCGCCCCCGGTGAGATCGTCGGCCTGTACGGGGCCGAGGGCAGCGGCCAGTCGAGCCTGGGCGACCTGCTGTCCGGGCTCGCCGTACCGGACTCGGGGACGGTCGAGATCTCCGGCAGACCGGTCGATCCGAACCGCCCGGGTGCGCTGCACGCCGCCGGGCTCGGCATCGTGCCCGAGGACCGGCACGGTTTCGGGCTGGTGCTGGACATGAGCGTCGCGGCGAACCTGGTCATGAAGTCGCTGGACGCCGTGAGCGGCCGGGTGTTCCTCGACCGGAGGAGGATGCACGCCGTCGCCCGCCGCATGGTGGCCGAGTTCGGCATCGTCACCCCGTCGACGGACACCCCGGTGCGCGACCTCTCCGGAGGAAACCGGCAGCGGGTCGTGCTCGCCCGCGAACTCTCGGCCCGCCCGGCCGTCCTGGTCGTGGCCCAGCCCTCGCGGGGGCTGGACGTGGGCGCCGTAGAGGACATGCACCGGCGGCTACGCGACGCAGCGTCCGAAGGGGTGGCCGTACTGCTGATCTCCACGGAACTGGAGGAGGTCATGACCCTAGCCTCCAGGATCGCGGTGATCTCCGCGGGAAGGATCACCGGCGTCCTCGCCGGCGGGGAGGCCACGGCCGAGCGGCTCGGAATGCTGGTGGGCGGGGCGGGCGCGTGAGAGAAACCCCCCCGAACGCCGGCCGGGACCCGTCCGGGCGCCTGCTCGCCCTCCTCCCCCTCGGTCCCGGCGCGTCCGGCTGGAGGACCGGCGTGGCGACCGTCGCGGGCGTGGTCGTGGCGCTCGCCCTGTCGTCGCTGCTGATCGCCGTGACCGGTGGCTCCCCGCTCGCCTCGGTGCGGGCACTCTTCCAGGGCAGTGTGGCCGACCCGACGGCCTGGACCTCCACCCTGCTGTACACGGCGCCGCTGCTGCTCGTCGCCGTGGGCGCGTGCGTCAGCGCCAGGTCCGGCGTGTTCAACATCGGGCAGGAGGGCCAGGTGCTCGTCGGGGCGCTCTTCGCCGCCTGGGTGGGACTGCGCCTCGCGGTCACCGGCCCGGCGCTGCTGGCGGTCGTGCTCACGGTCGCCGCGCTGGCCGGTGGCGCGTGGGCCGGCCTCAGCGCGCTGATGTACCGGCTGCGGGGCGTGAACATCGTGGTCAGCACGCTGCTGATGACCTTCGTCGCCCAGCAGCTCGTCGCGTTCGCGGTGAACACGCCGTGGCTGCTGCAGGAGTCGCGGGTCGGTGACGCCGTCGTCGCGCCGCAGTCCAACCCGCTGCCGGCGAGCGCGCTGCTCGGCTCGATCGGGGAATACCCGGACCTGCAGGTCAACGGTGGCCTGCTGATCGCGGTGACCGGAGCCGCGATCATCGCGACGGCGATCACCCGCACCCGCTGGGGGTTCCGGCTCACCGTGCTCGGACTCAACCCGCTCGCCGCCAGGCACGCGGGCGTACGCGCCGGCGCGCTGGGCGGCGCGGCGCTGGCCGTCTCCGGTGCCTTCGCCGGGCTGGCCGGGGCCGTGCTGCTGACCAGCCCGGTGGGCGTCCACCGGCTGCAGCCGGGCATGGCGATGAACATCGGCTGGGACGGCCTGCTCGTCGCTCTCGTCGCCCGTAACAGGCCGGTGCCGGCCGTGGCGGTCGCCCTGGTGTTCGGCGCGCTGCGCTCCGGCGGCGGCTTCCTCGCCGCGACCGGCGTGCCCTCGTTCGTCGTGGACGTGGTGAAGGCCCTGCTGGTGCTGGCCTTCGTCGCCCCGCCCGTTGTCATCGCCGCGCTCCGGCGCCGCGGGACCGGCGTCCGCGTCGCACGCGACGGGCACGGGGCCGCGCCCGTCGCGGAGAGGACGGCCCCATGATCGGCCCCATGATCGGCCCCATGATCGGCACGGACGACGTCTCCACCATCCTGTCCAGCGGGATACGGCTCACGGTGCCGCTCGCCTTCGCGGCGTGCGGGGAGTATCTCGCCGAGCGGGCCGGTGCCATGAACATCTCCGTCGAGGCGATGATGCTGGGCGCCGCGTTCGGCTCGATCGCCGTGGCCAGTGCCACCGGCAGCGCCACCGCGGGGCTGGTCGCGGGCGTGCTGGTCGGTCTCCTCATCGGCCTCGTGCACGGCAACCTCTCCCACCGGCTGGAGATCGACACCTTCGTGGCCGGTCTGGTGCTCAACGCCCTCGTCCTCGGGCTGACCGGCTACCTGATCACGGTCAGCGACTTCGACTCCCACCAGGTGTCACAGGTCAGCGTCCCCTGGCTGCGCGACATACCGCTGATCGGCCCCCCGCTGTTCGTCGAGCGCTGGCCTGCCTACCTGCTGGTCGTCGTCGTCCCGCTGACCTGGTGGCTGGTCGAGCGCAGCAGGTGGGGCCTGGAGCTGCGGGCGGTCGGCGAGCGGCCGCGTGCCGCCGACGTCACCGGCATCCGGGTCAACGCGCGCCGCCGTCAGGCACTGCTGTGGTGCGGCGCGCTGGCCGGGCTGGGCGGCGCGTACCTCGCGGTCGGCGAGGTCGGTTCGTTCAACCAGAACATGACGGCCGGACGGGGGTACATCGTCGTCGCGGCGGTGATCTTCGGCGGCTGGCGGCTGGGACGCACCCTGCTCGGCTGCGCGATCTTCGGGCTCGCCGACGCGATGCGCCTGGCGCTGCCCGCGCTGGGGGTGGAGTTGAACGCGCAACTGCTCATCGCGGCGCCGTACCTGCTGGCCCTGCTCGCGATGCTGCTGCTCACGAACCGGAGCCGCGAACCCGGGGCGCTGGGACGCCCCTTCGAGCGTGGCTCACCCTGAGCCCCCGGGCGGCAGGGACGGCGGGAGCGGCGCGGCCGGTCTCACGGGCCGGTGTCGGCGCCGGCGCCCGGAGGCGGCGAGGTCAGTGAGGACGGCGAGGTCAGTGAGGACGGCGAGGACGGCGGGGACGGCGGGGACTCTGCCTCCCTGACACGACGCTCCCGCTTACCCCGCGCGATCTCGGTGCCCAGGGCGTCGAGGTGCTGGTTCCAGAAGTGCCGGTAGCGGTCGAGCCACCTGTCCACCTCCCGCAGCGGGGCGGGGTCGACGGCGTACAGCCTTCGGGTCCCCTGAGCGCGTACGGTCGCGAACCCGTTGTCCCGCAGCACGCGCAGGTGCTGCGAGACGCCGGGCTGCGAGATCCCGAACTCCTCCTGCACCACGGCGCTGATCTCACCGGCCGCCCGCTCGCCGTCGGCGAGCAACTCCAGGATCCGGCGCCGGACCGGGTCGCCGAGAACGTCGAGCGCGTGCATGGCCTCACTGTCTCAGTATCGACTTATATAAGTAAAGTCTGACGCCGACGGGATGCTCCGGCAGGCTTCAATGCGCCTGCCACCTGGACGAATGCGCCGCAGAGTGATCCCATGGAAAGGGAGGATGGCCACGGGGGCAGCATCCTCCCATCCGGAGGACACTATGAAGGCCACCATAGGCGACAAACTGATCGTGGAGGGCACCCGCAACGGCGATCCTCGCAAGGTCGGTTTGATCATCGAACTGCGCAACGAGGACGGAAGCCCGCCCTACATGGTCCGCTGGGAGGGCGACGAGCACGAAAGCCTCGTCTTCCCCGGTCCCGACGCCCACGTGATACCGAGCGTGTCGCGGTAGAAGGGAGACACCGCGCCGCCGACCTGCTCCGCCCGGGGTGATTCCCGCCGCGCCGTGCGGGCTACGATCACTGATGTGGAACAGCGCGAATTGGGAAGAACGGGCAGGCAGGTCGGCGTCGTCGGACTCGGCGCATGGCAACTGGGGGCCGACTGGGGTGAGGTCGGCGAGGACGAGGCCCTGGCCACCCTCGACGCCGCGGTGGAGGCGGGGGTCACCTTCGTCGACACCGCCGACGTGTACGGTGACGGGCGCAGCGAGCGGATCGTCTCGCGGCTGATCAAGGCCAGGCCCGGGCTGACCGTGGCCACCAAGATGGGCCGCCGTGTCGCGCAGGAACCCTCGGCCTACACCCTGGACAACTTCCGGGCGTGGACCGACCGCTCCCGCGCCAACCTCGGCGTCGACACCCTCGACCTGGTGCAGCTGCACTGCCCGCCCACCCCGGTCTACGCGACGGACAGGGTCTTCGACGACCTCGACACGCTCGTCGAGGAGGGCCGCGTGGCCGCCTACGGGGTGAGCGTGGAGACCTGCGACGAGGCGCTCACCGCGATCGCCCGGCCGGGCGTGGCCACCGTGCAGATCATCCTCAACGCCTTCCGGCTCAAGCCGCTGGAGAAGGTGCTCCCGGCGGCGGCCAAGGCCGGGGTCGGCATCATCGCCCGGGTCCCGCTGGCCAGCGGCCTGCTGTCCGGCAAATACGACGAGTCCACCGTCTTCGGCGCGGACGACCACCGCACCTTCAACCGGCACGGCGAGTCCTTCGACGTCGGCGAGACCTTCTCCGGGGTCGACTTCGCCACCGGCCTGGAGGCGGTCCGCCGCCTGGCACCATTGGTGCCGCCGCAGGCCGGCATGGCGCAGTTCGCGCTGCGCTGGATCATCGACCAGCCCGGTGTCTCCGTGGTCATCCCCGGTGCCCGCAATCCCGAGCAGGCCCGCGCCAACGCGGCCGCCGCCGCCGTGGACGCGCTGCCCGAGACGACCCTCGCGAGAGTGCGGGAGATCTACGACGAGCTGATCCGCCCGCAGGTCCACCAGCGCTGGTGAACCGGTGGCCGGTGACCTGACCGTGACCGGCCGGATCAGCTCAGGCGGGCCAGCAATCGCAGGCTCCGCTCCTCCAGGTGGGAGAGGCCGAGCCGCCGGTGCGTCTCGACCGCCTCGCGGGCGTGCTCACGAGCCCGGCCGGCGCGGCCCAGCCGCGCCGCCAGCTCGGCGAGGACCAGGTGGGTGGAGCCCCACGCCGTGCTGCCTGTCCCGGCGACGATCAGCTGGTCGCCGTGCGGGGCGAGCCTGTCGTACAGCTCCTCGGGGTCGGGGACGCCGAGCCCGGCGGCGACCAGGCCCCAGACGGGGATGAGGAAGTCGGCGATCCAGTCGTCCGCGACCTCGGTGCCCCAGCGGGCGACCAGCTCGCGGGCGAGATCCGGACGGCCGGAGTCGAGGGCGGCCAGCACCGCGATCGGGCGCAGCGGCACCAGCGACGGGTCCTCCGCCGAGGCGAGCAGCCCGTCGAGGGTCTCCGCGACCCGGCCGCGCCCCCGGTCGCAGGTGAACATCGTGAGCAGCAGCCGGAACTCCTGCCCCCAGACGCTTGAGCCGTAGCCCATCTTCCCGAAACGGGTGACGAGCGACTCCGCGTCCGCCCAACGGCCTTCGAGGGTGCACCTGGCGGTCTGGGCGATGCGGACCATGGCCTCCAGCTCGGGGCGGCGTACCTCCTCGACCAGCCGTTCGCAGCGGGCCAGATCGAGATCCCAGCCGGTCAGGTCGCCGGCGCGCATCAGGCAGGCCATCCGGAAGACCCGGGCCACCAACTCGGTGGCGCGCGGCAGGTGCGGCAGGGACAGCATCTCCTTCGCGGCCCGCAGCCGTTCGGGGTTGCGGCCCGGCACCCAGCAGGCGAGCAGGTAGTTGTTCAGGGTCCGCGCCAGCAGCGCGGGGTCGTCCAGACCGCGGGCGATCTCCACGGCTCGCGCCGCGTGCCGCTCGCTCTCGGCGCGACGCGGGCCGTAGTGCAGCTCGACGGCGAGGGTGCCCAGCAGCGCGGCCCGGTCGCGGTCGTCGAGCGGCCCGGCCAGCAGGTCCTCGAGCACGGCGACCATCGCGGTGTCGACCACCCCGTAGGGGCGCCACAACCACAGGGCGAGTCCGCCGGAGACGGTGATCGCGGAGATCAGGGCCTCCCTGTCGCCAAGCCGCAGGGCGAGCTCGATCGCCTCCTCCAGGTCCCGGCGGGCCGCCACGGCGTCACCGACCGTACGGCGAGCCTGTCCCAGCTCCGTCAGCAACGCGCACCTGGACCTGCCGTCGTCGCCACGGCCGCCGTCGGCGGGCAGTGAGTTCAAAGCCAGCTCCCACAGCTCGACGGCCTCGGTGTACGCGAGCTGGGCCGCGGCCCGCCGGGCCGCGCGGGAGGCGTACTCCACCGCCTTGGACGCGCCGCCGACCCTGGCGGCCGAGGCGAAGTGATGGGCCAGGGTGGCGGGCTCGGCGCTCGGCCTGGCCTCCAGGCACTCGCCCGTACGCAGGTGCAGCCGGGCCCGCGCCAGGCGGCCGAGCCCGGCGAGCAGCGCGTCGCGCACCAGGGCGTGGGAGAAACGGTAGTCGGGGCCGCCGGGCGGCTCGGCCAGCAGCCCGCTCGCCACCGCCGGTTCCAGCAGGGCCATCACCCGCTCGGCGGGGATGCCCGTGACGGCTTCGAGCACGTCGATGTCCACCTCGCGCCCGGTGACCGCCGCAGCCCGCAGCAGCTCCCGCGTCTCCTCGGGAAGCCTCGCCGCCCGGCGCTCGATGACGTCACGTGCTCCGGCGGGCAGTCCCGCCACCAGGCAGTGCTCACCTTCGCCCTCGCGCAGCCGCAGCAGCTCGCCCAGGTAGAAGGGGTTGCCGCCGCTCCGCTCCAGCAGCACGTCGACCAGCAGGGGATCGTCGGGGATCCGCCGCAGACGCAGATAGGACGACACGTCCTTCGCGCGAAACGGGGACGGCTCCAGGTGCGTGGTCCCCGGCTCCCCGGACAACGCGCCGAGGGTGTCGCGCAGCTGCGCGGGGTGGTCGCCCGGTTCGGGACGCAGCGTCGCCATCACCAGCACCGGGTGGCGGGCCAGCTCGCCCGCGACGAAGGTGAGCAGCCGCAGCGAGGAGGCGTCGGCCCAGTGCAGGTCCTCCAGCACCACCAGGAGCGGGCCGCCGGTGGAGGTCAGCGTCGCCGTCACCCGCTCGTACAGCTCGAACAGGGCGGCGTCGGGATCGAGACCGGGGGGAGCATCGGAGCCCGCGGAGACATCACCGTCGGGACCGGGGCCGGAATCGAGACAGAGGGGAGCATCGGAGCCCGCGCTGCCCGGACCGGGTCCGGAACTCGGAAGGGCCGGGCGAGGCTCAGGGCCCGGACGGTCCGGGCCGGGTTCGGGGCTCGGGCCGCGGACCGGTGACGTCGCCTCGCCGTGGAACGGGTTCGTTCCGCCGCACTCGCGCAACACCTGGATCCAGGGCCGGAACGCGGGGGCCGCGCCGTCGACGCAGCGCCCCCAGGCCACCCGGAAACCCCGTCCGGCGGCCTCGTCGGCCGCGGCCCGCGCGAGCCGGGTCTTGCCGATCCCGGCCTCCCCGGTCACCAGCACCACCCCGCCCTCCCCGCGCCTCGCCAAGGCCAGCCGCTCGGCCACCAGGCGCAGCTGCGCATCCCTGGCGACCAGTGTCTCGGCGGTCACGAGGTCACCGCTCCCGTCTCCCGTCGCGGCGCGGGCCGGTGCGGGCGGGATGAGCGCGGCGGGAGACGGCACCGGGTCCGCCCCCGGAGACGGGCCGGGAGCGAGGCCGGAGGTCTCCAGTTCGACGGCCTGCTCGAACACCGCCCGCTCCAGGCGCCGCAGCCGCGGCCCCGGCTGGATGCCGAGGTCGTCGGCGAGCAGGGCGCGGACCCGGCGTAGCGCGGCGAGCGCGTCGGCCTGCCTGCCGCTCCTGTACAGCGCCGGCACCAGCAGCTCCCAGAGCCGCTCCCGGTAGGGGTGGGCCTCGACCAGGGCCTCCAGGTCCGGCACGCACGCGCCGCTCTCGCCCAGCGCCAGCCGTGCCTCGAATCCGTCCTCCTCGGCGGTGGCCCGCAGCTCGCGCAGCCGCGTGAGGACGGGCCGGACGAACTCCTGATCGGCGAACTCGCCCAGCGGCTCACCTCGCCACAGCGCCAGCGTCTCCTCCAGCACCCGGAGTGCCTCCCGGTGGTCGCCGCGCGCCAGTGCCCTGCTGCCTTCCTCGGCGCCCGCGGCGAAGCGCGCCAGGTCGACCTGACCGGGGGCGACGGCCAGCAGGTATCCCGGCTCGCGGGTGAGCAGCACCCTCGGCGGGGTGCGCGGCCTGCGGCCGGGCTCCAGCACCCTGCGCAGGTGCGCGATGTAGGACTGCAGGGTCCTCGTCGCGGCGGAGGGCGGCTCGCCCGCCCACAGCCTGTCGATCAGGCCGTCCAGCGAGACCACCCTGCCAGGCTCCAGCGCCAGCATCGTCACCAGGGCACGCTGCTTCCTGGTGCCGAGGTCGAGTGGGTGACCGGTCTCATCGGTGACCTCCAGCGGGCCCAGCAGCCGGAAGGTCAGGTGCGTCGGTGGGTCCTCTTTCTTCATGGCAGCCGGAAGCCTACGTTCTCCCACCGTCAATTTCGTGGCCGGTGGATCCGGTGACCGGCGGGCCCCACGGCCCCGAGAGGCAGTGAGCCGTTCCGCTCTTCCCCAGGCCCGCCGGGGAGGGAAGGCTCCGAGCGTGATGTCGACCAGGTCTCGGGGTACCCGGTGCCGAGGAGGCCGGGAACGGTGCGGCCGTCCGCCGTGCCGAGTCCAGGAGCATCCGAGCCGCACCGTATCGGTCGAAGACTCAGGAGGGCCGTTCGTAGGTGCCGTCTCGGCGGGCCAGTAACTCCGCTAAAAGGGCGTCCCACTTGGCGCCGACCGACTCCACGTCGTAGGTGACGGCGGTCGCCAGAGCGCCTTCGGCCAGCCGGCGACGCAGTTCCCCGTCCTCGATGACGCGGCTGAGGGCGGCGGCGAGGTTGGCCTCGGTGCGCGGCGTGACCAGCAGCCCGTCGACCTCGTCAGTGATCATCTCCTTGGGGCCGTGCGGGCTGTTGAAGCTCACGATCGCCAGCCCTTTGGCCATCGCCTCGAGGATCGTCATGGGGAAGCCCTCGTGGCGGGAGCTGAGTACGAAGATCGAAGCCTTCTCCAACTCGGCGCCGATGTCGGAGGTGGGACCGGGCAGCTCGACCCTCCCCTGCAGTCCCGCCTCGGCGATCTGGGTGCGCAGGTTGTCCTCCTGCGGTCCCGCGCCGAAGATGCGCAGGGTCCAGTCGGGATGGGCGGCCGCCACGGTCTCCCACGCGGCGATGAGGCGGTGGAACCCCTTGAGCTTGGTCATGCGGCCGACGGCGACCACGACCTTGTCCTCCAGCTTGGAGATCCCGCCGGTCATGGGCGGTACGGCGTTGGGAATCCTCGCCAGCTTCCGGGGCTTTCGCCGCAGCGTCGCGCGGTAGTCGCGCATGTCGGCCTTGGTGAGGGTGACGAGGGCGTCGAACCTGCGGTAACGCCGTCTGATGACTTTCTGTACCTCCTGTGACTGTCCCCGCAGGGCCACGTGCTCCTGGCCGATGGTGATGACGCTCGGCAGGGCCAGCTGGGCGAGGGCCAGGTTGAGCCCGGGTCTGGTGGCGATGACGACGCCGGTGTCGACCGAGCGGATCCAGCGGGCCAGTCGCAGGTCGGTCCACACGTTGAAGCGGTGGTAGGCGGCCTCCTGCGGCGGGATGAGCCTGCTCGGCATCTTCGACAGCCGGCCGCGCAGGCCGGTCGGCGGGACCAGCCTGTCGTCGAGGAAGCGGAACCTCACCCTCGGGTCGATGGGGAAGAACGGTTCCTCCGCCTCCTTGAGGATGGAGACGATCTCCACGTCGTGTCCGGTCGAGGCCAGGTAGCCGGCCAGGTTGAAGACCGTTCTGATGGTGCCGCCCATGCCGTACGCGTGCAGGATCAGGATCTTGATCTGGTGTGTGGACGGAGGTGGCGCGGTCCGTTCACGCCTTCGGTTCCTCGCCTCGAACAGCCGGTAGATCGCCTTCTTGGCCTTGCCCGTCAGTGCACGCACCTGTGGGGGTCCCCTTCTCGCAGGCTTCCGGGCTCACACGCCTGTCTCTCCCCGTGGCGCATGCCCCGCTTTGACCCCTATAGACGCTGCGACGAGACGGAAGGTTGCACGGGATCCGCTCGGGTGCGAGCGGATCCCGGATCTCAACTCGACCTCAGCTCGATCTCAGCCGACTCGTTCGACAGTGGGGATCGGTAACGGTGAAAGGGGAGAGGCGATCATGACGATCGGGGACGATCTGCGGCGCGCGGTCAGGGGGCCGGTGCTGGCGGCGGGAGACGAGGGGTTCGAGCAGGCCAGGCGGGCGTGGAACCTCGCGGTCGACCAGCCGGTGGCGGCGGTGGTCGAGGCGGAGGACGCCGACGACGTGGCCGCGCTGGTCACCTGGGCGCGCCTCGCCGGGCTGTGCGTGACCGCCCAGCCCTTGGGGCACGGCGCGAGCGGCGACGTGGAGGGAGTGATCCTGCTGCGCACCGGGCGGCTGGGCGGGGTGGACGTACGGCCGCGGCAGCGCACCGCGCGGGTCGGGGCGGGGGTGAGGTGGGGCGAGGTGCTCGCCGTCGCCGGACCACACGGGCTGACCGGGCTGGCAGGCAGTTCCTCGGGCCCCAGCGTGGTGGGCTACACCCTGGGTGGGGGCCTGAGCTGGTTCGGCCGCCGCCACGGCTTCGCCGCCGACAGCGTGCGCGCCTTCGACGTGGTCGGCGCCGACGGCGTGCGGGCCACGGTCAGCGCCGAGTCCGACGCCGAGCTGTTCTGGGCGCTGCGAGGAGGCGGCGGCGACTTCGCCGTGGTGACCGCCGTCGAGTTCGACCTGCACCCGGCGCCGCACCTGTACGGGGGACGCGTCATGTGGCCCGGTGAGAGCGCCCCGCTGGTGCTCCAGGCGTTCCGGGAGATCACCGCCGACGCCCCCGACGAGCTGAGCGTCTGGTTCGACCTGCTGCACTTTCCCGGAGCGGCGCCCATGGTCGCCGTGGACGCGACGTTCCTGGGAGAGACAGGGGAGGCCCAGGACCTGCTGCGCCGCCTGGACAAGATCGACGGAGTGATCTCGGACAGCAGGGGCCCGCTGCGGGTGGCCGAGCTGGACTCCGTCTGCGCCGAGCCCACCGCCCCCGGAGCGGGGGTGAACCGGGGAGAGCTGCTGACCGACCTGGCCGACGAGGTCGTGGCGACGCTGCTCACCGCGCCGATCGCTCCGCTGCTGAGCGTGCAGATCCGCCACCTCGGCGGCGCCCTGTCCCGCCCGGCCGCGAACGGTGGTGCCTGCGGCCACCTGGCCGAGCCCTACATGCTGGCCATGCTGGGCCTCGCCCCCTCACCCGAGGCGGCCACCGCCGTACGGGCCCGCCAGGACGAGATCTCAGCGGACCTGGTCCCGTGGAGCAGCGGACGCAAGCCCTACACCTCGCTGAGTCCCGGTGAGCGGGCCACGGCCGCGTTCCCCGTCGACGTGCTGGCCCGGCTGCGCGACCTCAAGCGCTCCCGCGACCCGCACGGCCTCATCCGCGCCAACTACCCGGTGCTGCGCTGAGCGGGACGTTCGATCCCCGGCCCGGTCAGCGCAGCAGGGCCCGGCGTAGCGCGACCACCCGTTCGGCGGCGGCCCTGCGGCTGATCTCCGCCTCGGGGATTATCCCGTCGAAGCCGTGGAAGGCCCCCGGGTAGAGGTGGAACTCGGTGGAGACACCCGCCCGCACCAGCCGCAGGGCGTAGTCGAAGCACTCGTCCCTGAAGACCTCCAGCTCGCCAACGTCGATGTACGCGGGGGGCAGCCCCGACAGGTCGGTCGCCCTCGCCGGGGCCGCGTACGGGGAGACATCGTCGCCGCCCGATCGCTCGCCGAGCAGTGCCCTCCATCCGAAGAGGTTCGCCGACCGGTTCCACACGACCGCCTCGACGAACTCGTGGCTGGAAGGAGTGGTGTTGCGGTCGTCCAGCATCGGGCAGATCAGGAGCTGGAACGCGAGGGCCGGGCCGCCGCGGTCGCGTGCCAGCAGCACGGTGCCCGCGGCGAGCCCGCCTCCCGCGCTGACCCCGCCCACCGCGAGGCGCTCAGGGTCGATGCCCAGCTCGGCGGAGTTCTTGGCGGTCCACAGCAGACCCGCGTAGCAGTCCTCGACCGGAGCCGGGTCCGGGTTCTCCGGCGCGAGTCGATAGTCGACCGAGACGATCACGCATCCCAGCGCCGCGACGTATTCGTTGAGGCGCGCGTCCTCCGTCTCCACGTCGCCGAGGATCATCCCGCCGCCGTGGATCCAGTACAGGCAGGGGACGGCGCCCTCCTGCCCGGCGGGCCGGTAGATCCGCAACCGGATGTCGGGATCGCCCTCGGGGCCGGGTACGGTCCGGTCTTCGATCACGACTCGCTCGTCCGGAGCGAGCGGGGGCATCGCCGCACGCGCCGCGTCCAGCTGGAGACGGACGTCGGGCAGGTCCTCCAGTCGCATGGCGCCGAAATCGGCGGCGGGCAGGGGACTCGCCTCGAGGGCGGCGGCCAGTCCGGGATCGAGATTGGGGTGAAGTGCCATGTCGCTCACCTAACCAGAAGACGAGGGACGCCGGTTCACGCGATCGGCTCTCTCATCGATCACACGGGATCCCGCGCAGCCGCACAACCGCGAGGTGGTCGCGACGAGAGGCCGTCACCCGGCTCCGCGGCCTGCCACCCACGCGGTGGGAGCCCGGTGAGGAGGTGACGTTCGGGCGGCCGGGCATCGGCGGGACGGATCGGGCCACCCGGATTCGCGGCGGAAAGAACGCGAGTACGGGCCCGGCAAGCCCGGCGCGCGACGAACGACGAATTCTCCGCGAGCCGCGGAAAACGGCCGTCGAAAACCTCGGGGGAGGAAAGCGCGGATAAAACCACTGGCATCGAAGGCCGCCTTTGTACTTCAATGGAGAAAAGGCCGGGGCATCCGCTCCGCACCTCGGAAAGGATCGACGATGAAGTACGGCGCGTCATCGGTGCGGCAGGGAAGCCTTGAGATGTTTTCGCTGCTCAATGACAGTGCTCCGGCTCCCGAGGGGGCAGGCGGCTAGTCCTTGCGAGGGAAACCGCCGAGCCGCCCAAGACATCGGTCCAGGCGGCTTCTTCATTTCCTGAACCATGGGAGGCTGCTTCGACCAGCGTGCGCGGAAGCTGGTTTCCCCGCTCTCCATAAATTCACGGCGCAGCACGTTTAACGCTTTCACGCCTTCTCGTGGGAAGGGGAAAGGATTCATCTCGGAAGACACGCCGCAGAGGCCGAATCGGTAAGGCAGCCGGTTTCCACCCGGCAGGACGGGGTTCGAACCCCCGCTGCGGCTCTGCCCTGGCAGGAGAAGGGCATGGGACTGGGACTCGGCGACGGGAGTGGCGACCCCCGCCCGGTTCGCAGGCCCGCGGCGCGTCCGGTACGGCCCACGCCAACCGGACCGGACGCGTGACGGAGCGTAGCTCAGCAGGAAGAGCATCCGGTCAGGGACCGGAAGGCCGCAGGTTCGAGCCCTGCCGTTCCGACGAAGCGGTGACTTCCAGCGAAGGCGACCCCGGACGCGACGATCTGAGGCGCGACCACTCACCACGCGCAGTGCTCCGGGACGTCGAGCGAGAACGGTCAGGCGACACAGGCGACACAGTGACATCGGTGACATCGGTGACATCGGCGTGCGTACGGCACGCCCGGCCGCTCTGGCCCAACGGCAGAGGCGCCGGTTTCAGGAACCGGAGGTTCGGGGTTCGAATCCCCGGGGCGGCACGTACACGGTGACGGGCGGGCACACCCGCCCGTCACCGTCGGCAGGGGACTACTCGTCGTGGTGCCAGGGCAGCGGGACGGGTTCGGCGGGGAGGTCTCCGTCCAGGAGATCGGACAACAGGGCTCCAAGGTTGAGGGGGAAGATCGTCTCATCGGTGGTGAGGAGATCGTGACGGGTCCACCAGCGGTGCGCCGAGATCAGCGAACGCTCCAGTTCCTCCTGTCCCGAGACGTCGACGGCGTGTTCGCCGACACGCAGGAAGAAGAACGAGTCGATCGCGGCGATCCGGACGTCTCCGAACCAGGTGAGGCCGGAGGAGCGGGCCACGACGGGCCCCAGGCGTTCTTCCGTGATCTCCAGCCCTGTCTCCTCGCGTATCTCGCGGACCGCGGCGGCGGTCAGTGTCTCGCCGTCGTGCACCCCTCCGCCAGGGGTGATCCAGCAGTGCTCGGCGGGCCACTGCGCGGGGGCCGGGCAGCGGAACAGCAGGAGGCGCTCGTCGGCGTCGACCAGCAGGATCCGGGCACTGGGACGTGAGATCGGGGCGGTCACGTCCTCGATCGTAGAAGAGACCGCCCGCCCGCCGGGGCTGTCAGGCTCCGGCGGGCGGCATGATCGCGGCCGGGTCGTTGACGATCTGGTTGATCACCACGTTCGCGGCGCCCCGGGAGGCGGCGCCGAAGCCGTGGTCGGAGGCGATGAAACGACAGCGGGCCGCGGGGCCGGCGACGACCAGACGCTCCAGCTCCGCCTGGGCGAAGGGGAGCAGCCATGCGGCCAGGGTGGCGAAGTAACCGCCTACGACGATCACGCGCGGGTTGAAGAGGTTGACCAGGATCGAGCCGCCGAGCCCGAGCCAGCGGCCGACCTCCGCGACCGCGACCAGCGTCTGCTGGTCGCCGGCGGCCAGGTCGCGGGCGATCTCGGCCACCCGCTCCTCGGGATCGGGCACCGGGACCGTTTCCAGCCCGTACGCCCGCTCGGGGGTCGCCATGCGCACCAGCGCGGCCAGGCCCACCTTCGTCTCCCAGCAGCCGAACCGCCCGCAGCCGCAGCGCCCGCCGCTCGGGTCGACCGGCAGGTGCCCGACCTCGCCGGAGAAGCCGTCCGCTCCGCGCAGCAGCCTGCCGTTCACGACGATGCCGCCGCCCACGCCGACCTCGCCGGTGAGGTAGACCATGTCGGCCGTACCGGCGGCGACTCCCGAGGTGTATTCGGCCAGAGCGGCGAGGTTCGCGTCGTTGTCGACCGTGACCGGCACGCGCAGCGGGCCGAGGGCGGAGGAGAGCCGGGCGGCGAGCGGCACGTCGTGCCAGTCGAGGTTGGGGGCGAAGGCGACCACCCCGTGGTCGACGTCGACCAGGCCGGGGACCGCCACTCCGATGCCCGCCGGCGCGGCCCCGGCGCGCGCCATCTCCTCGATGGCCTCGCGGGCCGTCAGGCCGAGTTCGCGAAGCGAGCGGCTGGCGCCGCTGCCCGCCGCGTCGAAGCCCAGGCGGCGGTCGACCAGGACGTTGCCGCCGAGGTCGACGCCGTGGACGGCGACGTAGTCGACGTTGATCTCCAGGCCGAGGGCACCGATGTGCGCGCCGTGCAGCGCCACCGCCCGCCGGGGGCGGCCGACCGTGCCGGCGTGGTCGACGCCCACCTCCTGGACGAGCCGCCGGTCGAGGAGCTCGACCATCAGGTTGGAGACGGTGGCCCGGTGCAGGCCCGTGGCCTCCGCGATGTCGGACCGGGAGGTGGACCCGTGCTCGCGCAGGTGGCGCAGGACCAGGGAGAGGTTCGTCCTGCGGAGCAGGGCGGGACCCGCGGCCTGAGGCGTGCCGCCCACCGTGCGGGCCTGGTGCTGCTCCTGGGTCACACGGCCACCTGGCTTTTATTTGTCTCGGATAGAAATTAATTGGATTTGTAACACACAGGTGTCCTGTCGCGCACCGGGGGGGACGGTAACGACTCGGTATCTGTCGTTCGTGTGACGTACACGCGTAAACGCGCGACCGTGTTACGAAAACGTTACGCAGATCGAAACGTTTCGGACCTTGCGCCCCAACCTGGACTGAGCCTTTAATTCGGCCAGTCATGCAAATTAATTGAGGGGAGTGACGTGCACCGTAGCTGGACCGGCAGTCGCAACGGCGGTTCGACGAGCTCGAACAGGTCGGCCGGTACACCCGCCGACCAGGCCACCGTGCGCCGGTCCAACCTGTCCCTGGTGCTGCGTCACGTCAGCGAGTACGGTCCGCGGTCCAGGTCGGTCGTCGCCATGGAGACCGGCCTGAACAAGACCACGGTCACCAGCCTCGTCAGCGAGCTGCAGGCCCGAGGCCTCCTCAAGGAGATCGGGCCCCAGCACGCCGGTGCCGTCGGCCGCCCCGGGCTCGCCCTCGCGCTGGACGGGGCGGGGGTCGGAGCCCTCGGCCTTGAGGTGAACGTCGACTACATCGCCGCCTTCGCCACCGATCTGGGCGGCAGGGTGCTGATCGACCGGCGGGTGAGCTTCGACGCGATGGGCTGCGACTCCGAGCGTTCCCTGACGGAGTTGGCCCGGGTGATCGGGGAGGCCATGGCCGAACTCGACCTCCTGGAGGTCAAGGTCGCCGGAATCACCGTGGCCGTTCCCGGTCTCGTCGACACCGCCACCGGCACCGTGGACGTCGCCCCCAACCTCGGCTGGTACGGCGTCCCGGTGGCGGAGTGGCTGGTACGCGCCGGAGTTCCCCCGAACGTACCGATCAGCGTGGACAACGACGCCAACCTGGCGGCCCTCGCCGAGTTCACCGGCGGAATCGCCTCCGGTACGTCCGATCTCGTCTATCTCACCGGCGAGGTCGGCATCGGCGGCGGCGTGATCTCCGGAGGACGCCTGCTGAGCGGCGCCGACGGCTTCGCGGGAGAGGTGGGCCATGTCATGGTCGACCCCTCGGGCGAGCGCTGCGGCTGCGGCCGGATCGGCTGCTGGGAGACGAAGGTCGGCCTGGCCGCGCTGGTCCGGATGGCCACCCCCGACCACGCCTACGGCATGCACGACGGGGTGATGCGCGACCCGGAGGAGCGGCTGGCCGAGATCGAGCTGCGGTGGGCCGCGGGTGACCCCCGGGTCGACCTGGCCATCGGCGAGGTGGGACGCTGGCTCGGGCGGGGATCGGCCACCCTGGTCAACCTCTTCAACCCGCGCGTCATCGTCATCGGCGGCTACTTCGCCAAGCTCGCCGACCGGCTCATCCCGGTGGCGCAGGCGGAGTTGAAGCGGCTGGGCGTGGAGGGATCCGCCGCCCGCTGCGAATTCGTCGCCTCCGATCTCGGCTTCGGCGCCGCCTCGCGCGGCGCCGCCGGGATCGTCACGGAGAGGGTGCTCTCCAACCCCACTGCCATCGACGTCCGCCTGGCGGCACCGGCACCCGAGAAGGAGCGCGAATGAGACGCCATATCTCGTGAGACCCGGTATCGCCCCCACGAACATCCCGTCCGTCCGGTTGGAGAACCGGATTCGTGACGCCGTCGTTCACGCCGACCTCGGCGGCGCCACGCTGGTGCTGTCCGGCCCGGCCGGACGGGCGGGATCCCAATCGTCCCCTTCTATCGAGTTCCCAGCGAAGTCCCCATCGAGATTCAGTCGTAAAGATCCACGGAGGCCCCCCATGCCCGAGCCGTCAACCGACTCGGCACCCCTCCTCGTAATGCGAGGGATCGTCAAGCAGTTCCCCGGAGTGCGCGCCCTGGACGGCGTCGACCTGGAGGTCCGTGCCGGCGAGGTGCACTGTCTGCTCGGCCAGAACGGTGCCGGGAAGTCCACTCTGATCAAGACCCTGGCCGGTGCCCACCAGCCCGACGAGGGGACGATCACGCTGAACGGCGAGGAGGTGCGGCTGTCGAGCCCGATCGCGGCGATCAGGCTCGGGATCTCCACGATCTATCAGGAGCTCGACCTGGTGGACGGGCTGAGTGTGGCCGAGAACGTGTTCTTGGGGCATGAGCCGGCCCGGCTGGGGTTCGTGAGC